>NZ_BORS01000001.1:0-601689 GCF_018333295.1 Paenibacillus apis
ACGACCATTATACCACGGAATACGTAGATAATGGACGAATTCGGGAGAAAACCAATCATTCTAGTACTAAAAAACGGAATATGAATTGCTGAAGTTAGTGAGTTGTAAACAGTTAATAGACAGTCTCTAGAATGTCCGTTAGCGAGTTTAAAATATCCGGCAGCGAGCAGCAGATGGCTAATCAGAGAATCGGTTGCACCCAAAGAGGAGTCTGTTTTGGGGGAAGGCGATTCAAGTGTTCCGTAAGGATCTGCCTCCCCTTGTTGACAATCTGCTTAAAAAAGCAGCCATAGACGATAAAAATCAAAGAGATAAGCGAAGATAGACCGCTTAACCCCTTGTTTTTTTTATGAATCATCCTATTTTGTTGGTAGGAATGTTCCAAAGTATGCTTTTGGGGCACCCTTTTCTTTTTCTGGAAATCGTTTGCACGAAAGGGGTGGTGTGGGACGAAAGTCCTTATTTGATTTTTATCCTCAGAAAAATGTAATTTTCGGTATTAACTTTTCCGATATTATAGAGGAAGTCGTCAGAGCATGTCGAATTATGCACGTAAGGATGTCTTACCACCAGATCGAAACTGGTATGACTTTAATCCCATGCTTAAAGTACGACGACTATTACGAGCGGTAGGTGAGTATGAATGGGTAAGGTTCCTAAGAAGAAGGAGCAAGGCACGGACAGCAAGGAATCGAAACGGAAAGGCCTTAATGCTTTGAAGGAGAAATTGAAAACCCCTTCATCGGAGAAGGCGGGGGGCGGCTGGAAATCATCTCTGGGCAAGATGGTGCCAGGTCAGATTAACCCTAATAAGTCGGTTGGCGTAAGATTGTTTTTAATCTTCTTTGTAGCAATTATGACGTTTGTTCTGGCCATCGGTTTTGTGTCCTATGGAGTCGCAAAAAGTACGATTCAACGAAACGCAGAGACCTCCAATACACAGACCATATTGCAAACCACGCAGAAGCTGGATATCGTATTCCAAAAGTTTGCGGATAATCTGCAACAGGCATTCTTGGATGATGAGATGCAAAAAGCAATTACAGAAGCTTATCTCCCGGGATTGTCCGATTATGACCGGTTTACGCAGGTGACGAAGATGAGAACTCGCCTGAATGGTCTAACCTTTTCTAATGATGGATTCACAGCGATTTATATGCTTTCAAGCAAGCAGGCTATTGATGATATCAGCGCGGGCAATACCGATCCAGAGCTCCTGAGTACAATCAGGGATACGGAATGGTTTAAGGATCTGTCTGATAAGACGATGACCCAATGGATGCCTGTACCGAAAGCAGACGGCAGCGCACCCGAAGTCTTCCGGCTGGTCCGTTCGGTTCAGAGCGTAACCAGCATGGAGCGCTTTGTGCTGGTTGCAGATATCAAAATAAAGGTACTGGAAGACTATTTGAGAGAAGTTTCTCTTGGGGAAGGCTCTGAAGTCAAGATGCTGACGGCTGACAATTTTGTTGTAAGCTCTTCGGACGTGGAGAATGCGGGTCAGACAGATACGATCGATATGTCTAAAGCCGGAACCGATTCATACGGCAGCTTCGTAACTAAGGATCTATACGGTGAAAGTGTCCTGGCTGTATATGTACAGCATGAGATGACTGGCTGGAAGCTGGTAGGGACTGTAGCAACCTCCGAATTGACAAAGGATGCAAAAAGTATTTTGAGTTATACTTTTCTGTCTGCATTAATCGTTGCCTTGATTACCACCTTAATTGCGGTCTGGATGGTACGAATGATTGCTCATCCTTTGGGCAGAATGAAGGAATTAATGGAAGAGGGAGCCAAGGGGAACCTCAAGGTCCGTATGGAAACAAAGGCGAAGGATGAAATCGGACAGCTCTCGGTCAGCTTCAACCTGATGATGGAGCAAATTACAGCTCTGGTTAGTCAGACTAATCATTCCGCTCAAGATGTGCTGGAAACGGCTGCAGAATTGACGGATGCTTCCAATAAAACAGCGATCTCCGCGAGAGAAATCGCTTCGGCAACCGAAGAAATTGCGAATGGCGCAACCAGCCTGGCGAATGAAGCGGAGCGGGGCAATTCGTTGACGGATAATATCGCCCGTCAAATGGAGCATGTCATCAGTGTGAACCAGCAGATGGAGCAATCCGCGCATCAGGTTCATGAGTCCAGTCAGCGCGGAACCGAGTATCTGAACGGTCTCCTGGACAAGACGGAAGCTTCCGCCGAGATGATCAGCCAATTGACCAACAAAGTAGACGAATTGAAGACAAGTACATCTTCGGTGATGAAAGTATTGGATGTCATGAAGAATATTACACAGCAGACCAATATTCTGTCCTTGAATGCAACGATTGAAGCTGCACGTGCCGGGGCTGCGGGACGCGGCTTTATGGTCGTGGCAGACGAAATTCGTCAATTGGCGGATCAGTCCAAGCAATCGATTGCCATGGTAGGAGAGATTACCGACAACATTCAGAAGGAAATGAATGAAACGGTGCAGGCACTCTCTGATGCCAGTCCATTGTTCCAGGAGCAAATGAGTTCTGTGAAGGAAACAGGACAAATCTTTGTCTCTGTACAACAGCAAATGGATAACTTCATTACTCATCTGGACAAGGTTACCTCCTCGATTGATCAGTTGAATGAATCGCAAAATATTCTGTCCGATGCGATGAGCAACGTGAGCGCAGTAGCCGAGGAATCCTCCGCGACTTCTGAAGAGGTTGCATCGCTAAGCAGCGAGCAGCAGACGATTGGGGAACAGCTGGTACAGCTGTCCAAGAAGCTAGAGAATGTATCAACAGGCTTAAAGGACTCATTGTCCAAGTTTACGGTATAATCATTCCTAATTTGATATGAATGACAAGGCAGGTCCCACATAGTTATAGGCTATGGAGGGCCTGCTTTTTTATATCTAAAAGCAACTGTTCAATTCGAATTGCCTCTGGAAGTGTGAACAAGCTTTTCCCAGGAAATAATGGGAAGAGACAGGAGGCGGTTCAATTGCTCGTCCGCTTGAAAAAACGGATATTTATCGTGCTGCTCGCTTTTTCATTTTTTTTAATCGTGTTTGCGGTAAGAATGGGCTGGTTGGCCTGGAGTGCTGCTGCGCGTCCTTTAACAGCCGGAGGAAGAACGATTAATGAACTGGCTGTCAGGCAACGAGAACAAGGGATTGAGCTCGATTCAGGACGGGGCCACTTTGTTGACCGTGATGGGGTAAGGCTTACAGGGGAGATTCAATGGCTCCCCACTCTCTTCCCGGTCCATGGGCTTCCGGAGACGGAAAGCTTGAGGAAGCTCGCTGAAATCGTGGATATGCCACCAGATGAGCTGAAGGCGAAATGGAAGATGATTCAAGCTCCGCTTGCGCTGGAGACGGCGAACAAGGAGTCTTCTAAACGGCCGATCGGTGATCTGCCCGAGGGAGTGGAGTGGTTGCCTTATATGAAACGGTATCCGGAGGGGAGGAGCGGGAGTCAATGGCTCGGTTATGTCGCTCAACGCCCCGATGTAATAAGAGGGTTGAAGATCGGACAGGAGTCCGGCAGGCCCTTTCCGATTCAAATGGAGGTTGGGGCTTCGGGTTTGGAGTTATCCATGGATCGCTTCTTAAGAGGAATTGGCGGAACAAGAGTATCTTATGGCACCGACGGAAGATACCGTTCCATGCCCAGCATCGGAACCAGAATTCGAACGACCGATAATCCTTATTATCCTGTCCAGATCCAGACCACGATAAAGGAAGGAATTCAGCGCGAACTGGAAAAGCTTAGCGAGACCATGAAGGTTGAGGAGGGAGCGATCGTCGTCCTGGATGCACGGCAGGGGGATATTATAGCTATGGTCTCAAGGCCCTTTTACGATCCTAGCCATATTCAAGTTGCAGATGGAGCTTGGAGCAATAGAGCAGTCAAGGCAGAGGCCCCAGGGTCTATATTTAAGCTGGTTATAGCTGCAGCTGCTCTGGAATCCGGCGTGACCAGGCCTGGAGAAATGTTTCATTGCTCTGGAGAATATCACCGCTATGGTATATCCTGCTGGAAGACCGGAGGTCATGGCGATATTTCCTTGGAGCAAGGCTTGGCGCAATCATGTAATGTGGTGTTTGCCGAGCTGGGAGAGCGTTTGTCACAGGCCCAAATTGCAAGAACTGCATCTGCTCTGGGATTATCTCACAAGATCGGATGGTATGCTGACTCCTTCATGGGCGGTGAGGAGCTACGACAGATTGATCAGGAGGAGGCGGGGAGGGTCTTTCATCCAGCGGTCCAGGTTGACGGTGGTGTACTGGCTCAAACGGCACTTGGCCAGCGGGATGTGCTGGTAACTCCGCTTCAGGCAGCAAATTTGGTAGTAACGCTGCTTCATAATGGTCAATTATTTTCCCCACGATTGGTCAGTAAGGTTCTGTACAAGGATGGCTCCACGATGGCTGAATTTCCTGCAAAGAAGTTGGGGCGTGAAGCAGTGATTTCTCCCAAGACGTCACATCAATTGCTTGTCATGATGAGACGTGTCATCACTGAAGGGACTGGAAGGTCAATGAGGTCCTCAAAATGGGAGTTAGCAGGAAAATCTGGAACCGCCCAAGTTATAAAGTCGGGTAAAAAGCTCAATCAGCAATGGTTCATCGGTTACGGGCCGGTGAGTGAGCCTCAATATGCCGTAGCTGTGCTGGTACAGAACCGTCCAGCCGGGTCGCACCATCTTGCGGCCGACGTATTCCGGCGGGTGATGGATATTCTCGCGCAGGATACGGATGTGTCTTAGTAGGCAGCTTTAGTCGTCAACAGCTTCTTTTCCAAAAAAATGCCCCAACTTGGCAGGTCTGTATGATAAAATAGTGGGGATGCTATGCTTTAGGGCATGCCAAAGTCATGAACTATAGAAAAGTGGGGAAGACGACATGGAGACTTTGCTGCTGTGGTTATTTTATATTTCATCGCTATATGCTTTTATTCCCGGCTTGATCACAAGAATCTTCGGGTTTCGCGTGTTTAGGCGCGGCATAAGCAAGGAATACTTCTCACTGACCTTTGATGATGGTCCTGATCCTCAATATACGCCGGAATTGCTTGATCTGCTGAAGCGTTATGATGCCAAGGCTACGTTCTTCGTGGTTGGCTCCAATGCAGAACGACATCCTGAGCTGCTGAAGAGAATGCACGAAGAGGGACATTTGATCGGTATTCATAATTATGTCCACAAGACAAACTGGCTAATGGGACCTGCTGAAGTGAAAAGGCAGATTCAGAAGACAGGCAAGGTGATTCTGGACGCAACCGGCGTGCGCACGCACTTCTATCGACCGCCCTGGGGGATTGTGAACCTGTTTGATTTTGCTAAGCGAAATGAAACTCAGATCGTTCTCTGGTCGGCGATATTCAGTGATTGGCGGGTCAAGATTGGCGCCGACAAATTGACGAAGCGGATGCTGAAGAAATTGCGCGGTGGCGAGGTATTTCTGCTGCATGACTGCGGTGCGACGCTGGGAGCCAATATGACAGCACCGAGGGAAATGCTGATTGCGCTCGAACGTGTATTGAAGGAAGCCAGAGACCGTGGTCTGAACAGTATCCGCATCGATGAGATGATTCGGATCAGCGAAGTGTCCAGGGAGGGGAAAAAAGTGAAGCCGAGCTCTTCAGCTCAGCAAGCCGATTCAAAGAAAAAGCCGATTAGTCTGTTCAAAAAGACCATCGTTGCATTGTGGATGGCATGGGAGAAGCTGTTTCATCTGCTGTTCCGTCTAAAGACGATTAACCCGGAAAACCCGCTGATGCATTTTCGCGTCCGAAGCTATCGCGGACAGCAAGTCACGATGAGTGATGGCTCTGTACTTACAGCAGGTGACCGGGTAATGGAACTGCATATTGATAACAAGCTGTTGTTCGAGCTGGGAATGAAGTCGAAGTCGCCTGTACAGCTTGCGATTAAAATGGTCCGGCGAATGGAGCAGGAGATGCCGCTGATTGCCCGTTATGTAGCCGATCATGCGGAGCTTGCCAAGGTAAAGGCATTGTATGGGGTAAGTATGATAAACCGGGGGCCGGAAAAATTCGGATTTACAGTTACAGATCTTCCTAAGGGATTGTTCTCCGGCTCATCCCGGGTTTACCTGAAGCTTCTAATGCGGGTCATCCATCCAGAAGGCGGATCACGCTTGAATCAATCTCCGGAACTGCTGATTCCTAAACTGATCCTGATGCCGCTTGAGTATCTTGCCGAACATTATGCGGAAGATGGGTCTCATCTGAATATTTCAGAGAAGCCGAATGAGAACATAGAGGAGCCGGAGCCGGTTGCAATCACTGCAAGCCTTTAAAAAGCAGCTAGAACTCATGGATTTTATACGTTAATGTCATACTCCAGTGAAAAGGGTGTCCCCAAATCATCGCAAATTTGGGGACACCCTTATTTTTTTAGTAATTTTATAAGTTGAACTAAATAAGCTTCGTTGAAAGGGCATAAGTGTGAAGTGTGCTGAAGAAGCGTTAGCGTTCGCCTTTGTGAGCGGATTTCTACTTTATTATGGCTTCATTCAATCAGAGAAATCTGCGAACAACAGCGATCGTAAGAACACTTCACACGTTGCCCAAAACGTAAAGTTCATTAGTTCAACTTAGTTCAACTATATAGTTAGATTTTAAGCACGCCGCCGGAGCTGGCGTTCGTTACAAGCTTGGAATACCGCGCGAGATAGCCTGTCTTCACCTTCGGCTCGAAGCCCTTCCAATTGGAACGGCGGCGGGCCAGTTCTTCCTCGGCGACATGCAGCTCAATCTTCCGGTTGTTCAGATCAAGCTCGATGATATCTCCATCTTCGACGAAAGCGATTGGACCGCCTTCTGCCGCTTCCGGAGAGATATGCCCGATGCTGATACCGCGGGAAGCGCCTGAGAAGCGGCCGTCCGTGATCAAACCGACCTTCGCGCCAAGCCCCATACCAACGATTTGGGAAGTAGGAGCGAGCATTTCAGGCATCCCTGGTCCGCCTTTAGGTCCTTCATAGCGGATAACAACGACAGAGCCTTCCTTCACTTTTCCGTTTGCGATGCCTTCCAAGGCTTGTTCCTGGGAATCGAAGCAAATTGCCGGTCCTTTATGGTAGCCGCCTACGGATGGATCAACGGCGCCCACTTTGATAACCGAGCCCTCCGGCGCCAGGTTGCCGTACAGAATTGCCAGGCCGCCCTTCTCGGAGTGAGGCTGATCGATCGGATGAATGACGTTATGATCCAGAATTTCGCAGCCTTCTACGTTCTCGGCAATCGTCTTGCCGGTTACAGTGATACGATCACCATAGATGGCGCCTGGTTTCTTGAGCAGCTCATGCAGTACGGCGCTTACGCCCCCGGCACGATCCACATCCTCGATAAAGATATCCGAGGCTGGAGCCAGCTTGGCGATGTGCGGCACACGGTTGGCAACTTCGTTGATGCGCTCCAGCGGATAGTCGATTCCGGCTTCCTGTGCGAGAGCAAGTGTATGCAGAACCGTATTGGTGGAACCGCCCATTGCCATATCCAAGGCAAAGGCATTGTCGATCGATTCGATAGTAACAATATCGCGAGGCTTCAAGTCGAGCTTGATCAATTCCATGAGCTGGCGAGCGGACTTCCGTACGAAATCGCGGCGCTCTTCAGCTACGGCCAAAATTGTGCCATTACCCGGCATAGCCAATCCCAGGGCTTCAGCCAGACAGTTCATCGAGTTCGCTGTAAACATCCCTGAACAGGAGCCGCAAGTCGGACAACCGAATTGTTCCAATTCATACAGATCGCCATCAGAGATCTGACCGGCCTGGTGAGCACCAACCCCCTCGAAGACGGAGGTGAGGGAGAGCTTGCGGCCTTTGCTGTCGACACCGGCCTTCATAGGTCCGCCGCTGACAAAGACGGTCGGAATATTCACCCGAAGGGCGCCCATCATCATTCCCGGTGTGATCTTGTCACAGTTCGGAATGCAGACCATGCCATCAAACCAGTGGGCAGATACGACAGTCTCGAGCGAGTCTGCGATAATCTCACGGCTCGGCAGCGAGTAGCGCATGCCGATATGTCCCATTGCGATTCCATCATCCACACCGATCGTGTTGAACTCGAACGGCACGCCGCCCGCCTCGCGAATGGCTTCCTTGACTATTTTTCCGAACTCCTGCAAATGCACATGACCCGGCACGATATCGATGTACGAATTGCATACCGCAATAAACGGCTTGCCGAAATCTTCTTCCTTTACTCCTGCTGCCCGCAACAAGCTGCGGTGAGGAGCACGGTCAAAGCCTTTTTTTATCATATCTGAACGCATTTTACCTGCTGCCATAGTAAAGATCCCTCCATATCTATTTTGCTCTTGGTGAAATTTTGTAACTTTACACCGCTAAAGCTTTTTATAAAGTCTATCATATGTAATCGTGTTTTTCTAGCAACAGAATAAAGAAACTCCGGTACGCGATACCGGAGCTGTGATACGGAAATCCGCGCCTGGCAGGATCCGTCTACATATTAGGATTGCTGCCGCGTGCTCGTCCGCCCTTACGGCCGATGCTGCGATAGAAGTCCTTATCGTATTTTTCGGAGGTAGCTTCTCCGCCCTTCTGTCCGATTTCCTGATAAAATTCCTTGCTGTGCTTGCTGGAGGTAGCTTTTCCACCCTTTTGTCCAATCTCCTGATAGAATTCTTTACCGTGATTTTTGGAGGTGGCCTTTCCTCCGAGACGTCCGGCTTCTTCCCGGCTCATCTTGCCATTTTCCCGTGCCATGCAGATCACTCCTTGGATTGATTTTTTGGTAGGGTATGGTGTTATTTACCACATGCTAGCAAGATGAAACTCGAAATGTGCCGAAAATAAAAAAGGAGCCCTCCGAAAAGGGCAACCAGGTTGTATGTTACTTGCTGACAGCCCCGGAATTTCCGAGAGCTCTGCGCTCCAGGTGCAGCGCCCATTCTACCGGAGGCTCAATTGCCGCTGAGGTCCATTTCTTGACCGTTGGCTGGCTGAGAAGGATGGTGAGCAATACGGCGGAGGCGATGATTGCAAACGCACCGGCATAGCTATCAATATAATCATATAACGGTGAGGCGGCAGCCCAGCGGATAAGCAGCCCATGCAGCAGGAACACATAAAGGGTGCGGCGTCCATAATCGGTCAGTCTTGAGACCCGCTGCGGAACAAAGGCCAGGAAGCACGCTCCTGCGAATAACTGCAGGAAATAAAGAGCGAAACGGATCAATCCTGCGTACCAGTAAGCTGTGTCTAACTGCATATAGGTCATGCTGCCGTACAGCCAACCGGGTACTAATTCATTTCCGGCGATCCTAAGTGCAAAGAACAAGGTAAGTGACAGTAGAATTCCGATCACTCGGAATTTCTTGGTCAGCAGTTGTCCGATCCAGGCAAAGGAGAAGTGATAGCCTGCGATGAAAAAGGGCAGAAACACAAAGGTTCGCGACACGCTTAACCAAGTACCGTCAAGCGGCAGATATCCGATTAGAATGCCAAGAATGACAGCGGCGGCAATCTGGCGCAGCGGCGACAGCTTTTGCAGAAGAAGGAGGATCAGGCGCCAGCACAGATGACTGGCAAGGAACCAGAGCAGCAAGTAGGGAGCGAAGAAGGAATGATGAATATGATCCACCTGAAATACGGTAACATCCAGAATGGAATACAGTGTCTGGAAAATAACATATTGCAACCCAATCTGTACTAGAACCTTGCGTCCTGTGCTTCCGGTTAAGCTGGTCTTGGCGAAATATCCCGTTACAAAGACGAATAGGGGCATGTGGAATGTGAAGATCCACATATAGAGCGAGTTCATCCCCATCATGCGTGAGATGAGCGGCTCAATGGCATTACTGACAAACACGCAGAGTATGAGCAGAAAGCGCAGATTCAGGAAAAACGTCTCTCCTCGCTGTTCCCATGTAGGTGCTGACATATTGAGGTTAACTCCTTTCCGCACATTCCCTAAGTTTGATTTGAAAAATGAATATTAAAAATTTAAATAAATGCTTCTTGCTTTAAGATAATGGATTTGACCCTTTAACTTTGTGATAAAAATCACCAAGGAAAGCGCTGTCAGTGCTTTAAAATGTGACCAACTCATGAATCGTGATGAATTCTGATTTGGTGCAAGGAGAGAAGCGGGGTTAAAATAAGAAAAGAGTAGTTATCAGGAGGTGGCTTCGTGCCGGCAATACGAACAGAGGACAGGATCTTCCCATGCCGAGGCATTCTATTTGACAAGGACGGAACCTTGCTTGATTTTATGGCGTTATGGAGCGATTGGGCGCTCACGCTAACCCGGCTGGTGGAAGGCCAGCTAACGGTGATGGGAGCGGCAGCGACGGTTCCTGCGGAGAATCTGCTGGGGCTGATGCTGGATATAGACGGGCAAATGAAAGGCTATGACAAGACCGGTCCTTTGGCGATGGGGACAGAAGAAGAAGTGACCGCAATACTGGCCTGGCAGCTGTATGTAGCGGGTGTTCCCTGGAACGAGGCGCTCCTGCAGATACGCTCCTTCAATACGATTGCCATGCAGAAGCTGGAGGAGAAGCGGAATGCGGTTCCGATTCGGGGCCTCCATGGTTTCTTGACCCGTTGTGAGGCTGCCGGGATCCGGTTAGGCGTCGTCACCTCAGATACAACGGAAGGGGCAGTGAAGCATATGGACTGGCTAGGAATTCGCAAGTATTTTGGAAGTATTGTGGGCCGAGACCGGGTGATCAATGGCAAGCCCGATCCTGAAATGGCGGAGTTGGCAATGGGCGAGCTCGGAATCCAGGCGGAGGATTGCCTGATGATCGGGGACAGTAATGCAGATATGATGATGGGCAAGCTTGCAGGACTTTACGGCACAATCGGTATTGCCTCAGAGCCTGATGCGGCGCATTATTTAGTGGATGCAGATTGGATTATTCCGGATTATACCGTCATGGAGCCGATTGCTTATGCGGATCATATTACTCTGAAGGAGGACAAACAGCGTGAGTAACCTTGAACATGACTTTAAGTGCATGCCAGAAATCGAGAAATTGGGAACATGGATACTTGAGAGTAAGCGGATTGTATTTTTTGGCGGGGCAGGCATTTCCACAGAGAGCGGAATTCCCGACTTTCGCTCAGCCGCCGGGATCTATCATCAGGAGAACAAGCTGTCCTATTCCCCTGAAGAAATTTTAAGCCGTCCTTTTTTCAACCGGCATCCGGAAGTATTCTACGATTTTTACAGGACGAAGATGCTCCATCCGGAAGCCCGGCCGAATCCGGCTCATCAGCTGCTGGCAGCATTGGAGAAGGCGGGGCGGCTAAAAGCAATCGTTACGCAAAACATCGACGGCCTGCACCAAATGGCAGGGAGCCAAAATGTGCTGGAGCTGCACGGCTCGATTCATCGCAATTACTGCATGAGCTGCCATGAATTCTACACTCTGGATCAGGTTATGCAGAGCCCGGCACCGGTTCCGCTCTGTACGGCCTGTCAGGGTGTGATCAAGCCCGATGTAGTGCTGTATGGAGAAAATTTGAATGAGGATACCATGGAGCGCTCCATTCGTGCCATTGCCGAAGCAGATTTGCTGCTAATCGGCGGAACTTCATTGACGGTACAGCCGGCTGCTCATCTGGTGACTTATTATCAAGGCGGCCGCACGGTATTGTTGAATGCCAGCTCAACGCCCTATGACAGCAGAGCCGATCTGCTGATCACGGACCCGATCGGGGCGGTCATGGATGCCCTGAAAACAGTTGTTCTGTGAACATGGACTATTTTTCTCACCTGTTGCCACGCGCGGCATCCCGCCTGTATTCACTCGGCGATTGACCGTGGAACCGGCGGAACTGTCTGGAGAAGTACAAGGCATCTGCCAGTCCTACGGATGAAGATATTTGTTCGATGGATAGCTCTGGCCGCTCGCGCAGCAGTTGCCGCGACTTGTCGATTCGCAGCTTGAGTAAATACGTAACGGGTGTGAAGCCCGTCTCTTTCTTGAAGATCCGGGACAAGTAGGCCCGGTTATAGCCAAGACTGGAGCACATCTGTTCAATCGACATCGGGTGTGCATACTGGCTTGCCATGTATTGGATCATTTGCTTTACAATTCGCTGTACGCCGGATTCACCTGCCGGAAGGGCGCCCGCCTGAACGAGCGACTGCTCTGCCTCCGCCATGACAAGATAGAGACAGCCCAGCGAGGCCAGATCGGAGTTGGATTTCTTGCTGCGGAAGGTCTGCAGGACCTGTTCCAGCAGAGAAGGAATGCCGCTCCCGGTGCCCGGACTGCAGACCGCTGTGCGAGGAGTGAACCCGGCACGCTCAATCAGGAGATTGGCCTGTACACCTGCAAAGGCAATCCAGCGGTAACGCCAGGGATTCTCCGGATCGGAGGCATAGCTGACCAATTGCTCAGGAAGAATGAGAAAGCAGTCGCCTGCCTGAAGATCATACTGGGCATACTCTGTCTGGAAGGAGCCTCGTCCTTCTTCTACGTAATGAAGTAGATAGTAATCGTAAACCTTCGGACCCAGGCGGTGGTTGTTCACCGTCTGGCTTTCGCCGGCAAAAAGCACATGCAATTCGCTTGTCTCGCTGATTTCGGGATTGGCCGCAGCGCTATAGGATTCTTGAATCATATGAAATCCTCCATTTCTCGAAGTCACATATATCTATATTATACACGCATAGTTGCATTATCAAAGAGAACGCTTTTTCTTATACTGAAGACAAGAAATTCAAGATTCCATGAAGATGGGGTGTACAGAATGAAGAAGAAAGAAATGGAACAATTGTTTATATCGAAATGTGGAGGGAATGCGGAGGGTGTTCGCGTATTCAACGCTCCCGGACGTGTGAATTTGATTGGCGAGCATATTGACTATAACGGAGGATACGTGCTTCCGGCTGCACTGGAATTCGGAACAACGCTGGCTGTCCGCAAAAGAGAAGACGGCAAGGTTTCCTTTGCCTCGACTAATCTTCCTTACACCGCTGAAATTGCTGTTGAAGAGTTGGGCAAAGAGAAAACGGAGGAGTGGGTGGATTATCCGGTCGGAGTCATTGTGGAGCTGGCGAAAAGAGGGACAAACCTATCGAGCGGCTACGATCTGTTCTATCACGGCGAGATTCCTAACGGGGCCGGGTTGTCCTCCTCCGCTTCGATTGAAGTGGTTACAGCCTTTGCACTGCTTTCTATGGAAGGCAAGCCTGCCGATAAGGTTGAGATCGCTGTTCTGTCCCAAAAGGCCGAGAACCTTTATGTCGGCGTAAACAGCGGAATTATGGATCAGTTCGCTGTGGCTAACGGGGCTATCGATCATGCCATCTTGCTGATGTGCGACACGCTGGAGTATAAGCATGTTCCGTTCAAGACCGGGGCCTACAAGCTCGTTATTGGCAATACGAACAAGCGCAGAGGCTTGGTTGATTCCAAATATAACGAGCGCCGGAGCGAGTGCGATGAAGCTCTTCGCTTGATCCGCGAAAAAGCGCCGGAGATCGAATTCCTGGCACAGTTGACACCGGAGCGCTTCGGGGAACTAAAGGGCAAGCTTAACATTGAAGTCTTGCTGAAGCGTGCAACTCATGTGGTTGAAGAGAACGCCCGTGTGCTGAAATCGGTCGATGCGCTTGCAGCTAATGACCTGGCAGCCTTCGGCAGCCTGATGAATGCTTCCCATGATTCTCTTCGCGACCTGTACGAAGTGAGCTGTCTGGAGCTTGATGTGATGGTTGAAGAAGCACGCAAGATTGAGGGCACGCTCGGCTCGCGGATGACCGGTGCCGGATTCGGCGGCTGTACGGTCTCGCTGGTTCATGAGGATTCGGTAGAGCGTTTTGTTCAAGAAGTAGGCGCGGCTTACAAGGAGCGCACCGGCCTGGAAGGCGACTTCTATGTATGCGGCGTAGGCGACGGAGTCCATGAAATGAAGGGAGAGAACTAATATGGCAATTCTGGTCACTGGCGGAGCCGGTTATATCGGCTCACATACTGTAGCGGAGCTGTTGGCACAAGGGAAAGAGGTTGTGGTTATTGATAATTTGCAGACCGGCCATCGGGGGGCATTGCTTGGCGGGAAGCTGTATGAAGGCGATTTGCGCGATAAAGAGCTGCTTGCAAAGCTATTTTCCGAGAATCAGATTGAAGCTGTCATTCACTTTGCGGCGAATTCCCTGGTCGGTGAAAGTATGAAGGATCCGGTAAAATATTATGACAATAATGTCTACGGGACGCTGTGTCTGCTGGAAGCGATGCATGCGGCTGACGTGCGGAAAATCGTATTTTCCTCGACTGCAGCTACCTATGGCGAGCCTGAAAAGGTACCTATTGAAGAGACGGATGCTACCAATCCAACCAATGTCTACGGTGAAACCAAGCTGACGATGGAACGGATGATGGCCTGGTTCGATCAGGTGCTCGGCATTAAGTATGTGGCCCTTCGCTACTTCAATGCGGCGGGAGCGCATGAGAGCGGGAAGATCGGAGAGGATCACACGCCGGAAAGCCATTTGATCCCGCTGATTCTGCAAGCAGCACTCGGGCAGCGTCCATCGATTCAAGTATTCGGTGATGATTACAACACACCTGACGGCACCTGCGTACGGGATTACATTCATGTAGGAGATTTAGCGGATGCGCATTTGCGTGCGGTTGAATATCTGATTCAAGGTCATGACAGCAACGTATTCAATCTCGGCAATGGCCAAGGCTTCTCCGTCAAGGAGGTTATTGCCAAGGTCAAGGAAGTTACCGGCCGTGATTTCCCGGTTGTAGTCACACCTCGCAGAGACGGGGACCCGGCAGTGCTGATCGCCTCTTCGGATAAGGCAAGAACAGTGCTTGGCTGGCAGCCTTCCCGCAATAAGCTTGATGATATTATCCGCAGTGCGTGGGAATGGCATTTGCATCATCCAGACGGCTACGGTGACAAGTAAGGAGTGAGAAGCTTGAGTGCAGAAGAGCAGAGAAAGTCTGAAGCCCGGCAGGCGATTGAACGTTTAGTCCATTACGCGCTGGAGCAGGCAATGATTGAAGAAACAGATATTGATTATTCGCGAAACCGCCTTCTGGAGCTGTTCGGGTTTGATGAAGCTTATCTTGAAGCACTGGAGCCTGAATCGCTGCAAGGCCCGCAGGAACCGCTTGCGGTGCTGATTGACTACGGTCTTGAAATCGGTCTGATTCCGGAAAATACAGATACCTACCGTGATTTGCTGGACGCCCGGATTATGGGGCTGCTGATGGCTCGTCCATCGGAATGCATTGCGTCATTTCGCAGCACAGCGGCGGAGCGAGGCATTCAAGCCGCAACGGATGATTTCTATAAATTATCCGTTGCCAGCAACTACATTCGGATGGATCGGGTCGCCCAGAATATTTATTGGGATCAACCGACCGAATACGGCGATATGCAAATCACGATCAATCTGTCCAAACCGGAGAAGAATCCGAAGGAAATCGCCATGGCCAAGCTTCTTCCGCCGCCGGTCTATCCTAAATGCCAGCTATGCCGGGAAAATGTGGGCTATGCCGGACGAATCAATCACCCGGCCAGACAAAATTTGCGCGTGATTCCGCTGGAACTGAACGATGAGCCATGGCTATTCCAGTACTCGCCGTATGTGTATTACAACGAGCATTGCATCGTGTTCCATCATGACCATGTTCCCATGAAGCTGACCAAGCAGACATTTAAACGTTTGCTTAGCTTCACGGAGGCCTTTCCGCATTACTTTATCGGCTCGAATGCTGATCTGCCGATTGTGGGCGGCTCGATTCTGACGCACGACCATTTCCAGGGAGGCAGACATACATTCCCGCTTCAGCTTGCTCCTTCCGAGGCATCGTTCTCGCATCCGGCTTATCCGGGCGTAACCGCCGACCTGGTGAAATGGCCGATGTCGGTTCTGCGTCTGTCCGGTCACGATCCTTCCGTAGTGCTGGAAGCGGCCGATCAAGTGTATGAATCCTGGAAGGCATACAGTGATCCTGCGGCCGAAGTGCTTGCCTTCAGCGAGGAGAATGGGGAGAGCGTACCGCATAATACGGTGACTCCAATTGTTCGGCGCGGAGCAGGTGGCGTATACGAGATGGATATCGTACTGCGCAACAATCGCACCAGTGAGGAGCATCCGGAGGGTATTTTCCATCCTCATCGGGAAATGCACCATGTCAAGAAGGAGAACATCGGCCTGATCGAGGTCATGGGGCTCGCCATTCTGCCTGGACGGCTAAAGCAGGAACTCGCTGATATCGCTGCGATTCTTGGCGGAAATACGGAGCTTCTGCAAGCGGCTGTCTCGAACTCCGGTCATCCCCTGGCCGTGCATGGAGATTGGATCCAGCAGCTTATTCAGCAGCATGGAACCTCGGTACCTGCAGAGCAGGCAGAAGAGCTGCTCCGGCAAGAAGTGGGCAGCAAGTTTGCACGGATCCTGGAGCATGCAGGTGTATTCAAGACAGATCCAGCAGGCCGGGAAGCCTTTATACGCTTTGTCCAAGCTATGGGCTATCATGCAATAGCATAGACAGTTAAACATCGGAGGGCGAGTTAGGGGGCAACGTGTGAAGTGTGCTTACGATCACTGTTGTTCGCGGATTTCTTGATCAGCTGATCCATAAACAGCAATGCATTATGCTGCGCTGCAAAATACTGCACTGCAATAAGCTTGCCGCCTGCATGTAAGCAGGATACTGCTTGCCTGAATTGTACTCCGAATACATGATACTCCGGTTTTGCGCCAAACTTCGCTTGTCCGAGTGGCATTCCAGTTTAGCTTTGAACTTCGCTCGAGTCTTACTGGAACCATTGGTTAGGACATATTCCTCATATGAGCAACAACGTAGTGATGTAGGAAACTCTTTGTGCATAATGAGTGCAGAATGAGTATATGAGTTGCTGCTGGGCAAAATAAGTGCCAAAACGCAATAAAATCTCAGGCATGAGAGCGCATTTGGCGAAACAAGTGCATAAAGGCATTAAAATTTCTGGCGTAGGCGCACATGCGGGCGAAATAAGTGCTTAAAAGCATTAAAAGTGCCAGCGCGTGGGCTCAGGCGGCAAAATAAATGCCGAAATACAATAAAATTATTGACGTGTGTGCACATGCGAGAAGCAAGTGCCGTATGTGCGAACAAACAAATGTTGGGGCCGTCCCGAAGCTTGATCAGCTGGACGGCTCTTTTTGCATGCAAGCAGGATACTGTGCATCTGGTGCAGTGGTGTATATTTACTTTTTAAAAAGGAGCATCGTCAGGTGCCTTTATGCCGGATGTCTCCCTTGTTATGGCTTATTTAATCAAAGAAATCCGCGAACAACAGCGATCGAAAGAAACCTTCACACGTTACCCCGGGCACGCTGAATCCGGCTCTTTTGCTGTTTACGCTAAGAAAGGTATAATCAGATTAGTTAAGCGGCTTGTCTATATCACCATCTTTAGGAGGGATTTCGTCTTGGATCAATTTCAATTTCACAATCCGACCAAACTGATATTCGGCAAAGGACAATTAGAGCAGCTCCGGCAAGAAGTGCCGCGCTATGGAAGCAAGGTGCTGCTGGTCTATGGCGGCGGCAGTATTAAGAAGAGCGGATTGTATGACCGTGTCGTTGCCATTTTGCAGGAGCTTGGCGTAAAGATTACCGAGCTTGCCGGCGTGGAGCCGAATCCTAGGCTCTCAACGGTGCATCGCGGTGTGGAGCTGTGCCAATCCGAAGGGATTGATCTTGTGCTCGCCGTTGGCGGCGGCAGCGTGCTGGACTGTGCAAAAGCGATTGCCGTAGGGGCCAAATACGATGGCGATATGTGGGATTTTGCCGAGCGGAAGGCTGCCCCTGTTGATGCGCTTCCTTTGGGCACGGTGTTGACCATGGCGGCTACCGGCTCGGAAATGAATGGGAATTCGGTCATTACCAATGAAGAAACTCAGGAGAAGCTGGGCTGGGGAAGCAAGCTGGCTTACCCTGTATTCTCGATTCTGGAGCCGGCTAATACTGCAACATTGCCCAAGGAGCAAACCGTCTACGGGATGGTGGACATCATGTCCCATGTGTTTGAGCATTATTTTCACCACACCCCTAATACGCCGGTACAGGATGGCTTCTGTGAAACCGTGCTGCGCACCGTCATCGAGACTGCACCGCTGCTTATCAATGATCTGGAAAATGAAACCTACCGCGAGACGATTCTGTACTGTGGAACGATGGCTCTTAACGGGGTGTTGAATATGGGACTGTCGGGCGACTGGGCGACTCATAATATCGAGCATGCCGTCTCGGCGGTATACGACATTCCGCATGGCGGAGGTCTGGCAATTCTGTTTCCGAACTGGATGAAGCACGTTATGCACCATGATATCGCCCGCTTTAAACGCTTGGCCATTCAGGTCTTCGAGGTTGATCCGGCAGGCAAGAGCGACGAGGAAATTGCAGAAGCAGGTATCGAAGCGCTAAGGGCTTTCTGGGACTCGATCGGGGCGCCTAGCAGACTCTCAGACTACCAGATTGACGATAGCAAACTGGAGTTAATGGCGGACAAGGCAGTTCGATTCGGGGCCTTTGGCAACTTTGCCCAACTGGAAAAACAAGACGTACTGGACATATACAGAAGCTCTCTCTAAGCTCATGGATACAAAAAAGTGAAACATTGGAAACCGTACTGCGTAAATATTACATGAAAGGTAATTGGCTGCAGTGAAAGGAGAAGCGGATGGAGACTTTATTTTGGAGCTGTTTTATCGGCGGCGCATTGTTTGCTTTCATTAGCGCTATACTTGGTGACCTTATCGGAAATTGGCTGGAAGGGATCTTCGATATCTTCTCGGTAGATTTTTTGAAGCCGGTCATCACCGCTTCCGCGATCACCACCTTTGGCGGAGCGGGCATTCTGCTGGTACGCTACACGGCGTTAAGTCACGGGACGGTCGTCGTATTGGCAATTCTGATTGCTCTGGTGGTCTCCATCCTGCTTTATTTCGTGTATGTCAAGCCGATGGAGAACAGCGAGAATTCAGTTGGCTTCTCCCACGCCGAGCTCCCTGGCAAGCTCGGTGAAGTGACCGTTCCGGTTCCCGCTAAAGGGTATGGAGAGATCATGGTCAAGATGGTGGGCGGAAATACGCTGCACACAGCTTCAAGCTGGGACCGTCGCAGTATTCCCGCCGGAGCGCTGGTTGTCATTGTTGAAATGAAGGACGGCGTGGTACATGTATCGGAGCTATACGAATCTGATGAACTAGAGAAGGAGAGGATGTAATTGGATTTGCCGATTCCAGATTTTTTGCTAATCCCTGTAGTGGTCATTGCTGTTATTGTGGTGCTGGGCCTTGCATTCTGGGCACGCTATAAGACCGTAAGCCCGGACGAGGCGATGCTCGTAACCGGTTCCTTTCTAGGAAGCCGTAATATTTCAGAGGATGAATCAGGCCGCCGGATCAAGATTGTACGCGGTGGCGGGGCATTTATCTGGCCTATTTTTCAAAAAGCGGAATTTATGTCGCTCTTGTCCCACAAGCTTGATGTCATGACCCCAGAGGTCTATACGGAGCAAGGTGTTCCGGTCTCAGCGGACGGTGTGGCGATTATTAAAGTCGGAAGCTCGGTAGAAGATGTGGCTACTGCAGCCGAGCAATTTTTGGGCAAGCCTATCGATGCATTAAAAGGCGAAGCACAGGAAGTGCTGGAGGGTCATCTGCGCTCGATTCTCGGTGCGATGACAGTAGAGGAAGTATACCGGAACCGCGATAAATTTGCTCAGGAAGTGCAGGGCGTCGCTGCCCGCGATCTCAAGAAAATGGGCTTGCAGATCGTATCCTTCACGATCAAGGATGTGCGCGACAAGCACGGGTATCTTGAAGCGTTAGGTAAGCCAAGAATTGCTGCGGTTAAGCGTGATGCGGAGATTGCGGAAGCAGAGGCCGTGCGCGATGCGAGAATTCAGAAGGCGCTGGCGGAGGAATCCGGTCAGAAGGCCGAGCTTCTGCGGGATACGAATATCGCTGAGGCCTCCAAGGAGAAAGAACTGAAGGTCGCTTCATTTAAAAAGGATCAGGATACGGCGAAGGCTGAAGCTGACCAGGCTTATCATATCCAAGAAGCCAGAGCCAAGCAGACGATGGTAGAGGAGCAAATGAAGGTTGAGCTCGTCCGCAAGGAACGCGAGATTGATCTCCAGGAGAAAGAAATTCTCGTTCGCCAGAAGCAATATGATGCTGAAGTGAAGAAGAAAGCCGATGCGGACCGTTATGCCGTTGAACAAGCGGCGGAAGCGGATAAAGCCCGCAAGATGAGAGAAGCCGATGCGCTTCAATATTCCATCGAGACGCAAGCGAAGGCTTCGGCCGAGCAGAAGCGACTTGAAGGTCTGGCGATTGCGGATGCAGAGCGGGCAAAGGGTACCGCGGATGCAGAAATTATCCGGCTGCGTGGTTTGGCGGAAGCGGAAGCCAAAGAGAAGCTTGCTGAAGCGTTCCAGAAGTTTGGAGAAGCCGCGGTATTGGATATCGTTGTGAAAATGCTGCCGGATCTGGCAGGTAAAATTGCCGCTCCGATCTCTTCCATTGATAAGCTGACGGTTGTGGATACGGGGAAAGGTGAAGGTGCGGCACGGGTCAGCAATTATGTGACCGAGCTGATGGCCACCGCTCCGGAAATGCTGAAGGATGTCTCCGGCATCGAGCTAAACCAGTTGATCAAGCGGTTAACAGGCAAAGGGCCTGCTGCTTCAACTGTTCCAACTGCACCTGCGGCCCCTGCGGCTCCTGTAGCTCAGAAGCCAGCGAAGGAAGGTCCGGTAGTCCCTGTTCAGGACACGAATTCAGAAATAATATAATTCGTTGTGCGCCATCTTCGGCTAATCCCCGGGGATGGCCTTTATTTACTCCCGATTGTGGCAACGAGTAGGCGTGTCGATTATAATAAGCATGAATGAACAAGCTGTTAGTATAAGAGGTAGTTCAAAAAGTCATCTTTTGATCACGAAGTGATTTGGTGATTCTCGCAACCTTCTCGGTGCTGAAAAGTAGACTTTTTGAATACGTATTATATTAAAAGTAAAAGAATCAGCATCCCCCAAATGAGGTGCCATTGTGAATAGCCTACAAGTGTCAAAAGCATTGAATAACAATGTCATTATTGCGAATCATCCTGCTCATGGTGAAGTGGTCATTATCGGGAAGGGCATCGGATTTAACCGCAAGACAGGTGAAGCGATTCCTTTGGAATCCGTGGAGAAGATGTTCATTCTGACCAGCCGTCAGGAGCAGGAGCAGTACAAACAGCTCGTTCCACAAATTGATGAGCAATTGATTGAAATTATCGGGGAAATTATTAACTATATTTCCGAGAAGACACAATCCGCTTTGAATGAACATATCCATATCGCTTTAACGGATCACCTGGCATTCGCTATAAAGCGTGCCGATCAGGACCTGTCTTTTCATAACCCGTTCCTGTACGAGACTAAAGAGCTTTATCCACTGGAGTATGAGCTGGCCGAATATGCAATCCACCTGATCCAGAAGAAGCTCGGGATCGACCTGGGTGAAGATGAAATCGGGTTTGTTGCCCTTCATATCAATAGTGCGATGACCAATCGGCATATCAGTGAAGTTCGGGGGCATGCCCAGTTAATTGCCGAACTTATAGAAATGATCGAAGAAGAGCTGCATATCACGGTTCAGCGGCAGTCGCTGGATTACTCACGCCTTCTGACGCATCTAAGGTTCGCTATCGAGCGGATACGCAGGGGCGAACAGGTGGAGGAAGTGAAGAAGCTGGAGCGAATGATGAGTGATGAGTATCCGGTCTTATTTGAGCTTGCGGGAAAGCTGACGCGATTGATGGAGACGCGTCTGAACAAGCCAGTGTACCGGGCGGAAATCAGCTATTTAACGATGCATTTGCACCGAGTGGCCCGGGAAGGGATTAACTAGGGATGAACTTGCACCGAGCCATTAGGTTTGATATACTTTGGTTACTGAACTGCAACTGAATATTATTACAATGTGTTACTGATTCGATCAGGCATGAGTTGATTAGATTTTTGATTGCATCTCTGATATGTGGGGTATTATAACCGTATTAAGGGGATAGGAATCATTTCTTGTTGACTCATGCCTTTTTGTTGTATGTTCTGAGCTTCTGACTTGAATCAGCAAGAGAATATTTTATGAAAGCGAGTTGTTCATGATGGAAAAAACATTCAGAATTACAGATGAAGACGGTATCCATGCCCGTCCGGCGACTGCACTGGTCAATACCGCAAATAAATTTAAGGAATCTGAAGCGTTTGCAGAATCAGGCGGCAGAAAAGTGACTCTGAAATCAATTCTGGGCGTACTCTCTTTGGGTCTTGAAAAGGGAGATACCTTAACTTTGTCCGTTGAAGGCGGGCAAGCTGCTGAAGCGCTTCAAGCTCTTACCGATGTAATGATTAGTGAAGGGCTGGGAGAAGTTCATGCTTAAGATTACAGGCATTGCCGCATCTGCAGGAGTAGCAATTGCTCCGGCCTTCAAGCTGGAGCATCCTGACTATACGGTAAAGCAGCAGCATGCCAAGGATTCAGCAGCAGAGCTTCAGCGCTTTGAAGAGGCCCTGGCGGCTTCAGTTCAAGAGCTGGAGGCGATTAAGGAACGCACTCAACAGGAGCTTGGCGCCAAGAAAGCCGAAATTTTCGAATCTCATTTGCTCATTTTGAGCGATCCGGAGCTTCTGACTCCTGTCCGCGATAAAATTGCTAACGAGCTGGTTACTGCAGAATTTGCGCTGGATGAGACGGCGAAGCAATTTATCAGTATGTTCGAAAATATGAAGAGCGCTTATCTTCGTGAGCGTGCCGCGGATATGCGCGATGTCACGAAGCGGGTGCTGACGCACCTGCTAGGTGTAAAGTATGTGAATCCGGCGGAAATTAGCACGGAAGTGATTGTGGTGGCCGAGGATTTAACCCCTTCGGATACGGCACAGTTGAACCGTCAATTCGTTAAGGGCTTCACTACGAATATTGGCGGAAGAACCTCGCACTCGGCCATTATGGCCCGGTCTCTGGAGATTCCTGCTGTAGTAGGAACCAAGGACGTCCTGTCCCAGATTGAGTCTGGCGACCTGCTGATTGTAGATGGACTGGATGGAGAAGTTATTATTAATCCCGCGCCAGAGCTGGTTGCTGAATATGAAGCGAAACGGGACCGCCATCTTCGTCAAATCGAGGAATGGAAGAAGCTTCGCGATCTCCCAACGGTATCCCGGGACGGGGTGCATGTTGAGCTTGCTGCGAATATCGGTACTCCGAACGATGTGGCCGGCGTGCTTGAGAATGGCGGAGAAGGTGTAGGCTTATACCGGACAGAGTTCCTGTATATGGGCCGTACCGAGCTTCCGTCTGAAGATGTACAGTTCCAGGCTTACAAGACCGTACTGGAAAAGATGGAAGGCAAGCCGGTTGTCGTGCGTACGCTCGATATCGGGGGGGACAAGGAGCTTCCTTATCTGGATCTGCCCAAGGAAATGAACCCGTTTCTAGGCTTCCGGGCTGTGCGTCTCTGTCTGGACCGCCAGGATATTTTCCGCACCCAGCTTCGTGCTCTGTTGCGTGCCAGCGTGTACGGAAATCTGCGCATTATGTTCCCGATGATTGCTACCTTGGACGAGTTCCGCCAAGCCAAAGCGCTGCTCGAGGAAGAAAAGGCTAAGCTGGTTGGCGAGGGCACAGCAGTGTCCGATTCTATTCAGTTGGGCATCATGGTTGAGATTCCTTCCACGGCCGTTCTTGCCGATCAATTTGCGCAGGAGGTCGACTTCTTCAGCATCGGAACGAATGACCTGATCCAATATACGATGGCCGCAGACCGGATGAATGAACGCGTATCCTATCTGTACCAGCCATACAACCCTGCGATTCTCCGCTTGGTTAAAATGGTGATTGATGCCGCCCATAAGGAAGGACGCTGGGTGGGGATGTGCGGAGAAATGGCGGGCGACGCCACCGCGATTCCATTGCTGTTAGGATTAGGATTGGATGAGTTCAGTATGAGCGCGACTTCAATTCTTCCCGCCAGATCACAAATTTCCAAGCTGTCTAAGGCCGAGATGGAGAAGCTGGCTGCTGAAGCGCTGCAGAAGCGGACAGCACAAGAAGTTGTCGAGCTGGTTCAAGCTATTAAGCAATAGTTTAATTGTATACTAGGGTTTTCTCCTATCTTTTCCATCTAATACTTGGAGGATTGACTTACGGATCTACGGATCTGATGAGCGGTCCTCTTTTTCTTTTTATGGAATATTGGACGTTAGATGCAGGCATAATTGGGTAATATACTGATATGTCCAATAACAGGAGGTTGATCCATGATGACTACGTCACATCTTGAAGCTGTACGGAGACAGGATTTTGCCCGTTCATCACTCCGTGAATTGAGGACCAGCGGACGTGTTCCAGCGGTAGTATACGGGGCCCAGACGGAGAGCATTCCCGTTCATGTAGATGCCAAGGAGTTGATCCGGGTATCGCGGACAGGCAGATCTGAATTTTTTGATTTGAAAGTGGAGGGCGGAGAGACGATTCCGGTTCTGATCAAAGATATTCAGCAACGGGCTGGTCAAGTCGTGCATGCGGACTTCCAGAAGGTGCTCAAGAACAAGCCGCTACGGGTCAAGGTACCGCTTCAGCTTGAAGGAACCCCGGAAGGCACCAAAATTGGCGGTATTCTTCAGATCCAGGCGACAGAGCTGGAGGTTGAAGGGCTTCCTGCCGATCTTCCTGCTGCGATTACCGTGGATGTCACCTCGCTTGGGACGGGGGATAAGCTGCTTGCAGCCGACGTCAAGCTGCCGGATGGCATTACATTAATAGCTTCTCCGGAAGAGCTGCTGGCGTCCATCGTATTGCCGAGGGTGGTCGATGAGGATCTCTTGACCTCGGACGAGGCACAGGAGACAGGCGAGGTCGTGGCCGAGGGAGAAACACCAGCCGAATAAAAGATTTCATTGCAGGATCTTTTCCGTACGGGGAACCGTGCGGGAGGGGTTCTGTTTTCGTGTGTCAGCATGAATCCAACTTATATAGCGGAGCTTGACTTGTCACGAAATTGTAACTAGAATGGTTGCAGGATCGATAGATTGCTAGGTTATTCTGATCTATTGAATAATTTGTGGGAAGAAGGGGTTCCATGCCGCCGAAAAAAGTGAAAAGCACGATCCATCAACGCAAAGCAGAGAGCGAAAGATTGAAACAGCAGCAGCGGAAAAGAAGATTGCTCTGGTTCTCCACAGTGGGCGTTCTATTGGTTCTGATTATTATCGTATTATCATTGGACCTGAAGCCGGTTGTTAAGGCGGCTGAATTTGATTATGCCAGCCTGCCTGTACTTGGATCAGAGGATGCGCCGGTGAAAGTTGTTGAATTCGGGGACTTCAAATGTCCTTCCTGTAAAATTGCAAATGAGACCATCAAGCCTCAATTGAATAGTGAGTACATTGAGCAGGGAGACGTGGCCTTTTACTTTATAAATCTGCCGTTTCTTGCTGCGGATTCGACGACGGCTGCTCTCGCTGTCCAGTCTGTCTATCATCAGAACGCAGAAGTGTACTGGGATTATTTTGACGCCATATTCACCCATCAAGGCGAAGAGAGTGAGGAGTGGGCAACAGCTGACTTTCTAGTTGAACTGGCGAAGGATATAAACCTTCCAGTCGATTACGATCTGCTTCGTCAAGATATCGAGAATAAAACCTACCAGTCGGAGGTGGCGGAGCAATATAACAAAGCTACAGAGCTAAATGTTCAAAGCACGCCTACCTTTTATATAAATGGTATAAAATATCATGGCCAGCTAGGCAATTACACGGTCTTTAAGCAAGCGGTTGAGGAAGCACTGGAACAAAGCAAATAAGATGGGGGGCAGAGCGGATGCGCTCGTTTTTCCGGAACTACGGAATTTATATGGCATGGCTTGTATCCCTTGTAGCTACTGCAGGAAGCTTATATCTTAGTGAAGTCCTGCATTATAAACCTTGCAGGCTGTGCTGGTTTCAACGTATTTTTATGTATCCACAGGTAATCCTGCTCGGGATTGCTGCCTATCGTCAGGACCGGAACATCATTACGTATTCGATTCCGTTAAGTGCTGTGGGAGCTGTCATCTCGGTCTACCATTATGCGCTTCAGAAGGTTCCATTTATGTCTGAGCTGCTGCCATGCAAAGTCGGCATTCCGTGTAATTTCGACTATATTAACTGGTGGGGATTCATCACGATTCCTTTGCTGGCGCTGATCGCTGCGATTCTTATCATCGTATTTTTGTGGGCGGCTAAGGACAAGCCCGAGCCGCAAAACGATTAAGTACGGAAAAACGCATAACAGGGTTCCGAAGTCACTCCCGGTTGACTGAGGATCCCTTTTTTATTGGACTTTAAATTCTCTGCTTTCGGGAACAACTCTTCGCTTCGCCAGTGACAATGGCCCATGCCCCTGCATATAATGCTGAGGAGTATCTATTGGGCAAAGGAGAGGACGGTTCTGAAAAAGAAGAGCAAAGCCACGAAACCTGGTAGAGCCAGAAAGTCGCTCTATTATGTGGATAACCCGGACATCAACGAGATGAAATTGTTGGAGAAAATGGCGCTCCATCAGTCTCCGGGCGCTCCCGTTGTGGAGAAGGCTGAGAAGACAGCTATTCCGGTACCCGATACGCCGCTTCTGGATCCGGAGATTATGGCTGCACAGATGGCCCGCAGAATTGTAATGGAAGAATTAGTGAGGGAGAAGCAAGCGGAAGTAAACCAAAAAGGAATCATATACAGTGATGATCTGGCTGATTTTTCGGTTACGGGAGACAAAATTGCTCCTCAAGCGATTGACTCCGGCAAGATTAAGTCAGGATCGATCGGTACGGCCTGGATCGCAGATTATGCGGTGCTCAGCAGCAAGCTGGCCGACGGAGCGGTAGGTTCTTCCAAGCTTGCTCCCCGCTCGATCAAAGGCGAACATATTATCGACGGAGCCATTGAAGGGAGAAGCATTCGCGATCATTCCATCGGCGGGAGCAAGCTGGAAGACAACAGTATTACAGGAGAAAAGCTGGCGGACGGCATCATTAGCGGTGACAAGCTGGGGGATGGAGCAATCCAGAGTCGGCATCTTAGTCAATGGATCGTCACGAGCGATCTATTGCAGGATCAGGCGGTCTCATCCGATAAGATTGCCAGCGGAGCCATTCGCGCAACGCATCTGGCGAACGGGGCCGTTGATAATTCGAAGCTGAGCGATGGAGCAGTCTCCAGTGCCAAGCTTCGCGACGGAGCCGTTGCCGGGAGCAAGCTGCAGGAAGGGGCCGTAGAAAGCCGTCATCTTGCAACGGATGCGATTACGTCCGATCATTTGGGGGCAGGACTGATCCGTCAGAAGCATCTTGCACCCGGCATTATCGGCCCGAAGCAGCTGGAGGAAGGGGTGATCCGTGCAGTTCATCTTACCGACAGGGCAATCGGAAGCCGGCATATTACGAGCGGCGCAGTCGAGAAGCTGCATCTTGCACCGGGCAGCATCGGTGCCAACGAGATCGGCATCGGCGAGATCCAGGGACGGCATTTGGCGGATAAATCCATTCTTTCCATCAAGCTTGGCGATCAGGCTGTAGGTACGTCGAAGCTGGTGGATCAAGCAGTGACATCATCCAAGATTGCCGACCAGAGCATTTTGCAGGCGAAAATCGCGGATGAAGCGGTGGTAACCCGGCATCTCGCCAAAGCCTCCATTCAGGGAGAACAATTGGCTGCGGAGGCCGTGAGCTCCCGCCACATTCACCTTGGAGCGATCACAGGAGAGCATCTTGCAGAGCAGGCTGTAGAAAGCCGCCATCTCACCGGCGGGTCGGTGACGGGAAAACAGATCGATAAGGCTGCCATATCGGGAGTTCATCTGGCCGAAGGCGCCGTCTCCGGCCGCCATCTTCAACCGGGCAGTATTACTGGGGAGAAGCTGGCGGATGGAACGATAACAGGCGGCAAGCTGGCTGAGGGCTCCATTACTGAGAATTTGATCGGATTGGAGCAGATCACGTCCAGACATATCGCCTCAGGAGCCCTTTTTCGCAGGCACTTCTCGGAAAATTGCATCGAGGGCAGTCTGCTGCAACCCGGCAGCATCGGCGAGGAGCAACTGGGAAATGGGGCCGTCTTCTCAAGGCACCTGCAGGACGAAGCGGTGACTGGGCTCAAGCTATCGCCGGAGAGCGTGACAACCGATAAACTGAATGACGCTGCGGTGACCTCCTATAAGCTTGCCGATGGCAGTGTCATTGCCCCCAAGATTGCAGCAGGGACAATTGAGGCCGGACATCTGGCAGAAGGTGCTGTAACCAGCCCGGCTATCCAGTCGGGAGCCGTAACCGGCGACAAGCTGGCGCATGGCGCAGTGGGATCGGCCCACTTGATCGACGAAAGTATCACAGGTCGGCACTTGAAGGAGCAGGCGATCCAGCAGGCGCATCTCGGTGAACAGGCGGTATGGAAGCAGCACCTGTCACAGGAGCTTCAACAACAGGGGCTATTGCCTGCGGCTGGCATTCGCGGAGATCAGTTGCAATCCGGCAGCATTGGAAGCGATCATTTGCAGGGAAGGGCCATCACCTCGGATCATATCGCTCCAGGCTCCATCAGGCCGGAGCATCTGGCGATCACGCCGGTATTTTCCTTGATGGATGAACCCGTCCTGCAGCAATTCGGGATGGGCGCATTTCTGCTCTCCCCGAACGAGACCTCGACAGAGGTGAGCATTCCATTTGACCGCCCCTTTGCCAATACCCAGTATTCTGTTGTCGCCATGACCAATCAACCGGCATACTACGTGACCTTAAAGCGCCAAACAGAGGGAGCGGCAATCATGGAAGTGACGAGACTGTTCGAATCCGAGGTCAACTACGGACTGATTACATGGATTGCCATCGGTGAGCAATAACGGTGTAATGAAGCGGCTCCCAGCGCTGTCGGGAGCCGCTGGCATGCGCCCTGGCTCATTTTTCACACAAGAGTGATAAATGTTGCTGGGGCTGTGATTTTTTCTACAGATTCTTCTTTTTTTTCTTAGTATCATAAATCAACGCCAAATGCCGGATTTTTCTGTATAGCATTAAATGTGAAAAAAATCACGTTTTATGTGAGAGGCTGGCGGTGGGAAATGGTCGAGGGGGAGGATGGTTCAAGAGGGGAAAGATGTACAATGACTGATCTCCGTACATCAAAGGTGCTACATACTTCTTAATTTATGTAAAGGAGAGGGAAAGGATTTGAAAAAATTTATTGCCGTTACACTTAGTGCGACAATGGTATTGTCAACGCTTGCGCTGACCGTAGATTTATCACCGCTGAAAATCAATAACATCGATGCAGTCTCTGCAGCATCAGAGGAAGCTTCAACCGCCCCGGCCAAGGAGCCTGCGAAGAACACTGCACCAACAAAGACCACTACACCATCCAAGACGACTACGACGCCGTCCAAGACAACAACCCCGGCGAAGTCGACAACAACGCCAGCCAAGACAACCACTCCTGCAAAGACAACAACAACGCCAAAACCAGAACCTGTTGCTGAGCCCGTGGCAACACCGGCCAATCCGTACAAGGATGGCGTCTATGTTACTTACGGCAACGCCTATTCCAAGGGAACTGAAGGAGCCAAGGTCACCATTAAGGATGGCAAGGTAGCGGATTTGGAGCTGCTGCGTACCAGTCCTAAGCTGATCGACCGCGATGTTCGCAACAATTACAGCGGACTCTGGCAAGCCTATGAGCCAGTGGCAAACAGCATCATCGGCAAGACCCGGGAACAGGCTGCTGAAGTGGATGTGGTCTCCGGCGCAACCCGTTCGTGTGATGGCTGGAAGCTTGCCGTGGACCGTGCCTTTGAAAGAGCGCTTGTAGAGAAACCTGCTGGCAAGGTTTACTTCGAAGGTGAGCACATGGGTGTGGATCCTGAAGGCAAATATATGGTGTTTGCGAATTATGATGCCAACCGCCTGCTCGGCGTTAAGGTATATCCGCTGACTGAGAAGGGCGATGCCATTGATGAAGCAACCATGACTGCTGAACAGGCCAAAGAGGTATACACGCTGGCTAATGCCCTGCTCTATCAAGGCACAAAGGCTGTGGCAGTGAAGGGAATGGAAGCGGAATTCAAGGCTGCAATTAATGCTTTCTGGGATGCCGAACAAAATGCCAAGATTGATAATGGTGTGAAGTATATTGACGGATTCTACTCCGCTTATGGCGAGGCAAGAGATAAGGGAGTGGAAAGAGCGGACATTTATATCCGCAACGGCAAGCTCGTAGACGTTCAATTGTACAGACTTGGAGCGAATCTGCTGGACCGTGGAGACACGGCTTATGCCGACGTGGTCAAAGCCAATGCGCCAATGACTGCCAAGCTGCTTGCAAATGGCTCCTATTTTAAAAATTACAGTGATGCGGATGCGATCTCCGGAGCAACCGAGAGCAGCCACAGCTGGAATGAAGCCGTAGAGAGAGCGTTTGAGAAAGCGCTGGCTGTACAGGATGGCAAGAAATACTTTGAAGGTACATTTGCAGGGGTAGATAACCAGTCCCGCGTACTCCTTCTTACAGATATTCAGAATGATAAGGTTGCCAAGGTAACGACGTATCTCTTCGATGAAGCAGGCAAGCTGATTAAGAATGAAGACCTGTCCGAAGCTCAACAAGCATTTGTGGCAGCGGCCAATGAGGGTCTCGTGCTGAAAGGCGCAAACTTGGGCTCCATCGGCGGTGAGGGCGGATTGACGCTCGCTGCCAAGGCTGCTTTGCAGGATGCGCTGGACAACGCCTCCAAGACGCAAGGCAATTACCGAGACGGTAAATTCACCGGTTATGGCGGCGCTTATGACAAGGGTGCGAATCAGGCGGACGTCACCCTTCGCAACGGAAAAATCGTAGCTGTTGATCTGTACCGTGTAGGCGTCAACTTGGTTGACCGCGGGTCCTCCGCCTATGCGGATGTGATCAGAGCGATTCCGATTCTGAAGGCAAGCTTCATCAATGGAGCTACCCGTGAGAATGCTGCACAAGTCGATGCCGTATCCGGCGCTACCAGCAGCAGCGAAGCTTTGAAATCTGCGGTAAGTCAGGCCTACAAGAGAGCAGAGGTTTCGGAATCGTATAAAACGGCTTATGCTAATGGCGTATTTCCGGGTACGAACACCGACAAATCGGTCTATGTCATGGCTACAATCGAGAAGAATATTCCTGTGAAAATGCAGGTCTACTTCCTGGATCAAGCCGGCAAGATTATCGCGGACGACAAGCTGTCTGCCGACCAATTGGCGGTTAGACAAGAGATTGAAGAAGGCACCACGAATGGACTCCATAAGTATGGATACCGTCCGGCTGCCTTCGGAGACAGCGATGGAGTGAAGGCAGTCTCCGGGAAAGTCGTAGAGGCTATTAAATCAGCGCTTGAAAATGCCGGAATTTAATAGCTGATCATAGCGGGTTGAACCGGGACTATTGAGCAATGCAAGCTTGTTCCCTTCCTTAAGAAGCGGAGCAAGCTTGTTTTTTTGCTGTATAATAGAGGTAGTTCAAAAAGTCATCCATTGATCACGAAGTGGTTCAAGAGGTTGACTCGGCATCGAATCTTACGAAGTGTGTGGAGGAATCGCCCGTGACATTGATTAATCAATTAAATAGCCAGGATGAGTTCGTAGGTTTTTATCTGTTAAAGGAGGTTGAGATCAAGCAAACAAACAATACGCCTCCCAAGGACTATTTGGATATCATATTATGTGACAGCAGCGGTGAACTGCCAGCCAAGCTGTGGGATGCATCTGCGCTGGACAAGGAAACTTTCTTCCCGATGGGGCTGGTGAAGGTGAAGGGGCTAGTTCAGACTTACCGGGAAAAGCTCCAGATCAAGATCCTTCAGATCAGACCTGCAAAAGAGGAGGATCAGGTTAAGCTTACCGATTTTATTCGTTCTGCGCCGGTTCCGTCCGATACTTTGGTTCAGACTATCACGAAGATTGTGCAGGAAATTAAAGATCCGGAGCTTCGAGAAATCGTAGAGTTCTGTGTTCAAAAGGTGGAGAATCAGCTGGAGCAGGCGCCGGCGGCCAAGACTCACCACCATAACTATTACGGCGGACTGGCTTACCATATGGTTCGCATGCTTGAGCTTGGGGAGTTCCTCTGCAAGCAGCGGCCGTTCCTGAACGCCGACTTGTTAAAGGCGGGGATTATTCTGCATGATATTGCGAAGCCGGAGGAAATGGTTGCCCGGCTGGGCATTGTCTCTGAATACAGCGTACCCGGCAAGCTGCTGGGACATATCGCCATGGCTTCAAGCTGGATTACGGAAGCGGCTCTGAAGCTGGGAATCGCGGCTGATTCCCCGAAGGTAATTGCACTGCAGCATCTGGTGCTGTCTCATCATAATTTGGGGGAATGGGGAAGTCCGGTTCAACCACAAATGGCCGAGGCAGTGGCGCTCCACCACATCGATGCACTCGACGCCAAGATGCAAATGGTGGAGGATGCGATGAACACTACCCCGGACAAGGATGAATGGACCCCTATGATTAGGGGATTAGAAAATAAGGCGATATACAAGACCCGGATCTAACGATTTAAACGTTCTGCGCGTATTCAGGTCCTGGTGTTTTCGTCAAAATTACGTACAGGGAAGCATTCTCCTGCCCGTCATTCACATAGGCAAAGGTTTCGTCCCCTTCAAGGTGGATGATATCTCCCTTACGAAGCTCATAGGCGGTTCCGTCAGCGGTAACCGTTCCTGTACCTTCAAGAGCCAGAATGAAGACATGCGTACCTGGATGCTGATGCGCCGGCAATTGCTGTCCGGGCATGAAGTTAAGCACAAATACGACACTTTCTCCTTTTTGAAAAGCTACTCTTTTCGTAAAACGGGCTTCCTGATATTCCTGCAGGGAGCCCAGCATGTTTTTTTCCATGATTAAATCCCTCCTTGATTGTATTTTACCTGCATATCCAAAAACGAAACTTGATCAGGATCAATTTTGTCATATTCATCTCCAAGGAAAAACCGTATAATCGCAAATGCCGGAATGACACCTTCGGGCGATTACATAGGGAAGGATGCTGCTGCAATGGCCTATAAAGCATTGGAAATGAACAAGCCGGATATTTATTCATTGGAAGGATTGGAGGTCGGCGTAACCTCAAGCTGCAATTTTCGCTGTGATTACTGCTGTGCATATAAACGAAATGACGGAAACAGCATTGGGGCGGCTCAAATTATCGAAGTGCTTGATCAACTGCCCGGTTTGAAAAGAGTACGCTTGTCCGGCGGGGAAGTGACGCTTAAATTTCAGGACTGTGTTGATGTGGTTGCTTACTGCTCTTCGCGGGGGATTCATACCCAGCTCAATTCCAACGCAAGTCTTCTGAACGAAGAACGAATTCATCAGTTGGCTAGAGCCGGACTGACGAATATCCATATTTCATTTAACTTCATTGATGCCGGTGAGTTCTCCGCCTATTACGGAATCCACCGGAGCATCTATTATAAGATACGGGAGAATATCTCGATGTGTGTCCAGGCGAGAATAGATACGGTGCTTGAGACCCTGCTGTTCAGTGAGACCGAGCACCGGATGGATGAGATCAGCGACCATGTGTATCAGCTAGGCGTAAGGACTCATGAGATTCAGAACAGCATCATCATGGATCATACCGGCTGGAAATCCATTGCTGCCCGGGAGGCGCTTAAGCAAGCCGTGAACAGCCTGATCGCGAGAAAAAAGCAGGATACAACCCTGTACTTTACCTGCATGGACCGTTTCATGACCGAGCTTGGATTCAAGGAACAGCCTGGCGTGTATTTTCCCCATTGCATTGAAGGAAAGAAGCAGCTTCATCTTCACGGCAACGGGGATATCTTGATATCGGAGCTATGCTATCCCGTCATCATCGGCAACATTTATCAAGGAACCTCTCTGACCCGTCTTTACGAAGAGATGCCGGAGCCTTTACGCGACTTTCTGGATCGGGAGCCTTGTCCTGCCTATGAGGCGCTATTCCCTATTTCACATCAAAATTAAAATACTTGTTCGGAAACGGTTCGTTCTTTAGCGTGTAGTGCCACCATTCCTTGCTATACGGCTTGAAGCTCTGCTTGACCATGGCGGTCTTGAGAATATAGCGGTGCTTGCGCTGCTCCTTGTTGATCAGATCCGTACCATGGCTAGAGATCGGTCCAAGAAAATCGACGCGGCTTCCCATATCGACTTCCTCACCGGTCCGCTTAAAGACCATGGTCACATCCACCGTGCTGCCCCGGGAGTGGCCGGATTTCGAAGAGAGGTATCCTGACTTGAACAGGTTCTTCTTGTCTACATCCGGATAGAAAATTTCCTTCATTAAAGTATCCTTCGGATCCTTGGACCATGCAATAAAATGGTTCACTGCTTTTTGCGGGCGATAGGCATCGATGATCTTGAGGCGGTATCCTTGACTCTCCAGATCCTCATTGACTTTCTTCAAGGCATTTGCGGCTTCCTTGGTCAATATAGCCAGCGGTGCTTCATACCCGTCGATTTGGGTGCCGATAAAATTCTCTTCACTATAATAGCGAATATCATACAGAGCACTGGGAATGACTTCATCTACGTAGACAAATCCCTTCGGAAGGGTACCGCGTTCTACCGCGGGTGCCGAGGCTTCGGGTGCAGGTGCGGGCGTGGGTGCAGGTGAAGTCACTGTTGCTGCGGTGCCGGAAGCAGCCGTTGCAGGAGCTGCTGCGGCTGCAACCTTGCTCTCGAAGCCGGACGAAGAGGCGAGCATGGTTAGCGCCATACCGAGAGCTGCTAGACGGAGGACATGAGGATAAGCGAGATAAGTCAGCATAATGGAACCTCCCAATAACTACTATATTTTTCTACTATATAATTGTAACGGAAATAGATACGGAATAAACAGCTCTTTTTCATCTCCTGGTCTTTTAATGGCTTGGAGATTTTTCTATTTATTCTATCTTGACGGCAGAAGCTGAAGGCGTTATATTAGTAAATGCTTTAATAATTCAGTATTAATTTATTTAGTTATAAATTATTAATTAGTTAACTAATTTAAAGGAGGAGGTTTGCTGTCATTGGCAGATCGGGAGGCCATATTTGAAGTTTCATCGATGTTCAGGACGCTGGTTAAGGGGATAACCCAGCTATGGAATAGACAGAAGAACGATAACATCAGTTTTCCCCAGTTCAAGATGCTCTATATGCTGGACCGGAGCGGCTCTCTGAAGGTGTCCGAGCTCGCAGAGCGGCAGGGCCTTACTTCGGCGGCAATAACCGGACTGACTGACAAGCTGCTGGTGGATGGGTATGTGGAGAGAGCCCGAACGGAACAGGATCGAAGGGTGGTTATGATCTCGATTACCGAGAAAGGCCGCGAGATGGTCGCCAAGCTAAGCGAAAGTCAGCGCGAGACGCTTCTGTTGGTATTTTCTGACCTTAGTGATGAGGACATTGATCATTTGAAGCGGATCTACTCCATTTTGCTTGGAAATCTGGATAAACTGTAGCACGTTCAGATCATTCTATAAGACAGAGAGAAAAAGAAATCAGAACAGGATTCAAGAACAACGAGGTGGAGAGAGAAGAATGGAACATTTAACACAGAAACGCAAACTATCAATTATGGTAGCCGTTATGGCCGCCATGTTCTTTGCCGCGATCAACCAAACGATCGTCAGTACGGCAATGCCGCGTATTATTTCAATACTGGATGGTATGGATTATTATACCTGGACCATCAATATATATCTGCTGACTTCAACCATTGCTACGGTACTCGTCGGCAAGCTGTCCGATATGTTCGGACGGAAGCCATTTATTCTGTTAGGTATATTATTGTTCATGATCGGGGCCTTCCTGACAGGAACCTCGGATAATGTATTTCAATTTATTACTTACCGGGGGATTCAAGGGATTGGAGCAGGGATTATCCAGTCGACCGCCTTCACGGCAGTAGGCGACCTGTTCGCGCCGCGCGAACGCGGGAAATGGATGGGCTTTATGACAGCCATCTTTGGCTTCTCCAGTGTACTTGGTCCGACACTAGGCGGATACTTGGTCGATCATCTGGATTGGCACTGGCTGTTCTGGATCTTCCTGCCGCTTGGTATTGTTGCCTTCATTATGATTCTGACCTTGTTCCCGAAGGTGGAGCGCAAGCCAGGCGAGAAGATCGACCTTCTGGGCTCGTTGTTCATGACAACAACGATTGTCCCATTGTTGCTGGCTTTTTCGTGGGCAGGCACCCAATATTCATGGGGCTCAGCGCAAATTCTGGGGCTGCTGGCAGCAACGATTGCTTCCGGAATTATCTTCGTTATTGTTGAATTGTATTCAAGCAACCCGATCCTGCCTATGCATCTGTTCAAGAACAGTGTAGTTACCATTTCTAATCTTATCGGATTTATTATGAACTTCGGAATGATGGGGGCTTTGATCTACATTTCGTTCTTCGTGCAAGGGGTCATGGGGATCTCCCCAACCTATGCGGGTTATGTGACCATGCCGATGTCGATTTTCATGGTGATAACAAGTGCATTGACCGGTCAATTGATTGCCAAATCCGGCAAATACAAACGCTTCGCCCTGATCGGCATGCCGATTATGATTGCAGGGATGGCGTTAATGGTATTCATGAACAGCGTGTGGATGGCGATCGTGAGCATGATCATATTTGGCCTGGGTCTTGGTCTGGGCATGCCCGTCTTCTCATTGGCAACGCAAAATGCTGTACCTCATAAGGAGCTTGGCGTTGTTACAGCATCCTCCCAGTTGTTCCGTAATCTTGGCGGTACAATCGGGATCGCAGTGATGGGAACGGTCATGTCGAACAGCCTGACTCGTAACCTGAAAAATGCAATGGGCTCAGCCAGTGCCGACCTCAGCGGGCTTGATCCGGAGATCGCCCAGAAGATGGCTTCCTTCGCCAATCCGAATCAGTTGATGAACAAGCCGCTGATCGAACAGACACAAGCGAGTCTGCCAACAGAAATTCAGCCGATATTTGCTCAGTTGATTCAAAGCATCCGCGATATTCTGGGTGACACTTTGTCTCTTGTCTTCTTGACAGGGACTCTGGTTCTGGTCATCGCCTTCTTCCTTGTCTTCTTCCTGAAGGAGCTGCCGCTGCGCACGTCGAATCAGGCTGTCGCTGCACCCGAGGAATCGGGAAAAGTGACAGGAGAGCCTATAGCATCGGAGTAAGAAAATGATCTTCAACATGATGAAATACCTCCGCCATTTGGCCGGGGGTATTTTTGTTTTTATACAGAGCGATTGGTGAAGAAATGTACTTGATGCATTCAGGCAATTGTTCTATGATTACCATGTGTTTTCGCTTTCATTTTACATATAAGGAGTAGGAACGATGCCGATTATTGATATGCCGATGCCCGAATTGCTGAAGTACCAAGGGATCAGTCCAAAACCGGAGGATTTCGATCAGTACTGGGCCAGAGCACTTGCGGAATTGGAGGCTGTAGATCCTCAGGTTGAGCTGGTGCCAAGCGAGTTTCAGGCTCCGCAGGCGGAATGCTTCGATCTATATTTTACAGGGGTGCAAGGGGCGAGAATCCATGCGAAGTATGTAAGGCCCAAAGCGGCTGCGACTCCGCATCCTGCCGTTCTGCAGTTCCATGGATATGCCTGGAACAGCGGCGACTGGAACGACAAGCTGGCCTATGCTTCAATCGGTTATTCCATTGCAGCAATGGATTGCCGGGGACAGGGAGGCAGGTCTGAGGATGCTGGGCAGGTAAAGGGCACAACGCTTCGGGGACATATTATTCGCGGACTTGATGATCATCCGGATAAGCTCTTGTTCCGCCAGATTTTTCTGGATACTGTACAGTTGGCTAGAATTGTGATGAGCTTCCCCGAGGTGGATGAGCAGCGTGTAGGGGCCATGGGCGGATCTCAGGGTGGCGGCTTGACCATTGCTTGCTCAGCGCTGGAGCCACGGATCAAGCGCCTGGCTCCGGTGTACCCGTTCCTTAGTGATTACCGCCGGGTATGGGAGATGGATCTGGCGAAGGATGCTTATGAAGAGCTTCGCAATTTCTTCCGTTTTCACGACCCGCTGCATAAGCGGGAGGAAGAGATATTCAACAAGCTGGGCTATATTGATATCCAGCACTTAGCTGACAGGATTCAAGGCGAGGTGCTGATGGCGGTCGGTCTGATGGATACGATTTGCCCGCCATCAACCCAATTTGCAGCCTATAATAAGATTCAAGCGCCGAAGCAGCTCGAGGTTTATCCTGACTTTGGGCATGAATACCTCCCGGGATTCGGTGACCGGACCCTGCAATTCATGCTTGGACTGTAAGAAATGAGGCCATCATAACGGAGCGGAGAGATTGAGGTTGAAGACAGAGATGAAGGATGGGGATCGCAAGGATAAGCAGGTCCTGGTTCTCCGGTGGTTAAATTTTTGGCAGTACGCTATTCTGGCCGTGGTGGCGCCGTTCTTGCCGCTCTATTTCTCGAACCAGGGCTATTCCTCTTCACAGATCGGATTTCTTATGGTTATCGGCCCGTTTGTGGCAAGTCTGGTTCAACCGATGTGGGGGTATGTTAGCGACCGCCTTCAGGCGGTGAAGGCGATCATTTTTGTCCTATGGATCCTCGCTATTGCCAGCAGTGCTGTCTTGTTTCATGCAGGCTCTAATTACGTTCTTACCTTGGTATTTGTGCTGGCATTGTACTTTTTCTTTCAGCCGTCCATGCCGCTGGTGGACAGTATATCGGTTCAGTCCGCGTCGCGAAGAGGAATTTCTTATGGCTCGGTAAGGCTGTTCGGCTCCATGGGATATACGATGATATCCCTGACAGGAGGCGCCATTCTGGCCTTGCTGGGCGGAATTACCCGTCTGCCCTACTTGTTATGGGCTGTGTGGGCGATCCCCTTGCTGCTGCTCATCTTCCTGAAGGATGAACCGGCTGAGGGCGGCGGTATGACGCTTAAGTCGCTGGGTGCCATTTTCAAGAATAAGTCGTTTCTCTGGTTTCTTGTGCTTGTCTTTATCATTTCGGTGCCGCATCGGCTCAACGATGTCATGCTCGGCCTGTACATGAAAGAATTAGGCGCAACCGATTCGATGGTAGGCTGGGCATGGGCGCTTGCAGCAGCCGTGGAAATTCCGGTGTTTGCTTTGCTGGGCAGATATTTGCACAAAATTCATGAGTTTGCCCTGCTGGGCATAGTCGGTCTTTTATATGCATTACGATGGTTGATCTATTATGTAACGGATGAGCCGTGGGTGCTGTTGTTCTTGCAGGCGGGAGCCGCACTGACCTTTGCCGTTTTCTGGCTGGTTGCGATGCACTACGTCGCCCGGGTTCTCCCGCCTGAGCTGGGAGCGACAGGCTTTTCCCTGCTCAGCATGGTATATCTGGGTCTGGCAGGCATGTCAGGCGGATTGATCGGGGGGAGTCTCAACGATTTGTATGGGGGCGAGAGTATGTACCTGTTCGCATCCCTGGTTTCGCTCATCGGGGGAGTGCTCTTCCTGGGAACACATTATCTTTCTAGACGGAGAAATCAGTAAGCTTCTTTGGTTCAGCTTATCTAAAATGACCAAAATAATAGCCGTCCAGCCGCGCGTATCGGAGCGCAGCAGGACGGCTATGTTATATAATGTGAAATTTTATGCCCGAGGCTTGAAGATCCCGAACGGACGCCCTACCGGAAGAAAGCTTCTTCCGAAATGGACATTCAGTACCGCAGCTCCAGCTCCATAGAGCGAGAGAAGTCCGATACAGAGCTCGGCCCATGCTGCCAGAGCGTGGGAGAGCTCAGGAATAATGCCGAAGGCATCCAGACTTAGACCGAGGAACAGGATATCAATCAGCGCAAAAATAAAGAATAGTACTTTATGCGTCTCCATCGCACCGATGGTCATAAATATCGTAAAAATAAGATAGCCAAGAAAGGCGAAACCCAGCTGCTTGCCGTCCACCCCGGAAGCAAGCTCAGCCCCGAATACGCCCAGCTTGATCAACCAGCTTGTCCCCATAGCAAACCAGAAAAAGGCGTATGCGCCGAATGCGGTCATACCGAAGGTGTTGTTATGCTTGCCGTCCTGAATACTGGCGAATAACTGAGCGAAGGCTCCGAGGAAGATAGCCCATGGAATGGCGTAGCTAAGACCGTCGGTCCACCCCAGCTTTTGCGAGGACGCGACCAGGGTAACGATCGCCAACCCGAATAAGCCGATTCCGCTCGGATCAGCTGTAACGATTTTTACTTGTGTAGATGTTGCGTTGTGCATAGTGTAAGTTGAGCCTCCATAGTTCATTTGCAGCCATTCCTCCGATACCGCGGAATGGACATATGGATGTATTGTAACTGACAACCAGGAGTACGTACAGTGGTTATTTTGTTACATTCTTGGAGCAGTAAAATATCTAACTAAAGATTGTACACTGGAGGCAACGTGTGAAGTGTGCTTACGATCGCTGTCAAATAAAGAGGGGGCGCCAAAGTTCATCAGCTAAGCTGACCGACTTTTGGGCCCCTCTTTTATGCTGCTCAGCCCTTGACCGCACCTGCTGTTAAGCCGCTGACGATATACTTTTGACCAAACAAATACAGGATAAAGACCGGTAGCGAGGTCAGCACCAGATTTGCGAAGATCAGATTCCAGTCCCGGCTGAACTTGCCATAGAAATTGTAGATGGATAACGGCATGGTCCAGGTCGAGCTGTCGGTCAAGAAGTAGAGCGGAATTGTAATATCATTCCAGACCGACATGAACACCATGATTGCGACAGTGGCATTGACGGGCAGAATCAACGGGGTAACAATCCGGAAGAATACACTGAAGACGCCTGCACCCTCCAGAAAGGCAACCTCGTCCAGCGCCTTCGGTATGGTCTTGATAAATCCGCTGTACAGAAATACGCTAAAGGCCGTATTTAACGAGGCGTAAATGAGAATAACGCTAGTGACGCTGCCATAGAAGCCCATCCATTGGACGATGCGGATCGTAGTGATGGTGGACATCGGGGCAATCAGCCCCATAAAGAAATACATATACAGGGTATTCGCGAATTTGGTCTCCCGCCGCGCCAAAATAAAGGATGCAGCCGAGGAAGCAACAATATTGATGACGGATGAGATGCCCGTGATTACAACACTATTCAAGAAGGCCCTTCCGATGCCTCCCTCTCTAAACACCGTCATATAGTTGGAGAACATCCATTTCTTGGGGAACTTCAAGGAGAAGTCCAATACTTCAGCACTGGTCTTGAAGGAGCCGATAATCATGATCATTACGGGCAGCAAGATCAGCAGGGAAGAAAGCAGCAAGAACCCTTCAACGATATAATTGCGGATTGTGAGTTTACGTGAGAATCCCATTATTCAGCAACCTCCTTTCGCCGCATAAAGATTAACAGCGGAATCGCAATAATGGTGACGGCGACGAAGAGCAAGGTATTGATGGCCGTGCCCAGGCCCCAATTGCCTTCTCCAAAGGCACGCAAAATAATGGTGCCCACTACCTGGGAAGCATTGCCCGGTCCTCCGCCGGTAAGGACGAAGACCTCGGAGAACACTTTGAGTCCGCCGATCAGGGTGAGCATCACGTTAATGTTGATGGCAGGGAGCAGCAAAGGAAGCGTGATATTCGTGAATTTCTTCCAGGAGCCTGCACCGTCAATCGTGGCGGCCTCGTAATATTCGTTGGAAATGGACTGCAGGCCAGCCAAATAGATCGCCATCTGGAATCCGGCATGCTGCCATATTGAAATCATAGCAATGGTGAAGACGACGATATTCGGGTTGGTCAGCCAGGCTTGAGATAGAGAGTGAAGCCCGAGCGTATCGAATACATGGTTCAGCGTACCTTCTGTTCTTAAAATCGGCGTAAAGATGATTCCGATCACAAGAATGCTAAGAATCGATGGTGAGTAAAAAATAGCGCGGAGAAGATTGCGGGTTCTCAGCTTCATATTTAAAGCAACCGCGAGCGCAATTCCGACTAAATTTTTGCCGAGCACGGTCACTACTGCGAAGATCAACGTGTTCTTGAGGGCGAGGATCAGTGTTTTATCTGAAAAAATGGTCCGAAAATTGTTCCAGCCGATGAATTCCAGGGTCAACCGATCCATCCGCCAATCCGTGAAGGAATAGTAGAAGCCTGCAAAGGCAGGTATGACGAAGAAAATCGAGTAAATCAACAAAGCAGGCAACACTAGATAATAAGAGTAGAGTTGCTTGGTTGTCTTCATTTCTCACACCCCATTTGTGCCAGGGGCAGCACAAGCTCCGCTTCCGCAGAAATTATGCTGCCATTGCACTGTCTATTTTAGAAGCCAGGAACCTGCTTGTCTGCCATCAGTTGATTAAACTTCTCATCCCATGCCTTGAGCAGCTCTTCCGGCGTCAAGCCTCCCGCGAACTGATCTTGAAGCATCCGGTACAATTCGTTACGGTCAACCAGCATGTAAGCATCTGTGGTCAGGACCGTTCTCTTCGGGGTAATGTAGAGGTCTACGATCTCCTGCTTGTACTCTGGCAAAGCCGGTGTCGTTACATCGTTAAAGTTGGATACATATCCCTTGGAATCTACAATTTGCTGAGCAATTTCTTTGGAAGCCATAAAGTCCAGGAATTTCTTAGCCTCCTCGATGTGCTTGGCTGTCTTCGGAATGAACAGCTGTCCGCCCAGCGGACTGGCTCCAAGACTAGGGTTGTCGATGGCCGGGATCGGGAAGACACCCAATCTCATGTCAGGATCTTGCTGTGCAACCCCTTCAATCAGCCAATCCCCCATGAACATCATAGCGACTTCTTTGTTGAGGAATTTGCCTACGGCCATGTCATAGCTGTCACTGAGGACGTCGGTGTTGGTGTACCCCATTTTATAGATGTCATATTGCTGCTGCAGGAAGGTCTGGAATTCAGGAATGTCCGACCATTTCCGCTTGTTGTTGTTCAGTTCGTCAAAGAAGGTCGGGTCGGTTCTGGAGACAAAATCTGCAAATGCAGCTGCCGGCCAGATGTTAATCGCCCAATTGTCCTTGTATGGCATAAAGACAGGCGTGGTGCCGCTCTCTTTGATCTTTTCACATACGGCCAGAAATTCTTCATAGTTGTTCGGAATGGAGAGACCCAGCTCTTCGAAGATGTCCTTATTGTAGACGACACCTTGCATCCCGGTATCTTGGCTGACATGGAAGCTGTAAATGTGTCCATAGGCAGACAGCACATCCTTGTTTAATAGGCGGCTGGCCCAAGGCTCGTCATCAAGAATCTCGAAGTTGCGCTCCAGGTTCAGATCCGTGGTAGCGCTGGCCAGGTTGTATTGGATAATGTCAGGCGCTTCCTCAACGGCGAGTTTGGTCTGAAGCACGGTTGTTGTCTGTTCAGCGGGAATCAACTGCAGATTCACCTTGATATTGGTCTGCTTCTCAAATTCATCAAGCAGATCCTGTTGAATAAAGGCCGAGTCCTGCGAGCTTTTGGAAATGGCCAGCTCGATCGTTACCTTTTTTCCGCTGCTCTCTTTAGCTGTCGAGTTGTCTCCCGCACCCCCGGATTTGGAGCCTCCGGAACCACAGGCGGTCAATGCGAGGATCAATAATCCAGCGGTGAGTATTCCTGCTGCTTTCCTTCCTTTTCTCATAAAGAACATCCCCCTAACCTCTATTTGAATGCGCTTACAGGTAAAGTATAGAATGGATTTCCGACAGGGTACATGTTTGTGCATGACAAATGATGTGTAAAATTCTGAACTTGAAGCCATTGTCAAATTTTGTGGAATAATGGTACATTTGATGCAAAGTGCAGGATGAGAGAGAGGGGCTGCCCATGATCAGGAGGATGATGGACCGATTTCATTTTAGTCTTCAAACAAGAGTGTTCTTGACGCTTGTCATCCTGCTGCTGTTTGTATTGGGGTGCTTCATGATCTATGTGAACCAGATGGTGATCACCCCCTTGAAAGAGAGGACCCTGGAGGAAAAAGTCGAGACGTCCGCCGGTATAAGCGGGCAGATTGATGTCTATATCGACAGCCAGAATCAGCTGTCACAGCGAATTTTGGCGAGCAAGGATGTATTCGCGATTCTTGAGAAGAGGAATCAGTCTGTGCCGTTGGTGGAAAGATTGCAGCAGAACCGAAGGCTGCTGGATATTATGTTTCAGGCCATTGGACCGCGAATGAATATCAAGGATATGACCATTTACGATCTGGAGGGCAATCCGCTTGTTGCCTATATCGGCTTGCAGACGAACCCGCAGACCCTTGAGCTGCCGCTGGCTGACGGAAGAGCAGATACGGCCTGGAGTGGTGTCGGCTTCCTGCTGCGTCATCAGGACAGCGATCTGTCCTTTATCCGTGCGATTTCGAATCAGAATGGCCGGGTGTACGGGTACTTATCGATTCAATTGGATGAGTCCTATATCGAACAGATTACGCAAGGGGCAGCCCTCGGTGCGGTGTATGTGCTTGATGGAAGCGGGAACAGGATATCTGGCAGCTCCGATGATGAACATATTCAACTGACAGCCGTTACGGACGGACAAGGCGTATATGTGGACCCGTATAAGAACTACATTTCCTATCACCAATCTCCAAGCACTGGATGGACCGCCTATCTCGTTACTCCGAAGCAGGATGTGACCGGGCCTATCAATTCGATTATCAAAGTATCCGTTCTGCTCATTACGTTATTAATGCTGGTTTCGTTCGTATATATTTATTTGTCTACCCGCAATCTGTTGCTCCCGATTCGCAGGCTGCGCAGTCAGATATGGCGGCTTAGCTACAGCAATATGAATATTAAACAGGATTACTCCCGGCGTCAAAATAATGAATTGATTTTGCTGAACGAGGCCTTTCAGGACTTGATGAACCGGCTGCAGGAATCGATTGAGCGGGAAAAGGCGGCCTTGCATGAAGAGGTGAAGGCGAGGAATTCGGCGCTGCAGGCCCAGATCGCCCCTCACTTTATTCACAATGTCCTTTATTTGATCAGTATCGCGGCCCAAGAGGGGAAGAGTCATCTCGTATCGGACATGTGCAAGCATTTATCAGACAGCCTCCGGTATATTGTGTCCTCTCCTTATGCTCATGTCACCTTGGCGGAGGAGCTGGAGCATACCCGGCATTACCTGTCTTTGGTGCAGCAGAAGTATGAAGAGGATCTCGTCTGGGAGATTCATGCGGACGCCTTGTCGCACAGCATTCAGTTGCCAAGGCTGACGATTCAGCCTTTCGTCGAAAACTGTATTGAGCATGCTTTTCTGGAAAAGAGCCCTCCCTGGCAGATCAAGATTACGGTCAAGCAGTTTAATGGACTGTGGGTGCTGGAGATTAAGGATAACGGGTCAGGATTCCATCCGGACAAGCTCGAGGAGATCAAAGATAGTCTCGGGATAACGGATTCAGGAGTCCTTGAAGGAAGGGACGACCATGTGTCGATCGGTAATATGGGCATCGTCAACAGTGTTCATCGCTTGAAGCTGATGTACCAGAACCGGCTGTTCTTTAATATCTTTAATCATGCGGATGGAGAAGAGGGGGCTACGGTTCAGATTATCGGCTCCCTTACAAGAGAATTCTACTAAAAGGGGGCGGGGATCGTGTATCGAGTACTCATTGCGGAAGACAGCAAGCCGATATTGCGGAATATTCAATCTCTGCTCACTTCCCTGGAACTGCCGCTGGACCTTGCCGCCAAGGCTGCAAATGGAGAAGAAGCACTGGAACTGATCCGTCAACAGCACTTTGATCTGCTGCTGACGGATATCCGCATGCCTAAAATGGATGGTCTCGCACTCATCGAGCAAGCCAAACAGCTTCATCCTCGTCTGCTTGCGGTTCTTATTAGCGGCTATAATGACTTTGAGTACACCCGTAAAGCGATTAACCTGCAGGTCTTCGACTACTTGCTGAAGCCGGTGGAGCGTAAGCAGCTTGCGGAGGTAATGGAGCGGGCAATGGAGCAGCTCAACAGCCAGGGCCATGAAGAGCTTGAGAGCTGGAAGGAAATTGTTGATCTGCGGGAAGTGCCGGATACAGATCGGAAAGGGCTTCAACTCTACGGGAATATCCTGCTGATATTGCAAAAGCAGCCTTTTTCCAAGGGGAGTGCAGACTGGAGCAGACAAGCTGTTCAGCAACATGCGGCTGAATTCTTTAAACCGCATGGCTGCTGGGTTTACCCGTCTTGGAATCCCAAGCAGATGCTGGCTGTCGTTCCAAAGGCGGCGATGGAGGGTTATGGCTCTTTGAATGAGTGCATGAACAATCTGCGCAAGCATCTGGAGCAGATCGGGCTGCCCGTATCTATAGCAGGGCGGAGCCAGTCGCTGGAGCCGGGCATGCTCAAGGGGGTCTATCACCAAATGTCGGATCTGCTTCAGGCGCGTCTGCGAATCAAGCAAAGTATCGCTGTGGATGGAGACCATGCGGTCCTTCAATCGGCCGCCGACACGGATCAGGAAAGCATGGAGAGAGAGCTTCTGGCAAGCTTTACAGAGATGCTGCGGGGATATCGCAAGGAGCAGCTTCTGCTGAAGGGAAAGGAGCAACTGTCCAGATGGGCGGAGGAGGACGCTCGGCTGGCTCAGCTGGAGCGATTTATCCGTACGCTTAAGGGAGCCTTCCTGCAAGCAGGCGCAGAACTGGACGCCGACATTCGGGTAAGGATTGAAAAGGAGGCCAGTCATCTGTTGAACGCGGATCGTTATGAAGACTTCTGCAGCCGATTCGAGGCCTGGTTGAAGCAAGTCTTCGAGCAGCTGCAATCCCTTCGGCGTAAAAGTCCGGAGGAGCTGTTCCGGCAGCTTGATCAGTACATCCGAAGCAACTTATACTCTCAGCTTTCAATTACGGATATCGCCCGAAAGTTTCATGTGAGCCCCTCCTATGTCAGCAGAATTATGAAGAGATGTGCGCAGAGCTCTTTTGTGCAGTATTACACCCGTTTGAAAATCACTGAAGCCTGCAGGCTGATGGCTGACAGAAGCGATATGAAGGTGAAGGAGGTTTCGGATGCCCTGTCCTTTAGCGACCAGCATTATTTCTCCAAAGTATTTAAAGAATATACCGGATTAAGTCCGACGGAGTATAAGGAGAAGCATCAGAGCCAGGGATAGATTCGTATAAATCGCGATCTATGACTTCATCAATAAAACTGATAAAAAATTTCCAGTAAATTTACTGTTATTTATGTAATTTATTAGCATTATATGATATATTAGGGACAGGAGCTGATTCTATTAAAATTTAACAGAGACGCTCCACTACTTTTAAATTCAAGGAGGTGAGTAGAAGCTTTGGGTCAAGAAACCTTTACTCAGAAAGGAGAAGTAAACTGTTATGGGTAAAAGATTCAAGAAAAGAAGTGTTCTGGTTCTTAGTGTTTTGTTAGCGCTTACATCTATGAATTTTGGGACAAGTTCTACCTTGGCTTCTACTTCATCGCCATCATCGGCTTCCGATTACAATTATGCGGAGGCTCTGCAAAAATCTATTTATTTCTATGAGGCGCAGCGTTCAGGAGTATTACCGGAGGATAACCGGGTGGAATGGCGCGGGGATTCGGGGCTTCAGGACGGTGCGGACGTGGGGGTTGATCTTACGGGCGGCTGGTACGATGCCGGAGATCATGTGAAATTCGGCTTCCCGATGGCAGCCACTGCTACTATGCTGGCCTGGTCGGTGTACGAGTATCGTGAGGGCTATGAAAGAGCGGGACAGCTGGACGAAATTCTGGATAACATCCGCTGGGCTACGGATTATTTCATCAAGGCGCATACGGCCCCGAACGAGCTGTGGGGACAAGTGGGCAATGGGACGGCGGACCATAACTGGTGGGGTCCGGCAGAGGTTATGCCGATGGCCCGGCCGGCCTACAAGATTGATGCGGCGAATCCGGGCTCTGATCTTGCCGGGGAGACGGCTGCCGCGCTGGCTGCTTCCTCAATTATTTTCAAGGATAGCGATCCGGGTTATTCGGCCTTGCTGCTTCAACATGCGAAGGAATTGTATCAGTTCGCAGATCAGTATCGGGGCAAATACTCGGATAGCATTACGGATGCCAGAGCGTTCTATCAATCCTGGAGCGGCTATGCTGATGAATTGAGCTGGGCTGCTGTGTGGCTCTACCTGGCTACCGATGATCCGGATTATTTGGATCAGGCGATTGCGGCTAGTGATGAGTGGGGAACCGATCAGCAGGGCAACTGGGACTACAAATGGACCCATGCCTGGGATGACAAGCACTACGGCGCCCAATTGCTATTGGCACGGATCACCAATGACTCGCGCTTCGTCCAATCTACCGAGAAGAGTATGCAATTCTGGACAACCGGGGTGAGCGGAACCGGCGAACGCGTCAACTATACGCCTGGCGGGCTGGCTCACCTGGACCAATGGGGAGCGCTGAGATATGCCGCGAATCAGGCTTTCCTGGCCTTTGTATACTCCGATTGGGTCAGTGATCCTGTGAGCAAGCAGACGGCCCGCTCATTTGCAGAACAACAGATTCTATATATGCTGGGCGATAACCCGAGACAAAGCAGCTATGTGATCGGGTACGGCAACAATAGCCCGGAGCATCCGCATCACCGGACCTCTCACGGCTCTTGGAGCGACAGTCAGAACGAGCCGGCCAATCATCGTCATATTTTATATGGAGCGCTGGTCGGAGGCCCGTCCGTCACGGATGCCTATACAGACTCCATTAGCGACTATGTCTCCAATGAGGTGGCCACGGATTATAACGGCGGATTTACCGGAGCATTAGCCAAAATGATGCTGCTGCACGGCGAAGGCGATCAGCCGCTAGCTTCGTTCCCGGCACCTGAGGAGCGCGAAGATGAGATGTTTGTCGAGGCTTCGGTGAATGCGAGCGGGAGCAATTTCATTGAGATTCGTGCCCTGCTTAACAACCGTTCAGCTTGGCCGGCGCGTGCCAGCAGCGATATGTCCTTCCATTATTATCTTGACCTGGAGGAAGTGATCGCAGCCGGGTATGGTCCGGAAGATGTAACCGTCACGGCCGGTGGTTACAATCAAGGAGCTACTGTGTCGCAGTTGCTGCCCTTTGATGAGGACAACTATATTTATTACACCGAGGTCGATTTTACAGGAACCTCAATATATCCGGGCGGACAGTCGGCATTCCGTAAGGAAGTGCAATTCCGGATTGCAGCTCCGCTGAATACCGCCTTCTGGGACAACAGCAATGATTTTTCTTATCAAGGCCTATCCACAATCGGTTCATTGCCAGTCAAGACGCCTTATATTCCGGTGTTCGATGGAGGAGTTCAAGTGTTTGGCGAGCTTCCATCTGGCGGAGGCACCCCAGGCATCCCCTCCGTACCGGCGGCTCCCCGGGGAGTAATGGCGAAGGCAGGAGACGGGCTTGTGCAATTAACATGGAATGCGGTTAGCCGTGCGGATGAATATGTGGTCAAACGTTCGGAAACGAGCGGCGGCCCCTACATCGAAGTTGAAGTGACTTCGAGTACCTCCTTTACGGACAGCGGTTTAACTAACGATGTGACTTACTACTATGTTGTTGCAGCGAGAAATGAGGTTGGTGAAGGCTCCCCTTCGGGCCAGGTCAGCGCCAAGCCACGGGAGCTTCCGGCTCCGGTGGAGGGGGATTTGGGGCTTGAATACCGCACTAGCGATACCCAGGCCGGAGATAACCAGATTCGGGCGCAATTCCGCATTCAAAACCATGGGGAGGAAGCTATCCCGCTCGACCAAGTGAAGCTGCGTTACTATTATACGATTGATGGGGACCAGGCCCAGCAATTCCATTGTGATTATGCTGCGGTTGGCAGTGGCAATGTGACGGGCACCTTTGTCAGCCTGCCTGATCCTGTGACCGGTGCTGATCATTACGTGGAGGTTGGTTTTAGCACGGCTGCAGGTACTCTGGCTCCTGGCGCAAGCACAGGCGATATCCAAATTCGCATCAATAAGAGCGATTGGACCAATTACAATGAGCTCGACGATTACTCCTACGATGGCAGCAAGCAAAGCTATGCTGCTTGGGATAAGGTAACCCTTTATCAGAACGGCTCCTTGGTATGGGGCATTGAACCCTAAATTATATTTGAGAGGATGATCACATTGATACTGTCCAAGGCTTTCAGGAAACCAGCTTCATTCCTATTATCGACAGCATTGACATTCTCACTTTTTACAGGAGGGATGTTCGGAGCGGCTACGCAGGCTCAGGCCGCATCGCCTGAAGAGACTCGCTTCCTGCAGTTGTATACTCAACTGAAGGATCCAGGCAACGGTTATTTCTCTTCGGAAGGCATACCCTATCACTCTATCGAGACCTTGATCAGCGAAGCACCCGATTACGGACATATGACGACCTCCGAGGCCTATAGCTACTGGCTATGGCTGGAGGTCCTGTATGGGCATTACACGGGAGATTGGGAGCCGCTAGAGGCCGCTTGGGATAACATGGAGAAATACATCATCCCGGTCAATGAAGGCGATGGCAAGGAAGAGCAGCCGACCATGAGCTACTACAATCCGAACAGCCCGGCCACCTATGCTGCGGAATATGGTCAACCTGATCAATATCCGAGTCAGCTCAGCGGACAATATGCAGCGGGCAGAGACCCGCTGGATGCTGAACTCAAGGCCACCTACGGGAATAACCAGACGTATCTGATGCATTGGCTTCTCGACGTGGACGACTGGTACGAATACGGCAATTTGCTCAATCCGGATCATACCGCTACCTATGTGAATACCTTCCAAAGAGGGGAACAGGAATCGGTATGGGAGGCTGTGCCGCATCCTTCCCAGGATGATAAGACCTTTGGCAAGGCAGGGGAAGGCTTCATGTCCCTGTTCACCAAGGAGGCGAATGCTCCGGCGGCACAATGGCGCTACACCAACGCCACCGATGCTGACGCTCGTGCGATTCAGGCCATGTATTGGGCCAAGTCACTCGGTTATGACAATGAGGTCTATTTTGAAAAAGCGAAAAAAATGGGAGATTACTTGCGCTACGGTATGTATGACAAGTACTTTCAGGAAATCGGCAGCGCTGCGGACGGAAGTCCCTCCGCAGGCAACGGCAAGAATGCCAGCCATTATCTGATGGCCTGGTATACGGCCTGGGGTGGAGGCCTTGGCAATACAGGCAATTGGGCATGGCGCATCGGGGCCAGCCACGCTCATCAGGGCTACCAGAACGTGGTGGCTGCGTATGCACTCTCCGATCCTGACAGCGGCTTGATCCCGAACTCGCCAACAGCCGGTCAGGATTGGGCGACTTCACTCTCACGCCAACTGGAATTCTATACCTGGCTGCAATCCAGCGAGGGAGCGATAGCCGGCGGTGCTACCAACAGTTATGATGGCGCTTACAAGTCCTACCCAGCCGGGACAAGCACGTTCTATGGCATGGCCTACGACGATGCCCCGGTATATCATGACCCGCCATCCAACAACTGGTTTGGTATGCAGGCCTGGGGAGTAGAGCGTATCGCCGAGCTTTATTATATCCTGGCCTCCAGCGGAGATACTAGCTCGGATAACTTCAGAATGGCCAAGCAAATCACGGAGAACTGGGTTGATTGGTCGATGGATTACGTCTTTACTGACCAGCGTCCTGTCACCGATAGCGATGGCTACTATCTGGATCAGCAAGGCAATCGTGTGCTCTGGGGAGACGATCCGCAAATTGCTACCGTCCCGGCTCCGGGCGAATTCTGGATTCCTAGCAATCTGGAATGGTCCGGCCAGCCTGACAACTGGAGCGGCTTTAGTAATCACACCGGCAATGCTAATCTTCATGTCGTCACAAAGAATCCGGGCCAAGATACCGGCGTGCTTGGCAGTTATATCAAGGCGCTTACCTTCTACGCAGCAGCCACCAAGGCCGAAGAAGGCAGCTTCACAGCGCTGGGCTCGCAGGCGGAAGGGCTCGCCAAAGCCTTGCTGGATACGGCATGGAACTACAATGACGGCATCGGCATTGTCACGACAGAAGAGCGTGGCGATTACAACCGTTATTTCACGAAAGAAATCTATTTCCCTGATGGTTGGACGGGTATATTTGGTCAAGGAAATACCATTCCGGGCAATGACACCGTGCCATCCGATCCATCGAAAGGCGGCAATGGTGTCTATGCCAGCTACGTTGACGTTCGTCCAAACATTGTCAATGATTCGCAGTGGGCATATCTGCTGGACAAGTATACGAACTCATGGAATCCGCAAACCCAAACCTGGGACGACGGAGCTCCTGAATTCGTCTACCACCGCTTCTGGTCTCAAGTGGATATGGCAACGGCTTATGCTGAATATGCCCGCTTGATTCAGGGGGGAGGCGGAGGTCCCGTGGAGCCGGTGGCTCCCAAAGCTCCAGCCAATTTGAAGGCCGTCTCCGGGGATGCCCAAGTGGAGTTAAGCTGGAGCAAATCCTCTGGGGCGGAAGAGTATACGGTCAAGCGTGCCGAGGTGAGCGGCGGGGCCTATAGCCCAATCGCTACGGTGACTACGAACGCCTACACGGACCTTGACGTAGTCAATGATACCACCTATTACTATGTGGTTAGTGCCACCAATGCGGTAGGAACCAGCCCGGATTCGGCCGAGGTCAGTGCCACGCCGAACTCCAAGCCGATCCCGACGGGTGAATTGAAGGTTCAGTACCGAACGGATGACACGGGAGAGAATGATAACCAGATTCGGGCGCAATTCAAGGTCGTGAATAACGGAACCGAGACGGTATCGCTGAGCGATGTGAAGGTGCGCTACTACTATACGATTGATGGAGACGCCTCTCAGCAGTTTAATGTGGATTATGCGGTCGTGGGCAGCGGGAACGTGAGCGGCAGCTTCGTGAAGCTGGAACCTGCGTTACCTGGAGCAGACTATTATTTTGAAATAGCCTTTGCTCCAAATGCCGGGACTCTGGCGCCGGGAGAGGATTCCGGGGAGATCCAGATTCGTATCAATAAATCGGATTGGTCCAATTATGCGGAAGCGGATGATTATTCACGTGATGCGTCGAAGACTTCTTATGCGGATTGGGACAAGGTGACCGCCTATCTTGGCGGCAGCCTGGTGTGGGGGATAGAGCCCTAACCTTTCGCGACGCTAACTCTTGATAGGGTGAAAAAACGGTGGGTCCTGGCACTAGATTGATTGCGCCGGGACCTGCTGTTTTTATGTATTAATAGTAGGTAAGGATAGGTTCATTTTAGCATAAGCAGGTGGATTGAGTGGGATGAAGTCATCCTTTAAAAGACGGAAAAATACTACCTTCTCAACTCATTAAATAAATTATAGGAATCTTACATAATGAGAATATGAGCTATAGCCCTGCTAGGGTTGAAAGGAGGGGCGTATGACGATTCCTATATGGTTCCTTAATGCAATTCGTCAAAGGCTGGACTTAATTATGCCGGATATTGAACGGCAGTCAGAATGGCGTAAGATTCGGGCCGAAGAGCGAAGCGCCTTTGCAGGGATGTTTCCTGGTGAGGATAAAATGAAGGGGGCAGATTATATGGAATGGGAGGACAAGCATCTATTCAGACAAGCTGTTGAACATGAATTGCTATATACCCAAGGTGTGAAGGATGGTATCCAACTGATGATTGGTATAATGGAAGAAGTGAATAGTAAATAAGGGGGGGAATACTCTGGTGCGAATCCCAAGCTCACATGATTTTTCCGGGAGATTCGCACCACTCGCCCCGTAAGGGATCATGGCATTTCAGCCCCTTTTTTGCTATGCTTGGAGCAGCCTTTTTACGAGATTTGCACTTTTGGACCTCTGAGCCCTTGCAGGGCGCGGGCTCATTTGGGGCGGAGTCGCACCTTATGTAGGTGCGTGGATTGAAGTTCTGACACTCTCATACCAGCGCTTTCCTTACTTCCTGGATAAACCGCTGCCCACGAACCCAAATGGTTTTCAGAAGGGAATACCGACTTTATACACGTGCTCAGGCAACAATCGGCGGTTTTCAACGTTGCAATAGGGCTGTTTTTTATTCGGGTTTGGTGTCACCAAAAAAGCATCGACCTTTGACCTGTCATGACCAGTATCGGATGCGTATTCCTTTTTGAATCAGGCTTTTATTTTCATACTCGGCAGTGACCGATAGGTCATGAAGTTTTTTTGTACTTCTTCCACTTTCTGATTTTGGCACGGAACGTCTTGAACGGCGCTGCCGAATTGATGTGAATCCAGCGGGCTGCCGGCCAGTTGTCCTTGTTGCCTGTCCACTTGCGGTGGCCCTGTGTGAACAATTCTTCCTCGCTGAACGTGTCGATCCACTGCTGCCATCGCTGCTCTAATTCCCGGAATTGACTGCGCAGCTCGGGCAGTGTCAAAGCGGCGTATTCGTCATAGAATGATTGATACATCTCGCCAAGCTGATTCCACTTGAAGCCTGGAGCGGGCATGCTTACCTCCTTGCCCTTTCGTTCATCCTCATCCCAGCCCATCACCAAATGCATCCAGCCCAGCTGGTAAGCGATAATCTCTGCAGGAGTCCGGTCCACCTCAGGAATTCGTACATCCTTTTCCCCGGGATTCACGTCATCGAACTCTCCATCCAATAACAAGTACAGAGCATGTATAGTCTCCATAAGCTCCTGTTTTGATTCGTATACATAGCTTGCCATATTCGTTCACTCCTACTTTTTTATCCTAGTTATACCATAGGAATGTGACAACAGGATGTCCAGTTTAACAAGGCAGTTCAAAAAGTCATCATTTGATCACAAAGCGGATAAATTCCCTCCGTACAGGCACAGTTGGGCCTCGGCCCACATACAATGAAATGAGCCAGAAAGAAGCGAGGTTATATTCATTGTTATGTGATCCAGCAGGAGGTGCCATCAATGCCTGGTTTGTTTACTGCAATTGCCATGTTCATCAAACAGTTGACGCTGCTCGTCTCTTATGTGAAGAATAACGCCTTCCCTCAGCCCCTAACGGAGGAGGAGGAAGCGAAGCACCTGGAAAGAATGGCCCAGGGCGATCCTGTGTCCCGCAACTTGCTGATTGAGCACAACCTGCGGCTGGTTGCGCATATTGTCAAAAAATTCGACAACACCGGCGAAGACCTCGAAGACCTGATCTCCATCGGGACGATTGGTCTGATCAAAGCGATCGAGAGCTACCGGCTCGGAAAAGGGACGAAGCTGGCGACATTTGCAGCAAGATGTATAGAGAATGAGATTCTTATGCACCTGAGGTCGCTGAAGAAAACCCGCAAAGATGTATCTTTGCATGATCCCATTGGAACGGACAAAGAAGGAAATGAGATCACCTTGATTGATATTCTGGGCAGTGATAATGATGAAGTGGCGGACCATGTTGAACTGAAGCTGGAAAAGAGCAAGATCTACCAGAACCTCGACATCCTGGATGAGCGAGAGCAAGAGGTAATCAAAGGGCGATTCGGGCTGGAGCATGGGGGAGAAGAACGGACCCAGCGCGAAATTGCCAAGGAGCTCGGGATTAGCCGGAGCTATGTGTCGCGGATCGAGAAGAGAGCGCTCATGAAGTTGTATCATGAGTTTTATAAGAAGAAATAGAGAGCATTCAACCCTAAGGGGCTGGCCGTTTAATGTAACGGGTCCAGCCCCTTGTGCTGTATTCTGAATTTGCGCGGGGTTAAGCCGATTTCTCTTTTGAAAATGCTGCAAAATTGAGCATCGTTCACAAACCCGGAAGCAGCCGATACCTCCGAGATGGGAAGCTGTGTATGGCGCAGTAATGATTTGGCATAATCCAGGCGTTTTAGCAAAAGATAACGGAGCGGGGATAAATGGTAGCGCTCTTTAAACAGATGGCGAAAACGATCGTAGCTGTAGCCGGATAGCTCCGACAGGCTGGATATTGTCAGCCTTTGCAGGAAGTTCTCATCCATATAGTTCATGACATACTGCATACGATCCTCAGCAGGTAAGGAGGACAGGCCGTCATCCACATTTCTCAGCAAATGAACGATGATTTCTCCGAGCTGCAGGTTCATCAACTCAGCAAAACCTTCCCGTTTGCGCTGAAATTCTTGCTTGATTCGCAGTAAGGTTTGCAGTACGGTGTGCTCCTTGTCATCATCATACACACCTGCAAGGTTGGACAGGCGGGAGTTATCGCAGAGAAAGCCAATGAACAGCACCTCCGCTTCCGCATCCGGCGTATGCTTCTCATCGTGCTTATAACCAGGGGGGATGATAGCAAACGAGGATGTACGGTAATGAAAATTTTTCGCGCCGATGTTGGAGGTCCCTAATGCATTAACGTAATATACGAGTTCATAGCATTCATGCTGATGCGGGGGAATATGCGTATTAGGCTCATGAATAGCATTTACAATATAAAGAACACGATCCATAATGCACCTCCCTGAAGTAAGAAATTCAATGTCCTGTAGAATCTGCGCGGCATGATTAGCCGAATCGTATAAAAAATTGACCGAATTCTTATAATTTTTTGTGTTCATTTTTGTTATGATCTTATCAATTAGACGGAAGTTTTTCAACTAGGCTGGCAACCATGTTCGGAAATGAGTCGTGAAAATCTGCAAAGGTCCCATGAAAAAAATACTTTATTCGGAAATAGGAGCGATGAAGGAAAAATGAAAAAGAATGTACTGGTTTTGCTGGTAGCGATGGTAATGGTGCTGGTAACTGCATGCGGCAGCAACACGAACAATCAGGCTTCAACCGGAAACAGCGATTCCAACGGCGGGACAAGCCAGGATGGGAACTTGAAGGTTATTTTGTTGATTCCGGGTACGCTTGGAGATAAATCGTTCTTTGATGCGGCAAATAATGGTTTGAACAAGGTTAAGGAAGAGCTTGGTGCAGAAACCAAAGTGGTTGAGATGGGAACGGACAAGACCAAATGGGAGCCTACCTACAATGATATTGCCGCTCAGGATTGGGATGTGGTTATTTCTGGCGGATCTGAGATTACTGAAATGTTCAACGCTGTAGCAGAAGCAAATCCTGATAAAAAATTCATTAACTATGATACAGATATTGAAGAAGCTCCGGACAACGTGTACAGCATGACTTATGCAACCAATGAGGTGTCCTTCCTGGCAGGGGCTGCGGCAGCTTATGCTACCCAGTCGGATATGGAACATGCTAACGAAGACAATGTCATTGGTTTTGTCGGCGGCATGGACATCCCTGGCATTAACGCTTTCCTGGTTGGCTACATCCAGGGTGCCCAGTATGTTGATCCTGACGTTAAAGTGGCGGTCTCTTATGCAGGTGATTTTGTTAACCCGGCAAAGGGCAAGGAATTGTCTCTGATCCAGTATAATTCGGGTGTAGATATTATCTTCAATGTCGCCGGCGGTACAGGCCTTGGGATTTTTGACGCGGCAAAGGAAAAGAAAAAATACGCGATTGGCGTCGATTCCGACCAAGCGATGCTGCTGAAGGATACGGATCCTGAAAAAGCGAATCTGATCGTTACCTCGGCGATTAAAAAGATTGATTCCGCCATTCTGGGTGCAGTGAAGAGGCTGAGCGAGGGCACCTTGGAAATGGGCAAACGTGACATTCTTAGCTTTGTAGAAGAAGGTGTCGGCATCGCGGAAAATGAGATTTATACAGCCGCTTTCCCGGAAGATGTTCAAGCGAAGATCGAGGAAGTGAAGCAAAAGCTGATTAACAAAGAAATTAAAGTGGATAACGCCATGGGGATGGAAACCTCCGAGGTTGAAGCGATCCGGAATGCCGTTAAACCATAACTATACGCACAATCTGTCATTCAGCGCAGCAAGAAGTCCTTCAACATGAGGGGCTTCAAGCTGCTTATTTTTTCAACGATTTAAGAGGTATTTCAGTTTACTAATCTTCAAGTTAGAAGGATGTGAAGGCTCTACCATGGAAACTCCTTTGCTGGAAATGCGCGGGATTACAAAGGTGTACCCCAATGGGGTCGTGGCTAACCGGGATGTGAATTTCTCTCTGCGCGAAGGGGAGATTCATGCTCTGGCAGGTGAAAATGGCGCAGGAAAATCGACCTTGATGAAAATGATCTTCGGAATGGAGGAGCCGAGCGAAGGCGAAATTTATATCCGGGGAGAAAAAGTAAGACTGCAATCCCCTCAGGATGCCATTGATCGGGGAATCGGGATGGTCCATCAGCACTTTATGCTGGTGCCTTCCTTTACGGTTGCTGAAAATATGGTGCTCGGCATGGAGCCCCGCAAGGGCTTGGGCATTCATTATGCGGAGGCGATCCGGATGACGGAGGAGACGGCCCGCAAGTATAATCTGGCGGTAAATCCGAAAGCCAAGGTTGAGGATTTGACGGTAGGGATGAAGCAAAAGGTCGAGATTTTGAAGGCTTTGCTTCGCGGCGCCAAGATTCTGATCCTGGATGAGCCAACTGCCGTATTAACACCCCAGGAGACGGAGGAATTGTTTCGTGAGCTGCAGCAGCTTAAGGAGCATGGTCATACCATCGTGTTTATCTCGCACAAGCTCAAGGAAGTAAAGGCGATTTGTGATCGAATTACGATTTTGCGGGGCGGAAGCAGTGAAGGTGTATTCCAGACTGCGGATGTGAGCGAACAGGAGATTTCCCGTCTGATGGTTGGGCGGGATGTTGTGTTGAAATACGACAAGCCCAACGTAGCGCTTCAAGAGCCTGTGCTGACCGTGCAGGAGCTGAATGTGAGCGATCGGCAGGGCAACTCCCTTTTGCGCGATGTGAACTTTACAGTACACGGCGGACAAATTGTCGGGATTGCCGGGGTTGAGGGCAACGGGCAGCGTGAGCTGATTGAGGCGCTGACGGGCGGACTTCAGGGGGTATCCAGCAACGGCGCTGTGCAGGTCAAAGGAACGGAGATACGGGAAGCGGACATTCTGACCATTCGAAATCTTGGCGTAGCTTATATTCCTGAGGACCGGATGTCCCAAGGGTCAGCTGCAGAGGCCAGTATCTCCGACAATCTGATCTCTACACGCTATCGTTCCAAGGCCATGAATAAAGGTTTCTTTCTGAGGGGTTCAAGTGTCATGGAAATGGCCACGCGCTTGATTGAGGATTTCAAAATACGTTGTTCAGGCCCCAAGCAGCCGATCGGAATGCTCTCGGGGGGAAATATGCAAAAGGTTGTGGTGGCTCGCGAATGCTCAGCCAATCCGCAGCTGTTAATCGCGGAACAGCCTACACGCGGGGTTGATGTCGGGGCGGCACAGTTAATTCACCAGAAGCTGCTGGAGCTGCGAGAGAAGCAGAGTGCCATTGTGCTCGTATCTGCCGATTTGAATGAAGTGCTGGAAATTAGTGATTGCCTGCTAGTCATGTATGAAGGACAAATCGTTGCCTATATCGAGAACCCTTCCGGCATGAGTGAAGAGGAGCTTGGGCTCTACATGCTGGGAATCAAGCGACAGGATGCACAGCAGATCAGGAGGGCTCTGAGTCATGTTTAAATCCAAATATTTCGAGACGTTTCGAACAACAGCAGTCATTTTGATTGCGCTTGTGATTGCTTTTCTTATTATTGCGCTTGTTAGCGACAATCCCGTAAAAACGATCGGCATTTTTCTGTTTGAGCCGCTCAACTCGAAGGGACATATCGGAAATGTGATTGAGATGGCAATTCCGTTGATGTTTACTGGACTTGCAGTCTCATTGCTATTTCGTGCGAATATGTTCAATCTGGGTGCAGAGGGGGTTTTCTATTTCTCTGGCGTCGTGGCGTCAGCGATTGCCATTCACTGGTCGCTGGGCGGCTTCCTGCATCCTGTTGTTGCTATCCTTGCCGGTTCGATCGTAGGTGCCATTTTATCTGCCATCCCGGGTATCTTGAAGGCAAAATGGAATGCGAATGAGCTAGTGACCTCCTTAATGTTCAACAATATTTTATTTGGAATTGGCCTGTATCTGTTAAATTATCAACTACGGGATGCAAAGGCGTTTGCCAACGTCTCATTTAAATTTGAGAAAACGGCCTTGCTCGATAAAATTATTCCGGGCACACGGATTCATACGGGCTTAATCATCGTATTGGTGCTTATCGTGCTTGCTCATTTCTTTCTGTATAAAACGAAATGGGGCTATGAGCTTCGCATGACGGGAGCTAATCGCAGCTTTGCCCGCTACTCTGGAATGAAGACGGCCAAGGTGATTATTCTCGTTCACTTGCTTGCAGGCTTTATTGCAGGTATGGGCGGGTCTGTGGAAGTGCTCGGGATGTATACCCGCTTCCAATGGACAGCCTTGCCTGGCTATGGTCTGGATGGTGCTCTGGTCGCTATGCTGGCCAAGAACAACCCCTTGTCGGTGATCGGTTCGGCATTGTTCCTGGCCTATATTCGGATTGGCGCTGATCTGATGGCCCGCCTGTCTGATGTTCCTGCTGAAATGATCTCCATTATCCAAGCCGTCATTATCTTACTGATCTCGGCCGAGCAATTCCTGAAATTCTGGAAGAATCGGATGCTGCTGAAGGAGGCGCGTGAAGCATGAATGGTCTGGACAGCTTGTTCAATGTGATCTTGACAACAGATTTTGCTTTCTCCGTCTTGCGGGTAACCACACCCATTTTATTTGCAGCATTAGGCGCATTAATCTCCAACCGTGCCGGTATTATCAATATCGGGATGGAGGGGATCATGCTTGTATCCGCCTTGACAGGCGTGATCGTCAGTTCCTACGCTCAGAACGCCTGGGTAGGCCTGCTGGGCGCCGTGCTCGCTGGCACACTTATTGCGGGCTTGCTAGCCTATTTCACATTGAAATTCAAAACGCACATTATTTTAGGCGGTATTGCCATTAATATGTTTGCTTCCGGCGGCACCGTGTTCATCCTGTACCTGCTTAGCGGGGACAAGGGATCGTCCACCTCCTTGCCGAGCAAGGTATTGCCCAGCCTTGAGCTTCCCCTGATCAAGGATATCCCTGTAGTGGGTCAAATTCTATCAGGACATCATGTGCTGACCTATATATCCATTATCTCGGTATTCGTTGTTTACTATCTGCTCAACCGCACCTCCCTGGGCTTGCGTATCCGGTCTGTCGGTGAGAACTCGCATGCGGCACAATCTGTAGGGGTCAGTGTGATTAAGATTCAATATACAGCCCTACTGCTCAGCGGCTTCTTTGCCGGACTTGGCGGAGCTTATATGTCCATGGGCTACTTATCCCTGTTCACAAGAGATATGATTGCCGGACGCGGCTGGATTGCGATTGCGGCTGAATCGATGGGACGAAGCACAACGGCAGGGACCGCATTAACGTCATTGTTGTTTGGCGCAGCAGATGCGCTATCCAACGCCTTCCAGGTATTGAAGATTCCTGCGGAGCTAATCGCCACACTGCCTTATGTAGCGACGGTAGTGGGATTAGTCATCTATGCGGTTTCCGAGACGCGTAAGAAGAACCGAAAGATATCTGCTAAATAACTTGTAAGTTGAACTTAAGAAGCTACACAAAAAGGCAGGAGTATAAAGAGTTCTGAGTTGCCACTAGTGTACTTTCATCCGTTCAACTCCTAAAGTGTTAGCGAAGTCGTCAGTAAAGAATTAGCGAGGAGCGTGATGATATATGGCAACACCGATTATTATTGACTGCGACCCAGGCCATGACGATGCTATTGCGATTTTACTCGCCTATGCACACCGGGATGTATTGGACATAAGAGGGATCACGACGGTAGGCGGTAATCAGGTTTTAGAGAAGATAACAGACAATGCGCTGCGAATTCTCAGCTTTATTGAGGCCGATATTCCTGTAGCCAAGGGGGCGGCAGGTCCCTTGCTGGGCAAGCTGGTTACGGGGGAAGAAGCGCATGGTGAATCAGGCATGGATGGCCCGGTGCTTCCGCCTAGTCTCGCCCGGCCGACGGACCAGGGCGCAGTAGAGTTTATGCTTGAGCTTATCAGGTCTAGTGATGATAAGATTACGCTTGTTCCGCTTGCTCCGTTGACCAATATTGCCTTGCTGCTTACTGCCTATCCAGAGGTGAAGGATAAGATCGAACGGATCTCATTAATGGGCGGCGGGATTAGCTATGGCAACGTAACCTCGACGGCGGAATTCAACATTTATGTTGATCCGGAGGCGGCGAGGATTGTCTATGAATCAGGGATTCCGATTACCATGAGCGGTCTGGATGTGACGGACAAGGCAGCTATTTTTGAGGATGAAATTGAGGAGTTGAAAAGACGTGGCCCGGTATCTGTCCTCGTGGGAGAACTGCTTGATTTTTACTCGATCTATGGGAAGAAGATGGGGTACGTCGGCAATGCGCTGCATGATCCGTGTGCCGTCGCCTGGCTTTTGCACCCTGAGTTATTTCAGTCCAGACACCTGCATGTTACGGTGGAGACGGAGGGCAAGCAGACGAGAGGAATGACCGTAGCCGACCAACGCAAAAAAACAGAACATGCGCCTAATGTTGAGGTGCTGGTTGATGTAGACCGGACAGCATTTATAAATTTGCTATTTGATTCCCTGGCACGTTTGGATCAGCAGCTTCTTGCTGCGAGAGGAGTGTAGGCTGTGGCAGGCTGGGAAAGATTGCAGGAAATGATGGCCTTCGAGCTGATGCAGCGTAGGGAGGAGGGCTGTAATGTAGCAGGATTTCAGGAAAAGCTTGCTTTGGCCGGCAAGGATGAGACGAAGCTGATGCAATTCTATCATGAGATTATGCAGCTTCCTGTTGCAGAAGATTTTCCTTATCATGAACCGACCGCATGGGATGAGATCAGAAGTCTGCGCCCGGAAGGGCCGCGCAAGCTGAAGGCCGTCTGGAGTGAAGCGGAGTGGCGCAACAAGTTCTACGGCGCCTGGCTCGGGAGATCTGTAGGCTGTGCGCTGGGCAAGCCGCTCGAATATTGGGACTACTTGTATGGGAAGGACGGCCGTCCGGGCTGGGAAAATGTGGAGCTGTGGTTCCGCGGCGCGGACGCCTGGCCGATTAAAGGCTATACACCGGGATATTCCCGGGCAGCAGAGCAATATGGGCTTGGATTAAGCGAATGGTCCCATGTAAGCACATCGGACAAAATTAAATATATGGAAAGTGATGATGATCTGCGCTACACGATTCTCGGCCTGCTGCTGCTGGAGGAAAAGGGCCTGGACTTTGATTCATGGGATGTGGGCAAGCTGTGGCACAGCAGATTGACCTATAGCCAGGTATGCACTGCCGAGACACAAGCTTACATGAACTTTGCACAGGAGACGTCTCATTTGAAAGGGGACAAGCCGGAGGACTGGGAGCTTCGGCAAGAGCGCGTGCGAATGTACCTGAATCCATATCGGGAGTGGATCGGGGCGGCGATTCGCGTAGACGGTCTGGCCTACGGGGTAGCGGGAAATCCGGAATTGGCGGCGGAGCTGGCCTACCGGGATGCTTCCTTCTCACATGTAAAGAATGGCATCTATGCAGCCATGTTTAACGCAGCCATGATTGCTGCGGCATTTGCAGAGCAGGATAATGAGAAGCTGCTTGAGATTGGACTTAGTGAAATTCCAAAGACCAGCCGTCTGGCGGCGGATGTCATCAAGGGAATTGAGATCGCGCATCAGGCCAAAAGCGAGCGTGAGCTGGTGAGCCGAATTTGGGATGAATTTAGTCATTATGATCCGGTTCACAGTAACAATAATGCGGCTTTGGTGGCGGCCTCGCTTATCTATGGAGGGAACGATTTTGAAAAGGCAGTCGTAACCTCGGTATATGGCGGGATGGACACCGATTGTAATGGAGCAACCGTAGGCTCTATTATGGGAGCCAAGCTAGGTGCGGACCAATTGCCTTCAAGCTGGACCGAGCCATTAAATGATACGCTCTATGCGGACTTAATTGGTTTTGATCCTGTTTCAATCTCTTCCTTGGCAGAGCGCAGCTATCAGGTGTTTTTGAAGCTGCGGCAGAAGGTTTAGCTTTAGCCTGAAGACGAAGAGGCATCTGGAATGCTTCCACATATTGTAGGGTTGCTGGCCTATACGTTATAATGAATAGGATAGAGATTCGGAATGAGTTACAGTATCGGGGTATGGCGCAGTCAGGTAGCGCGCACCCTTGGGGTGGGTGAGGCCGTGGGTTCGAATCCCGCTACTCCGATTTTTCCGATTCTCAAATAATGACCACTTCTTGTGTAATGTAGAAGTGGTCATTTTTCGTTAATTCCAAATTTGTCTGTTCCAACGACTCAAAAGAAACCAACCCGGCCCTGCCCCGGTTGCTGCAGCCACTGGCGCTTATGGCCCTTGTCCAGTTCCTCGCGCAGTGACTGAATCAGTTTAGCTATATCCACATATCCTTGCCGATGCCACTCCAGCGCAGCACTCACATACACTTCGCCCATCTGGGCCAGTGAGAAGGACTCTGTATGCCGCGCCGCTTCCAGTGTTCCTTCTACCCCTGCAAACAGGTCAAATCCCCGTTGCTTGAGATATTGCTCACGCAGAGCTTCATTGGGCATGCTGATTTCATAAGCGCGATCAAACCGCCCTGCCCGGTTCATGAGTCCAGGATCAATTTTCTCAGGATAATTTGTCGTACCGATCAAGAAGATGCCTTCCTTGGAGGTAGCCCCATCCAGTGTGTTCAGGAAGAAGGAGCGAACGCCCTCCGGCATGGAGTCGATATCTTCAATAATAAGAACCATTGGAGCCAGCCGTTTCGCAGCATCGAATACCTCCCGCACCGATTCGCTCGTCGTATACTCGGTAATTTGCCAGTAGGCTGCCGGACCTGGTATACTCCCAGCGATGGATTTCACCAAGGTAGTCTTACCGTTACCAGGGTGTCCATACAGCAGAATTCCCCGTTTGTAGGGAATATCAAACTGGCGGTAAAACGTGCGATCCTCCTCAAAGAATTGATCCAACGCATGGAAGATATCCTGCTTGATTTCTTCTGAGAGCACTACCTGGTCCCGGGTAACCGTCCGGGTGATGGCTTCGCCTTGGCGCTCGATGCCGTTGCGGGTATCCGTAAAGACCGTCACCCGCTTCATATTTTGCTGCCGTTCACGCTCGCGCACCGTGCTTAGGAATCGCTTCATCTGCTCTTCGCTGGCGGCAAACACAAAATCCTCTGTATAGACGCCATTTAAGCGGAAGAATGGAATTCTCGCCAGAGCTACCCCCAATTTGGGGTATGCAAATACGTTGTTTCGCAATGAATACTGCATTCCGTACGCAGGTACATCGCCCTCATCATCGTAGTGGAAGGTGCGAAGCTCCAGGTCCTCAAACACCCGGGCCACCAGTTCCACATCTTCGCTCTCAGAGCGAAGATCCTCCTCCAGAAGACTCCAGTATTCATTGTTCGGATCATCGCTGGCAAACAGCTCATAGCGTATTCCGTAGCGAGAATAGAGCGCATCAATAATACCGCTAATCAAATGAGCATAGGTGGCATAGCCTTCAATCGCTTCCACGGAATGAGGCTTCAGCGCGTAAATAGAGGAGATGCTTTGTGGTCTGTTTGAATTCTGTAATGTCATGACTTAGCCCCCTTCACGGCAGCAAGTGGCTTGCATTTGGCGACAACTTGAGCCAATCCTGCTCCCGTGACACTTTCAATAATTTCATCCACATTTTTGTACGCTTGCGGCGACTCATCCAGGATGGATTCCAGTGAACGCTGGTTAACAACAATTTCATCTTCGGTTCCTACACGGAGCGCTGCTTCGAAGTCCTCGACCTTCACCAAGCGTTTTGTCGCTGTACGCGAGCGGATGCGGCCTGCTCCATGGCAAATGGAATAATAATTGTCAGCACCTCCCGGTTGTCCCACCATGATATAGGAAGCTGTCCCCATCGAACCGGGAATAAGCGCAGGGTGTCCGGTTGTCAAATATGGCTTCGGATTATCAGTATGACCAGCCGGCAACGCCCGGGTTGCCCCCTTGCGATGCACGAATACCCTGCCCTGCTCTGGATGATGCTCTTCCCAGGCGTAATTATGCATCAAGTCGTACAATGTGCTGAATTCGCATTTTGACCCAAACACCTCGCGGAACGCTTCGCGCATGGCATAAGCAATGAGGTGGCGGTTCGTTACCGCATAGTTAAGTGCAGAGTACATCATATTCACATAATGTCTGCCCTCTGCATGCTCCAAGGGAGCGAAGATCAGCTTGGGATCAGAGGTTCCCCATCCGTGGCGCTGCATCACCTTAAGGATAGCTGATGAGCTCATTTGGCTAACATATCCCCCCCAGGCCCGCGACCCGGAGTGGATCATGACGACGATTTGTCCGTCGGACAAGCCCCAAGCTTCCGCGATGCTCCGGTTCTCCTCGGTAATTTCGATCGCCTGGATCTCGGCAAAGTGGTTGCCGCCCCCCAGCGTACCAAGCTGTCTATGCGCCCGATGCCAGGTCATGTCCGGCACAAGCTCCAGCACACTTTCATCGAAGGCGAATTTGCTGCTCTCCACATGCGTTAATGAAGTGGGCTTTTTGGGAGTATAGCTGTCCGGAATATATTTCTTAGGCAGTCCATGCAGTCCTTTGCGTACAATATGCTCCAGCCGAATATCGGAATAATGTCCTCGCTGATTGGCTTCCATCGGCAACACTTTTTCAATGGCCTTGACCAATTTACGCCGCAGCTTCACGTCTTTAAGATCATCCTTGTGCAGGTTAGTCATATGCACCCGCATGCCGCAGCCGATATCACTGCCTACAATACTGGGAGATACATATCCGCTCCGCGCATCCCATACCGCCGTTGTACCGATACAAGTACCAACACCGACATGTACGTCCGGAGTATAGCTCATATAACGAATGTCCGGGATTTGCAAATTGTTGTTTGCCATGTCAAATACCTTGTAATCGAGTGATGAGAAAAGCTGCTGTGTCGCGTAAACCGTCAGATCGCCAGAAGGCAGCTTCACTTCGTGACGAAAGGCGCCTTGTTCATCTATTGCTGTACCATAAATTTGAGTATTCATAAATTGTTTATTAATCCTTTCTAAATTCATTTCATAAAGTGTACATATCTTGCTCGAAGTCGCGCTTCGCTCATAGGCCACAAGAAAAGAAGCCATAGGCCTGTTGCCCATGACTTCTTTGTGTGAATCTTTACAAAAGAATTCGCTGTCAGGTAACTGACAGCCGCTCCTTCTTTAACCATAGCTGTAAAGTGACATACCAGAGAACATCAAAACCGTACCCTTGATAAGTCACATATCTCCTATGTCTCCCGTATGAGGCTGAAGAAACGATGAGCAGAATATGAAATTGCATTTACACCAAAAAAACTAAACGACCGAGCGCCATAAACTGCCATCATTGCCTTCAACCTCCCTTCATTCATAATGTAATCTATCTTACGCCAGCATCTTTTTCCATGTCAACCCTTTTATTGGAGGATGGGACGAGATGAGATTGAAAAATTTGGACTGGGAACCTGGCGAATATACTCTTTATTTTAAAAGGGGATTAAACATTCCAAAACAGCTGGATTTTACGTTAGAATAATCTTTAATAGCTACTAATTTCTCCTTCTATATAAGTTAAACTAAAGATTGTATACTGGAGGCAACGATTAGGCCTGATGCTGGACAGGTCGAGTGAGGGAAATGGAGTGAGTTATTAGATGAATTTAGACAGTCTATTTGACAGCAATTTTAGAGGTTGTGCTGTGATCACTAAAAACAACGAAGTGATATTGAAAAAAGCAGCGGGCTATGCCGATTTACAGAATAAAGTAAGTAACGATTTTGATACAAAGTTTGCAACAGCTTCAGCAGGTAAAGTGTTTGTCGCTGTTGGAATATTGCAACTAATTGAAAAAGGTTTACTCGCTTTTGAAACGACCATTGGAGAGATACTTGATATTGATCTTAAGCAAATAGACATTAATATAACAATCAAACAATTGTTAACGCATACTTCAGGTATTCCAGACTATTTTGATGAATCTGTGATGAGTGAATATGAAGAGCTTTGGATCGACTTTCCAAATTATAAAATACGCTCTAATCAAGATTTGCTGCCACTCTTTGTTGATAAACCAATGATGTATCCTCGTGGTAGTAGATTTCAGTATAACAACACAGGGTTTGTTGTATTGGCTCTTGTTATCGAGAAGCTAACAGGAATGGAATTTGATAAATATTTGACTGATCAAGTCTTCAAACCGTGTGAAATGTATAGTACGGGGTATTATGAGCTCGACATGCTGCCTGCAAAATGTGCTGCAAACTATATTTACGATGAACGACGTAATACGTATCGGACTAATATATTCAGCGTAGATGCCAAGGGGACTGGTGCTGGAGGTGCATTTACAACTGTGGCCGATATCGAATCGTTCTGGAATTGCTTGTTGTCATACCAACTACTTTCAGAATCAATGACAAAAAATATGCTTTCAAATCATAGCGGAAAAGATGGATGCTATGGTTATGGGATCTGGCTGAGAAAAACAAATAGTCACTTTGTACCATACTTTCAAGGCAGTGATCCAGGCGTGAGCTTTATTACATCTTATGATATTTCACAACAGTTGATGGTTGTGTTAGTCAGTAACTATGGGGATAATGTTTGGGAATTACTGAGGGATATAAATAACAACCTCTATTCTAATTGATGAATTTGTAGACACTCGCGAGTGCGTTATCGAGATTGCATCATCAATACGTTGTGATATTGCGTTTTACAATTGGATCAGGAAAACGACAGTACTCAGATTGTTGCTGACCATGTAGATTTGAACGGTGGAAACAGTGCTTTGAATTTAAAAGGAGCCAGGCGACCATTTCTCGCCCAGCTCCTTTTGAGTATATCCCCCGATCCGTCAATTCGTCTTCGACTTATTGTAGATGTCGAAGGCTACGGCTAGCAGGAGGACGAGGCCTTTGATGCCTTGCTGCCAGTCGACACCGAGTCCGATGAGGGACATGCCGTTGTTCATCACGCCCATAACCAGGCCGCCGATGATCGCACCGATGACGGTACCGATCCCGCCGGAAGCGGAGGCGCCGCCGATAAAGCAGGCTGCGATGGCATCGAGCTCGAAGTTGATGCCAGCCTTGGGTGTAGCCGAATTCAGGCGGGCTGCAAAGATCAGGCCGGATAAGGCGGCCAAGGCGCCCATGTTGACGAATACCCAGAAGGTCACCCGTTTCGTCTTGACCCCCGACAGGCTGGCTGCCTTCTCATTGCCGCCGATGGCATAAATATGCCGGCCAGCTACCATCCGATTCATAACAAAGGAATAGATGACGATCAAGAAGAACAGGATGATGAGAATATTCGGAAGTCCGTTATAGGTAGCGAGTACAAATGTGAAAATGTTAATGACGGCCACAAGCAGCACAATTTTCGTTGTGAACATCCAGATGGGTGCCGTGTCGAAGTTGTATTTGATCTGTGTGCGGCGGTCCTTGAATTCTTGCCAGATGTAGAGCACGGACAGCAATATACCGAGCGTCACCGTAAGCAGGTGAATTTCGCCGCCGCCAAGCCAGTCCGGGATAAAGCCAGAGCTGATGCGTTGAAAGGCTTTCGGAAACGGTGCGATCGACTGGCCGCCCAGTACAATCATGGTGAGTCCCCTGAACAGGAGCATGCCGGCCAAGGTGACGATAAAAGCCGGGATTTTGATATACGCGATCCAGAAGCCCTGCCAGGCCCCGATCAGCGCTCCGGCTGCCAGGGATAAAATGACCGCGAGATACACCGGCAGCTGCAAATCCACCATCATGATGGCGGATAGCGCACCGATGAACGCGGCGATGGAACCGACGGACAAGTCGATATGCCCGGTAATAATGACTAGCACCATCCCAATGGCAAGCACCAGAATATAGCTGTTTTGCAAGATCAGATTCGTAATGTTAAGCGGCTTGAGCAGAATACCCTCGGTCAAAATTTGAAATAAAATTGTGATGAAGACTAAAGCGATAATCATGCCGTACTGGCGAATATTCTTCTTAAAGAGCTCGCTGACTGCTTGCATCTGTCTCCCCCCTGCCTCGAGTCATGGATTTCATTAACACTTCCTGCGTGGCGTCTTCGCGGCGGACCTCCCCGGTGATCCGGCCTTCGCTCATGACGTAGATCCGGTCGCACATCCCGAGAATTTCCGGCAGTTCGGAGGAGATGAACAAGATACCCTTACCCTCGTCAGCCAATTGATTCACGATGGAATAAATTTCGTACTTGGCTCCGACATCGATCCCGCGAGTAGGCTCATCGAGAATCAATATCTCCGGCTGCGAATAGATCCATTTGCTCAATACGACCTTCTGCTGGTTGCCGCCGCTCAGGTTAACCGCTTTTTGCAAAATGCTCGGGGTTTTGATGTTAAGCTTGCGGCGGTACTCCTCGGCGACAAGCACTTCCTCCTGTTCCTGAATGACGCCCCGGCGAGAGAGCTTGCCTAATGAGGCTAGCGAAATATTACGCTTGATATCGTCGATTAAGATCAGGCCATATTGCTTGCGGTCCTCTGTAACATAAGCTACTCCATGTTCAATTGCTTGGCTGATATGATCAAAGCGAACCTCCCGGCCGTGCAGGAACAGCTTGCCTTGAATATGCCGACCGTAAGAGCGGCCAAAGATGCTCATCGCCAGCTCGGTCCGGCCTGCTCCCATCAGTCCGGCGATGCCGACAATCTCACCCTGGCGAATGTTCAGATTAATGCCGTCCAGCACCTTGCGCTCCTCCTGCTGAGGATGATAGGCCTCCCAGTCCTGAACCTCGAAGATGATATCGCCGATTTGGGGAGTCCGAACGGGATAGCGATGCGTCAAGTCCCGACCAACCATCCCCTTAATAATCATGTCTTCCGTGACCTGGTCTGCCTTCATGTCCAAGGTTTGAATCGTCTGACCATCACGCAAAATGGTAATCGTGTCAGCCACTCGACTGATCTCGCCCAGTTTGTGAGAGATGATAATCGATGTGATGCCTTGTTTCTTCAACTCCAGAATGAGGGCCAGCAGGTTCTCGCTATCGTCTTCGTTTAACGCAGCCGTCGGCTCGTCCAGAATTAACAGCCTGACCTGCTTCGACAGAGCCTTGGCAATCTCCACCAGCTGCTGCTTGCCGACCCCAAGCTCCAGCACACGGGTGGCTGGCGATTCGTCCAGCCCCACCGTATGCAGCAGCCCTTTTGTCTTCATCGTAGTCTCGTTCCAGTCGATCAGTCCCCGTTTGCTTTGCTCGTTACCCAGGAAAATATTCTCTGCAATCGACAGATAGGGAATCAAGGCCAATTCCTGATGGATAATGACGATGCCGACCTGTTCGCTTTGCTTGATATCCTTGAATTCGCAGGGCTGCCCGTCAAAGAAAATCTCGCCCTCGTAAGAGCCGTGCGGATATACTCCGCTGAGCACCTTCATCAGCGTGGATTTACCGGCCCCATTCTCTCCGCACAGGGCGTGAATCTCTCCTTCTGTTACCTTAAGGTTGACGTTGCTGAGCGCTTTAACGCCCGGAAACGTCTTGGTAATGTCCCTCATTTCCAAAATCGTCCCGCTCAAGTGCCGTCACCCGGCCTTTCCTTGATAGTTATGAATAGCGGCGGCAGTGATAATAAACCGTCCGCCGCTAGGGCATGCTCGGGGACTCACTTAGAGGCCCAGTTCTTCCTTCGAGTAATATTTGCTTTCTACCAGCAGGCTTTCCACATTGTCCTTATCTACCGATTGAGGCTCCAGCAGATAGGATGGAACAACCTTTACGCCGTTGTCATAGGTTTCGGTATCATTGACTTCGGCCTCCGAGCCTTCCAGGATGCTCAGAGCCATGGACACTGCCTTCTTAGCCAGCTCCCGCGTATCCTTAAACACCGTTTGCGTCTGTTCTCCGGCAAGAATGGACTTTACGGAAGCGAGCTCCGCATCCTGTCCGGTCACGATCGGAAGCGCTTTGCTGCCGGAGCCATAGCCTACGCCTTTAAGCGAGGAGAGGATGCCGATGCTGATGCCGTCATAAGGGGAGAGGACAGCATCCACATTCTCCGAGGAGTAGTGTGCACTCAGCAAATTGTCCATCCGTGCCTGAGCCGTGGCTCCATCCCAGCGAAGTGTAGCAATTTGCTCCATCTTGGTTTGGCCGCTGCGAACGACCAGCTTGCCGGAGTCTATATACGGCTGTAGAACAGACATGGCGCCTTCGAAGAAGAAATAAGCATTGTTGTCATCCGGTGATCCGCCGAACAGCTCGATGTTGAATGGTCCCTTGCCATCCTTAAGTCCAAGCTTCTCTTCAATGTAGGAAGCCTGCTGCACGCCGACCTGGAAGTTATCGAAGGTAGCGTAGTAGTCGACATACTCGCTATTCATGATCAGGCGGTCATAGGCAATGACTTGAATGCCCTGGTCATGCGCCTTTTGCAGGACCTCGGTCAATGCGCCGCCGTCGATGGAGGCAATGACGAGAATTTTAACGCCTTTGGTAATCATGTTCTCGATTTGCGATACCTGATTCTCAATGACGTCTTCTCCATACTGGAGATCGGTGTCATAACCCAGCGCCTCAAACTCCTTGACCATGTTGTTACCGTCGCCAACCCAGCGCTCTGAAGATTTGGTCGGCATCGCGATACCTACCGTACCCTTACCGCTTGCGCCCTTGCTGCTTCCGCCTGCGCAAGCCGTGAGGCCCAGCATAAGCACCAGTGCCAGCATCATTGCTAATGATCTCTTCAAAACTCATTCCCCCTACACATTTTATGAATACGCTTTCGTGAGAGAGTATAGCAAGGGAAGGGGGAGGTCGTATTTACATAGAAACTACTCTTTTTATAATTTTATTACTTTCTCTGGAAATGGAATGGACGGGGATTGTTTAAAAAGAGGACCCGGGGAGTGGAGGAGAAATGGCGATAGTGGAGTAGGGGGATAAGGGGGAGAGAGGAACGGGGGAACGGAAAAAAGCTCCCGTTCCCCGCGCCTCATTCTTCTTCCTCAGACTCATTCTCGAAGGCGCCCTTGCGATATTGCATCGGGGAGATGCCGGTGGCGCGCTTGAATGCGGTGCTGAAATAATGCTGGGTTTCGTATCCGGCCTGCTCGGAGATCTGGGCAATGCTCAGCGGGGTGGATGTGAGCAGTCGACTGGCCCGGCGAAGCCGGATTTGCGTGAGATAGCTGCCGAAGGTTGTGCCGAGCTCTTGCTTGATCATCCGGCTCAAATAAGCGGGAGAGGCCTGCAAATCCAGGGCCATGCCCTCCAAGGTAAGCTGACTATCGGCATAATGCTCCAGCATATATTGCTTGGCTCTTCGAACTAGAGGGGAGATTACAACCTCCTTCATTACAACAGCCTTGCTGGCCCGATAGACAGATGGGAGCTCCAATACGCTGCGGGTGCCTTCCGCAAGGTGAACCTCTGCGGCAATCTTCAGATGCGTCCGTACCGAGGCTTCGATGCGGTGGAAGTCCTTCTCCGCCTCCAAGTTCCAGAGCAGGATGACCAGCAACCCGAAGGGATCGCGGAACATGACCTTGGGATAGGGAGCGAGCCACTCGTTAGCGATATTCTCTACCGCAAACCAGTAAAGCTGGCGCTCATCCTCCTTCAGAGCGGCGGGAGAGCCGCCCGCTTCGGGCAGGCGAATGACCCCCAGCCAATCGGGGCTGGTCTCCGGCAGCTTCAGGAACTGCAACTGCTCTAAAATTTCCGCTTCCGTCAGGCCGCCTTCCATCCATTCCTGGCAGAACCGTTCCCGCAGCAAGGGATAGCTTCGCGAGATTTGGCGGGATGCGGTCTTCCAGTGCTGCTGCTTGGCGGCTTCTTCCTCCAGTTCGCCGCGAACCTGCCGCAGCACCTTCTCTAATTGAGCCGGATTGGCCGGCTTCAGGATGTAGTCCTTCACCTGCAAGCGGATGGCCTTCTGGGCATAGGTGAACTCATCATGACCGGTAATAATAATGAGCTTGGCTTCCGGCAGCTTCTCGCGCACCTGCTTCATCAGTTCAATGCCGTTCATGATCGGCATGTTCAGATCGACCAACAGAATGTGTACGCTGTGGCGCAGAGCTAAATCGAGCGCCTCCTCGCCATCCTCGGCCTCCGCCACCACCTTCATTCTCAGCTGCTCCCAATTGACGCTTTCCCGAATACCTTCACGGATAATCAGCTCATCATCAGCAATCAGCACCGTCCAGCGAAAATCACTCATACTCCATTCCCTCCCATCCATGCCGGGTTCTCCCGGATAATCGGGTGCAGCACTGTAACGGTCGTTCCTTGACCCGCTTCGCTCTGGATCGTTAATCCGTATCTGCTGCCAAAGGTCAAGGCAATGCGTGCCTGGACATTCATCATGCCGTAGCCTTGCTGCTCCTCCCCTGCACTATCCAGAGCGGCGGCTATCTTCTCCGGTCCCTCCGAGCTGACGGTAGCGGCTGCCTGCAGCTTTCTTTGCAGGACGGCAAGCTTATCCGGGGGAATCCCTTTGCCATCATCCCGAACGGTCATCACCAGTATGCCGCCCTCCTCAGCGGCCTCCACGGTGATATGTCCGGGTCCGCGGCGTTCCTTAATTCCATGATAAATGGCGTTCTCCACGATCGGCTGAAGGATCAGCTTGAGGACGTGAACATCCTGAATTTTCGGATCGATACGCAGCGTATAATCCAGCTTATTCTGATAGCGAACATGTTGGATTTGCAAATAGCTGCGGACATGCTCGGTCTCATCGTTTAGCGGGATCATATCGTTCCCTTTGCTTAGTCCGATACGGAACAGCTTGGAGAGCGATTCCGCCATTTCGGCGATATCCTCAGCCCCCCGGCGGCGAGCCATCCAATGAATGGTATCGAGCGTATTATAGAGAAAATGCGGTTTAATATGAGCTTGCAGGCTGCGCAGCTCTGCTTCCCGCTTCTGCCGCTCCTGCAATTCCGTCAACGAGAGCAGGCGATGAATTTGCAGCAGCATAGCATTGAACTGGCGGCCCAGCAAGCCGATTTCATCGGTTCGATCACTCCAATGGCGAATCGTCAGATCACCGGACTGAGCCTTCTGCATGAAGGAGGCCAACTGTCCAATAGGCCTTGAGATCGAGTGGGCCAGGTAGAAGGAAGCCGTCATTCCCAGCAAGCATACGATAAAAACGAAGCTGACGACGTAGAAGCGGATTTCCCGCATCTCGGCTGCCGATTCCGACATGGGAAAGATGCCGACCGTAGTCCAGTCAGGGAATGTGGCGTGCCGATAGACGAATTGGAAGTCCCGGCCGCCGATTCGCTCTGAATAAGTCCCCGATCCCGAAGGATCAAGATGCTCCAGCGGGATTTGCTCAATATAAGGGTCGGGCGGAGCATAGATTAATTCGCCTTCGCCGTCGACCACGGTTAAATAGCCCGTTTTGCCCAATCGCACATCCTGAGCGGTCTCCGCAATGACACGCAGCTTAAGGTCGATGAGAATGACGCCTTTGACTTGCTGGGTGTCGGGATCAAGAATGGCCCGTACAGCGGATACGACCTCGTTATCCTGATAATTAACGTGTGTGGTGACATTGCGGTGATGGGGATGACCAATAATTTTAAAAATCCCTTTGTTCCGGATCGCCTCCGCATACCAGCTTTCCCGGGTCAAGCTTTCTTCCGTGCGGGCATACATTTCATTGCTGATATACTGGCCCTGACTGTTCACGACCAGAATGCCGGCCACCTCGGAATGCAGGGTCGTGAAGCCTTGCAGAAATTTGCGGATTTCATAATATTCGTTGCCCGCTTCCAGCAACTGTTCAGGAGTATTTGTGTCGCTGACTGCCAGAGGGGAGGGCAGGCTTGCAGCCACGCTGGCCCGATCCTCTGCGGCCGTTGTCGGCACGTTGTCGTCAACGGTCCCCGGCCGGACTTCGAGAAACCGCTGTACCTCGGGATTAAACGAGATAAAATAGGTTATGTTCTGCAAATTTTCCACATACGCCTCCAGGGAATGGTTCACCTTACTGATCAGTTGCAGGGTGGTATCCGTAATTTGCCGCTCGATGATGCGGTCCACCGTCCAGTTCGTCAACAGGCCCAGCCCGATGGAAGGAAGGATGCTGATCAGCAGAAAGTGCACGATCAGCTTATAGCGAATCGGCAAGTTATTTAGCAGAAAGCGGCGGAGCTCCCAGGGCCGTTCACTGCGCCTATTTCGCATAATAATCATTCACATTCTGCCGGGTGACGACGGTAATGCCGGTATCTACCTGCTGCGGGACCTGCAAAGAACCCGGATTCCGGGTGTCGTTCATGCCATGATTAAGCGAGAACAGAAATTGCATGGCCCAGTATCCCATATTCCAGGTGCCTTGAGCCATGGTGGCGTCAATGTCGCCGCTCTTGACGAGGTCCAGTGTCCCCTTATCTGTATCAAAGCTGACAATTCTCGGTCCTGCTGCAGAGGGGCTGTGTTCACGTACGGCTTCCGCCACGCCGATGCCCCCGTTGGCTTCTGTGGTGAAGATTCCTGCTACATCAGGAAAGGACAGCAAGATTTCCTCCGCCGCCTGGCGCGAGAAGAGCGGGTCTCCCTTGCCATTCTTGATAACGACCACGCTTAGCTCAGGGAATTCGGCTGCTATGGTGTCGGCGAAGCCCTGTGTGCGATCTAAATGGTTCTGTTGATCCGGGACGGTGATGATGGCGAGCTTGCCTCTTCCGCCGGTAAGCTCGGCCATCTTGTCAGCGGCCCGGGCTCCGGCCGCGTAGTTATTGGTGCCGAGGAAGGAGTAAGCCCGGCTTCCGGGGGCATCGGAGTCGAAGAGAACGACCGGAATCCCAACCTCTACAGCCTTATTAATCGTGGCTGTCAGTTCGGCTGCATGCATAGCGGAGACAGCAATGCCGGCCGGCTTCTTGGCAATGACCTGCTCAAGAACGGTCCGCTGCTCATGGACATCGCGCTGGGTTGCGCCGCGATATTCAACGGATACGTTCAACGCTTGAGCCGCATCCTCAAAGCCCTTCAAGCCGCTCTTCCAATAGTCGATGCCCATTTGAAAGGTGACCATGACGTATTTTTCGTCCATGCTGCCCCGCAAGCCACCTGCATTCCGTTGATCACTGAGTTGGCTTTGCGCGCGGTAATTCAGCACATAGAAGGCAAAGCAGGCGATCAGCAGCAAATAGACGATCCAGATTTTTCGCATATGAAACCCCTTTCATCAATGCGCAAATGATAGGATAACGCCATCATCATACTATGATTCACAGGGGATATCATCCTTTTTCTTTCAATTGACAGGAAGGACTGGATTTATCGGGAAATTTGCTTATTCCCCAGATTTCCTATTTCTTACGTATGCTTTTATGAGGAGGGGCTGAAAAAACTCAGCCCTTTTACAAAGCGAAAAACAAAAATTCTATAGAAAAACCTAGAGAATCTTAAGGTTTGAACCGGAAGGACTGCGGTACAGTATACACATTCAACCAGGACGGAAGGTTAGAACATGCCGACAACATCAGCGACCGCCGGAACGGACAGCGTGCCGGGGGGCGGGGATCCTTGCACTGCGTGATATACCGGCATTTTCCTGCGGGCAGTATTGTAATCGCTTACAATCTGTTCATCCGGATGGGTAGGTTGAAAATCTGAATCTGGAGGTGCCGAAGAAGTAAGGTCGAACGGAGCGTCGGCAATAAAGCAAATAAGCAGGAGAAAAGTAGTCTGGATAGTATGGAGTGCGGAGAAATCCTTGTCCCATCTGCCTGGCGAAGGCAGAGAACTAACTGATTCCAAGGAGGACTGCAAATGCTCAGGAAAAGATTCAGGTATCTGCTGCTTTGTCTCGCGGTGCTGCTGATGTTGCCGCAATGGAGCGGAGCGGCTGCGGCGGAAGAATGGACGCCGGATGCGACAGATTCGATGGCGTCGACAACGGGGGTGTCGGAGGTGTCAGATTTCTATAATATTATCATGCAGGTAGGAGCCGATCCTTATGTTTACAAGCACACGGACGGCTATTACTACAATGTCTTTGTCAACGCCAGCGGCATCATGATCCGCAGAGCGAAGACCATCACCGGCATTGATCCGGGCGAGAGGAGCCTGGCCTGGACACCGGTTAAGGGCACCATGTACAGCTCCAACGTTTGGGCGCCGGAAATGCACTATCTCAAGGATACCGATGGCAGCTTCAAATGGTATATTTACTTTGCGGCTGACAACGGAACCAACGCCAACCACCGCATGTACGTGCTGGAGAACGCCAGTGAGAATCCGATGACCGGAACCTGGGAGTTCAAAGGGAAAATCACCGATTCTACTGACCGCTGGGCGATCGACGGCACGGTGCTGACGGTAAACGAGAAACACTATTTCATCTGGTCCGGCTGGGAGGACACGGATGGAAGCTTCCAAAATCTATATATTGCGGAGATGAGCGATCCACGGACCATCAGCTCGCAACGCGTATTGCTTTCGACGCCTGAGCATGATTGGGAGACGTCCCCGGGCAGGATCAATGAAGGTCCCCAAGTCAATATACGCGGCAACACCATCAACCTGGTCTATTCCGCAAACGGAAGCTGGACGGACAGTTACTGCCTGGGACTGATCACGGCCACGATTGGCGACGATTTGATGAACCCCGGCTCCTGGGTAAAACAGGATGAACCAATTTTCTCAAGCGCCAACGGCGTTTACGGCCCGGGCCACCACAGCCTCACCACCTCGCCTGACGGAAGCGAGGACTGGATTATCTACCATTCCGCCCGCTGGCCGGGATCAGGGTGGACCCGCAATGTCCGCGCACAAAAGTTCATCTGGAACGCGGACGGAACGCCAAACCTGGGAGAGCCTGTCGATCCGAACCAACCGATTGCCGTGCCTTCAGGGGAGCCGGCGCGTCAGCGCTATGAGGCGGAAGCGGCCCTGTTGATGAAAGATCCCAACGGCGGAACGGGTCCCGGAGTCTGGCGGGAAAGTACAGCTTCCGACGGTAAGAAGATCGGCAATATCAAGAACGCCAATGATTATGCCCAGTTTACGGTCAATGTGCCGGAGGAGGGATTTTATGTACTGTCCGTGCGCAATGCCAACGGTTCATCGAATGGGGCGGATGCTTCCCATATCTTGTCGGTCAACGGCGGTTCCGGCGCCAGATTGAACATCGTCCATTCCGGCTGGAATCGTTGGGGAGCCTCCACGGCGAAGGTCTATCTTAAGCAAGGGAATAATACCATCCGTTTCTCGACGGGTGCCAACCTTGCCGAAATTGACAGCATGGATCTATTCAAGCTTGATGTTGTGTCGGAAATTCTTTTCGATTCTCCGGGATACACACTGGGATTGGGTGAAAGTCGCAGCTTGCCCGTATATACGGTAACAGGCACTACCTATTCGCCTATCGGCAGCGGGGTTTCTTTCAGTTCCTCCAACAAAGAGGTCGCTGATATTGACGGGATTGGGGTCAAGGGGCTCAAGGCAGGCAGCGCTACGATCACCGCGACATATAACGGGAAAACGGCCACAGCCTCGGTTACCGTCGCCGCTGAACCTAAGGCTGTGCAGTCTATTGCCCTCAGCGGAATGAACAACATCCTGACCGTCGGACACACAGGGCAACTGCAGGCAGCAGCACGCTACAACACCTATGAGGTTCAGGATGTGACGGCTGACGGCACGTACTTCAGCAGCAACACCGACGCGGCCACAGTTACGGTCACCGGTCAGGTTTACGCCGCCGGGACGGGGGATACGGTGATCAAAGCCGCATACGGCGGCAAGGAAGCGTTGTTCAACTTGACGGTAATTTCGGATCCGTCTCTGGTTCCTCAGATTCTTTCTCAAGTAAAGACTCCCTCCGGAGTGACACCCAAGCTGCCCGATGTTGTTGAGGTCAACTACGAGGGGGAGATAAGCACAGCCGAGGTTACCTGGAACCTGGAAGGAATCAACTTTAACTCACTTGGCATAGTTCAGGTGCCTGTCCTGTTAACCATAAATGGCGAGGAGATTCCTGCTGCCGTTTCCGTAGAAGTCATCCCGGGATGGGGGCTTGATGAGATTGTAGATATCATGCGCAACAGGATAGTCAGTTTCTCATATCCTTTGGGAGAAGGCTTGGGGACCTATAGTCAAGATGCGTATAATGCTCTCCTGGCTGAGCTGGATCATGCGGAAGAGTTGTCCGCTGACGCTGATCTAAGCAAAGAGCAGTTTGAAGAGGCGCTGGATCGCCTTGCCGATGCGGAAGCAGCCCTGTTAGGCTCGCTCAACCTGACCGAGAATGGCGTGACCTATAATGCCTACCGGGATTTCTCCAGCGATGAGACGGGTAAGTACCCATACGGCATTACCATCGAGGCTCTGACCAATGGCGCTGCCGCTGCTGTGCAAGAAGAGGGCGGGAATAAGTTCCTGCGGCTGACCACAACCGCAACATCGGGCAAGGCAAACTTATTCCTGCCGTTTGTAGGCGAGGTCAGGGCTGATGCGGATCAGCGCATCGTCATTGAATACCGCGCCAGATTAAACAGCAGCTTCCAGTATGCCAATGGCGCCATGGTGAGAAATGATAGCGGCACAGGCAACTATTCTATGGTCACGGCTTTCGATAGGGATAAGATCATTGTGCAGGACGGCGGGACTAAGAAAGCCGTCCAGAACTTCTCTTTGAATACATGGTACAGCATTAAAATGGTATCCAACTGGAATGCCAAGACTTATACCGTCTATATCAATGATGTCCTGGCAGCCGCAGACTATAGCTTCCGTCACACCGGCGGCGACAAGCTGACTGGCCAGCTGTTCGGCATCGACGGCTACGCCAATGCCTCCATTGACTTCGACGATTTCAAAGTCCTGGTTACTGATAACTAACATTCATATAGAAACCAAGGAGCTAAGCGGGCTTCTCTCGCTTGATTCCTTGGTTTCTTGCGTCCAATGCTTAAATGAGGAGCGAGGGAAACCCATCCGACCTCCAAACTTACAAAAACCTTGACAAGTATTAGCTGGTTTTGGCAAGCCTCGAAGCTTTAGTGACATTATGCATTAAAATGGCCTCACGAGCACCCAAGCCAGCAATTTTAATGCCTTTTGGCACTTATTTCGCCCGCATGAGCACCACGCCAGAAATTTTAATGCCTTTTGCGCCTAGAATAAAAAGTGGACACGGCGTTAAGTGACCCCAATAATATACTTAACGATGAAAGAGGTGTCCGCTATGGGAGAGCAGCGTCAGCGCTACAATGAAGAATTTAAAATGCAGGCTGTGAAGTATGTTCAAGAGCAGACGAAGACATTACCGGAGATCGCCGATGAAATGAACATACCTACAGGAACACTGAAAAATTGGATGACGAAATACCGTTCGTTTGAAAATGAGCCTATTACTAACCCAGAGAAAGTCCGTCAATTGGAGGAACTTCTTAAGGCTGCTGAGCGAGAGAAGCAAGACCTCGCAGAGGAACTGGCCATCCTAAAAAAGGCTCTGCACATCTTCAGCAAAGAAAAGAACTAAGGTTCCAATTTATCGAAGATCATCGCTCTGAGTTTCGATTGGAGAAGATGTGCAAGGTTCTGCAAGTATCTAGGAGCGGATTCTACAAGTGGCTACAGAGTGAGCCTAGTGAGCAAGAACGCCGTAAGGCCAAAGTGCTTGAACGTATTACCTACCATTTTCATGATACGGAAAAGCGTTATGGCAGCCCAAAGATTACCAGAATGCTTTGGGAAGAAGGCATTCAGATTTCGGAGCGCACAGTTAGTATCTACATGCAGGAGCTCGGGCTTCGTTCATGTGTCTCCAGGAAGTATAAAGTACAGACAACGGATTCCGATCATGACTTGCCGATTGCTCCAAATGTGCTAGACCAGAAATTTGCTACAGCTAAACCGAATAAGGTGTGGGTTGCTGACATTACCTACATTCCGTGCCGCGAAGGTCGATTGTACTTGGCCAGCATGCTAGATCTATGCACCCGTGAGATTGTAGGCTGGCGTCTTTACGACCGGATGACCACAGATCTAGTCCTGGATGCCTTAGACGCGGCGTACAACGCAAAACAACCAGGCAAGGGGCTCATCCATCACTCTGATCGTGGCTCACAATATGCCTCTGATGAGTACAGGAAAAGGTTACAAGCTTACAAGATGAAGCCTAGCATGAGTCGCAAAGGAAACTGTTACGATAACGCGTGTATTGAATCCTTTCACAGCATTTTGAAGAAAGAGCTCATCTATTGCAATCCAAGATTCAAGACCAAACAGCAAGCGTACAACGAGATCTACCGTTACATCGAATTTTTCTATAATCGCAAACGAATCCACAGCGCAATCGGCTATTTGTCACCGGTTCAATTTGCTGCACGCTTTGAGAAGAAAACAAAGAAAAGGGAAGCATAACCTTTCACTTAATATGTGTCCACTATCTTGACAGAGATCCATTTTGGCACTTATTTCGCCCGCATGAGCTCCACACCAACAATTTTAATGCCTTTCGGCACTTATTTCGGCAACGCACAGCGTAACCTCACATTGAAAAAGGTGTCCCCAATCATCTACCATGACTTCGGCCCTCCCCTTTTTTTCTGTGGCGAAAAACAAAAAATCTATAGAAAAACCTAGAGATTCTTAAGGTATGCGCCGAAGGGACTGCGGTACAGTATAAGCATCATCGTAAAGCAATCAACCAAGAAAGAAGGTTAGAACATGCCAATTACACCCGTGACCGCCGGAACGGACAGTGTACCGAAGGCCAAACAAGCCTTTTACGCAACCAAGAGATTTCGGCAGAATATCCCGCTGCTCCTTATGCTCGTACCGGGGATCCTGTATTACGTGATATTCCGGTATCTTCCTATGGGCGGACTTGTGATCGCTTTCAAGGATTACAACTTCCACGATGGCATATTGTCGAGTCCGTGGGTGGGGCTTAAGTATTTCAAGATATTATTTCAGTCAAGCGCTACGCTGCAGATCATCTGGAATACCCTCGAACTGAGTATTCTGAATCTGATCTTCGGTTTCCCTGCACCGATTATTATCGCCATCGCACTGAATGAGGTTCGAAAAAGATGGCTGAAGCGCTGGATTCAAACCATCATCTATCTGCCCCATTTCCTGTCTTGGGTTATCATAGCAGGGCTGGTGCTCACCTTGTTTTCAATCGATGGCGGCACGGTCAACAAGCTGCTGGAGCAATGGGGAATGGAGCCTGTACCTTTTCTGTACCGCATCCAATCCTGGGTTGCAATCTTTATCGGCTCCGGGATGTGGAAGGAAATGGGGTTCGGTGCTATTATCTATCTCGCCGCCCTTTCGTCCATTGATCCCAGCTTATACGAATCGGCTGCCTTGGACGGCGCGGGCAAGCTGAGACAGATCTGGCATATTACGCTGCCGGGCCTGCGTCCTACAATTATTCTTCTCCTGATTCTGGGTATGGGCCGCTTAATGGAGGTAGGCTTCGATCAGGTTTACAACCTGCAGAATCCCACCGTCCTGGAAAAAGCCGAGGTTATCAGCACCTATGTGTATAAAGTGGGGCTGCAGAAGGCCCAATTCAGTCTGACCACGGCCATGGGTCTCTTCGAGTCCTTTGTCGGTCTGGTGCTGCTGCTGTCGGCTAACGCGCTGGCCCGGAAATTCGACCAGGGATTATTCTAGGGGGGAACTACATTGAGAGAGTCGACTAGCGGAAAGATTTTTTCGGTCTTCGTTCATACGGTTTTAATTATCATCGCACTCACTTGCATTCTGCCTTTCCTTCATTTGATCGCCTTGTCCTTAAGCGAAGGGCATGCGGTGGATCTGGGACAAGTCTTCTTCTGGCCGGTGGGCCTTGATTTTACAGCCTATGAGTACTTTTTTCAGAATACCCCGGCCTTGCGGGCATTTACCAACAGCGTCATCATCACCGTGGGCGGAACGGCGCTTAGCATGCTGACGACGGTGCTGACAGCATATCCTTTGTCCCGCCGCTATCTGTATGCCCGCAAGCCGCTAACAACAGCCGCGCTGTTTACGATGTTATTCAGCGGCGGCATGATTCCCACTTATCTGGTGATGAACAATCTGAACTTGACGAACACGTACTGGTCCTTATGGTTTGTGGGGCTGATCAGCACTTATAATATGTTGATTATGAAAAGCTTCTTTGAGAACATTCCGGGTGAAGTGACGGAGGCGGCTCAGATTGACGGCTGCGGAGAGATGCAACTGCTTTTACGTGTCATATTGCCTTTATCTCTGCCGATGCTGGCCACATTGACGCTATTCTACGGTGTCGGTTACTGGAACATGTTCATGAACGTCATTCTGTACATCAACCGTACGGAACTGCAGAATCTCACGGTCGTCGTGCAGAGCATGCTGCAGATTCAGAGCATGGACAACATGATGGCGATGGATATCATGCAGCAGCAGGAGCTGATCTCCGAGAAGCTGAAGGCGGTAGGCGTCATGGTCATGGTGGTGCCGATGCTGGTCGTATATCCGTTTTTGCAAAAGTATTTCGTTCAAGGGATTATGCTTGGTTCCATTAAAGGCTAACGGCAACACATCCATTTATTATAGATCATAGATCGAGAGGAGCTTGCAAATGTTTGAACAAACATCCAAGTGGAACAAAAAGGTCTGGTCATCCGCAGTACTGGCAATCGTGTTGACAGCGGGGGTTGTTGGCTGCAGCCAACCTAAAGCAGAGACAGGGAGCGCAGAAAAAAAGCCCGTTATTACTGTCTCCAACTATGACAGAGGCAATATCCCGGCCGCGGAGGGAAGCGTGGAGGAGAACCGCTGGACTAAATGGATTAATGAACATTCTCCGGTCGAGGCCAAGTTTGTGCCCGTGCTTCGGTCGGAGGCGGTCCAGAAGCTGAATGTGATGTTCGCTTCAGGCAGCGCGCCGGATATGGTCAATGATTATGATACGGGCTTTCGGGATTCCCTCTATCAGCAGAAGCAGCTGCTGCCTCTGGATGATTACCTTCAATATGCCCCCGAGTATGAAAAATTGCTGGAGAAGTATCCTCAACTGCGCGAGGTGGGCACCAAGCCGGATGGCAAGCTTTATGAAATCGGCAAAATTAACGAACCCCATCTGCAAAGCGTGGCGCTCATCCGGGTGGATTGGTTGAAAAAGCTCAACCTGGAGATGCCGAAGACGACCGATGAGTTGCTTACTGTTCTGAAGGCTTTTGTAGAGCAAGATCCGGACGGCAACGGCAAGAAGGATACGTACGGAACGAATATCAGCTATACCTCCGGCGGCATGATAGATTCCATGTTCGGCGCGGGCGGCTGGGCCATCTCGGCTGATGACACAATCATCCGCAGCTGGGAAAATACGCTGGAGGCGACGAAATTCAAGAAGAGACTGTTCGAGGAAGGATTGATCGATCCGGATTACCTGGCCGACACGAACGGCTCCAAAGCCAAACAGGACTATTTGAACGGCAAGGTGGGCGTTTTCCTGCCTCCGCAAATCAATAACTGGTTTGAGAGCACGGTAACCGATCTCAAGACGATCAGAAGAGTGGTTCCGGAAGCGGAAATTGCCCCGATGATGCAGCCCAAGTCACCTATGGGACAATTCACCCATCACGTGACCAACCCGATTCAGATGACGACCGTGGTTAATGCCGCCGCCAAAGATCCCAAGGCTGTGATGGAATATATCAACTTTATGATCCAGCCGGATACGGCGCTGACGCTGAGAAAAGGACTGGAGGGAGAGCATTGGAATAAGGGAGCGGACGGCGCGCCCGTCGTGATTGATCTGGAAAAGAACACGAAAGAAGTGGATTGGGCCGCGGACTACACCATGTTCTATTCCCTCCCGCAGAATCCATTTTTGACCTCCGTATCGGCATTTAATGTGGAGGATCCGGATCAGAAGGCAGGGCTGGAAATGATGCAGCAAGCGGATCAATTCTTGCTCAATCCGGACGCCAAATACCCTGCTTTGAGTCACTACGAGCATATGCCGGTTCTGCCAAGCGACCTGGTCGTTATCAATACCAACGTGGACAAAGAAGTAAAAGACATTATTGTCAAAGGAATCATCGGCGGGTCCAAATATACGGCCGAGCAAGCGATCGAAGATGCCAAAGCAGCCTGGGAGAAGGGCGGCGGCAAGCAGATCGAGGAATACATGAACACGTGGTATCAAGAAAATAAAGATACTGCCTTCCTTGGCGATGATGTACTAGAGATGGTTCGCTCTCAGCTTAAGTAAGCTTGGAAGGGACACCGCAAAAAAAGTAAATAAGAACTTGGTCCGGTAGCAGCCGGGCCAAGTTTTGTTTTAAAATTAAGATGAAAGGGTTTACAATCGGATTGCATCATCTTTTTCGAGGAGGGAGACAGACTGAATCCGATAAGCTGGCCGGGGAGAATTGCCGGAAAAATGAAGGGCAGCTTCAAGCTGAAGCTGATTGTACTGCTCTCGTGTATGGTCACAATAGCCTTTGCATTAGCGGGGTGGCTGGTCTCCCGCTTAAATGTCCAATTGATGGAGGACGAGATCAGCAAGCAGTTCTCGATCGCCAATGAACAGGCTTTGGCCAGATTGGAGCTCACCTTTCAGGAGGTAAGCCGGGTATCCCAATCTATTATCCTGAATCCTTCTATAGAAATGTTCGTCACAGAAAGCCTTGATCCCGGAGGGGATCTCTATACTCAATTCAAGAACCGGAAGTACGTGGAGGAGCAGTTGATCACGCTGCAAGTGGATACGCCGTCGATTCGGTCCATCTTTCTGTTCAATGAAAACGGAGACCTGGCGGTTCTCTCCCAAAATGGGGCTTCAGGAAAACCCGGGCCTGAAGAGATGGCCATGGTGACCGGCAAGCTGGAGTCGCATCGGGGCAACCTTGTCTGGGGACGGGCCAGTCTGCCCAGTGCCGTAGACCCCGGCGGACGCCGGACGGTATTGATCGCCGCCAGACGGATGCTCAACGATAAGCTTATTCCATACGGAACCATGGTGGTGGTCATGGAGGAAAGCCTGGTATCCAAGGTGCTGAGGGATCTTACGGAGAACGGCAACGGCAAGGTGCTGCTGCTGGAGCCTATGGGAGGACTGCTCTACTCCAATACGAATCAGGAGGAGACGGAGCAACTCATGCATTTGATCGAAGCCAGCGATCCCCGATATGCCAAGATGAACGGGGTCACCTATTTATTTGTCCGCCATCGCCTGGAACCGGCAGGCTTCACGCTATACGGAGGAGTCTCCCTGGAGGAGATTCAACGTAAAAACAAGGACATCATTCATATTTTCGTGATTGCCGGCATTGGCGTCGTGCTTCTCAGCGCCCTGCTAATTACGCTATCTACCCGAACCCTGCTGATGCCTCTGGCCGATCTGATGCGGGGGCTGCGAAAATTGCGCTCGGGGGATTTCTCGGCACGGATCAGCGTCCGTTCCGGCGATGAGCTCGGGTTTATCGGCGAGAGCTTCAACAGCATGGCAGAGCAAGTAAGCACTCTGATCAACAAAGTGTACCTGGCCCAGATCAGCCAGCGGGAATCGGAATTAAAAGCGATTCAGGCGCAGCTGAACCCGCATTATCTGCACAACCTGTTCAATGAACTGTATTGGAAGCTGTATAACGACGATCAAGCGGAGGCGGCGCTGCTGATCAACGCCATCTCGGAGATGCTGAAGTATTCGCTTCAATCCGTCAAGACCGATACGACGCTGGGAGAGGAACTGCAGCAGATACGGAATTACATTAAGATTCAGACCGAATTGTTTACCGGCGAGGTTGAAACGATCATTCAGGCCGAAGAGGCGTTGCTGAATCTGCGGATGATGAGATGCCTGCTGCTGCCGGTGGTGGAAAATGTTTTTGTGCATGCCTTCCGCAATATGGATGAAGACCGGGTGCTTAGAGTGAAGGCGGCTATACACGATGAAGCGCTCCATATCGAGGTGGCTGACAACGGTTGCGGCATGGATGACAGCACTTTAAGGGCCTTAAAGGAGGTTGAGGATGCGCTGCCGGAGAACAACAAGACGGGAATTGGCTTTAAAAGCGTGCTGCGGCGCATTGAGCTGGTGTACGGGACTCCTTACGGAGTAGAGATTTCCAGCGTCAAGGGAAAAGGCACGACCGTTCACATTAGGCTTCCCGTTCAGACGTTGCCGCAAGAATACTAAGCTATGCTTCTGAAGCGAGTTTTGCTCGAAGCTTCTCGGGAAGTAACACTACAACACATTGAGGGGGAAACCGAGTGAAAGCCAAGCTGTTTATCGCCGAGGATCAGCCGAATTTTCGCAAAGGCTTGCTCAAGCTGGCCGGGAAACGCTCCACCGAGTGGGTGGTGGCGGGAGAAGCGGCCAATGGGCGGGCCGCTTTGTCTTCGATGGAGCAATGCGTCCCGGACTTGCTGTTAACCGATATCCGCATGCCCCATATGGATGGACTCGAACTGGCCGAGGAAATCAAAGCTCGCGGCTGGGGAACCAAGATTGTGATCATCACGGGCTTTAAGGATTTTGCTTATGCCCAGTCCGCCCTCAAGTTCGGAGTGCTGGACTTTATCACGAAGCCTTGCGTCGAAGCGGATATATTAAACATGCTCGACAAGACCTATGTACGGCTGATCGAGGAGAATCAGTCCGGGCGGTTGGTGGAGGACTGGAGGCGTCAGCATGAGGACGGCCAGCTTCGCTCGGCGATTATGGGCATGTCCTGCAATAATGGAGAAGTGCAGGCTTTGCTCGGACGGATGAAGGAATGCGAGCTTTACTTTCTTAGCATCCCTGCCTATATTTCCGCAGAAAAACATTATACTGCTCAGGATATGCCCCTATTGCAATTTGCTCTTGGCAACATTATTAGAGAGCATTTGCATAAATGGTATGGCGGCGGCTTTCGGCTTTTCTCCTTGAGTTCATCGGAATGGGCTTTATTGGCGGACAGGGCGGAGTCCCGGCCGGAAATGCCCTCATCCTGGCTGCAGACCCTTGCCGATTCGATTCAGCATTATTTGAAGCTGGCGCTTGCCAGCAGCGGACAAGGACAATGCCGCACGGCGGAGGACTTGCGCCAGGCTTACGAGCGGTATTGCAGCGGAACGGGCCGGGAGGCGGCCTCTGAGCGCAGCACGGCCTATGAAGCTTTACTTAACCAGACGGCGCTTTACGAAAAGGAGAAGGAAATTGTGTCCTGGCTGATGTCGGAAGATAACGGCCGGTTGAACAAGGAGCTTCTGGATCAAGTGGGGCGAATCGGCAATATGCCTCCGCAAACCGCCAAAATCGAAGCCCTGCTCTTGGCCGCAGCCCTTCTCCGGCTGGTGCAGGTACAGTTTCCCGAATGGCGGATGGCTTCACGTTCTATCGAGTGGGGCTCCGTCTACAAATGCGAGTCGCCCGAAGAGATTACGGAATGGCTGCAGGTGTACATCCGTGAGTTTCTGCATTCCCACAACAACTGGATTGCCGGCAAAAAAGACCATCCGGTCAAGCAGGCCATCCGGTTTATCGAAGAAAAGTATATGGAAGAGTGCGGTCTGGCCGAGGTGGCGGCCCATGTTCATCTCAACCCCAGCTACTTCAGCAACCTGTTCAAAAAAGAAACCGGAGAAAGCGTCACCGCCTATATCCAGAACCTGCGCGTGCAGAAAGCCAAGCTCCTGCTCAAAAGCACGGACATGAAGGTTTTCGAAATTGCCCAAGCCGTCGGCTTCAATGATTCCAATTATTTCACGCATATGTTCAACAAAATAGCCGGGCTTTCGCCAAAGGAATACCGCAAGCGAACCTCGGCAACCTCCCATGACTGATAAAAATACACATTATAATATGAAAATTCAAGAAACTATGACAAATCCATAGTTTCTTTTTTTTGTCATAATTCCCCGCAAGCCTTTCGTAGAGTGAGATTCTCGACAGATAAGAAGCCCTAATTTCACTTTTTATCTCATAACTATGATTTTTTAGAAAAATATAGCAGGAATCATGGAGGAATATGTAAAATATATCAAATGTAATCATTTTTTAGATTGTCTTGAGAGATTGATGATCTATGGAAAGGAGGTCAACGGATAGACTGATAGTTTCTGCTCCTGGTTGGGAGCGAAAAATTAAATTGCGGGGAGGAATAAGCATTGACTCAGGCAAAGGCATTCCGTAAAGCAAGTATTTGGCTGCTCGCTATGACTCTAATTGTTCCGTTATTTTCGTTTTCCGCATTTGTTGACGGCAAGCCTGCCGGCGCTGCGGGAGACCGCAAGCTGGTTGGCTATTGGCATAATTTTGATAATGGTTCCAGCAATATTCGGCTGAGAGAGGTTTCCCCGGATTTTGACGTCATTCAGGTAGCGTTTGCCGAGCCAGCAGGGGGATCGACGAGCGGGAACATGGCCTTTCAGCCTTACAACGCTTCCGTAAGCGATTTTCAGGCCGATATTCGTCAACTCCAAGGGCAAGGTAAAAAAGTGTTGATTTCTATCGGAGGAGCCAACGGAACTATAGAACTGTCTTCCGAGCAGGCTCGGCAAAATTTTGTCAGAACGATGAAGGATATTATCGACACTTACGGCTTTAACGGTCTGGATATTGATCTGGAAGGAAGCTCGTTGTCCTTGAACGGCGGCGACACGGATTTCAGAAGCCCGACGACGCCCAAAATTGTGAATCTGATCTCCGCGGTGGAGGACATTCTGAACAGCTACAGTTCGGACTTCATGCTGACAATGGCTCCGGAAACGGCATATGTGCAAGGCGGCTATGTGGCGTACGGCGGTCCTTGGGGCGCTTATTTGCCGGTGATCTACGCATTGCGCGAGCAATTGGATTATCTGCATGTTCAGCATTACAACTCCGGCCCGATGACCGGACTTGACGGCAAATCCTATGCTCAAGGAACAGCAGATTTTCAAGTGGCCATGGCCGAAATGCTGCTGCAGGGATTTGACGTGGGCGGCAATGCAAATTATAAATTCCCGGCGCTTCGCCCGGAGCAGCTGCTCATCGGCCTTCCGGCCACGCAAGCGGCGGCGGGCGGCGGTTATACGACCCCGGACAATGTGCACAAGGCGCTCGATTATCTCATCAAAGGCCAATCGTTCGGCGGCAGCTACACCTTGCGCAATCCGCAAGGCTATCCCGGCTTCAAGGGTCTCATGACCTGGTCGATCAACTGGGACAAAGTAGCCAACTATGAATTTTCCCGCTCCCACCGGGCTTATCTGGACGGTCTCGGGACCGGCCCAGGACCAGGGCCTAACCCCGATCCTGACACAACGCCGCCAAGCGCTCCGAGCGAGCTTCGCGTGACTGCAACTACGCCGAATAGCGTCACCTTGGCGTGGAACGCTTCCACGGACAACGTGGGCGTCGCCGGTTACACTGTCGTCTACGGCACAAGCAGCGTGAACGTCAACACCACCACCGCGACCATCAGCGGCTTGTCTCCGGATACGACGTACACGTTTACCGTCACCGCCAAAGACGCCGCCGGCAATGCTTCCGCTGCCGTCTCCGTCCAAGGCAAAACGGCGGCGCAGGACAACCCGGGCGAGGCTCAACCCTGGCAGGCATGGGTTTCCTATAGTGTCAACGACCAGGTGACCTACAACGGCAGCGTCTATACCTGCATCCAGGCCCATACTTCCCTTCCGGGATGGGAGCCGGCCAATGTGCCTGCTTTGTGGCAGTTGCAGTAGGGACGGGGGAGCGTAGTAATTGATTATATAAAAAGAGGAGCCCGCGTCTGGTATGAGACGCGGGTTTCTTGCGGTAAATTCAATTGTTCAAGTTAGTTTATCCCATTTTATCCCATTGTCCCTTTTCCGGCTGCTTAAGTGTTATACATTAGATAGAGGGGGGCAGCTTCATGGAGTTTGTGGAAAAATGCGTGCTGGAAGTTAAAGCGGGCGAAATTAATAAATATGTGCATATCGTTGAAGCTTTCCAGGCTCCGATGTACCGGTATTGCATTCGAATGCTTGGAAACCGGCAGGAGGCGGAAGATGCGGTGCAGGACATTTTGGTCAAAGCCTTCGAAAAATTATACATGTACAAACCGAGCGTTGGCTTCTCACCCTGGCTCTACAGAATCGCGCACCACCATTGTCTGAACCTGCTTCGCAAACGCGGCGTTCAACGTAAATTTCAGAGCTGGTTCCGGCAGGATGCGATAACCGAAAGCGCGGAGCAAACGATCACCGGCCGATTATTCGGGGAGCCGCTTTCGTCCGCCATCACCGCTTTGAGCGCAGAGGAGCGCAGTTTGCTGATCTTGCGGGTGCTTGAAGAGAAGTCTTTTGCCGAAATTGGAGAAATTTCTGGGAAAAGCGCGGAAGCGGTTAAGAAAAAGTTCGGCCGCTTGAAGCTGAAGCTGCAGAAGCTGATGGAGCAGAAAGGGGACATGGGGTATGCGAAAAGTCAAAGCCACACTTCAAGATGAAACGATAAAGGAGCTTCTCACCCATGGGAAGCAGGATACCGTCGATGTGCGCCAGAGCGTGATGGACCGGGTTCGGAAAATTCATGAACAGCGCGGCGGCAAAAAGTCGTTTCGGCACCGGACTGGAGCCATTGCCATGATCACCTGCCTCATTCTAGTGTTGACCTCCTTAACAGGCTACGCGGCATCCCGGTATGTGCAAATTTTGAACTCCAAAGGGGAAGTCCTTGTTGAAACGAAGGAAATGAAAGAAGATGCGTATACCCCGCATGCCGAGACATTTGAGAAGCTGCTGTCCGCATACAAAGAGCATATCCAAACCCGGCTGAAGCCGGGAGAGCTGGTGGCTTACTACGTCCATGACGAGACGCTGAATGCTTATGATCAGTTTAATAAGGTCAAAACCGAATACAAACCGACGGTGTACAGCAGTTATGCAGAATTGGAGAAGCAGCTTGAGATCACCACCGGTCCGCGGCTTCCCGAACCCCAATATCTGCCTAAAGGGTTCTCGTTTGCAGCAGGGAAAGTATTTCCCAGTGTGACGAAAGGGGAGGCTAGCCTGGAGCATTTGAAGAAGCTGGAGCCGGAATTTATCCGGATGGCGGAATCCTCTTCCAGCGGGGCCAAACTGTTCATCAAACCGTTGTCCTGGAATAAAGCGGACAGCGCGAACGTGAGCTATACCAACGGGTCGGATACGATTAATATCAACGCCTTTGAACGAAAAAAACATCCCTCCTCGGTAAAAACAATGCATCCCCAGGGCGTGACGGTCGAGAAGCTGACGGCCAGCGGGCAGGAGATGGTTTATATGGAGGCTTCGGCGGAGGCAGCGGAGGCAGTTTTCTATAAACACAAGTTGGAGTGGCTTGATGAGCAGGCGGAGGTCTTTTATTCCGTCTATGATAATCCGGACAGCTCCTTGTCCAAGTCCGATTTGATCCGCATCGCCGGAAGCCTGGTGAAATGACTTCATATAATAGCCGGATCCGAGAGTCTGCTTATGGCAGGCTCTTTTTTTTGGGAGTGTCCCTTTTCGGGTGGTTCCGGTGTTATACAAGTAAACAAAACCATGTGCCTGACTGGCCGAAAGGAGATTTATCCATGAATTTTACGAAAAAGACGATCATCGCCGCTGCAAGCATTCTGCTGGTGTTCAGTTCAACAAGCGGCTTCCTTGGGGATGCTGACGCAGCAGCGCAGAAATCGACAAAGACACAAGCAGCCTCTACCAAGAAAACTCTCGAACAGCAGAAAAAAGCGGCGATGGACATCTTCCATTCCAAAGAGAAAAAGCCCGGCGATTTAACCGTGCTGTATGATGGGACCAACAGCTCGTTGTCTTTCAACTTTCTCGCCATAACCAGTTCGGATTACGAAGAGTATACGAAGCTGTTGTCCAAATACAAAGCGCCGGAGTTAAAGCAGCCGGAATGGCTCCCGGAAGGGTATACTTTTCAGTCTGGAGAAATCGTGCCTCCCTATTACCATTTTCTTAGCGAACCGTATCAAGATATGCTAAAAGAGCTCAAAGCGGAGGCGAAGGGTAAAACATATTACGCCAAAAAACTGAAATGGAACGAAGCCGGGGAAGCGGTGTTTACCTTCGCCAAAGATTCGGACATCATCCGGGTCAGTGTCAAAAAAATGCATCCTCTAATTACCGAGGTCACGCGGGTGCCGGGGAAAGGCGAGAAGTTGGAAAAGCTGAGCATTGGCGAGATCGAGGCCGTATATTCCACGAATTCGGACGGCCTTTACGCCAACAAGCTGAAATGGGAAGATGCGGAACACCAGTTGGAATACGAGATTGCCTCCTACAAGAAAAGTCCGCTGACGAAAGAAGATCTCACAGCGGTTGCGGAAAGCATCATGCAGGGTAAATCGCAGGAAGAATAGTCAATATAAAAAGTGAGCAAATCACTCTATCCTGAGCGGGATCGCGACAACCAGCATTCCCCAGTTGACATGGTGGAACCTTGTAATTCATATGAAATTCATAAACACATAGTATGATGGGGAAAATCAAGGGGGAATGAAGGAAGGTGAGTTCAGTTGCCCGAATCGATTCTTGTCATCGAAGATGACCCATTTATTCAGGAATTAATTCGTGAATATCTCAAAGCGCAGGGGTACGAGGTAGAGACGGCCAATGATGGAGCGGAGGGGTATAAGAAGTTCAAAACAGGGAGTTTCAACCTCGTTCTCTTGGACGTGATGCTCCCCAATATGGATGGCTATTCCGTATGCAAGATGATACGCCAGCAAAGTACGACGCCTATTATTATCCTGACTGCTTTAAGTGAAGAGAAGGATCAGCTTCATGCCTTTGATTTAGAAGCGGACGATTATCTGGCGAAGCCGTTTTCCTTTAATGTGCTTGTCAAACGAGTCGAGGCGGTTCTTCGTCGAGCTAATCCCGTTCAGCGGTCCAAGGATTTAGTGTATGATCGTCTGCGTCTGGATTGCGAAAGTTATAATGTTTACCTGGATGAGATGCTCATTGAAATGACGTTGAAGGAATTTGCGATTCTTGCCTATTTGATCGAAAATGCAGGGAGAACCATTACGCGCGAGATGATTCTGGACCGCGTATGGGGCTATGATTTCTTTGGCGATCATCGTTTGGTCGATGCTCATATCAAAAACATTCGCAAGAAAATAGGCGTACCATATATCCAAACGATTAAAGGAGTAGGTTATCTCATTGAGGGGAAATCAGGATGAAAAGACATAAAAGTGTTTCCTTCAAAATTTTTATGGTGACAAGTTCCGTGCTGATCCTGCTTTCATGCATCATGTATTTTACGCTTTATTTTATCTTGCCGTCGTTTTATTTGCAGCACAAGAAAAGCGACTTGAATCATGGTCTGACGGAACTCCTTCAAAACTTTCCGCAAGGGAATTGGGAAGCGGGGAAAGAGCGCATCAGAGATTTTTCTCAGACGTACAATGCCGGCGTCATCGTAAAGGATGCGACAGGGCGGATTATATTTCCTGCGATTACCGTAGCGGAGCCGCTCCCTCTGGAGCGAGATGAGGTGGAAGGCCAGATAAATCCGGAACACTTGCAGCTATCCATGGAATTTCCAGACGATGAGAGGTCGTCAACTTCAAATCCAAATAATGATGCAGAAATGATTATTCATAATGACTTGAGCTTGCCGGGGTATGAACGGGAGGGCGGCTATTCGATGTCGGTCTTCGCTTCTTTGCAGCCTGTTGATGAGGCGGCTAATATGGTTCTGAAATTGGCTCCGTATATGATGGTCATCATTTTTGTGATTGCCGTTGGAGGTGCGTCCATCTATTCGCATTATTTCGCACGGCCATTGGTTCAAATGAGCAAGGTGGCCAAGAGGATGGCCTTATTGGATTTTTCTGAACGTTCCAGTTACACTTCGGAGGATGAAATTGGTGAGATATCACATTCCTTAAATAAACTCTCCATTAACTTGCAGCATTCGATGCAGGAACTAACGGAAGCCAATGCCCAGTTGAAAAGCGACATTCAGCGGAAAGAAGAATTGGAAGCCATGCGGAGGGAGTTTGTCGCCACGATTTCTCACGAGCTGAAGACGCCGCTTACGGCCATTTCCGGGCAATTGGAGGCGATGATTCACCAAGTCGGGCCTTACCGGGATCGCGATAAGTATCTGGCGCAGTCGCATCGGATCGTCAAGCAGATGGAAAAGCTGGTTTATGAAATTCTTGAGATTTCCAGGCTGGAGAGTGATAGCTTTCAGCCCCAGCGGACGATCGTAAACCTGTCCAAGTTGCTTGATGAAATCATGGAACCGATTCAATACTATTGCGAACTGAACGAAATTGCCTTTGAGGTTCGTGTTCCCCAATCGGTCAAGGTGGTTGGGGATACGCAATTGCTTGCGAAGGCGATCTCTAATATTATCGGCAATGCCGCACACTATACCCCGAAGGGAGAACGTATCGTTGTACATCTGTCTGCGGATGGCCGGTATGCTACACTTAGCGTGCTGAATACAGGCGTCCATCTGGACGAAGCGGAAATCCCCAGGTTATTTGAAGCTTTCTATCGGATAGACAAATCAAGAAGCCGTCAAACGGGAGGGAGCGGCTTGGGGTTGTATATCGTCAAAAAAGTGCTGGATGTCCATCAAGCAACTTATACCTTATCCAACCAGAGCAATGGGGTTGAATTTGTTGTTCAGCTGCCGCAGAACGAGCCTTTGGCATAAATGCCAGGGCTTTTTTTTATTTTCCTAGGATTCTTCAAATGCCCTTCATTGGTTACTCACATCAACTTCATATCGGGTAGGTATCCTTGCAGAAGAAAGGGGTAGGAAGAACATGAAACGGAAATGGCTGCGTTCAGAACGACTCGCTATCCTAATGTTTTTGGCACCAAGTCTGATCGGCTTCGCGATCTTTTATCTCGTGCCTTTCCTTGTGGGATTCTATTATTCGCTGGTTGACAGTCCTGCGAACGGGTCATTTGTCGGATTGGATAATTACGTGCAACTACTGCAAAGCGCATCTTTTCGTAAAGCAGCTCATAATACCGCGATTTTCACGCTAACGGGCGTGCCTTTGGTGATGGTCATCTCGCTGGGGCTTGCGCTTATGCTTAACCGAAAATTGCCCCTGCGCAATTGGCTTCGTGCCGCCTATGTCATGCCGCTTGTTGTACCGGTCGCATCGATCATCGTTGTTTGGCAGTTATTGTTTGATATGCAGGGCGCCATAAATTCGATTTGGACCTCGTGGGGGCACGCGCCGATTGACTGGATGAATACCTCCTGGGCAAGAGCGGTTGTCCTTCTAATCTATCTGTGGAAGACGCTGGGCTACAATATGATCCTCTTTCTGGCCGGGCTGCAAAACATCCCTGAGGAGTACTACGAAGCAGCGAGTCTGGATGGGGCGGGACCGATTCGGAAATTCACTTCGATTACGCTGGTTTGTCTTATGCCAACCAATTTCTTTGTCTTGATCATGTCGATTGTCAGTTCGTTTAAGGTGTTCCGGGAAACGTACCTGATCGCAGGCGATTATCCCCATGAAAGCATCTATATGCTGCAGCACTATATGAACAATATGTTTCAGGCGTTGGATTATCAGAAGCTGACGGCGGCCTCCTTTTTAATGGCTGCGGTGATTGTCTTCATGGTGACGATCTTGTTTCATTTTGAACGAAAATTCAACACGAACTAAGGAGGGACTGATGAGAGTCTCATTATCAACCATCGTTATGACTGTGATTCTGGTCGTCCTGGCGATCCTTATGCTCATTCCGCTTTACTTTACCCTAAGCAATTCATTAATGACCGAATCGGAAATCCAATTTAATTACAGTCTTGGAGGTGCTGCAAACGAATACCTCCAGTTGAAGTGGATTCCGGATTGGGTGAGCCTGGAGCAATACAAGACCCTGCTCTTTGATCGCCTGCAATTTCTGATCCTGTTTTGGAATTCCGTCCTGCTTGTCGTTCCGATTGTGCTAGGACAAGTCGCAGTTGCAACCATGGCCGCCTTTGCTTTCTCCCAATTCTCCTTTTTGGGCAGGGACAGCTTGTTTTTTCTTTATATCATCACCATGCTGATGCCATTTCAAGTCACATTAGTTCCGAATTATCTGGCGATGGACTGGCTCGGTTTACTGGACAGCCGATTATCCATTATTCTTCCCGGCATCTTCTCGGCCTTTGGCGTATTCCTGGTTCGACAATTCATGATCGGCATTCCCCGCGCTTATCCGGAGGCCGCCCAAATGGACGGAGCGGGGTACTGGACCATCTTTACTCATATTATTCTACCGATGTCCAAACCAGGCATAGCCGCACTTACGATTCTTGTTTTCATTGATTACTGGAATATGGTAGAACAACCGCTGATCTTTTTACAGGATGCTTACTTGCGCCCGTTGTCTATCTATTTGGCTCAAATCAATGAGGGAGAGTTCGGCCTTGCTTTTGCGGCTGCTGTGCTGTATATGCTGCCGATGTTGTTTATTTTTTTGTACGCAGAAAATGACCTGATCGAGGGGATTCAATTATCAGGGGTCAAGGGCTAAGACACCAGGAACCAGGAAAGAGAGGGGAGCGGGTATGGAAGGCGTGGAACATTCCCAAATGAATCGAAAAAAGAAAGTAAGATGGACCGCGGCACTCTTTTTCGGACTGCTGTTGATCGTCACCTTCTTCTCAAACACGATTCGGCAAATCACGCTGCCTAAAGTCAAAACGGATACGGCAAGTTTTCAGGAATTAACCTTCACTATTGAAGGCGAGGGCACGCTGCTCCATCGGAACGTTGTACCGGTATATGATCCGTCCGGCTGGAATGTGAAACAAATCGATGTGGAGGTTGGGGATTCGGTCGCGAAAGGCCAGGTATTGGTTAAACTTGATGACTCAACGGCCCGTAACACTTTGCTTGATGAGAAAAGCCGATTAAAGCAACAGCAACTTCGTCTTGAACAAATGCAAGAAAACTACAAATTGACGATTCAATCCGGGGACGAGCCGACCTTGCGGAATGCCCGAATCGACATGGAAAACCTGAAGCTGGATATCGAGATACAGGAACGAAAAATCCGCACGCTGCAAGAAAAAAATGATTCGCAAGCCACCCTTGTTTCACCGGTTGAGGGTGTGGTCACTGAGGTGAACGCCACATTGGGTACGGCGTCCAATCCGGGTCAGCCGGCCGTACAAATCGCCGACTTGAGCCAAGGCTTGATGTGGGAGTTGACCGTCGATGCGGAACTTGCAAGCCATCTGGAGATCGGTGAGGAGGTGCGGTTGTACGTCAATGGAAATACAGGACAGACCGTTCAGGCCACCCTGGACAAGATAGAAGATGCCGGCGAACGGAATGCAGAGGCAGGCGGAACGGCGGCAAATGACCCTGTTTCAGGCAAAAAACTGACTTTTATAGTAACTAAATCCGACTTAAAGGGAGGTGAACGTGTAGGGATTCAATGGGAGAAAAAGTCCGGCCGAGCCGAGCTGACGATTCCAAAGGATGTGGTGCATACCGACAACCAGGGAAAATATCTCTATGTCGTGGATGAAAAGAAAGGACCGCTTGGCAATCAATTTACGATTCAAAAACGATATGTAACGTTGGGAAAAGCGGATGCAACAAAGCAGGTTGTACTAAACGGCTTAATGGGTGAGGAACGGATCGTTGCGGAAAGCAGTGAGCCGTTGAATGAAGGAGATCAAGTAAGATGGTAAACGTTGAAAACGAAAGGAGTTATCAGCAATGAAAAAATGGCTTTTAGGAATCGTGGCTCTTATGGTATGCGTCTCTCTGACCGCATGCAATCGTTCCGGTTCCGGTGGTGAAAATGGTATCAATGTCAGTGAAAAGGGGAATGCGTCCGCGACGAAAGAGGGGAAAACCGTTGTGACCCTTTCCGTGATCCAAAAAGATCCTAATGGCTGGCTGGATCAAGCGGCTCAGACTTACGAACAGGCCCATTCGGATATTGATATCGTGATTAAGGAATATTTGACTACTCCGGACAGAGCCCCCGGACAGGCGCTTCATATTGGAGGAGATATCAATCCTGCGGAATTGGAAACCTACCGAAATGCGATGAATACGGAGCTAATGTCGGGTAAAGGGCCTGACCTGATTTCAGTAAACCATCTGAATTACGGCCAGTACGCGGATAGAAATTTGCTCGCAGACATCGGCGAGTTCATGAAGAACGATCAAGATTTCGTCAGTCAGGATTATTTCACCAATGTGTTTGATGCGGCGAAGCATGAAGGCAAGCTGGTTGCCATGCCGATCGTATTCTGGATTCACGCGCTAACCAGCGGACTCGGCCCTTCAGATTTACAAGTGGATGAAGCCAATTGGACGTGGAACGACCTGCTAAACAAAGGCAAGGAGATGGTAGATAAGGACAGCACATTGGGAGTAATGGGAGCCGCGTCGCCATCCAGCCTTCTTTCCAAGATGGTACTGGGTGAATTTAATCAATATATCGATTCAAAGAGCAAACAAGCGAAGTTTGATTCTCCAGCCTTTATCCAGCTATTAAACAATGTGCGTGACATGTATCAAAACGGGCTTTTATCGGAGGATTACAATTTGCTGATTGAAGACCGGGATCTATTCCGAGATGAAACGTTTTATGCGCCTGTCATGTTGTATCAGGCCTTGCAATATAATCGCCAAATCTTGAATCTGCCTTCCAGCGGCGATAAGAACGGTATGGTATATTCCTCAAACCTGATGCTGGCGATCAATGAGAAGTCGGCGGTTAAACAAGAAGCGTGGGATTTCATGAAATATCTGATCTCTGAAGAAATGCAATCTCACCCCGCCCAGTTTATGTCGTTTCCTATCCATAAAGCAGCTTTGGAAGCAGCATTGACGAATCAGTTGAAAAATTCTTCAGCCCAAACCCAATCGATGGGCGGGGATCAAAAAAGCGATCCCAATACAGATCAATCTGCTGTGGTAGATAAGGAAACACTCCGGAAAATTATGCAATTTGCTGAAAAACCGGGACGGTTCTTGGACAGCGACCCCCGCCTCATGAGCATTATAGAGGAAGAATCCAGCGCTTTTTTTGCTGGCCAGAAATCAGCCGAGGAAGTGGCTGCAACGATTCAAAACCGTATCCAGCTCTACTTGAACGAATAGTTTTAAATGTCAAAGTAAAGACCCACCCTAAGCTTGCGCGCCGAAGGTGGGTCTTTGCATTGCTCGAAGATGGAAGGAACGATTGCAGTTTATAAAATGTTTATATCTTTTACCTTTGGAATTTACATCTGTATTTTATCCTTAATGTATTCAGCATCAATGTTGTTGGGTAGTCTAGCGGTTTGGGGGTGTTCCATGTATTCCTACTAGGACAAGCGGATCCTTCAAGAGTTCGGCGGCGAGGCGGATTCTTCGGCCTGTTATTGTTAAGCTCGACAATCATCCATATAGTCACTATGGTTAAGAAAATAGAGTAAATGATAAGGGAGATCCTGAAGTGACGATAAAGAAGAGATTATTCAATTACAATCTGTTGATGGTTGTGATTCCGCTTGTCGCTATACTGATTATCGGTTCCATATTCGTCTTCATTGTGAAGGCACTCTTCTCTACGGATTCTAAAGAGATTAGTCCGATGAATGAAACCTTTCTCGAAATGATGAGCATTATGGATGAAGTCGACATGAACGCGATTTCGGAACAGGCGGAGGTTCAGAACGAGTTGATGAATCGATTCAGCGACAAGAACTATTTTGTTTATGCCAAACAGGACGGACAAACGCTGGTTACGAACATGAGCGATAAGGAATATTCGCATATTTCCAAATACCTTTCCCAGGACCATCTATATACGGCCAATCAATCGCTTTGGGTTCCGGATGACGATTTATATCTGTGGTGGAATAGGATAGAGACCGATACGACGCCGGTTACATTGGTCGTAGCGCGGTTCCTCGATCGGGAAGACGGTGCTGGCCGTACGGTTGCATTTACGATGATTTCAATTCTCATCATCTCGGCCGCTGTCATTACGGTCATCCTGGTAAGCTTGTATTTTGCCAATAGGATCATCGAGAAAATTATGGTTCCGCTTAACCACCTTTGTGCCGGAGCGCAGCGTATTCAGGAGGGGGATCTTAGTCAGGATATTTCTTGTCATGGTGCCGAGGAACTGGAGAAGGTCTGCGACTCCTTTAATCAAATGCAGCATCAGCTAAAAGCGAATATGAAGAAAAATGAGAAATACGAACGGGACCGAAATGAAATGCTTGCCGGGATTTCCCACGATCTTCGGACGCCCCTTACCTCCATCAAAAGCTATGTGAAGGGATTACAAGATGATATTGCCAAAACGCCCGATAAGCAAAAGGAATATTTGGACGTGGTTTATCGCAAGGCCTGCGTAATCGAAAGCCTGATCAACTCCTTGTTTTTATTCTCAAGGCTTGAAACCGACACGTTCCCTTATACGTTCAAATCGGTTTCCATTCAGAATTTCATCGTGACGCTGCTGGATTCGCTGGAATACGACTTGAAGAAGGGCAATGCCGTTCTGACCCTGAACAGCCGCTGTACCGATCAGAAAGTGTGGATGGACGGCGAGCAGATGACGCGCGCCATGACGAATATACTCGATAACAGCATCAAGCACAATTCGAACCAACAGCTCCACATTACGGTTACGTTGTTCGAACAGAATGGTCATGTGGTCATTCGCATAGAGGACGACGGGGCAGGGGTATCCACGGAACAGCTGAATCGGCTGTTTGACAGCTTCTACCGGGGAGATGAATCACGCAATACTGCCACGCAGGGAAGCGGACTTGGGCTGGCGATTGCGAAAAGAATTGTGATTGCCCATGGCGGAAGCATCTCAGCAGAGAGCAACCATGGTTTAGCGATTATTATTGAACTTCCGGTCGAGGAGGAGAAGCAATGAAGTGTGTGTTAATTGCTGAAGACGATAAAGAGATAGCCGCGATCGAGAGGGATTATCTAGAAATCCATCACATTAAGGCGGAAATTGCCACCGACGGCGTTATGGCCCTTGAAATGCTGAAAGCAAAACGATACGATTTGCTGCTGCTGGACGTCATGATGCCGTTTAGGGATGGATTTGAGTTATGCAAGGAAATTCGCGATGTGTACGATGTGCCCATCTTATTGGTGACGGCCAAAACCGAATCTGTAGATCGCATTCGGGGATTGGGGCTCGGCGCGGATGATTATATATCAAAGCCCTTCGACCCGGCAGAACTTGTGGCGCGAGTCAAATCGCATCTTGCTCGCTACGAACGGCTGACCAGCGGAAGCAAAGAAAGGGGGGCTTTCCCAAAAGGAGCTGAGGAAGTCATTGCGGTAGAGGATCTGTACATCGTACCCCAGGGTTACAAAGTATTTGTCCGAGGGGAAGAAGTGAAGCTGACAACCCGGGAATTCGAGCTGCTTCTATTTCTTTCCAGTCATCCTAATATCGTGTTTTCCAAGGAGAAGCTCTTCGAACGAATCTGGGGAGGCGATTATATTGGCGACAATGCGACGGTCACCGTACACATCAACCGTATCAGATCGAAAATCGAGAAGGATAGCAGCAATCCGCAATATATCGATACGGTGTGGGGCGCCGGCTATCGCTTCAACAAAATCTGAGGAGGGACGGGATGAGAATTGCTATCGTAACAGAAACGTTTCTTCCTTCAACGGATGGAATTGTTACGCGCTTAACGGCGTCCATACAGCACTACTTGAAAGCAGGACATGAGGTAACGATTCTTGCGCCCGATTTAGGCATCTCCCAATTTGGCGATGCCCGCATTCAGGGACTGCCGACAAGCACGCTTCCTTTTTATCGCACCAAAAGATTCGCTTTGCCTAGCCGTAAAGTCGGAATGTTACTGAAGGAATACGCCCCTGATATCGTACACGTCGTCAATCCGGCGTTGCTTGGCGCGGCCGGCATCTATTACGCGAAGAAATTGCGCATTCCCTTGCTGGCTTCTTACCATACGAATCTTTCCCGGTATCTGGACTTTTACGGACTTCCATTCATGAAAGGACTTTTATGGCTGTACTTGCGGTTGCTGCACAACCGGGCATCAATCAATTTGTGCACATCCCGAACGGTTCGTGAAGAATTGGTTCATCGCAAATTTCGCAATGTGAAGTTATGGGGCCGCGGTGTGGACAGCCAATTATTTCACCCCGACAGATATGATGCAAGCGTGCGGAAACGGTTGTCCCAAGGGTTTCCGGACAAGAGAATTTTGCTCTACGTGGGGAGACTTGCGGCAGAAAAGGAAATCGAAAAAATACGGGATATCTTCGATGCCTCCGATCAGTTCGTGTTGGTGATTGTTGGCGACGGGCCGCACCGCGATGCGCTGGAACAACATTTTGCCGGTACCGCTACCCTTTTTACAGGTTTCTTGTATGGACAGGAGCTTGCCGCAGCGTTTGCTTCCTCCGATGTTTTCGTTTTTCCGTCCACGACCGAGACGTTGGGGCTGGTTCTGCTTGAAGCGATGGCGTCCGGTCTGCCGGTCGTCGCAGCGAGAAGCGGACCGACCTGCGAGCAGATCCAACACGAAAGCACCGGTTATTTGTTCGACCCGGCTGATCCCGTTGGATTCATTGCCGCTGTTCGGCGGTTTGAAGACAAGCGGACGAGAGACGCCATGTCGGCTGCGGCTTATCAAGAGAGTATGGGGAAAGGTTGGAAGGAAGTCGCAGAGCAGGCGCTGGACTATTATCGGCAAACGGCAAAGAAGGGAAACGATCGGGACGAATGGAGAATGCCATAAAGCAGCGGAATATCAAGCAATTCGTTCAGTTTGCATCTATCGCCTTGCTGAATACGGCCGTAGCAGTAATAACGATGAACAGCCTGCTCTTGATTCAACCGGACCCAGGTGAAGTCCTGTTGGGAATGTTTAATGTGGTCTCCTATGTCATGGCCGTGTTGAATAGCTACTTCTGGAATTCAAGAGTCACGTTCAAAGACTTGCTAGAGGAACGAAGAGGCAGCGATTTGGATTTGTGATCCAATCGGTGGCTAGTCTGGGCATTAACTATATTGCTTTTCTGGCCGTAAATGCGCTGCTCGCCCCTCTCGGTTGGCCGAACTGGATTCGCTACAATGCGGCATTGGGAATCTCGGGGGCGACCTCCTCGATTTCAAGCTTTCTGTTTATCAAATATTTGGTATTTAGAGAAATGAACGCCCTGGGGGAGAGGTATCATTGACAAGATTAGTGAATGACGTAGGCCTTGTTCTGGAAGGCGGAGGGATGAGGGGCATTTACACGGCGGGAGTCCTGGATTGCTTAAGCGATTGGGGCTTGAAATTTCCGTTGGTCGCTTCGTCTTCTTCCAGCGCATTGATCGGCAGTTATTATATTTCTGAACAGAGAGGTCAGATTTTCGAGGCTTACAACTATCTGACGGACAACCACCGGATTATTTCGTTCAAGCACATGATGACTCACAAAGAGTTGTTTCGAATGGACTTGCTGTTTCAACTCGTCCCGGAGAAGGTAGCGCCCTTTGATTATCGGACCTTCACCGAATCCGGCGTCAGGTTTCTGATCAGCACTACGGACATCTTAACGGGATCGGCCGTCTATCATGACACCTTTCCATCGCAGGAAATTCTGTTCACGCTCGCCCGCGCTTCAAGCAGTTTGCCTGTTTTTGCTCCAAGCGTTGCCTTTGAAGACAAGCTTCTGGTTGATGGAGGCGTAGCCGATCCGATTCCTATCAAACCGTCCATCGAGCGGGGATATCGGAGAAATGTGGTCATTCTGACAAGAAACCGGGGATATATCAAGAAACCCAGCAGCCTCGGATGGGCATACCGCCGATTATTCAGGCAGTATCCAGAGTTAATCAAATTGTTGAAAAACAGGCATGAACGATACAATCAGACAACGCAGGATATTCAAAAAATGGATCGGGATCGGGATGTTTTTCTCATTTGTCCCGAGAAGCCGCTGATCGCCGGGAGAATGGAACGCAATAAGCTGGTTCTTCAGGAATTATATATGCAAGGTTATACAGAAATGCAACAGAAGAAAGAAGCGTTGCACAGCTTTCTGCTTGGATAAGAGTTCAGAAAAAACATAAGCAAAGGATGATAGAACATGACAAATGCAAAGATCCGCAAAAAGATATTCGTGTTGGGCGGAGATGGTTTTTGCGGGTGGCCGACCAGTCTTCACTTGTCCGGATCGGGACACGAAATTATCATCATCGACAATCTCTCCAGGAGGAGAATTGACGAAGAATGCGGAACGAATTCTTTAACCCCCATTCAGTCCATAGATATTCGCTTGAGGGCGTGGGAAGAAGTATCGGGGAACCGGATACGGTTTTATCGGATCGATATCGCTGAGGAGTATGATCAGTTGTTGTCCGCCATTCGCGAGGAGAAACCGGATGTCATTATTCATTTTGCCGAGCAGCGGTCTGCGCCATACTCCATGAAATCTCCTCTGCTCAAACGCTATACCGTCAACAATAACATCAAAGCTACGCATCATGTTCTGTGCGCGATCGTCGAAAGCGGGCTGGATATCCATCTGATCCATTTGGGGACGATGGGGGTATACGGATACGGTACGGCGGGAATTCGGATCCCCGAAGGATATCTGGATATCGAGGTGAAGACGGAGAACGGTGACAGGGTTCATCAACAAATTCTTTATCCGACCAATCCCGGTTCGATCTATCATATGACCAAATCGCTGGATCAGCTATTGTTCCATTATTACAATAAGAATGACCGGCTCCGAATCACCGATCTCCATCAGGGGATCGTCTGGGGAACGAATACGCCCGAAACGCAAGCCGATGAACGGCTGATCAACCGGTTTGATTATGATGGAGACTACGGGACGGTACTGAACCGATTTCTGATGCAGGGGGCCGTCGGCCATCCGATTACCGTGCACGGTACGGGAGGACAAACCAGAGCGTTCATCCATATTCAGGACACGGTGCGTTGTTTACAGCTTGCCGTCGAACATCCTCCGAAACTTGGCGAGCGCGTGCTGATCATGAATCAGATGACGGAGACCCTGCGGGTGATCGAACTGGCACAGGTTGTTAGCAGGCTGACGGGAAGCGAAATTGCGTATGTGCCCAATCCACGGAAGGAGGCTGCCGAAAATGAACTTCATGTGGATAACAGCCATTTCCTATCCAAGGGACTTGTTCCCGTTACGCTGAACGACGGGTTGATGCTGGAAGTCAGCGAAATCGCCAAAAAATACGCCTATCGCGCCGATCTTTCCAAGATTCCTGCGATGAGCACCTGGACCAAGGAGCAACGTCCGGGAGATGTTCAATTTGAATACGCGGACTATTGCATCTAGGAGCCATAAAATCAGGTTTAACCTGCATCGGTCAAATTTCGATTCAAGTGTAACCGGTATCGAGTCCGTTTGACGGCTTCCCGTTGGGAAGCGAAGAGACTTAAGGTGCCGCCTCTTAAAGCTATTCGAGTGCTTCAATCTTCCTACGGTCAGTCTCCAATTTATAGACTTGATCATTGCCTTCTTCCCCTTGCAGCGTGAATTCCGCAACGGCGGTGACTTCATACACTCCCGGGGTTTTAAAGCGATACGGATGCTTCTCCAGAATGACGTCGTCCTGATCCATAGGGCGCATTACACCAATTTCGATTCTTGTGATGGGATCCGCGTTACCGTCACTGTCCTGAATCACATAATAAAATACAGGCTTCCCGGTCATGATTTCGAGTGTTCGATCCGCCGTATTTTTCAATTCCGCTTCCATCGTAAAAATCGCGTTTACCTTCACTTGTTCCGGGGCCGAAAGCCGTACGGAGAACAAGTCGCCATGGGGTGCAGCCGTTTGAGTGAGCGGAGCGGGTTCCGTCTTGGCTTGGTTGGCTGCCGGAGCCGATTCCGGTTCGGAAGCTTGACAGCCAAGCAAGGTGAACAAGAGAACAAATACCAGTTTTTTCAAAATAAACACCTCCATCCTATGGACGATAGGGTGGAGGTGTTTGTTGCATTAGCCCTGAAATTCCTCCAAAATCTTCTTGATGATCCGCGATGCGATATGACAGCGTCAGAGGGAAACGGCGCAGGGACCGAGGGTTGCCCGGACCCGGAGCGTGAAACCTATTAATGGTTATGATTAGTTCTTGAAAGAGGTTGTTAAAATGGCTGTATCCAAGAAAGATCTTGCTACTCATATCCCCTTCAATGATGAAGAATTAACAGAAGATGACTTAAAGGCAATTGAACAAGCGGAACTATCAAAGAAGATCCTTTAGTTGTATATGTCGTAACAATAGGTTCACTAGGCGATGTTTATAAATGACCCGTGCAAGCTAAATTGTAGGGGGCTTCTTTATAAATTTAGTTGCGAAGAGGTGCGCAGTAGAATAGTGGAACAGAGCAAAGTGGAGTATGTACGGTAAAGCTCTCTTGATATAATCCGAAGCTCACATTGAAACGAAGAGGTCCCCCATGTCCTTTCATATGGGGAGCTCTTCCATACGGCGCGTAGGGGAGGAGGGCACGCCTCTGGATACATTGCGTAACATTGGGCTAAGTTGTCCCGAAGTTGGGTGAAGGATGATGGTTCCAATACGCCTAGCTTTCCTCGCTTGAACCCCCCTTGCTTCCACGGACATCGACATCGAGATGAAGGTCATGGACGATAACTGATGCACAGTCCATGGAAATCGCGTTCGCCAGTAACCAGGCGCCAGATATTTTTCGGGTGGATACGGGGAATGTGCCTACCTGGGTGAAGCGCGGCTACTTTGAGCTGTTCGACGACTACATCTCGTCCGAGATGAAAGAGAACTTCAAAAACGTGCTGATCGAAGAGAAGAACATGGTTGGCGGAAAAATCTACACGCTACCGAATATCGGTCAGTTCTGGCGACTGATCTACAACGTCGATCTGTTTGAAAAGCGGGGATCGACGGGCCGCCGACGACGATTGCGGAAATGGTCGAGGACGCCAAGAAGATTACGACTGCGGGCAAGGACAGCGGAGCCTACGGCTCTGCCGGCAACTTCAAGAGCGCCAGCGGCTTTGAGCGGATCGCCTATCCGATCGTCTCGCTGAGCACGAATACCGGGAACGAGGGCTTTAACTTCCAAACCGGGCAGTTCGATTTTACCGTGTACAAAGAAGTGCTCAGGCGTTGCATCAAATCCGTGCGAACGGCAGCATGCTGCTTGGCTCAAACGTCACCGTCATCCCGTCAGTGGCGGCCAAAGCCAAAGCCCGGGACATCGCCGGCATCGAAAACTTCCTGCCGACCGCGATGGACGGCATCTACTCCGCCACCCCGCTAGTCACCACCGAAGGTATCAAAAAGGTCGACGTCTTCAATAAATTCTTCGACGGCCAGGAGCTGGACAAGGTATTGAGCGATCTACACGCGCGATACAATGCCGCGCTTGAGAAGGCGAAAGCCGCGATGGACACCACGGTTAGAGCGGATCCGAGCTCTATCGCGGCGAGTTTGCATGGGGCGTTGGTGGAGAAGTAGGGGGAATATTAAAAAGACAAGCCCAACTGCATTGGGCTTGTCTTTTTATATTTAACCAAACTATTCTTTGGTAGGTCGCTTAGAGATTTTCGTCTGACCCAGAATGTAGTCGATACTTACGTTGTAAAATTCGGATAACTTAATCAACACAGAACTTGGCACATCCAAATTCCCGCTTTCGTATCGGGAATAGGTTGCTTGAGAGATGTTTAGAAATTCTGCCAATTGTTGCTGCGACAAATCCCTGTCCTCACGCAAATCGCGTATTCTCTTGTACATTGTTCATCACCCAAGCTAAGTTTAAATTATGCGAAAAATGCATATTGAGTTTTATGCAGTTTTCGCATAAAATCTATTTATACAAAAGAGTGTTGATCGTTATAAAGATACTAAACTATACCGATTACATAATTCCTAAAGGGTGAGTCGAATGAAGAGTATTTTGGAGGAGCTTTACAGAGGCAATCTAAACCCAGAAGAGCAAATGATCCCTACCGATCCTGAATATCGCGAGCTCAATAGAAAACTATCTGATTTGATGGTGGAGGCCAAGCGAAAATTTTCGGAGGACGACTTCAAAACCCTTGAGGAGATTTTGGATTTGAATGGGGAATCTAGTTCTATTGTAGCAAGTGAGGCTTTTGTTCAGGGATTTAGGATGGGGGCTTTGGTGATGGTGGAGGTGTTTTGTGGAGATGGGAAGTGGGTTATAGGCTGAGATTGATGGGGGCAGAATAAGGAGAATAATTGGTAGTTTAAATATAAATAATGAGACTGTATATAATTGGTGTTATGTAAAATAAGATATGACATTACTTTCGCTATTTATTTTAGCGGGAGTTTTTTTGTTTTTGAGCAAATAGTTATTTCTTAGGCTATTATTCCATTTAGTAGTAGAATATTACTATAGGTGATTTGGACTAAACTAAGTCAACTTTTTGCATATATGAATTTAATCTGTTATGGATAAGATGTTAATAGGAAATGATCGATAAATAATAAAGGAGAGTATATGAATAACGCGTTTGAGGTTCATACGGAAAACTTAAATAAGAATTTAGAGTCGGTTCAAAGATATATGGAAAGATTTAAAGATAGCATTACGGGGGATTTTGAAAAGATATTTGATACTACAATTGAAAGCATCAATGATGTTTTTCCACTCAAGGATATTATCTCCCAAACATTAGATAAGGTTCGATCTAATGAACAATTCAGTGAGGATATGTTAGATAATGAAGAAATTGAAATAACTATAGAAATGAATAATAAATTTTTAGTAACGGAACTGGAAGATGTTTTAAGTAAAACCACTGACTTAATTAGGTTCACTAATGAAAAAAATTATGCAGAAGTAAGAATTCATATCTACTCTTTATTTACTTATATTATTGCTATCTTTGAAGATTATCTAAAAAAAATTCTAGGAAGAGACGGAAGGTTTAATGATTTATTAAAAAGTGCCAAGGAGCTTTTCGAGTCAAATAATATAAATTCGAATGAGTGGTATAGGAAAATTAAAGGATTTCAACGTACCAGAAATAGAATAGTTCATCAAAATGGGGAAGTTAATTCTGGTCAATACTTGTTAGTAACTGTTAATAAAGATATTAAACCACTTATAAGCACTATTGATGAATTTATAGAAAAGTATCGTTCTTTTTTAGGCACAATGGGAGCTTCTTAGTAGTTTCAGTTAGCCAATCAACTCCAATATACACTGCAATCACACTGCAGGTCCCCTTAGTTGTCCAGATCTATAATCATGGAAGAAACCTCAGTCAACAAAATGCCCCATTATCTAAAGATAGGGCGTTTCGTGAAGAGGAGCGTAATTAAGAAAGTCCGAGGGAATTTTATATAGGGGTGGGCGGAGATGACAAAACCATGGGTAGATGGACTAAGGGAGTTATTACAACATGGCCTTGAACATCTTCATGATGGATCAGAATTCGATTTGCCTATTGCAATGATAAGTATTGATAATTCAGTAGAATTAATGTTGAAGATATATCCCGGGCTTCCAAAACGTTTAAATTAGTATAAGTGTCCTCACAAGAAACGAATTACGAATGCTATTGAATGTGGAATCACTGTGAAGGGTTGCTCGATTCGTTCATGTTCTACTCTTGAAATTGAATCTTGGGGCTCTTCCCACACATCGCCAAAATGGGACTTTGATAGTAGAATAAAGTAATAGTCAATCGATTAATGGATTGATGAATGCTTTAATCCGCTTAAGTCGAGGTTGTAAATAATTAACAATATAAACCACCCTGTTCATTATTGAAAGTCATTGTATCAACTAAATAGTCCAGGGCCTACGTAACCCTCTTCTTAACAGGAAGCTATAAAATAGTTGTGAATAGTTGTAACCGAAAGAGGAGTCGGAAATCTATGGAACTTATCAAACACAAGGAAGTGTCATATTCTATCAAAAAAACTTCAAAGTTATTAAAAAAAGAAATGGAACGGTTTATAGAAATACAAGAAGAGTTAAATAGTTTTCATAAATATTTGCTTGGCAAAGGAGAATAGGTGTGGACGAGAAGCAAACAGGCTCATTTTATACTCCTGTGTCTTTGGTCAAGTATATGTCCATGCATGCTATCGGAAGAATGAATGCGCCATCGATACTAGAGCCATCTGTTGGTGATGGAAGATTTGTTGATATTTTATCGAAATATGATGGAAAAATTGATGCTGTTGAAATAGATTCTAGTAAGATAATGGATTTATCAAAAAGAAAACTACCTAACGTGGAACTTATTTGTAATAATTTTATTAAATATTCACTCGAAAGTGAGAAGAAATATAATTTAATAATTGGAAATCCTCCTTATATAACAAAAAAAGTTCTGTCTGAGACTGAACGAGATCTTTCTGTACAGCTGATGAAATTTTGGTCCCTACCTGATTCTGTTTTTCAGAATCTATGGGTTTCATTTGTACTCGGTGCGCTTAAACTATTAGATGTTGATAACGGTGCAATCTTTTTTGTGCTTCCTTTTGAATTCCTACAGGTTCATTATGCAGAAAAATTAAGATGTTTTCTCGAAGAAAAATTCAATTTAATTGAAATTACTACATTTAAGGAAAGCGTGTTTCCCGATATTGAACAGGATGTATGTTTGGTTTATTTGACAAATAAAAAAGGAATTGAACCTATTGTAAAATACACGACAGTAAATAATATTGAGGATTTCAATGTTATAGAATATAGTGAAATTAGAAGGAATAAACCATTGAAGAAATGGTCTAATTCGATATTAAGTGACGATGAAATCGAACTATTAAAAAAATTATCTGAGGGTTATAAAAAGGTTGGAGATCTCGGTTATATATCGCCAGGAATAGTTACAGGTGCTAATGGTTTTTTTATTATTAATAAATCGAGAGTAGAGAGTTTAGATTGTAAAGAACTAGTAATACCAGTAATTCAAAAAGGATCAAACGTCTCTAATTTATTGTTCTTCTCGGAAAGTGATTTTAAGGAATTAGTGGAATCAAACAAAAATGTATGGATGCTCAATCTATCAAACGTTGATTTAGCTAGCTTTCCCACTGAATTACACAATTATTTATCAACGGGTGTAAGAGATGAGTTACATATGCGATATAAATGTGAAAAACGGAAACGATGGCATGATGTACCAATCATACCTACAGGAGACCTTCTATTTTTTAAACGTTTTAATAAATTGCCAAGATTAGTAGTAAATAGTGCTGGGGTTTTTACAACAGATATATCTTACAACATACGACTTTCAAGTGAATATGACCCTCTTTCAGTTGCTTTTTGCTTCTATAATTCTTTGACTATGACACTATGTGAATATAATGGTCGCTTTTACGGTGGAGGTGTAGGCGAACTTGTTCCAAGTGAATTCAAATCACTTGCCATACCATATAAACGTATTCATAAAAATAGTGTAAAAAAACTAGATAGAATGTTAAGATCTAATCTAGAAATTGAGGAAGTGCTTAGATATGTTGATAGTGTAGTATTAAATGATCTATCGCCAGACGTTCTTAAGCAAATAAAAAGAATCCGCGAGAAGTATTTAATTAGGCGATTAAAAGTCGCCGATAATATATCACATCATGAAGGTAACGAACGGCAGTGATGCCGTTTTTTTCTTTACTATTTGCAGTGTTTATGTCTGCCGATTGTTGTTTTTGTTTCTGGAAAGTACTTGCCCTTGGACTTAAGTTCACCGTCGCCTCTAATTAATCTTTTACTTAAAGAGCTTGAAGTAATGCTTCAATGCCTGTAGATATGGTCAAATCTATTTAAATGAGTCCTATATTGTAGAGTCTTTTAATTGATCTATACTCCTTAAATGATCGTTTTTAATCACGACTTAACTTCTTTACAGAAGGAAAGTACCGGAAAACGTCGAATTGAATACTTTAGTCTGATCTTGATATATTTTGTAAAAGAAAGGGGGAATTACGTAAAATGAAAAATTTCCACTTTATTAAATAGAGATGGATTTCATTATCATTTATTAAATAATTTAAAAAAAACTTTTTTTCTCGTGAATTCAATGTTGTATCCACATCCACTGATATTACAGAGAAGCAGAACAACTCAATTTCTGAAGTCGTGTCTTAACTAACAATCGGTGAATAATAGATGTGAAAATAAAGAAGTGTAATAGTTATAAGAACTAATGAACTAGTTTTGAACGGAGTGAGTTATTCTATGGCACAAATTCCCTTTAAAGTTTCAGCTAGAACTGCAAGACTAATTGGACGAGAGAATGTTAGCAATGCAGATGGTGCAATTATAGAATTGATAAAAAATTCATACGATGCGGGTGCTACAGCATGTATTGTGTATTTTGACAATCATCCTTCCAGTAACCAGGAGACCTCTATTTATATTATTGATAATGGAAATGGTATGGATGATTCAATTATTGAAGATTATTGGATGACTATAGGCACTAATAATAAAGAAATTGATTTTATTGGTGAAGATGGTCGAATTAAATCTGGTGCAAAAGGTATTGGTCGTTTTGCACTTGATAGATTAGGTAGTCAAGCTGAAATGATAACAACTCCTAAGGGTGGTAATAAGACTTTTTTATGGAGCGTAAATTGGGACGATTTTGATAATGTTGGTGTAACAATTGAACATGTATATGCAAATATTGATGAAATTGAAAATTTTAATTTTAAAGAGGCAGTTAATGAGATCTTAAAAGATACAAAACATATAGAAACATTGCAAAAACATAAATTCGATTGTGGAACTATAATAAAAATAAATGAAGTTAGAGACCCTTGGGATGATTATTTTGTAGATAAAATACATACTAACTTTGAATTCTTGGTGCCTGCAATCGAGTATTCGAAATTTGAACTATTTCTTTTAAGCGCAGAATTTCCTGAAAAGTATGGACCTATAAATTCACTATTAAATCATGATTATGATTATAAAATCCAAGCAAAAGTTTATTCAGATAAAACAGTAAAGATTAAATTTCATAGAAATGAGTTTGATTTAAAAATAATCGATATGGATTTATTCAACCTTGAAGAAATGAAATATGCACCATATAATTTTGAAAGTTTTAAGAAAGAGGTATTTGAAAAGGTAACGACAATAAATAATTTATTACCAAATTATGAAAAAAAATATAACAAGGATGTTTTGGATAGTTTAGGGAATTTTGAGTTCACTATGTATTTTGTTAAAAGAACTTTCACACAAAGTGATAGAAAAAAATTTTACTACAGATATTTTGATTCGACTAAACGAAATAAATGGATGGATACTTTCGCTGGGATTAAAGTCTATAGGGATCAATTTAGAGTAAGGCCATATGGAGAAATTGATGGTAGCTCTTTCGACTGGTTAATGTTAGGTCAGCGTGCTGCTAAGAGCCCGGCTGCACCAAGTCATAAAACAGGTTCTTGGAGAGTAAGGCCGAATCAAATATCTGGTATTATATCGATCTCAAGATTAGACAATATTAATTTCGAAGATAAATCAAGTCGAGAGGGCTTCCAAGAGAATGTTGCTTTTTTGGCATTAAAAGATTTGGTCAAGAAGATTATTCAAGAATTTGAATCAGATCGGCAACATGTGATGAGGGCATTGGATAAATTATATACATTAAAGAATATTGATGAGCAAGAAAAGAGACGTGCTAATCAAATAGCTAAACAAATCGTAAAAAAAGCTGATAGCAATATAACTGAAGAAAAACTAAGTGATTTAATTAATAACGATTCAAAAAGTGCAGAAGACGTAAGTATTCTTGCTAAATCTTACCTAGCACAATTAAAAACTAATAAAGACTTGATAAGTGAGTTACAATTATTAAGAGCATTGGCGAGCACAGGTTTGACTCTCACTTCATTTGCACATGATTTAAATAATTTGAGCGCAGTCATAGTACAAAGAAACAACAATCTTAAAAAAATTATAACAAGGCTAATCAAAGAAGAAGATCTAGTAGGGTTACAGCCTTTTTTAAATCCATTAGTCGTAATTGATGATATGGCTACACAAGATGAAAGATTAAAAAAATGGCTAGAATTCTCGTTAATTACAATAAAGTTGGATAAACGAACTAGAAATAAAATAGACCTATATAAGTATTTTGAGGAGTTTGAAAGAACTTGGGATTCAGTACTGAGATTTCAAAAGGTTAATTTAACTGTACCTAAATCTGATACAAATAAGTGTTTTTTAAGAATATTTGAAATTGATTTGGATAGTATATTTAACAATTTACTTTCGAATTCATTTACAGCATTTAGAAGAGCTGATGCAAGTGACAACCGGGATATACATATTAGTATGGTGCAAGAAAATAATGAGATTATTATAAATTTTTCCGACTCTGGACCAGGATTATCAGGGGATATTGATGATCCTAATAAGATATTTGAAGCCTTTTATACCACAAAAAGAGATGAACTTGGAAAGGAAATAGGAACTGGACTAGGTATGTGGATTATTAAGTCTACAATCGAAGAATATAGAGGAAACATAAAAATTACAAAACCTAGACCTGGTTTTGCTTTGCAATTGATATTACCAACGAGGAAAGATGAAGGAGTTCAAGAAAATGATTTATAGAATTGGCTATATTGATGATGAGGATGATGTTGTAAGACAGTTTCAAATAAATATGATGGATGACTTTGAAGTCATAGCTTTAAAGCTAAAAGAAAGTATAGACGATATGGTTGAGGATATAATTGATTCCAAAGTAGCAGGTCTTGTTGTCGACTATAATTTAAATAGCTCACAATCAAATATACATTACAACGGGGTAGAAGTTGTTAGAGAGCTGCTGAATACTATTAAAGATTTCCCATGTTATGTATTAACATCTTTTGAATCTGAAGCGGAGAATACACTACTTGATCCAGATTTGATTCGGGATAAAAATTTCGTATCTAAAGAGAGAGAGTTTTTTGTTCATAAATTCAAAACAAAGATTGAGAGTTATGATAAGCGAATAGAACTATATAAGCAAGAGATTCTAGGGTTATTAGAATTGTATCCTAATTTAAACTCAAAGCAAGAAGAAAGATTAATTGAATTAGATGACATACTTGAAAAAAATTCTAATGGTTACAAAACTTTGCCAAGTGAAGTTAAAAAAATTTCAAATGACGCTCGACTTGATAGGCTAATTCAACTATCTGAGGCACTGGTAAACGAATTGAGGGATGATAATGATGATTAAATTAAGGGATAAGGCTCCGGTTCGAACTTGTACTAAAGTTTATAGCAATTATAGAAGTTATAAACATTATTTAAGAAGTGATTTTAATAATAGATGTGGATATTGTGATGACTACGATGGGTGGACAGGTGGGGAAGTGACCTATCATATCGATCATTTTGCTCCAAAATCAAAATTTTCGTCATTAGAAAATGATTACAGTAACTTAGTTTATGCCTGTTCTTTCTGTAATAGATTTAAAAGTGACGACTGGCCTTCCGATAGTCAAAAAATAAGTGTAGTCAATAATGTAGGATTTATTGATCCTTGTCACTCTAGCTATGAAAATCTCTTTTTTAGAGACAATTATGGTAATATAAAGCCAACAAATGAATTAGCTCAGTATATGTACAAAAAGCTTCAATTATTCTTGTCTCGGCATCGTATTGTATGGAATCTTACAAGAATAAAACTCCAATTGGATAACATTAGACCACTTTTAAAAGAACATGGACATGATAATGAAAAATACAAGCGAATTCAGGATATGTACGTTACTTTAAGTTTGGAGTTTCATGATTACTTGGACTATCTGCTAGGAGAAAAAATTAAAAATGGATGAAAAAATAAGTGGAGATTAACCCTGCCTCAGGAATTAGTGCATTTTATTACAGAATATTTGTCTAGGGATAATAGTTCCATTCAATAGTAAATAAGTATAATTAGAACCTAGTTGCGGAGAGTTTTGTCGTGAAAAATGTTTATGTTTTTATTTGTTAGTAATTTCAATTAAATCGATGATGTTTTTTAGCTTAATATTTGAAATCCAAAAGGCTTCAAAAAGGTCTGCAAAATTCTGATCCTTTAACAATTCTTTATTTTGAGACTGAAGAACTTGTGTATTCAAATCATAGGCATTTTTTAAAATGTCAAGGATTTTATTTTGATAATCCATCAGTTTACTCCTTTTTATGTAATGTTTAAATTAAGTCGTTATTATCTTTTACAGCTTTATTGCTGTACACTTCACATTATGATATTTGAAATATACTTTTAATTATGCCCAGAAAAACCACAAAATATCCTTTAGTACTAAGCTCTAAAAAGTTTCAAAAATCCATGTTTCATAATTAATACTTAGGAATTCCCTGTACCCGAGCAGGGAATTTTTAATGGTTAAAAGTGCAAATCCTCCGAAGAACATGTTTGAATACATTATCTAAGGATTCTCCATTTATGGTGTACTAGGAGTAGCTAAAATGCTATAGGTTTTGAAAGTGCTGTCCAGGCAAGCAAGATAGAGCTAGTGCGAAGTCTGCCTATTTACCTGAGGAACTTATATTTTGAAGGATTAGAAGTGGTTGATGTGTAGGCTTTTTGTTTAAGGATTAGTAAGGTAAAAAGTATAACGATATCACTAGATATTCCGCCATCTGGAATCATACTAGAACTAAGATAGACAAGAGAAATTAAGAAAAATGAAGAATATTCTGCTAGGATGACTAAAGCCTGATTGAATGAGCTTTTGTATTCGTAGAAGAAGCCAAGGGTTGATTGGATATTGCCAGGATATTGAGGGAAGCGGAGATGAGATCGAATGCATCACAAGGTGCTGCTGCTGAGAAGTTGCCTTAATTGTGCATAAAAGTAAAAAGTGTGATGAAGAATTCTTATGGACACACCTATATCAAACACAAAGCTACACCAAGGTGTCGGGAAGCGTCTTAATCTCCGCAACGGTTAATACATTCTTATGGGTTTAGTCAATGAAATATCCTCGATTAGATCCATTTATTCTCGTTCTTGATGACTATCACCATCATTGAATCTTAGTCCCTGTATGATACTCTGTCCTTTCTAATCAATCATCACCCCTTTCAGGCGCATTTGATGATCATGACGCGCAAAGAGCCGTAACTACTAATCACCAAATTATGAGCAAGGAGCCCATTGACCGAGTTGTGGAAATGATCTACGTTTCACCCGGCATGAAGCGGCGTTACATTTTTCATAGGCTTAATCGATCATCTGCCAAGTTTTTCTTTGGCAAAAACTATCTACTGCCGAAGCGAAGATGAAACCTATCAATCCCATGATGCAGATCATAATCTATAGCTGTATCATTTGCCCCAAAACATTACCTACCAACTGCAAAGCAATCGTGCTGCCCCCAGACGAACTTATCCCGAAGTATTATCGATAATCAAGCGAAAAGTGGAGGTCGTCTAGCCTTTTTGAGTTGACTTGGCGGCCGAATGTTGTAACAAAGTCTCTGATCGCGTTAAAATAGCTATAAATAAAACGCTTCAAAAAACGGGGGCTTCGCCGTGACGATGAAACGGATCGACTTGTCTAGGAACGCGATTGACATATACGAGCAGAAGCATATGAATGGTCATCTTGTGTCAGAGCATTATCATTCGACACACCAGCTGCTGTTTGTGCTGGAGGGCGAAGGCGCGATCCGGCTGAACGGGGAGGCACGGAGGCTGGCCGTGGACGATACGGCGCTAATTGTGCCGTATTCTGTTCACTCAGTCATGTCCGACTCCAGGCTGACGTTGCTAGTGTTGGCGTTTGACGAGGAGGTCCTCGATAAAGATATGAGGGAGCAGTTGCTCCACGTCTATTTCTCTGATTCTCGCTTGTTAAAGCCGGGAAGGTTTGCTGCGAGCGAGCTCCGCCAGTTGCTGAGAAAAATGCTGTTCGAGCAGTCCAGAGAGTCGTCACCGCTTGTCCGGCTTTCACTCAAGGTCCAATTATCTCAACTGCTGCTCTTGCTGGTTAGTTCTGTCGAGACAGAGGCCGCAGGAGCAGGCTCCAGCTCCAACAGGCTTCGCGCCGAGAAAATCCGCGGCTACATTGATTCAAAGTATTTCGATCCGCTGACCGCAGGGGATATCGCCTCCAAACTGGGCATCAGTACGCGGCACCTGAACAATATTTTTAAAGAACGGTACGATATGACGCCAATTCAATACTTAACCGAGGTGCGTATCCGTGTCGCCCAGAAGCTGCTGGAGGAGACGAACAAGGACGTCATTTCCATCTGCTTCGAGGTCGGCTACGACTCCGTGTCTACGTTCTACCGGTCATTCAAAGCCATTGCCAAAGTGTCGCCGAAAATGTACCGGGAGCTGAATGCCCGTGCAAGTCAAATAGGCAGGGAGCTTGCGTCCAATTGATTAAGATACGATATTCCCTTAATCCCCCATCGGCTGAGTGCTGGTGGGGGATATTGCTTGCCTTGAAGAAATCGCTTCCGAAATTGAGAATCGTGTTCCTGGAGTTGTAAGAAATGCGGCTATGACTCGGCTACAATACGGGTATACGAAGCGAAGGGAGCAATGAATAATGGCAGTTCGCAATATCGGAATTATTATGAACGGGGTGACCGGACGAATGGGGACCAACCAGCATTTGATCCGTTCAATTCTTGCAATTCGTAAGCAGGGGGGCGTTGCGCTTCCAGGGGGAGACGTCGTCATGCCTGATCCGATTTTGGTCGGCCGGCAGGAGAATAAGCTGCAGGCGCTGGCAGAAGCCCACGGCCTTGAACGCTGGAGCACGGATCTTGAAGCCTGCCTTGCCGATCCATACAATGAAATCTATTTTGATAGCCAGACGACGGTTCGCCGCGCAGAAAGCATCAAGCAGGCGATCGCCGCGGGCAAGCATATTTATTGCGAGAAGCCGACGGCCGTGGATTTGAACGGGGCGCTTGAGCTGGCGAGCATCGCCACCAAGGCTGGTGTGAAAAACGGCGTCGTCCAGGATAAGCTGTTTTTGCCCGGGTTACTCAAGCTGAAGCGTCTGATCGACTCCGGCTTCTTCGGGCGCATCCTGTCGGTGCGGATGGAGTTTGGCTATTGGGTGTTCGAGGGCGACTGGCAGCCGGGCCAACGTCCTTCGTGGAACTACCGCAAGGAAGACGGCGGCGGGATTATCGTCGACATGTTTGCCCATTGGCGTTATGTGCTCGAAAACCTGTTCGGGGAAGTGGAGTCTGTGTCTTGCCTTGCCGCTACGCATATTCCGAAACGTCTGGACGAGCAAGGCGCTCCGTATGATTGCACGGCAGACGATGCGGCCTACGCCACGTTTGAGATCAAAGGCGGGATTATCGTGCAGGCCAATTCGTCCTGGGCGGTGCGTGTCGACCGCGACGATCTGCTTACGATTACGGTGGACGGCACCGAAGGCAGCGCCGTGGCGGGCTTGCGGGACTGCAAGACGCAGCATCGGGTCAACACACCGAAGCCGGTATGGAATCCGGACATTCCGAATCCGTTCCGGTTCCGCGATCAATGGGTGGAGGTGCCTGACAATGGGACCTTCGACAATGCCTTCAAAGTACAATGGGAAATGTTCCTGAAGCATGTCGCTATCGATACGCCGTTCCCATGGGATCTGCTTGAAGGGGCAAAGGGCACCCAGCTTGCCGATCTCAGCTTGCAGTCATGGCAGGAGCGCCGCTGGGTTGACGTGCCGAAGCTGAGCTTGTAAAAGGGAGGGATACAGATGGCTAAATCGCTGCTTCTTCCCCGTGCAGGGGGACAGTTATATGAATACACTCCGGTACAGACAATCTTGTTCGAGAAGCTGGCCAAGCTGACCCAATTGCCGTTTACGGGCCGCATCGCCTTTTCCGCCGCCCATGTGGTCTGCGATCCGTTTGCGGACGCCGATCCGCTGCATCACGCGCCGATTGATTGGAACTCGACGCTCGCCTATCGGCATCATCTGTGGTCGCTCGGTCTGGGTGTGGCGGAGGCGATGGATACTGCGCAGCGCGGCATGGGTCTCGACTGGAACAGCTCGAAAGAGCTGATCCGTGCCTCGATCTCGGAAGCGCGCTCGGTTGGCGGCAAAATTGCCTGTGGCGCTGGAACCGACCATCTGCTTCCGGGACCTTCGGTCACGATTGCTGACGTGGAAGCCGCCTATGAGGAGCAAGTCGGCTTCATCGAGGGCGAAGGCGGTCAAGTCATTCTGATGGCGAGCCGTGCGCTTGCCGCTTGCGGGAAAGGGCCGGAGGATTATGAGCGCGTATACGGGCGCATCTTGGGACAAGTGAAGCAGCCTGTTATCCTGCATTGGCTCGGTGACATGTTCGATCCTGCGCTGGCCGGTTATTGGGGCTGCAAGCATGATCTGGACGAGGCGATGGAGGTTTGCTTGCGCGTCATTCGGGCACACGCGGATAAGGTGGACGGGATCAAAATATCGCTGCTCGATGCAGATAAAGAAATCAAGATGCGCCGGCTGTTGCCGGAGGGCGTCAAGATGTACACCGGCGACGACTTCAACTATCCGGAGCTCATCAAGGGCGATGAGCAGGGTCACAGCCATGCGCTGCTTGGTATCTTCGACGCGATTGCGCCAGCTGCCGCCCAGGCGCTCCACGCGCTGGATAGAGGTGACCTGACGGGTTACGATTCAATCATGGAGCCTACAGTCGCCTTGTCACGTCATATTTTCCAGAAGCCGACGTACGCCTACAAGACAGGAATTGTATTTATGGCCTACTTGAACGGTCATCAGCCGCATTTCCGTATGATCGGAGGAGCGGAGGGCTGGCGTTCCATCCTCCATTTGGCTGAGTTGTTCGTGCTTGCTGACCGGGCCGGGCTATTGGCCGATCCGGAGCTCGCTGTTCAGCGGATGAAGCCTGTCCTGGCACTGGCGGGTATTCAGCCGTAATCATCGTTAGCGATATTTAAAATCCGGGAGGGATTAGCATGGAACCGCTTCGTTCCATAGATAGACTCAGCTTGAATCAGATTACGACCGATCGGTTGAATATGAGTGAGGCCGTGGAAGCCTGCGTTCGTGCCGAAGTGCCCTGGATCGCTCTCTGGAGGCATAAGGTCGCCGAGGCCGGCTTGGCCGAGAGCAAGCGGCTTGTGCGCGACGCAGGCCTGCGCGTTTCCAGCCTTTGCCGCGGCGGTTATTTTCCGGCGGCCACCGCAACTGAGCGCAAAAAGCGGATGGACGACAACCGCCGCGCCGTCGAGGAAGCCGCCGAGCTCGGCACCGACGTGCTCGTGCTCGTATGCGGGCCGGCGCCGGACCGGGACATCGATTTCGCCCGCAAGACCGTCGAAGAGGCTATCGCGGAGCTTGCCCCGTTCGCCCGCTCGCACGGAGTCAAGCTCGGCATCGAGCCGTTGCATCCGATGTACGCCGCTGAACGGTCCGTTATTAATACATTGGCGCAAGCCAACACGCTTGCAGAGCAGCACGACCCCCAGGACGTCGGCGTTGTTGTAGACGCGTTCCACGTCTGGTGGGACCCCGAGTTGTACGGGCAGATTGAACGAGCCAGAGGGAGGATACTCGGGTTCCACGTCTCCGATTGGGTCGTGCCGGTTCCCGACCTGCTGATGGGCAGGGGAATGATGGGTGACGGGGTCATCGAGTTGCGCCGGATGCGCCATGCCGTTGAGGTAGCCGGTTACACAGGGGCGATTGAAGTGGAAATCTTCAACCGGCAAGTATGGGATATGCCGGGGGACGAGGCGCTTGCACTCATTAAGGAACGTTATTTGCAGCACGTCTGATAGTTCATGTATAGCCTTGGCGAGTAGGGAGATCGATACCTGTATAAGTTGAACTAAATAACTGCACAGAAAAGGCATAAGTGTAAAGTGTGCTGAAGAAGCGTAAGCGTTCGCCTTTGTGAGTGGATTTCTACCTTGTGATGGCTTAGTTCAATCAGAGAAATCCGCGAACAACAGCGATCGTAAGAACACTTTACACGTTGCCTCGTGTGTATAATCATTAGTTCAACTTATACAGCTTGTCAAGGCATCAGCTATGGAGGGATGGAAAGTGAAGATTTGTCGCGCTGCGCTGATTGGAATCGGAGGATTTGGCGTTGAGCATGTGAAAATGATGCAGAAGCTGGCCGGAGAGGGCAGGCTGCAGGTGGTTGCTTTTACAGAACCGAATGCTGATGCGCATCAGGAATCTTATGGCAAGCTGGCTGCACTCGGGGCCATTCATTATACGGATTATGTACAGATGCTTACACTTCATCCGGACATCGATTTCGTGGCGATCGCCACGCCGATTGCCACCCATAAGCCGATGTGCATCCAGGCGATGCGCATGGGCTTTCATGTCCTGGTGGAGAAGCCCCCGGCGATCACGATTCAAGACCTGGACGAGATGATCGCCGTGCAGCGGGAGACGGGCCGCTTGTGCCAAGTGAACTTTCAAAATACGTCGGGTCAGGCATTCCGGACACTATTGGAGAGACTCGGCTCCGGCGCACTCGGTCAGGTTGAGCATGTAGTTGGTGTCGGCATGTGGAAGCGGTCCCGCGCATACTACGACCGGACCCGCTGGGCGGGCAAGCTGGTCAGCGACGGCCAATATGTGCTCGATGGGACATTCAACAATCCCTTCGCCCACCTGCTGCATAATTGCTTACTAGCGGCCGGAGTTGAAGGGGCACCGGGGTTGCACCCGCAATCGGTGCAGGCCGAGCTTTACCATGTCAACGATATCGAAGGGGACGATGTGTCCTGTATCCGCGCCGTTATGGCTAATGGCGCAGACGTCCATTTTTATGCAATGCTTTGCTCTGAGGGAAGTGGAGAGCCTTTCATTACCGTAAATGGAACGCAAGGAAAGGCATATTGGGATTACGAGAACAAGCTGACTATTCACACACGGGATGGTGAAGAGGAGCTGGCGTTCGGCCCGGTTGACTTGATCCGCAATATGTATGTGAACCTGATGGAAGCGATTGAGAGCCCGGAGAAGCCGCTCTTTTCACCGCTGGAGGCGTGCCGAAGCTTCGTACTGGTCTCCAATGGCACTTATGAGTCGGCCCGTGCCGTTCATGCCATTCCCCGCCAGTTCGTGACCGAGCGGCAGGCCGGCGAGTCTACAGTACGCTTGCTTCCGGGCTTGTCCGAGAAGATGAGGGAGGTGGCGGCAAGGCGGAAGCTGTACAGCGAATACCCGTTTCCATGGGCGATGTCGTCCCGTCCGTTCCCGATGGCGGGCTACAGCCGATTCGAGCTGCCTGCTGACATGCGCAAATCATGGCCGAGCGATGAAAAATCAGATTTCACTTGACACCGTCATGTCGGTGAGATAGCATAAATTCAAATCATTCAAATACGTTGAGAAGGAATAGTACGGTTTTCCAAACGAACAGAGAGCTGTTGGATGGTGTGAAACAGCCGTGTAGAGAATCGGAACTCGCCTTGGAGTTGCCCGCTGAACCCTAAAGTGCAAGTGTGAAGTAAGCGGAGCCGGAGCCTGACCGTTATCAGCAGGAGGATGCCTGGTTTGTTCGTTTTGCAATCCTGCATCCGTAGAGGGCATGCCGTTGATGGCATGAATTCGGAGTGGTACCGCGTAAGATGTCAAAGTCTTTCGTCTCTGTCAGTGGAGATGAAAGGCTTTTTTTGCGCTTTCGGTCTTTGGCAGGTCAGCACAGTAAATCGATGAAGGGAAGGATTACCTATGAAAAATGTTGAGAAGTACGCCAGAGGATATTTTATGCCGCCGGAGACAAGCTTGAAATGGACCCAGAAGGAGTATATGACAGAGGCGCCGACATGGTGCAGCGTGGACCTTCGTGACGGAAACCAGGCCCTGATCGTCCCGATGAATCTGGAGGAGAAGCTGGAATACTTCCGAATGCTTGTGGATATCGGCTTCAAGGAGATCGAGGTCGGTTTTCCCGCAGCATCGGAGACGGAGTTTGTCTTTTTGCGCACTTTGATCGAGCAGGAATTGATCCCGGACGATGTAACGATCCAGGTGCTGACTCAATCGAGAGAGCATATTATCCGCAAAACCTTCGAATCGCTGAAGGGCGCGAAAAAGGCTGTAGTGCATTTGTACAACTCAACATCCGTAGCGCAGCGGGAACAGGTATTCCGTAAATCCAAGCAGGAAATTATCGATATCGCTGTGGCGGGAGCCAGGCTGCTCCAGCAGTGCGCGGAGGAAACGGAGGGGAATTTTCAATTCCAGTATTCGCCGGAAAGCTTCACCGGGACGGAAATTGAGTTTGCGCTGGAAATCTGCAACAGCGTGCTGAGCGTATGGCGGCCGACGGCGGACAATCCGGTCATCATCAATCTTCCTGCAACGGTATCCATGTCGATGCCTCACATCTATGCCAGCCAGATCGAGTATATGAGCGAGCATCTGAATTTCCGGGAGCATGTTATTTTGTCGCTTCATCCTCATAATGACAGGGGAACAGGCGTGGCGGATGCGGAGCTGGGGGTGCTGGCCGGAGCCCAGCGCGTCGAAGGCACTTTGTTCGGTAACGGAGAAAGAACAGGGAACGTGGACATTGTGACTCTGGCTCTAAACCTGTACTCGCATGGGGTAGATCCGAAGCTGAATTTCGAGAACATTCCGGCGATCATCTCTGTTTATGAGCGATTGACCAAGATGAGAGTAAGCGAACGGCATCCTTACGGAGGCGAGCTGGTATTCACCGCTTTCTCCGGTTCGCATCAGGACGCGATTGCCAAAGGCATGAAATGGCGTGAGGAAAAGGAGCCCGGGACTTGGTCGGTGCCATATCTGTTGATTGATCCAAAGGACATTGGCAGAGAATATGAAGGCGATATTATCCGCATTAACAGCCAGTCCGGCAAAGGCGGGATCGGATACGTGCTGCAGCTGAAATACGGACTCGATCTGCCGGCGAAAATGCGCGAAAACTTCGGCTACTTCGTCAAAAACGTATCCGATCATCGGCAAAAGGAATTAATGCCGGACGAAATCTATGATATTTTTCAGAAGGAATATGTGAATATAAAGACGCCTGTTGAGTTCGTCAAATACCGCTCTGCAGATCAGGAGAATTTTCAAACCACCGTCACGATACGGACCGGCAATGAAGTCAAGGAAATCGAAGGCGCCGGGAACGGAAGACTCGATGCGATCAGCAATGCGCTGCAAACCAGTCTTGGCATAAGCTACACCGATTTGATCTATAAAGAGCATGCCCTGGAAACGGGCTCTAAATCACAAGCGGTGTCTTATATCGGGATTACGGCTTCGGACGGGCGCTTATATTGGGGTTGCGGCATTGACGTTGATATTATGACCTCATCTGTAAAAGCCTTGTTTAGCGCAGTGAATCAGTTTATCCGTCTTAAAAATTCAGCTTCATAAATCTGTTGGATTCTTTGCAGCACCTTCTGCGCCTGGTCGCTAAATTTTAATTTTGAAACCTGACCTTTCACCAAATATACGCCGGTCTTGTTCCGGTGAGCTCCTAGAGCCCCTTCATACAGCTTGTCGGCACCGTGAGCAGGCGGAGGGAAAAATAACCGCATCAGCGCTTTAACAACAAGGGGGATTCCGGACGGTTTCCCCTTTCTTAGCGTGTTGTTGCCCCCTGGGTCAACACTGCGGATCATCAACTCCTTCTTGGCAAGCTGAGGTGCGATGGCCTGAGTCCACAGTGAAAGAGCTAACTTTGAGGTGGCGTAAGGGCCGATCAGTTTACGGAACGTTTTGGGACGCTCCAGAATTTCCATTGAAAACATCTTGGTGAAATGAAATGCTGCAGACGAGGTGTTAATCACTGTTTTTAAATCCCCTTGTTCCAGCAGCCCCTTCAGTTCCATCAGAATAATGTACGGAACAACCGTCAGCAACTCATAGTGCATCTCCCGCCCCTGCTTCGAATAGCTCAGTTGAGAAAAGGAGCCGCCGGCATTATTAAATAAAATATCGATTCGCTGCTCCTTGCTTTTTATCTCTTCCAAGGTACGTCTCAAGCTGACATAATCCGAAAGATCCTCCGTTTTATAAACGCGAAGTGATCCGCTATGGACCGCATTTTGGAGGTTCTGATCGTCCTCTGGAAAGTTGGAACGGTTCAGAGCAACCACCTGCCAGTTCTCGGACAATAGTCTTCGAGTTAATTCCAGACCGATCCCGGCACTTGCGCCGGTAATCAATGCAACGTGTTCACTTGGGCTCTTCTTCATCATGCATCTTCTCCTTATAGCAGCATATTTGCTCTAGTCATGCACACTCTACAACTTGAAGTCGGCTCCAAGTCAAGGGGCCAAAATCACGTTTTCTCCGAGAAGAAGAGACTTGACTTGGAGTAAGCTCCAAGATGTATAATGCACAGAAAACAATTACCGGGAGAGAATGGAATGAAAGATGAACAGACCTTTACGATAAAACAGACCGCCGAGCAAACGGGGATGACCGAGGATACGATCCGTTATTATGAAAAGATCGCATTGCTCCCTCGTGCGGAGCGGAAGGACAACGGGCACCGTATCTATCGTCAGGAGGACATCGAGACCATCCAACTGTTAGGCTGCCTCAAAAAGACGGGAATGCCGTTAGAAGAAATGCGCCCCTTTTTGTCGGTATCTAAAGATAGCGATCCCGCCGATTATCCTGAGTTAGTCGAGCTTTTAAGAAGCCATAGGGAAAATATTGCCGCACAAATCAGCTCTCTGCAGCAGGTCGTAGACTTTATCGATATGAAGCTGAAGGAGGGGAAATACCGGCGGGACTGCTCGGTTGAAGGTCTTGACGGTCATAGCGAGAGAGAAGCAAAGCCCAAGACCTCCTCGCCTGCGGAGATGAGTTATTTTCCTATGTCGGGCAAAGCAGGGAAGTAACGCAGCTTAAGACTATTGACGGTTATTTCGGCCATGAAGGGAATGTGGACAAGCTTATGAAGCAAGTGCTGATCGCTGACGACAATGTGAATATCAGGGAGCTCCTTCGTTATGCGCTGACTAAGGAGGGCTATCAGGTGCATGAAGCACAGGATGGGCAAGAAGCGGTTAAGTTGATGGGGCAGGCTCCGATAGATCTTGCGATTATAGATATTTTGATGCCTGGGATGGACGGTTTTGATTTATGCGAATATATCAGGAACGATTACAATATTCCGATTATTATGCTTACTGCGCTGGATCAACTGGCAGATAAGAAAAGGGGTTATTTGCGCGGGACGGATGACTACGTGACCAAGCCGTTCGAGCCGGAGGAGCTGGTGTTCAGGGTCAAGGCGTTATTCCGCCGTTACAACCGAACCTCGGATAATATCATTAAATTGAATCGCATTACGATTGACCGGAATAATTTCGAGGTTTCCGACGGGCAATCTGTATTCATCATGCCCATGAAGGAATTCGAATTGCTATCCCAGCTTGCCCAATATCCAGGGCGTCTGTTCTCGAGGGACGAACTGATTCGTCTAGTATGGGGAGAGGATTATGAGGGCGATGACCATACCGTGGTCGTTCATATCAAGCGGCTGCGGGAGCGTTTTGCGGATTATACAAGCGACTTTACGATTCAGACGGTCCGGGGAATCGGTTATAAGATCGAGGTGAAGACGCCATGAGATCGTTGTACTCCCGGGTCTTTCTCATTACGGTTGCCGTTATTCTAGCCAGCAGCTTGCTCGGATTTATCATTTCGAATGTGTACTATCATATCCAGCTTAAGTCCTTCAATGATCAGAAGCTGGTCACTATTGCGGAGCAAATTAAAGAATATGCAGAGGATGATCCTGAGCGGATGGAGGACTATCTTCATAATGCTGCCGCGCTTGGGTATGAAATCTATCTGACGAATGCCCAAGGTGAGGACCACTTTTTCGGCAGGGAATTTCGAAAGCAGGATTTGAGTAGACAGGCTATTGATCAAGTGCTGAACGGAGAGGTCTACCATGGTGTAGCCCAATTTCCCAACAAGCTATTTATTACGGGCTTTTTCGATAACCGTTTAAGCAACACGGTTGGAGTTACCGTTCATCTGGATCAGCAAATATATGCTCTGTTCATGCGCCCGGACGTGATCCTGCAGTTCGGTGAATTGCGCATTTTCTTCGCTCTAATCGGCTTGCTTACGGTGGTTATCAGTATCGCTCTATTCATTTTCAGTACCAGATACCTGGTTAAACCGATCACTCAATTGACGGAAGCGACCAAGCAAATAGCCGCAGGCAACTACAATCTTCGCTTGCCGGGCACAAGACGTGATGAAGTCGGGCAATTAGCCGGACATTTCATGACGATGAGCCGGGAGCTGGAGCGGGTGGATTTGTCGCGCCAGCAGTTTGTATCTAATGTATCCCATGAAATTCAATCCCCGCTCACTTCGATTCAAGGCTTTGCCAAGGTGCTCGCCGACGACAGTCTTTCCCCGTCAGACCGGCAGCATTATTCGACGATTATTGAAGAAGAAAGCCAGCAACTCTCTTTGCTTAGTAGACAGCTGCTCCTGCTCTCCTCCCTGGAATCCGGTCAGGAGGCTATTACCCGGACAACCTTCTCTCTGCTTGGCCAAATTCGGCAGGCAGCTAAATTGCTGCAATGGCAGTTGGAGGAAAAGGAACTGTCGCTCAAATTATCTGTGCCCGACACGATCCAGCTTCACGGCGATGAAGTGCTGCTCATGCAGGTATGGATGAATTTACTTGGCAACGCGGTAAATCATATTCCGAACGGAAGATCGATTGAGATCCGGGCCGAGCAGACTGCTGCTCATCATTTGATCTACATCCGTGATACCGGAGATGGGATTGAAGACGAGCACCTGCCTTTTATATTCGATCGTTTCTATCGGGCGGATCGTGCACGGAAGCATACTGGCCGGACTGGGCTAGGTCTTTCCATCGTGAAAAAAATCATCCAGATCCATGACGGTCAAATCGAGGTGACCAGTTCATCGGAGGGGACCCTCTTTACGGTGTCTTTACCGCGGCTGTAACCTGTTGTTTATTTGCTGTTTATTTTCGCTTCCTATAATTTGCTCATAACAAAGGAGGGAAGCCTATGTTTTTAGCGCTTAGAGAGATGAGATTTGCCAAGGCAAGATATATCCTGATTGCTACAATAATGGTGCTTGTTGCGTTTCTCGTATTATTCGTCACAGGCCTTGCTCAAGGGCTTGCTTATGATAATGCTGCTTCTGTAAAAAATATGGCGGCTACTCATTTTGTAATGGAAGATAACTCGAATCACCGGTTTACCCGGTCACAGATCGACGAGGAGCAGCTTGATGCGGCAGCGGCTGTTGTAGGCGATCAGAATGTGGAGCCGCTCGGAGTAAGCATGACGACTGTCATTCCTGAGGGAGAGACGGTGAAGCTGGATATTACGCTGCTTGCTGTTCGGCCGGAAGGCTGGCTGATGCCTGAGCTGACATCCGGTACCAAGCTCTCTGATTCATCGAATCGTTATGTTCTTGTCGATCAATCGATGACTGAGGATGGGATAGATATCGGTACGGTGCTTGTAGATCAGGCTTCAGGAGCGGAGTGGACGGTCAATGGATTTGTAGCCAATGAATCCTTTAGCCATACCCCTGCGGTATTTCTCAGTGAGCAAGACTGGATTGATCTTCAAATGCAGTCCCCAGGCCATCCAGGTGCTGACGAGGCTGCAAGTAACACCCGGTACAATGCGATTGCCGTAAAGGACTCGGCGGATCAGTTGACCCATTTGCAGGAGGCCTTGCCGGGAACGGAGATAATCACCAAGTCGGAGGCTATCTCAGCCATTCCGGGTTACAAGGAAGAACAGGGTTCACTGCTGATGATGATTGGATTCCTGTTTGCCATTTCTGCATTTGTCCTGGCCGTCTTTTTCTACGTTATTACCATCCAGAAGACAAGCCAGTTTGGTATTTTGAAGGCTATTGGCACTCGAACCTCCTATCTGGCAAAAAGCGTAGCGCTTCAGGTTCTGGTTCTGTCGGTCGGCAGTCTGGCTCTAAGTATTCTGATCGTTCAACTATTCAAGGCAGTCTTGCCTGAATCCATGCCATTTCAATTGGGCTGGCTAACCACGGTGATTACCGGTGTCTCCTTTATCGTCATGTCACTTGGCGGCTCCTTATTTTCCGTATGGAAGGTAACTAAAATAGATGCGCTGGATGCGATTGGGAGGACTGCAGCATGAGACATCTGCTTGAATTGCAACAAATTACGCAAACCTTTGAAGATGGAGGGACCGAACGAAAGATATTGGACAACCTGAATCTGGAGGTATCCGAAGGAGAAATAATCGCTGTGATGGGCCCGTCCGGATCAGGAAAGAGTACCTTTCTGTCCATCGCAGGCGCATTGTTGGTACCGACGGGCGGCGATGTTCGGCTTGAGGGCACATCTATTCTTAATAAAAGCAAACAGGAGTTGTCAGAGCTGCGTTTGCGGAAAATCGGATTTATTTTTCAAAGTGCAAATCTGATCCCGTATTTGAAAGTGCAAGAGCAGTTGCAGCTTGTTGCCAACCTGGCAGGTCAGGTGAAGGCTCAATCCGCAAAGCGTTCAGCTGAATTGCTCCGCAGGATGGACCTGTCCCATCGGCTGCAGGCGTATCCGGATAAGCTTTCGGGCGGGGAACGGCAACGGGTCGCTATCGCGAGGGCGCTGATGAATGATCCGGCTGTTCTGTTTGCGGATGAGCCAACCGCCAGTCTGGATGCGGCCCGCGGCCTGGATGTTGTCAACCTGATTGCGCAGCAAGTAAGGGGACAAGCGAAAAGCGCAGTGATTGTAACGCATGATGAGCGAGTGCTGCCGCTGTGTGATCGGGTATTGTTTTTGGAAGAGGGCAAGCTGGTTGCGGGGAAATAATTGCACATAACAACAAGAACGGCCAAGGAAAACTCTTTGGCCGTTCTGTTGATTGATTTCTTCATGAAGCTCACTGCTTAACAGAATGAATAATTTCGTACTGACCGGTCTTGAGTACCATGTTCACTGTTCGGTCTTCTTCCTTGTAAGATAGACTGCCTGCCTCAAGCGATATTCCGTTTACCGTGATGTCCTTGATATCCGCATCCGGGAGTACGAGCTCGGCCTCGGCATGGAAAGGGATGCGGAACCGGTAATGGAGGCCGTCCTCTTCATAGCTCCAAGCGCTCTCGTAAAGTCCCGAAGCTGTCTTCAGGGACGCCTTAACATGCTTCAACAGGGGATTGGGCTGAGGGGCCAGCCGGATTTTCCTGAAGCCGGGGGCTTCCTCCAGCGGCTGGATTCCGCACATGTTGCGGTACATCCATTCCACGATGGAACCATACGTATAATGGTTCAACGAGTTCATGCCGAGCTCGCCGAATTTCCCGTCGGGAAGCAGCGAATTCCACCGCTCCCAAATCGTCGTCGCTCCCATCTTGACCTCATAGAGCCAGCTCGGGTATTCCTCGTTAAGCAATAATCTGTATGCCAGATCGTTGTGCCCGTTTTCGGATAAAACCCTGCAGAAATAAGGCGTCCCTACAAAGCCCGTCTGTAAATAGAACTTGTTCTTCTCCAGATTTCGGCGCAAGTCTTCGATGATTCGCGGCCGGAACGATTCCGGAACCAGATCCATGAAAAGTGCGAGAATGTAAGAGGTTTGAGTATCCGCTGCCAGTCGTCCGCTCGGGGTGACGAATTCTTGACAGAAGGCTGCCTTGACCTCAGCCGACAGCTTGAAATAATCCGCTGCCATGCTGTCCTTGCCTAATGCCTTGGCGGCTTTGGCGACAAGCTCCGAGGAGTAGGCATAATAAGCGGTGGCGATCAGATCGGTTGGGGTTCCTCCAAGCGGGTTGAATTCGCCGTCCCCGTCCAAGGCAAGCCAATCCCCGTAGTGAACGCCGGTATTCCACAGCCTGCTTCCGTCATCCTGCTGTCTTATCCAGTCAACGTAGTCCTTCATGCTGCTTAGCTGTTGCTCCAATATGGCCTTGTCTCCATAGTGAAGATACAGGTTCCAGGGAATAACGGTCGCGGCTTCGGACCATGCGCTGGAACCGGTGTGCGAGTCCTGTTCGTTCAAGCCGAAGCTGGGAACGGTCAGCGGAACAATCCCGCCCAATGTCGCCTGCTCCTGGGCCAGGTCATACAGATACTTATGAAAGAAGGCATCGCAATCCATATTGAAGCAGGCGGTGCCGGAGAACATTTGGGCATCTCCCGTCCAGCCCATCCGCTCATCCCGCTGCGGACAATCGGTGGGCACATCCAGGAAATTCCCCTTTTGCCCCCAAAGGGCGTTCAGAATGAGCCGGTTCACCATGGGATTAGAGGTTTCAAGAGTTCCCGTTGCTTCCAGATCGGAATAGACGACACATCCGGTAAAATCCTCCGCCCTCACTTCCCCAGGCCATCCCTCTACCTTCACATACCGGAAGCCGTAGAAGGTGAAGAGAGGCTGGACCTCATCGGGCTGTCCATTCGAGATATAGGTGAACTCCGCTTTGGCGGACCGGAGATTGTCCCTGTAAAAACAGCCCTCCTGCATTTCCTCGCCATATTGAAGCTGTATGATACTTCCTTTGGGAGCCTTATTCTTAAAGCGGACCCAGCCTACCATATTTTGACCCAGATCAAGAACCGTTTCGCCCTTTGGCGTATGAATTACCTTTACGGGCTGCAGTTCTTCCTTGATCCTTACCGGCAGGCTTCTGCGGGCCTCCAGCAGATTGAAATCGATGTCCAGGCAGCGGACTCCATCCCAACCGGCGTCATGGAAGGAGGGAGAGGACCATTCCTCGGTATACTTCCTCGCGTCTTGAACCTCCCCGTCATAAATGCTGCTGTCCAATATATGCGACGGCGCGCATCTCCAGCCCTTATCCGAACAGATCGTGTCCTCGCTGCCATCCGTATAGGTGATGACGAGCTCGCACAACAGGGCAAAATGTTTCCCGTAATAGCCGTGCGTTATGCCGCTAAGTCCAAACCTGCCTTTGTACCAGCCGTTGCCCAGCATGGCGCCGATGACATTTTCCCCTTGGCGGATGTGGCCGGTAACATCAAAGGTCTGGTATTGAATCCAGTTGTTATAGCTGTTGCAGTAAGGCGTGAAATATTCGTCCCCGACCCGCTGTCCGTTAAGCTCCGCCTCATACAGCCCCAACCCGCAAATATACAGCCTTGCCCGAGCGATGTCCTTATGAATGCTGAAGCCCCTTCTCAGGAGCGGGTGAACGGATTGCTCCTCCCAATCGGGCGTAATCCATCTCCCCGTCCAAGGCTCATCCAGTTTGGCGGTTTCAAACCAGGCCACAGGGCTGGCCGCTTCGCCGCGGTCCGTCCAGACATGAACCCTCCAGTAATAGCGGGTGCGGGGCGCAAGACCCAGCTCCGGCACATAGCTGATGCTGTCGATATCCTCTCTTTTTCCACTGTCATGCAAAATATTCAAGAACGCCTCATCCAGGGCCACCTCAACCCGGCAAGCTTGCTGCAACGTCGCACCTTCGGCTCCAGGCTCAACAATCCAGCTCAGCCGGGGCTTGCTTAATGCGTAACCCAGCGGATTCTCGATTCTGTTGCATTTCAAATCCTGAATAATCAATTCATTCCCTCCTCTTCAAGCTAACAGGAATTTGTACACTCCAATTGTATGCTTCGGTTTACATGAATTCATGGGGTTGTATTATAATTGTAGGGGGTGAATTTTATGAATTATGCTTCGTTTTACCGGGATACCGGAGAACAATTTTTCCGGCACGGGCATTCCATCTTTCTGAATTATATTTCCGAGAGCCCTAAGCCGCACCTGCATGTGCATGACTTTATCGAGATTTCTTATGTCGCTTCCGGAACGGGGGTTCATATTCTGGGGGATAAAACCTATGAGGTTGGCAAAGGCGATTTGTTCCTGATCAACTACGATGTGCCTCACGAATTCAGGTCGTTCGATTCGCCCTCCGCAGCCCCTCTGGAGGTATACAATTGTGTATTCAAGCCTGATTTTATAGATGTGAATCTGGTTGATTACATGGACTTCAGCGACGTAATTCACTATTTATCCTTTCGATCCATCTTCACTATAGAAGCAGACCATGTCGACGATGTGAAAATACTGGGCGGCGGAAATTCGGCGATTGAAGCGGTCTACCGGAAAATGCTGGAGGAGTTTACCAGGCAAGAAGAGGGATATGTTGAGCTTCTAAGAGCTTATCTTATCGAGCTTCTTATTCACATCTTTCGCGCGCTTAAAAAATCGGGCAAGGCCGGAGGCGCTGCAATGACGCATCATGCCAAGCTAATCGAACAATCCAAGCAATATCTCAGGGCGAACTATGCCCTCGGGGCCAAGCTGAACGAGCTGGCTTCCCAATCGTTCCTGAGTCCGACCTACTTCTGCAAGCTTTTTAAGGATTATACCGGTACGACCATTTCGGAATACGTTCAGGGCCTTCGAATCGAAGAGGCCTGCCAGCTGCTTCAGCATACAGATGAGAAAATCATTGCGATCGCACAAAAAGTGGGCTATAAGGACATCAAGCATTTTAACGAGGTGTTCAAAAAGCTGACAGGCATGACGCCGAGCAGCTATAGAAAAATGATTTGAATCTATATTTTTCTTGCAATAAAAGCGCTTTCGAGTAAAATACAAAGTAAGTCCTTCCTTTTTGCTATTTGCGCAAACGTTTTCTCAACAAGAAGGGTTGTTATAAATTACAACTGGTATTCTACATACGAGATAAATATGACCTAAGGTTGGAGAAAGCTGAATTTTCGGCATATTATGACATGCGGCTGTTACGTGACAAAATTCCCTTCATGGATTTTTTACGGCAGACGTCATTTTTGTCGAGTTTGCGCAATCGTTTGCATAAAAGTGAAGGCATTATTGGATGTTTAGTACGGTTTCTTGCAGCTCTGTATGCCGGAAGGAGGGGAGATCGCCAGAAGCGGAAGGGTGCATGAATTGTTGGTGAGGGTCAGAACTTTGAGACTTTGAAACGAAGGGAGAAACAACGGTGAGCAGACGTTCTCTATCTAAGCGCACATTCATCATGACTCTGGTGTGTGCAATGTTGATCAGTTTATTTTCGCAAGCGTTTACATTTTCTCCGGCAAGTGCAGCCAGCGGCGATCCGGAACCGGTGATTGCTGTCTTGGTTGGTGATTTGCAAAGTGAATTGAACGGCACCGATTGGTCGCCTGGAGATCACACGACCAGGATGATTTACGATGGCAACGGGTTTTATCATTTTACCGGGACTCTGCCGGCAGGTAATTACGAGTACAAGGTAGCTTTGAATAATTCCTGGGATGTAAGCTACGGGGCGAACAAGGGCGGAGATAATATCAAGCTGTCCTTGGCTGCTGAGCAGGAAGTGACCTTCTACTACAACCATAATACACATGCCATTGCGGATACGACGCACTATACGCCGTTGAGTAAGGACCAGCTTCCGCGTCTGGTAGGCTCCATTCAGTCTAAAATCGGAGACCCCGCTGATTGGGATCCCGCCGGAGCCAAGGCCCTCTTGCGAGATGCTGAATTCGATAACAAGGTCTATACCGTTACCTTGAATGTGCCGAAGGGCAGCTATGAATACAAGATAGCGCTTGGGCCTTCCTGGGATGTCAATTACGGTGCAGACGGCGTCAAGGATGGCAGCAATATCAGCTTGAATGTGCTTGAGGATACCAAGATCACATTTACTTATGTAAATGACGCAACGCACGCGATCTACACGGACTACAGTCCGGGCGGTTCAGATGGCGCGGTTAACGCAGCCAAGCTTTATCACTACACTTGGAATAAGCTATATCGCGCTCCATTCGGGGCTATCTCAGCCGGGGAAGAGGTCACACTTCGTTTGCAGTCGAAGTCCGGCGATTTGACTCGGGCGAGAGTGCTTTTGAAGAATTACACGAGCGGTTCAAGCAAGCTATACAATATGAGCAGCGCAGGCACGGCAATAATCAATAATGAGGAAGTTGAAATTTGGGAGGCATCCATTACTCCCGCGGTTGCAGGGGTTTATGGCTATAAATTCCTTGCCGGTGATGGGGACGCTCAAATCGAATACGGCGAAGATGCCGCTGAGGGCGGAGCCGGGAGCGCGGCTGCAAGCAATGCGGGATATTTCCAGTTGACAGTATATGATCCGGCCTTCAAAACGCCGGACTGGATGAAGGAAGCTGTTGTGTATCAAATTTTCCCTGACCGCTTCTTTAACGGAAATCCGGCTAATGATCATGTCAAGGATGAACATGGCTCAAGGGGGCCTATGCCGATTGAGCATATGGACTGGAGCGAGCTGCCGGATAATCCGGATATGAAGAACGAACCGGGCTATCAGGGAGACGGAGAATACAATAACGACTTTTTCGGAGGAGATATTGCGGGCATCCACGCCAAGCTGGATTATCTCGAATCTCTCGGCGTCAATACATTGTACCTTAACCCTATAGCCGAGGCTTCCTCCAATCATAAGTATGATGCAGCAGATTGGAAGTCACTGGATCCGATGTTCGGGACCGCTGAGGAATTCGAGGCGTTTACTACCGAGCTGCAAAAGCGCGGCATGTACTTGATTATGGACGGTGTATTTAACCATACCGGTGATGATTCCATCTATTTTGACCGTTACGGCAAATATCCGACCATTGGGGCATACGAATATTGGTCGCTTATTTATGACCTGATGAATGATCAGGGGATGACCGAGACTGAAGCGAAGGAACAAGCGGCCAAGACCCTTACGGAGGAAGGCCAGACCTTTAGTCCGTATGGCTTTGAGAATTGGTTTAATATCAAGAACAACAAGGTGGACGCAGGAACGGCTAATGAACGGTACGAATACCAATCCTGGTGGGGATTTGACAGCTTGCCTGAGATCAAATCGGTGCCGGGGACTGCGGTTGACTATGATAGTGAATTGAATAATGAGCAATTTGCGGATTACATTTTCCGGGATGATGACTCTGCGGCAAAAATCTGGCTTACACTCGGCGCTTCCGGCTGGAGGCTTGATGTAGCTAACGAGGTGGATCCTGCATTCTGGCAGGAATTCCGAACAGAAATCAAGGATAAGAAGCTGAACGATGGCAAGGACCCATTGATCCTCGGAGAAATCTGGGACGATGCCTCCAAATATTTTCTCGGTGATCAATACGATTCGGTTATGAACTACCGCTTCCGCGGAGCCCTTATTAATTTCCTGAAGAACGGAAATGCCGAATCGGCGGATAGTACGCTGATGGCTGTAAAAGAGGATTATCCGAAGGAAGCATTTTATGCCTTGATGAACCTGATGGGCTCACACGATACCGCAAGAGCTGTATTCGTTCTCGGCGGCGGTACCGACAGCTTTGAACGGGCGGAATTTGATAAAAATTATAATTACGAGCTCGGCAAGAGCCGCTTGAAACTGGCTTCCATCTTCCAGATGGGGTACCCGGGTGCGCCGACAACTTATTATGGGGACGAGGCCGGTGTAACGGGCTCGAGCGATCCGGACAGCCGCCGCGTATATCCTTGGGGACATGAGGATACGGATCTGATCGAGCATTACCAGAAGATCGGCAAAATCCGTACAGACCATAAGCAATTATTCGCTTACGGGGAGCTGGAAACCCTGTATGCAAGCGGAGATGTCTATGTATACGGACGCAAGCTGGATAATCAATACGCGATCGTAGCGATTAACCGCGGTAATGCTGATAAGACAGTAGAGCTTAATCTGCAGGGACAGTTGAAAAACGGAATTCATCTGACCGACCAGCTGAATACCAACTACAAGGTGACAACGGCCAATGGCGCTCTTACCTTGACCGTTCCTGCGATGGATGGTCGCATGCTGACTGCGGATGCCGGACAATCGCTTGCTTTGCCGGCACCTGTAAGCAATCTGACTGGAGCAGAGGGCGTTAGCTCGGTAACTCTTCAGTGGAGTCCAAGCGGAGATGCCCAGGAATATCATGTGTATGCTTCCACCATTCGCGGCAGCTTGTATGAACGGATCCTTTCGGAAGAGACCATTACAGGTACCAGCACTTCTGTAAGCGGTCTCACCAATGGGAAGAAGTATTACTTCATGGTTACAGCTGTGGATGGAAACGGGAATGAATCTCCGGTGACGGAGAGCAGCGCACTGGTTCCGCACTATTCCTGGAATTCCGGAGACTATTACATTAGTCCTGCGACAGTAACCAGCTCCGTATATGTGGACCTGGAATATGACCAAAGCGTCACTGCCGAGGTGTGGATTAAGGATGCCACAGATCAATTCTTGGCAGAAGGCCTTCAGGCAAAACTGCAAATCATGGTGCCCGGCGGAATGGATTGGGAGTCGCTTCCGGCCAGTTATGCAGGCCAGGGTGGAGGATATGGCACAAATAATGTATTCAAAGGGACCTTCACCGCTTATGAAGCAGGTGAATACCAGTATCGGATGGCTTTTTCAACGGATGCTGGACACACTTGGATGGATACAGATATCGGAACAGTGACGATCGCCCAAGATCCGTCCGACAAGATACCGCCAGTTGAAGACATTACGCTGGATCAGCCTTTGCAGGAATCAGGACAGGTCAATCTTTCTTGGTCTGTTACCGAGGTTGTGTATCCTCAGCCGAAATCAATGCGCCAGCTGTCTCCTGCATTTGATGCAATCACCGAGAATGCAGAGGGCACCGATCTGATGAATGCAATTCACGAGGCTGCGCCAACTGCAGCAGCAGAGCCGACAGCTTTTGGCGGCGAACAGGGAGCAGATGAAGCCGCATATGACTCGGTGTTCTTATACCGGATTTTCCGTGACAGCCAGCCCATCGCAGTGGTGAAGGGCGCTGATCTTCACACTTATCGGGATTATGATGTGGAGAACGGAACCACCTACACTTATTTCGTTCGAGCGTACGATAGAAAAGGCAATTCTATAGATTCGAATGTTGTGGCGGTAACTCCTGATCTTGTGATGGTAGAAGTGACCTTTAAAGTCCATGCGCCGGATTATACGCCATTGAGCACACCGATCACGATTCCGGGCTCGCAGAACAACTGGGATGTGAATGCATGGGAAATGAGCCGTAACGGGGCCACTTCGACGGATTGGGAATACACCACCTTCATTCAGGACGGAACTTCGATTACCTACAAGTATGCGAAGAACAAAACCTGGAACGAGGAAGGTCTGGCAGATCACACGCCGAATGATTCTACGATCGATAATGATGTCAGTTACTACGGCTACGGAGCTGAAGGCACCGATCTTAATGTCTTGATCACTAACCAGGGCGGAAACAAAATGGTGATTGAGGACTCCATTCTCCGCTGGATCGATCAGCCGGTTGTGGTTACTTCGCCAATGGATGGCGCAACCCTGACCACAGATACAGTGATCATTAGAGGAAATGCTATCAAAGGCGGCGATCTGAAGATCAACGGGCAAGCGGTGAGCATTGCCGATGACATGAGCTTCTCGAAGGAAATCAGCTTTAAGAAGGGTGTCAATACGATTACTGTCTCGGTTGCTCCGGACAGAGCAATCCAGGATACCATCTTTACCGGGAACAGTGAAGCAATCGGCAAAGCAACCTCCACACTTACCTTAACGGTAACGACTACGGGCGGAACGGTTGATGGAGGGGGAGGAAATCAAGGCAACAATGGCAACACCGGCAGCGGCAGCACGGGAAATGCGGGAAGCTCCGGCAATACCAATCATTCGAATGGCCGCATCCCAATTAGCGAGCGCACTCAAAAGGCGAATGACGGTACGGGGAAAGTTGTGATTAGTATGGAAAATGGAGTCCGCGAGGTCGCTCTTCCTGCTAATGCAGCTGATTTGCTGCAAGGGCAAAGTCTTGAATTTGTAAATGGAGAAGTCAAGGTACAGATTCCGGCGGACGTATTGGAACAGTTAAAGCAGCAGCTTCCAGCGGACCAATGGAGTACGGCTGAAATCATTTTCAGTATCGACAGACACTCTGCCGAGAATGCAGCCTCGTTGCTCAAGGCAGCGGAAGCCAGGCTCCAAGCGGTTCGCCTGACAGCAGCAGGCGATGTTCTAGAATTCAACCTGCAGATTGTGCCTAAGAATGGATCCGCGGTAGCCTTGTCCTCCTTTAATAAACCGGTAACTTTAAGCTTAGCCGTAAACAGTACTTCCAAGCCTGAATTGCTGGGGGTATACCATGTGGAAGACAGTGGCCAACTGCAATATGCAGGGGGAAGCAAGCAAGACGGCAGTATGACGGCTGAGGTTTATCACTTCGGTAAATACGCCGTGCTTGAATATGACAAAACCTATCATGATGTGCCTGCTTCCTTCTGGGCTACGGATGTGATTAAGCAAATGGCGGCAAAGCACATTATCGAAGGCGTGAGCGCAGTTTCATTCGCGCCGCAGAAAGACGTAAGCCGTGCGGAATTCGCGGCGATGATCGCCCGGGCGTTGGAACTGAATACGGAGGCTGCTTCTTCGAGCTTTGCCGATGTAGACAGCTCCAAATGGTATGCAGGCTCTGTAGCTGCCGTAGCGCAGGCGGGAATTGTATCGGGGCGCAATGCCTCTGCGTTCGATCCGAATGCGGCAATCAGCCGTGAGGAAATAGCAGCAATTATTGTCCGCGCCTACCAATACGTGAATGGCAAATCGGCAGAGCAAGCCCCAAATGCAGAATTTGGTGACAGTGCAAAGATTTCAGACTGGGCGAAGACATATGTGAATCAAGCGGTGGAGCTTGGGCTAATGCAGGGCCGGGGCAATCTGTTGTTTGCGCCTCAGGACCAAGCAACCCGAGCAGAAAGTGCCAAGCTTCTGGCTGTGCTGATTCAAGTAAAGAAACCTTAAGCTTCCTGCTCGCTATGGAGCAAATTCCGATATACGTTGAACTATTGAATTTTACGTTTTGAGGGCAACGTGTGAAGTGTGCTTACGATCGCTGTTGTTCGCGGATTTCTCTAATTGAACGAAGATATTATAAGGTTGAAATCCACTCATAAAGGCGAACGCTTACGCTTTATCTTTCGAAGTAGCTTTCTTACAGAAAGCTTTTAACAGTTCACACTTATACCCTTTCTACGTAGTTTATACATTTCAACTAATATAGGAATATATAATACGCCCCTTGAGAAAGCATGGAACAAGGGTGTCCCAAAAGTCCCTGAACACAAAAAAGCCGGAAGGAAAAGGTGATATTTCCCATCCGGCTTTTTGTGTTTGTAGGAAGTGGCCGCGGCTCGGCGCGAATGCTTTTTGTATGAATTTTCGTATATAACTGCTCTTTAATGCCATCGACTGGAAGAGTTTGAACGATATTTCATACAAATTGCCCTCGTTCCCTCGCTTCACGGGCGCTTTTATACGATATTTCGTTCAAAATCCTGGATTCAGGCGGTGCGGGAGGGATGTTGTGCGACTTTTCGTACAAAACTCCGCAATGGAACCGTCCACCGAGCGGGGCTGGCTGATATTTCGGACAAAAGGGAATGCAGTTGACCTTGTTGCAGCAGGGACAGCATATGATCGCCCATTTGGGCAAGCATACGCAGCTGAGTCGGATTGTTCGACTGATGCACGCTTCCAAGCGCAACCTGGTGAAAGGACAGAGGATGGGCGAAGGAGATAATTACCGCCATTCGCCGTTTTATATCGACCGGGTTTAGAGCTGCGGCTTTTATTTTTACCAAAATTTCGCCCTGGCCTGGCTTAGGCTTCTCAAGCTCTCCGACCTTCATTTCATCGGCTAGCCCTTTACCTTCCAATAGTAGCGCCTTCATCTAAAACCACTCCTTTTGCTTCCTGATAGAACAGCTCCAGAATCAAATGTTCGTTGTAATTGCCGAATCCTTTACCAAATAAGGTGAGTCCGCCCCTGTGCACCGCATCCTTGTCGACGGCAAAGCGGAATGTCCATTGCTTCCTTCGGATGTCGACCTGATCAAGAGTGATGTCCGACAGCTTGATCCCGTCCATAAAGGTTCCTTCGTGATTGATTCGTAGCTGCTTCAATAACCCGTACTGGTTAATGGCGCTAGGCCACCATTCCGGCGTATACTTCCCGCGCTGCTCGCCGTAATCGCCGGGACTGGTCCATATGCCGAGGGGAACCCCGTTGAAGGCGAAGGAAATATCCGACGGATAATTTTCGCTAATGCCAGGAGCTTCAGATCCAATCTCGAATGTGAATACAAGCTCGTTGGGAGCCTGACTGGATAGCAGATAATTGGGAGCTTTATATTCGATAAAGCCGTGTCCAAACCAAAGAATCGCCGCATTAATCCGCTCAGGCTCCCAGAAATAGCGGGGATCATCAAATCCGCCGATATACTTCTCGGTCGTAGCCAGTCCGCAAGTAGGCTCGATGTAAAAATCGGAATAATGGCCTACGGGAATCTCTACCCGGTGACAATGGCGCTCGGGCGCGTCTTCTGTCCCGGGAAACTGGATATGAGCTTCGGTAACGGCAAGAGAGCACACTTTTTGCAGACCGCTTTTCCCGGGGAGCATCTGGGTTGTAATTAGCCCGGCTTCGTCCAGCTTACGGACATGCATGGTCATAATCGCGCTCGATAAGCCGATGGAAGCAGCCAGCTCCTTCACGTTCATGGAACCTTCGGCCAGAAGGCGCAGCACTTGAAGCCGGACAGAGCTTGCCAGCGCCTCATATACAGGTAGGGATTGTTCGCTTAAATCAAGATTCATCTTTTTTCGTCCTTTTCGCATGATTAATAAATATATTATCTATAGTTTGCGATTTTGACAAGAATAATCATTATATAAAAGATTGAATTGACTTAAAGGAGACAGAGTAACTATAATGTTATTGAAGCATCATTATAATTAATATTATTATTAATTAAGGAGTGATTCGGGATGAGTTTGCAAGGGATACTGAACACCGATCTTGGAAAAGGAACCATTCATCGTCATATTTATGGGCACTTTTCCGAGCATTTGGGGAGATGCATTTATGAGGGCATCTGGGTTGGCGAGGATTCGCCTATTCCTAATACAAAGGGGATCCGCAACGATGTTGTGAAAGCGCTCAAGCAGATCCGGATTCCTGTGCTGCGCTGGCCGGGAGGCTGCTTTGCGGACGAGTATCACTGGAAGGATGGCATCGGTCCGAAAGCAGAGCGGAAACGCATGGTGAACACGCACTGGGGCGGGGTGGTTGAGAATAATCATTTTGGTACGCATGAGTTCATGGAGCTGTGCAAGCAATTAGGCTGCGAGCCTTATATTAACGGAAATGTGGGCAGTGGAACCGTTCAGGAAATGTCCGAGTGGGTTGAATACTTGACCTTTGATGGCGTATCCCCCATGGCAGAGCTTCGAGCAGCCAATGGTCAGGAGGCTCCTTGGAAGGTAACCTATTTTGGCGTGGGAAATGAGAATTGGGGCTGCGGGGGAAACATGCGCCCGGAATATTATGCCGACCTCTATCGCCGCTACCAGACCTATGTGCGCAATTACGGAGACAACAAGATTCACCGCATCGCCTGCGGCCCGAATGTGGATGATTACCATTGGATGGAGGTCGTCATGCGTGAAGCAGGAAGATTCATGGATTCCATCACGCTTCATTATTACACCCTTCCGAATGACAGCTGGGCAGATAAGGGCGAAGCAACGGGCTTTGATGAAAAAGCATGGCATACGACGCTGAAGAAAACGCTGCGGATGGATGAGCTGATTACCCGTCATTCGGCGATTATGGATCAATATGACCCTGAGGGACGTGTAGGCCTGATCGTGGACGAATGGGGAACCTGGTACAATGTAGAGCCTGGAACCAATCCCGGATTTCTGTATCAGCAAAATAGTATTCGCGATGCTCTGGTCGCCGGGCTGAACTTCAATATCTTCCATAAGCACAATCGGCGTGTGCGCATGGCGAATATTGCCCAGACCATCAATGTTCTGCAAGCCGTTATCCTGACGGAAGGGGAAAAAATGATTCTTACCCCGACGTATCATGTATTTGATATGTATAAGGTCCACCAGGATGCCGAGCTGCTGGAGCTTGCTCTAGATGCGGGCAGCTATAAGCTGGACGACAGCGAAATTCCGGCTGTAACGGGAACTGCTTCGCGAGATGCAGAGGGCTTCATTCATATTAGCCTGTGCAACTTGCAGCATCATGCCGAAGCGGATGTGACGATCGATCTGCGCGGATTGGCGGCGGAGCAGTGGCAAGTAGAAGGAGTTACACTGGCCGGGGACAGAGTGGATGACCATAATACCTTTGATCAACCGAACAATGTGGTCCCGAAGGCATTTGAGGCTTGTAATCTGGAAGGCGGCAAGCTTCATGCTGCACTGCCTGCGATGTCGGTTACAACGCTCAAGCTGGCGCCGAAGGCGTAGAACGTTGTCATGGCGGACAATACATGCAAAGCCTGCCGGGATGATTACAAAGTAACAGAGGCACAGATGCAGCGCATCTTGCAGACCTCGGCCTTTGCTCCGGAGCGAAGAGTCGACGCGCAGCAGTATCAGGAAAGGCTGCAGCTGTGCAGCACTTGTCCCAAGCTGTCGGACGGCGTAACCTGTACGGCTTGCGGCTGCATCATCCCGGTGGTCGCCTGGTTGAAGGAGCGGGCTTGCCCATTGCCTGGAGGAGGACGCTGGGGCAAGCTGATAGGTCAAGCACCCGGCGGCTCTGTGGCAACGGTTGCAGAATGAGCGGCTGAGTCCGATTTAACCAAGGAGGCGCCCCGCAGCTGCTTTTTCTCCAATTGCCTGAGCAAGAATGTGCACAAATCCGAACTCATAAGATGGTAAACTTATATAAACGGATTGTCGCGATAATGCTGCTCGGCATCAATCTCCCGGCGGTCGGGATGGTTGAGCTTGCGATAGCCCTGCGGGGAGAGGCCGGTCCAGCGTTTAAACTGCTTGCTGAAATGAGAGCTGTCCCGGTAGCCGAGGCGAAGGGCGATTACCTCCACGGACAGGCTGTAATTCAGCAGCAGCAGCTTGGCCTGGCGGATAATCAGCCCCGACAGATACTGGCGCGGCGATTTGCCGTAGACCTGCCGGAACACGCGGTTACAGTGGGCAGGGCTGTACCCCAGCTTCGCGGCAATGTCCTCAATGCCGGGCCTCCCTTCACCGCCCGCTGCTGAAGCGCAGACAAGCTCCTCAAGGTGCTTTTCAATGGCATTGGCGAGCAGAATCGCGTTCTCGGGCGGGCTTGGCTCGTATGCCGGCGGGTTATCGGGCAGCTCCGATAATGCCCAGCTACTAAGAGCAGTGAGCAGCCGAAGCGAGGCACGAAGCGCATTTAGGCGCTGGCGATGCGTATTCGGTTCGCCGGAGATCGTAGAATGGATGAAATCGTTCAGCGCATGCCGAACATCCGCTATTTCTGCGGTATCTCCCGTAAGAATGGTCGAATCGGCCATCATGAGGGAGCGTCTTAGGGATGAATCATCGATATCAAAATTAAGGGCGTAATACGTCATTCCCTCCGGCCCGCCGGAGCCTTGGCTGGAATGCTCCACGCCGGGACGGATAAACAGGATGTCCCCGGTTTGCTGCAGGAAGGAGCGGCCGGCAACCGTCATATGCTGCTCGAATTCCAGCACGATGTTGAGCTCAAACGTGCGGTGCTGATGCACAGGATAACGCCAGGCGGCGTTGACCTTGCGCCAGTGGGTGGCATTAATGCGGAAGGCGGCCTGAATATCCGGAGACATGATGCAATCCATGGTGTTAGGTGTGCCGGTATAATCCATCACGATCGGAACCTCATCTACTTTAAAATGGTAGCTTTATTATATCATACAGCACTAGGGCAATCTGGACGGTAGGCGTCCGTTTTGCCCATTTTGTCGTACGGTTTGACCCTGTTCCACCTCGAATGAAAGCCTTACCATAGATTTTAACCCTATGTAAACCGGATACTTTGCACGGCGGCGCATGGTTCAGCAAGCCGTCTTCTCGCGGCTGGAGGAGGAAGCGGAGGAGAAGCAGGCATAAAGCTTGCCGTTACAAGTTCATTGGCCTTCGGCAGGGAGCACTTCCCTGCAGCGAAGGCTCTTTTCTATTTTAGTGGGGAGGGAGAATATGAATCTGAATCATCCATGGAAAAAAAATGTACTCAAAAGGCTGATCCTCTCGTTTATTTGCATTTTGCTTCCGCTTTATCTCCTTAGCATGATCATTTATAACTGGGGAGTCCGCACGTTGAAGGATGAAATCTCCAAATCGATGATCTCACAGGTATCTCAGTACTACAGCGGCCTGGAGGAGGAATTCAAACGAATTCAAACGCTGCAGTATGATGTCTTGAGCGATGATAATCTGAACGCGCTGGGCTCTATCCCCGAATCGATGAATGATATTGAGAAAATGCAGAGCATCCTACGTCTGCAGCAACGGCTGAATGCGATACGCAACAGCAGCTCCTATATCGTCGATGTATACGCCCATATTCCGGCGATCCAAAAAAATGTATCCGCTTTATCGATCTCCTCGTTCGATCCGCAGGAATTTTCCGAATTCAAGAATATTCCGCTATCCTTGGATTCGAAGCTGATCAATATGAACGGCAAAACCTATTTAAGCGCCTCCTATCCTTTTGTAACGCCGGAGAGCAAGAAGTGGCCGCTCTTTATCGTGGTTATCGAAATATCCAAAGACAAGCTCAAGGAAAATTTGAAGAAGATGGTCAACTCCCCGGGGGAGGGATTGGTATTTAAAAGCTCGCAGTTTGAGATCACGACGAGCCATGACACCCACTTCGACCTAGCAGCCGCTTCGCAAATGTTAAGCGACGTCGACCCCAATACGGCCCAGACCGTGACCATTACGGACAAGCAGTATTTGGCCATGTACAGCTACTCGCAATTCTTCGGGGCGGTGCTCAGCAAATACGTTCCGGTTCAGGCCGTGTTCCAGCCGCTCGAGAAATACCGAAGCTGGTTCGTGCTGCTGCTGCTCGTATCCTTTGCCATCATCGTCGTGTATTCCCTTTATGTCTATAAGTATATTCACAAGCCGCTGTATAAGCTGGTCAAGGCCTTCCGCAAGGTCGAGCACGGCGATTTCAATGAGCAGATCGACCATGATTTCAATGATGAGTTCCAGTATATCTATACACGGTTTAACGCCATGCTGGAAAATCTGAAGTCCTTGATCGATCAGGTGTACAAGCAGCAGCTATTAACGCATAAGGCCGAGCTGAAGCAGCTGCAGTCCCAGATCAACCCGCATTTTCTCTACAACAGCTTCTTCATTCTCAATACGATGACGCGTTTGGGGGACTACGATAATCTTGAGCGATTCACGAATCAGCTCGGGGAGTATTTCCAATTCATTACGCGGGGCGATTCCGATGAGGTGCTGCTGGGGAGAGAGGTAAACCATGCAAAGGTGTATTCCGAAATCCAGGCGATGCGGTTTGCGAAGCGAAACCGGATTGAGTTCGGCGATTTGCCGGAGTCTGTGGGCCATATCATGGTGCCAAGACTGATTCTCCAGCCGATTATTGAGAACGCCTTCAAGTACGGACTGGAGAAGAAAAGTGCGAACGGCATATTAAGAGTGCACTTTGCAAGGGATGGCAGTGAGCTGTTGCTGATTGTGGAGGATAATGGCGAGGAGCTGATGGACGAGCAGATCCGTGCTCTGAACGAGAGCCTGTCGCGTCCGGATGAGACGGAGACGACAGGGCTGCTCAATATACACCAGAGAATCCGCCTGAAGTTTGGACAGAACAGTGGATTATATATGGAGCGAAGCGAGTTGGGCGGATTAAAGGCGACGATTCGGATCGTGATTTCGGATGGAGGGATGTAAGATGTACAGACTTTTAGTCGTCGATGACGAAATGATTATAGCGGACGGGTTGTATGAGGTGCTGTCGAATTTGCCCCAGCTGGAGCTGGATGTTTACAAGGCCTATTCCGGTGATGAGGCGGTGCGGTTGTTCGACCGGACGCGCTTCGATATCGTGCTTACGGATATCCGGATGCCGGGCCTCAGCGGACTTGAGCTGCTGGACAAAATCAGGGAGAGATGGCCTAGCTGCAGGGTCATTTTTCTAACGGGACATAATGAATTCTCCTATATTTACTCGGCCTTCCGGTATGAGGGCGTGAGCTATCTATTAAAGACCGAAGGGTATGAAAAAGTGATTCAAATGGTCGAGCAGGCAGCCATGGATATCGAGACGGAGCTGAAGGCGGAGGCGTTGCTCCAGAAGGCGCAGGAGCAGCTTGACGCGACAAGGGAATTGCTGCAAAAAGACTACGTCAAAGGAATTTTGAACGAGCAGCTCGGCGTGCAGGAAATCCATCAGAAGCAGTTCGATGAACTGGCGATTCCACTGCGCGCAGACCGTCCTGTGCTCATTATGCTGGGCAGGGTCAACAGCTTCGCCGGCGGGCTAAGCTATGCGACGAAATCCAGACAGCTCTATCGGATCAGGCTTATTGCCAGTCAGTATTTATCCGCCCGCGTCTTGTTCGTTGACACCGTCACGGAGAACATGGATCCCGTCTGGCTGATCCAGCCTCTTCCGGAAAGCGGCGGAGCTGACGGCTGGGAGCGGGTGCTGACATTCATCAAGGGGAATCTGGAGCTGATCCAGTCAGCCTGCCGCGAGTCCCTTGGCGAGGTGCTCTCGTTCGTTCTGGACGATAGCGCGGCGAGGTGGGCGGATGTGGCGGAGCGATTCTCAACGCTGAATATGCTGATGAATTACCGGATCGGGCAGGGCTGCGGCATGCTGCTTCTCGATAAGCAGATGATCGAGCAGGAGCTTCAGCCGCCGGGGGACGGACTGCGCTCGAGGCCCTTGCTGCGCAATGCCAAGCTGAGTGTGCTTGCCGATCAGTTGGAGCACGGGCAGCGGAACGAATTCAGAGCTATCCTGCTCGAATGCGCGGCAGCGCTGGCCGACATCGACAGCATGCACTATGTTCCGGCCCAGGAGCTGTACTATTCCATCGGGCTTGTATATTTATCGTATATGAATCGCTGGAGGCTTGTGGAGACGGCGGCGACCCGGATCGGCCTGCACAAGCTGATGCAGCCGGGGGAGCATGAGTCCTGGCAGCAAGCATTCGACTATTTGCTCCATGTCGGGGATATGCTGTTCAAGCTTCAAAGCCAGGAGGAGGAGAGACGGGCAAAGGACGTCATCACCATTATTCAGAAGCATGTCCAGGATCATCTGCATGATCCCGACGAGATATCGCTGGTCCGGCTGGCGGAGCTGGTCTATTTTAACCCATCTTACCTTTCCCGGCTGTTCAAGCAGGTGACTGGCCAGAATCTGTCCGAATATATCTCAGCGGCCCGCATGGCAAAGGCCAAACGGCTGCTGGAGAACCCGGACATCAAGATCCAGGATGTCGCGGAGCTGGTCGGCTACGGCACGGCCACGAATTTTACGCGCTCCTTCCGCAAGGCGACCCATATGACGCCTCAAGAATATCGAGCCTCTATCATCAACAGGTAAACAGCTGATTCAAATGTCAAGAGATGAATATTGAATGAGAGCGATTTCAAATCTAACATTAAATCTATAAGGGCCCTATACCACTTACATCTATCAGGGAGGTTCATATGAAAAAGAGAAGAACAGTGAAAAAATCGGCAATTTTATGCTTGGCAGGTCTCATGCTGCTCACAGCCTGCGGAGGCGCGAAGGAAGCCAGCTCGCCGGCAGCCGCCCCGGATCCGGCCAAGACCGATGCGGATTTGATGGCGAAGTATGATCCGCCCGTGGACATTACGGCATGGCGCTATACCGAATCAACGTACAAGTATGAGAACAACGATACGATCGAGGATAATATTTATACCCGCACTTATTTGAGCGATCTCGGCATTAATTTAAAGTATGTCTGGACGGTTCCCGTCGAGCAGTTTGACCAGAAAATGAACGTGTCGATCGCCTCCGGTGATCTGCCCGATATTATGTGGCTGAAGAACAAGCAGCTGACTGACCTGGCGGAGAACGACATGCTGTACGACTTGACGGATTTGTTCGAGAAATACGCATCGCCCATTACGAAGGAAATCATGCTGCAGGATGAAGCCAGCTTCAACACGGCGAAGATCGGCGGCAGATTGATGGCGATTCCTCACACTTCCTCCGCGGTAGACGGACTGCCGATATTATACGTTCGTACCGATTGGCTGGAAAAGCTCGGGCTCCCTGAGCCGCAAACGATGCAGGATGTGCTCGCTATTGCGGAAGCGTTTACAAAGAATGACCCGGACGGCAATGGCAAGGACGATACGTTCGGCCTGGCATTAACCAAAACATTTTTAACGGATGCCCATTTCGGTACGTCGGGATTCTTCTCCGGTTATCATGTGAATCCGGGGAAATGGGTGAAGGACGAATCGGGCCAGCTCGTATACGGAAGCATTCAGCCCGAAGTGAAGGATGCGCTCGTGCAGCTTCAGGATTTGTACGCCAAAGGCGTGCTGGATCGGGAGTTTGGCGTGAAGGACCGCGCCAAGGTCACCGAATCGGTGGCGAGCGGCAAGGTAGGCATGTTCTACGGTTCCATGTCCGCTCCGCTGTCCATCATTCAGCAGAATGTCGACAATGATCCGAAGGCTGAGTGGAAGGCTTTGCCGCTCGTATCCGTGGATGACAAGAAGGCTACTCCGATCGGCAAAATGCCGATTACGAGATACTACGGGGTGAGCAAGGACAGCAAGCATCCGGAGGCGATCATCAAGCTGCTGAACTTCAGCATGCAGGGCTATGATCCGGAAGCCGCACAGGAGAACAGCAAATTCGGGATTACCGATACGAACATTCCGGTCTATCTGTACAGCTTGATTAGCGCCGATCCGGCCAAGAAAAACCTGAACGCGCACTTGAATACGATGACGGCTCTGGAGACGAACGACCCGTCTCAGCTGTCCGTGGAGGAGAAGGGCTACTATGACCGAATCGTCGATTATCGGGGCGGCAACAGAGCGAACTGGGGAACGGAACGCGTATTCGGCTCGCCAAGCAGCTTCGACGTGATCGATCATTATGTTCAGGAGGACAACTACATTTTCGATGCCTTCTACGGGGCGCCGACCCCGACGATGGTGGAGAAGATCGCCACCCTGCAGAAGATGGAGGAAGAGGTATTCACCAAAATTATCATGGGACAATCTCTGGATAATTTCGATAAGTTCACAGAAGACTGGAAGAAGCTTGGCGGAGAACAGATTACAAAGGAAGTCAACGAATGGGCTGAGAAGAACAAATAAAAGTTTGGCTCAGATTGGATAAGAGAACGATGAAAAGGGAAGAAAGGGGCAACTCTATTTTCCCTTTTTATTGTCAGCATGGCTATGAATGGAGGAGCCGCAATGGGAATGAAGAAGAAACTGCAGGAAATCCCTCTGCATCTGATGATTTTACCCGGCATTATTTTAACGGTTATTTTTAGCTATGTCCCGATTATGGGAACGGTGATCGCTTTTCAAAAATTTGTTCCTTCCAAGGGGATTTTCAACTCTAAATGGATCGGGTTCGACAATTTCCGCTATATGCTGGACATGCCGAACTTCACGAGCGTACTATGGAACACCATATTTATCGCCGTATTGAAAATTATCGCGGGACTGATCGTCCCGATTATATTTGCGTTGCTGCTCAATGAGCTGGCGGGGGCTTTTTTTAAACGCACGATCCAGACGGTTATTTATTTTCCTTACTTCTTGTCCTGGGTTATCCTGGGCGGGATTCTGATTGATATATTGTCTCCTTCGAGCGGAATCGTGAATGAATTCCTGGGTGTGTTCGGCATTAAGCCGATCTTTTTCCTGGGGGATGATAAATGGTTCCCTTATACGCTCGTCCTGACAGATACCTGGAAAACCTTCGGCTACGGAACAATCGTATATTTGGCCGCCTTGACGGGGATCGATCAGAGCCTGTATGAAGCGGCGACCATGGATGGCGCGAACCGCTGGAAGCAGATGTTTCACATTACGCTGCCCGGCATGCTGCCGATCATTACCCTGATGACCGTGCTCAGCTTGGGGAATGTGCTTAATGCGGGCTTTGAGCAGGTGTTCAACCTGTACAGCCCTATGGTGTACAGCACAGGGGATATCATTGATACGCTAGTGTACCGGATCGGTCTCGTGGACGCGCAATACGGCGTGGCGACGGCGGTTGGCTTGTTCAAATCGCTGATCTCCTTCGTCTTGATCGTCCTGTCCAACAAGCTGGCTAATAAATACGCCGGATACAGGGTTTTTTAGGAGGGAGAAGGCATGCACAAAACATCAATCAGCCGAAAATTATTTCTGACGTTCAACTATATTCTGCTAACCGTTACGGCCATTGTATGTATTCTGCCGTTAATCAACGTGCTCGCCATTTCCTTCAGCTCCAGCAGCGCCGCCGCTGCCGGGTATGTCAAGCTGTGGCCTGTTGATTTTACGGTCGCCTCGTATAAATACGCGCTGACCAAAAATGAATTTCTAACCGGATTTTTCGTTTCGGGCAAGCGAGTGCTGCTCGGCTACATCGTTAACATGCTTATTACCATTTCGATCGCCTATCCGCTATCTAAGGAGAAAAAAGCGCTCGGGATGCGGAACGTGTATGCCTGGTTCTTCATCATTACGATGCTGTTCCACGGCGGGCTGATTCCGACCTATATGACGATCAAGTCCCTGGGGCTGCTGGATACGATCTGGGCGCTTGTACTGCCTGGCGCCGTACCCGTATTCAATGTCATTCTGCTGATGAATTTCTTCCGCAACCTGCCCAAAGAAATCGAGGAAGCGGCTTATATCGACGGGGCCGGCCACTGGCGCGTGCTGTGGAGCATCTATTGTCCGCTTTCAAAGCCAGCCTTGGCGACGATCTCGCTGTTTGTTCTCGTAGGGCACTGGAACTCCTGGTTTGACGGGCTGATCTACATGAACTCGCCTTCCAACTATCCGCTGCAGAGCTATTTGCAGACGATCATCATCGAGGTGGATCCGAGCATTGTCAGCTCCAATGAACTGCTCGATATGTCGGAGATTTCGAACCGGACGTTTAAATCGGCGCAGGTGTTCCTGGCGGCCTTCCCGGTATTGATCATCTACCCGTTTCTGCAGAAATATTTTATGAAGGGGCTAGTGCTTGGGAGCGTGAAGGGATAAGACTGAGGCTTGTTACGGAAAAGGGGTGGAAAAAGAGTGGATATGAACCGAATGATTATGCCTTCATGGGGAGATCTTGGCAACGGCTATTATCGCAATCCCGTGCTGAATGCGGATTTTTCCGATCCGGACGTTATCCGCGTGGGCGATGATTTTTATATGGTGTGCTCGGATTTTCATTTTATGGGCATGCCGGTGCTGCATTCACAGGATTTAGTCAACTGGTCGATCATCGGCAAAGTATACGAACGGCTGGATATCGATCCGGCGTATGACGACATGCGAGCTTATGCCAAAGGAAGCTGGGCCCCTGCGCTCCGTTATCACAACGGGCTGTTCTATGTGTATTTCTGCACGCCGGATGAGGGGCTGTACATGAGCACGGCTCGTGATCCGGCCGGCCCCTGGAGTCCGCTTCATGAAGTGAAGCGCGTCGCTGGCTGGGAGGATCCTTGTCCCTTCTGGGATGACGACGGCCATGCCTATCTGGGTCACAGCACCGTTGGCGCCGGCCCGATTATTATTCATCGCATGAGCGCGGACGGCAGGACGCTGCTGGATGACGGCGTTATCGTCTATGTAGGCAAAATTGCCGAAGGAACGAAAATATACAAGAGAAACGGGTATTACTATTTGGCGATTCCCGAGGGCGGCGTAGAGATCGGCTGGCAAACGGTGCTTCGCGCCAGGGATATTTATGGCCCGTATGAACGCCGGGTCGTCCTGCAGAAGGGAGCGACCGATATCAACGGGCCGCACCAGGGAGCATTGGTAGAGCTGGACAGCGGGGAGACGTGGTTCATGCACTTCCAGAGCGCGGGAGCGATCGGAAGGGTATGCCATCTGCAGCCCGTGGAGTGGGTGGATGATTGGCCCGTCATTGGCGCGGCTGGAGAGCCCGTGGCCGTGTATGCGAAGCCGTCCGTCGCCGGGCATCATCCGGTGCGGCTGCCGCAGACCTCGGATACATTTGAGGGGCCGGAGCTTGGACTGCAGTGGCAGTGGAACCATAATCCGGTCAATGACGGCTGGTCATTGCACGAAAGGCCGGGGTATTTGCGGCTGAAGGCGATGCCGGCGCCGGAGCTTCTGCAGGCGAGGAACACTTTGACCCAGAAGCTGATCGGAAGCAAAGGCATCGTATGTACCGAGCTCAGCGTCCTGCATATGAATCCGGGGCAGCGAGCCGGCTTGGCCTTTCTCTGCGCCCGGGAAGAGAACTGGATCGGCGTTGTAACAGAGGAAGGCGGCAATTATCTTCAAGCGGTTACAGGTGGAATGGTGTTCCACGGTCCGCGGCTTGCGGGTGAAACGGTCTGGCTGAAGAGTCATATCGATTTATCGGGCGAGACCAGCTTCTTCTTCAGCCTGGATGGGATAACGTTCATCCCGCTAGGCGGCGAGTGCCGTATGAGCGCAGGTTTCTGGAAGGGAGCGAGAGTCGGGGTATTTAGCTATACGACCGTAGAGAAGGGCGGCCGGGCCGACTTTCACGGATTCCGGTACGAGCACGATGGCCCGGGCGAGCAAGCGGACATATGAACAAAGTACGTATAAACGTACACATAAGGCTTTGTTAGCAGGGACGGGAATTGCGTGTGTATTAGGTTGACTATATTGTAAAGAGGCTGATGAGATTGAACGATAGCTTATTGACAAGGCTGCGGAAGATGGATCCAGCGGCGCTGATCGGGGAATCCAAGCAAGCTTATCATAGTTCGGTAATTGCGGAGTGGCTGCATTCTGGTGTGAAGTTTGCGTCCTCCTCGCAGCGATTCGAGGAAGTCTATTTCTCCGCGGTCCGCAAGCTGCTGGACTGCATCGCCCCGGCCCGTGGCGGCGTTCCCGTTCTGCGGGAAGGCGGGGACTATCCGGGCACCTGGCTGGAGAGCACGGGAACGATCAACGCTGAACTGCTCTCGCGGTTCGTGCCCAGCGTGGCGGAGGCCACGTTCCGATTGTTCGCCGAGCATCAACGGGCTGATGGCCAGATGCCGTACAAAGTGACGGAGCAAGGGCCGGCCTATAGACAAATCCAGATGGTGACCCCGCTGGCCAGAAGCGTGTGGAATCATTTTAAGCTGAATGTACGGGGGAGCAGCAGTGATAGCAACGCAAAAGATAAGGTCTTCCTGAAGGAAATGTACACCGCCATGGCCCGGTTTGATGACTGGCTTGCCAGGTACCGGAATACGAGAGGCACTGGCAGCGTCGAGGCCTTCTGTACGTTCGACACGGGGCATGATCTGTCGCCGCGCTTCTGGCATATTCCCGATTCCGCTCATTTGGACGATGCCCGGCAGTATGATCCGGGCTCGCCCGTCCTGCCGTTTTTGGCGCCTGATTTGACGGCAAATGTATTTTGCCAGCGAAAATATTTGGCCAGGATGGCTCGGGAGTTGGGAGCGGGGGCGGAGGGTGCGGCATGGGAGACCAAGGCTTTACTGAGCGAGGAAAGCCTGTTCAGGCACTGCTTCGATCAGAACGACGAATTTTTCTATGACGTGGATCGGAACGGGGAGTTCGTTCGTGTCCAGTCTGATGTCCTGCTCAGGGTCCTGGCTTGTGAGACCGGGGATCGCGCGCTATTTGACACGGCACTTAGGCGCTATTTGCTTAATACGAGCAAATTCTTCGCCAAATACCCTTTAACCTCGGTGGCAATGGATGATCCGCGTTTCGATCCGTCCTCCGCTTACAATAGTTGGGCAGGGCCGACGAATTTTCTGACGCTAATCCGAACGCCTCATGCTTTCGAGTATCACGGCAGATATGTAGAATTGACATGGCTGATGCAGCCGATCATGTCAGCAATGGCGAGAATGACGCGCTTTTCGCAGACTCTAAGTCCTTGGACAGGAGAGGAGGGCTTCACGGATACTTACTCTCCATCGATTCTTTGCTTGCTTGATTTTGTGGAGCGCATGTGCGGGATCCTGCCGACACCGGACGGTGAACTATGGTTCACCGGACTTGTTCCGTATCCGATGGATCATGGGGAGGAGGTTTCGAACGAAACGGCTTATACGCGAATCGTTGACGGGATGAGCTTCGAACTGGTTAATACGCGCCAAGGCTCAGTGATTTACCGGGACGAGGAAGCCCGCATTCAGTTCCCGTACGGTACAAGAGTGGTGACGGATCGTAATGGGCAGCTCATTAAGATCATCGGAATGATCGCGAGTCCTGTGGAGGGGACGGTGCAGGTCGAAGGAAAGGGCTATCCGTTTTCAGTCAAAGGAAACGAGCAGCTTGCTTTTACAGGCGACGGCTTCGAGACGTTGAGCGATATAGGCATTGTTATGCCTACCTATCGATAGCGGCTTGCTTGTTCACGGGGTTATAGCAAAAACTCGCCAATCATGAGGATTGAACTCTAAGCGGAGCGTCTGTCTGTAGCTTATTGATCCAAGGACCCCTGCAACCGCACGAGTCTGTAATTTATTGATCTAAGGACCCGTGCAACCGCACGAGTTCTTAGAGGTTATAGGAAGAGGGCTTGCTCCGACGAATCAGCGTTGAACAGCATGGCGAAAAGAAGGTTCCTTTCTAAAAAGCGGTAAACTGCACTACTGATTCATTCAAGTCGCCAAGCGGGTATCCTTACGGACCGATGGCGGCTTTTTTGATATGAAACCATGGCGGATAAGCCGTTCGTACAGCATTCTGCACGACATGATTTATGGAATATTGTCGCATTCACATAGAGAATCTTGTCGGTACTTGTGCTAGAATCAAATTGATGTACAATGAAGCTGTATCATCGATGGACGAATTGTCAGAATTGGATTTTGGACATTTGGAAGGGGTATTGAACAGATGCATCAAAACAGTCATTCTGTGGTCATTATCGGCTACGGCGGCATGGGAAGCTACCATGCAAAATTGATTAAGGATAACGAGCGCGTCAAGGTTGTAGGAACCTATGATATAGATTCTGTTCGCGCTGAGGCATCTACGCAGGACGGGTACCGGGCATACCCAAGTCTGGAAGCGGTATTGGAGGACAAAACGGTGGAATCCATCGTGATTGCCACACCGAACGACTCTCATAAGGAAATTGCGGTGCGTGCCTTCGCATCCGGTAAGAATGTCATCTGTGAAAAGCCGGTGACGATGAATGTGAGCGAGTTCGAGGAAATGACAGCGGCAGCCGAGCAAGCGGGCAAGGTGCTGATGGTGCATCAAAACCGCCGTTGGGACGAGGATTTTCTGATTATCAAGCAAATGTACGATCAGAAGTCAATCGGGGATTTGTTCCGGATCGAGTCGAGAGTGCATGGAGCGAACGGCATCCCGGGTGACTGGCGGCACATGGAAGTGCATGGCGGCGGCATGCTGCTCGACTGGGGCGTGCACTTGCTGGATCAGGCGCTGTTCATGATCGACAGCAAAATAACGAGCGTAAGCAGCAGATTAAGCTTTATTCTGGGTGATGAAGTAGACGATGGCTTCGAAGCGACGATTCAATTCGAGAATGGGATCTCCTATCTGATTGAAGTCGGCACAACGAACTTTATTACACTTCCACGCTGGTATGTGAAGGGAACCGAAGGCACCGGAATTATCGAGGATTGGTCGATGACCGGCCGGACGGTTACCCGCAACCGCGAGGTGGAGCATGTGGAACCGAAGCCTATTCAGGCAGGTGTGGGCCTGACCAAGACGATGGCTCCGCCATCGGAGGAAGCGACGATTACGGGCGTATTGCCGGAGCCTTTCCGTCAGCCTTCCAGCTTCTATGACAACTTTGCGGATGTCCTCGACGGCAAAGCTGAGCCGATCGTCAAGAACGATCAGGTGCTTCGCGTGCTGAACCTGATCGAGGCGATCTTTGAAGGCGGCCGTACCGGCGAGACCATCAGAGACTTTGATCAATACTAATTTATGTGGAGGGTGTCCCGTAAGTCATCGCAGATGATCGGGGCACCCTCTTTTACTGCTTGAGCGCAATAGCAGGGAAGTGTGCAATAGCAGGGAAGTGTGCAATAGCAGGAAGACAGTTAAACATTGGAGGGCGAGTTAGAGGGGCAACGTGTGAAATATGCCTATGATCGCTGTTGTTCGCGGATTTCTATGATTGGACTAAGTTCTAACAAGGTAGAAATCCGCTTACAAAGGCGAACGCTCCGAGCATATGCTCCCGAAGTAGCTTTCTTTCAGAAAGCTTTTACTTCAGCACACTTCACACTTATGCCCTAACTACTTCGCCTTTGCAGTTTAACTACAAAATGCAGTTTACACATGTCTGCGCCATAGCTGCACTGCAATAAGCTTGCCGCCTCGGCATGCAAGCAGGTATTACGTGCGCAAGCCTCGGCTAAGCGCGCGTATGGCAGCTTGCGCGCTTAGCTTTACGCACGATGCCAAGGGCATACCGCGCGTCTAAAGATGAGCCTCTGCCTCACAATGCTCTGTTCTTGCGCGAAAACTTCGCTTATCCCACAGACCTTCTTTGCACCGAACTTAACTTTCCCCACTTGACTAGCCACATTTCGATCACACTCCAGTGAAATTTCTTACCTTAAATTCTTCATTTGACGCTCGAACCCACTTTTAGTGAAAAAACTTACCTTAGATCGCCAGTAACTAGCCAAACCCACGTTTTAGTCATTTTTAAGCGAAAGAATTTCACTATATCCGCATTTCCGCCATTTCACCTGAATTTAAAGTAACTTTTTTCACTGGATGCGTATGATCGTATTTTCATGCCATCGACCGATCCCGTCATGCCGCGAAACACCTCGCGCTGGAAGCTGCGCTCGGTGCGAGGTGTACTCATGCGTACATGGTCGGTATTTTGCAAGAATCCACTGGAATACCCCTTGCTCTGCGGGATTGTTGATATTGGGGCATCTCCAATGATGATGCGGCGTTGCCTATTTACCTGCTTTGAGTATCTGTGTCATAGAGAGAGTGCGATGCAATCAGCACTATAAAGCCGAACCAAAGAACCCGCGTAATAAGGGCATAAGTGTGAAGTGTTAAAAGCTTTCTGTAAGAAAGCTACTTCGGAAGCATTAAGCGTAAGTGTTCGCCTTTGCGAGTGGATTCCTACCATTTCAGATTTTACTCAATCAAAGGAATCCGCGAGCAACAGCGATCGTAAGCATACTTCACACGTTGCCCCCGGCACGCGGCAATCACTGGTTAGTTTTATATAGGCTGTTGCTGCACAGTCGCAGGAACTTGCGTCGAATGGTATCCACGCGATAGTCTATACTTCTTCATACAGCTGCTTAAGATAAGCGATGCTGTCCGCCATATGGCTCTCCGGCGTGCTTTCCAGAATGCCATGAATGTGCGGCCGCTCATACTTCATGTAACGCAGGATCGGCCTAAAATCCAACTCGCCTTGACCGGGGGGAACAATAACGATTTTGCCGTTGTCGAGCTTATAATCCTTGAGATGAACGACTGCGATCCGGTTGCCAAGCAAGTTCAGGGCCTCGGCAACCACTTCGGCCTGACGCGCGCTGTTATCCGGAGACATCAGATTCGCGCAATCAAGAATAATCTGAAGATTGTTGGAGGGAATGGCCTCCAGCAGCTTGCGTGCCAATGGAGCGGAATGAAGCGGATGATTCTGTCCTGCCTCAATTCCTACTGTAGCCCCGAAGCGTTCGGCTTCATCCACCATTGTCCGCACAGCACGGACAACCGCCTGATAAGCTTCCACGGTAAAATTGTCCTTTGTGTATCCCGCCCCGACACTGCCGGTTTCAGTGCCCACCAGACTTGCCCCAAAATCACGAGCCAGCCTTAGATGGGCAGCGAAGCTATCCAGCGCTTCCGCCCTCTGAACCGGATCGGGGGCGATAATATTAACGTAACAGCCCAATACGGTAATATGGATGCCAGCCCGCCGGAAGGCATTTCCGAAATACTGGGCGGTGCCCGGGCTTAATCCCGCTGCCTTGGGGACGCTGTCCGGAAAGGACTTGCGAACGGCGAGCTGGACATGGGTAAAGCCATAATGCTTCACCCTGGCCAGCAGCTCCTCTAGGGGAAGAACCCCGAAATCATGGGCACGAACGCCTAAATGAAGCGGAGGATAAGAGGCTGATGGACTCTGATTCATCTTAGTCATTTCCCCCTTTATCATCGACTTGTCGAAGCTCGGCAGCCAGAACAGAGAGCGCATCGGCATAGCGAATCTCTGCTACGACCAGCTCGGCGATTTGGCAAGCTCCTTCCTCCGAAAAATGCGTGTCATCCTGAATGCCATCCGGGTAATTAGGATGGACGCCAGGCGGCAAATGCATAAGCAGCCTGCGGGAGGCCTCTTCACCAAGCCGGCGGTACAAATGCTGAGATGCTGCAAAAATATCCAATAATATCGTCCCTGTAGTCCGGGCGACCTGGCGCATGACCTCCGGATATTCGGCGACTGCCAGCGGATCCAGCGTCCCGTCCGGTAGAAACTTTCGGCGGCTGACCGAGGTCAGCAGGACCGGAGTCGCCCCGCGGCTTCGTGTTAACTCTATAAAACGAGATAAATTGCCCGGATATTCGCGGACCGGATCGGCATATCGTGCGGGATCCTCCTGCTTGCCATCATTGTGTCCGAACTGGATAAACAGGTAGTCCCCAGCCTGCAGTTCACGTTCAATGGCCTCAAGCCGTCCTTCGTTCAGGAAGGACTTTGTGCTGCGGCCGTTAATTGCGCAGTTCTTAACTTTTATAGAAGAATTGAAATGACCCTGCAAATATTCTCCCCAGCCGGTCATCGGTTTCTCGGAGGCGCCTTTGAGCGCCGCTGTGGAATCGCCGGCAATGAACAAGGTTCGCTTCATCATCATGCTTCCTTTTCGCTTTGTTAGAACCCGAAATAGCCAGCGGCATTCCGGTAGGAAATATCTTCGACCATTTGTCCAAGCAGGGCTTCATCGTCTGGAGCTTCGCCGCGCTCTACCCATTCGCCGATCAGCTCGCATAGCACGCGGCGGAAATACTCATGGCGGGTATAAGAGAGGAAGCTGCGGGAATCCGTCAGCATTCCGACGAAGCCTGCGAGTAGGCTATGCTCCGCGAACAGCTCAAGCTGCTTGCGCATGCCGCTGCGAGTATCGTTATACCACCAGCCTGAGCCTAGCTGCAGCTTGCCAGGCGTTTCCTTCTGATAGCAGCCCATTAGTGTGAGCAGGGCAGGGTAATCCTTCGAATTCAGCGAGTACAGAATCGTCTTAGGCAGGCCGCTTCCGCTCTCCGCGCGGTCAAGCAGCTTCGAGAGCGCTTCCGTAATCGGCAGATCATTGAGCGCATCGTATCCGGTGTCCGGACCAAGCTGTTTGAACATCAAGGTATTGTTGTTGCGGTAAGCATGAATATGAAGCTGCATCGTCCAGTCAAACTCACGATAGAAGCTGATGAGCGCGGAGAGCAGTTCAGTGCGGTATATGGTCACTTCAGCAGTGGTCAGCGTCTCGCCATTTTGTCTTTTTCGGAAAATAGCCTCCACGGTATCCGCATCTCCTGCTTCATAGCGCAGCACATCGAGCGCATGATCAGAAAGCCGGCAGCCGTGATCATGGAAATAGCCGACCCGATTCTTCAGTGCCGCCGTCAAATCGGCAAAGGAATGAATCGGCTGACCGGCCGCCGACTCCAACCGCTTTAGCCAGTCTCCATAGCCGGGAGCATCAATATTCAGCGCCTTGTCTGGGCGGAACGTTGGGAGGACACGAAAATCCTTCTCTTCTGCAGCCAGCCGCTGATGATACTGCAGTGAATCTACAGGGTCATCTGTGGTGCAGACCAGCTTGACGTTTGAATTCTTGATAATATTGCGGCGCTTGAACGGTTCGGAAGCCAGTTGCTGATTAACTTCATTCCAAATCTCCGGCGCCGTTTCCCGGTTCAGCGGCTTATCAATGCCGAAGAAGCGGCGGAGCTCCAGGTGAGTCCAGGTATACAGCGGATTGCCGATCGTTCTGGGTACGGTATCAGCCCAGGCAAGGAACTTGTCGTAATCCGAAGCGTCTCCGGTAATATGGGACTCCGGAATCCCGTTAGCCCGCATCAACCGCCACTTGTAGTGGTCTCCCGCAAGCCAGGCCTCGGTCAAATTGCGAAACGGTTTGTTTTCATAAATCTCTTGCGGATCCAGATGGCAGTGATAGTCGATAATCGGCATTAGCGAAGCATGCTTATGGAATAAGGCTTGGGCAATGTCAGTAGATAGTAGAAAGTTATCATTCAAGAACATGTCGTGTCAGACTCCTTTAAATGGGATATGGTTTTGGATGACTATAAAGTTGAACTAATACTTTGTACGTTAGGGGCAACGTGTGAAGTGCTTCTATTTATAAGTTCAACTTTTATAAAGTAACTCCTGTTTTGAAAATAGCTAATTCCCGCACATCGTTCTGTTCATTTCGGGTTGGCTGCCCGCTCGCAACGGCGATAATGTATTCAATAAATTGCTCAAGCACTTCTTCCATAGGTGTCTCCAGCAGCGGTCCGGCGTTGAAATCCATCCAGTGCTTCTTGTTCGCATACAGCTCATTATTCGTGGCAACCTTGACGGTTGGAACGAAGCTGCCGAACGGTGTTCCTCTGCCGGTCGTGAACAGCACCAATTGGCAATCGGCTGCACCAAGCGCCGAGGAAGCAACCAGGTCATTGCCTGGAGCTTGCAGTAGACTCAAGCCCTTTTTGCGAAGCTTCTCGCCATATTGCAGTACGTCAACGACCGGAGCGGTTCCTGCCTTTTGCGTACAACCCAGCGATTTATCCTCAAGGGAGCTGATGCCTCCCGCTTTATTCCCCGGAGAAGGGTTCTCGTAGACCGGCTCGCCATAGGACAAGAAGTACTGCTTGAAGTTATTGATGAGCGAGACAATGTCCTCGAATACTTCTTTATTCTCTGCACGTGCCATCAGCATCTTCTCGGCGCCGAACATTTCAGGCACCTCGGTGAGCACGGTAGTGCCGCCCTGCGAGATCAGGAAATCGGAGAAGGCGCCCAGCAGCGGATTAGCTGTAATTCCGGAGAAGCCGTCCGATCCGCCGCATTTCAGCCCTACGTTCAACTCGCTCAGGGGCACGGGCTCGCGGATATCATTCCGGGCTGCTTCATAAATTTCGTCGAGCAAGGCAAGTCCGGCCTCCAGCTCGTTGCCAACTTCTTGTGCGACCAGGAATTTAATCCGGGCTTCATCGTATTCGCCGAGCAGGCTTTTAAACTCGGAGACGATATTATTCTCACAGCCGAGCCCGAACACAAGCACACCGCCGGCATTCGGATGATTAACCGCGTCAAGCAGAATGCTGCGGGTCATGCGGTGGTCATCCCCAAGTTGGGAGCAGCCATAAGGATGCTTGAGCACGGTAATATTATCGAATGAAGTCTGGTCCGGGTGCGCGTTCTTGAATTCGCTGATCATCATTTCGGCAATCCCGTTCACACAGCCTACAGTAGGGACGATGAACAGGTCATTGCGAATGCCGACCTTGCCGTTCTTGCGGCGATATCCGTCAAAGGTCAAATCCCGCTTCGGATAAATGACCGGGTGGAGGTCAGGAACGTATTCATACGATTCCTCACCGGATAAATTTGTCTTCAAATTATGAGTATGGATATGCTCGCCTTTTTGAATAGATGCCGTGGCATGGCCGATCGGATATCCATACTTGACGATGATATCTCCTTCGTTGAAGTAGGATAAGGCAATTTTATGGCCGCGGGGAATATCCATGCTGGCTTCGACGGTGCTTCCGTCGAGAGCAAGCTGTTCTCCTGCCGTAATTGCACGCAGGGCGACTGCTACATTGTCCCGGGCGTTCATTTTCATCAGGCTGCGCATTAGCTTTCTCCTCCTATCACTTGCTGCAGTGCACTCCGGCTTCCTGCCGTTTCCAACTGCTTGAGATCAGCCCGCAGTTGTTCTACCAGTCCTGGAATTCCCGTCAGATCCTCTCCCCAAAGACTGGCATCGCTTAAGATATCGTTTAGGAAGCTCTCCGGCTTGGCAGCAGCTTGATCGAATGCAGCGAGCACCTCCGGACCGTCTTGACGCGGAAGGCATCCGCCTTGATAGCCGAACAGCAATGCGGCAAAGGCCAGTACAGTCAGCCTCGGCAGCTGGCTGCGCTCCCGTTGATAGCGGATCAATACAGGCAGAAGGCGGGTCTTAAATTTGGAAATGCTGTTCAGATAAATAGAAGTCAACTCATGACGGATGAACGGATTCTTAAAGCGTTCCTGTACCGCTTCCGCATATTGAAGCAGCTCCTGCTCGGGCAGATCGAGCATCGGCAGCAATTCCTGCTTCATCTGAACATCTACAAATTTAGAGAAGGCAGGATCATTCATGACGTCTTCGACGGTGACGAGTCCCGCCAGCAAGCCTAGAGATACCATGGCGGTATGCGGGCCGTTCAGCAGGTGCACCTTCCGTTCGCGATAAGGCGTCATATCCGGAGTGACAACCACATTAAGCCCGGCTTGCGCCAGCGGCAGGCGCTCTTTCACTTCAGCCGGACCTTCAATCACCCAGAACAGGAACGGCTCCGCAGTAACCATCAGCTTGTCGAGATATCCCAGCTCTTGCTCCAATTCCTTGGCTTTGTCTCTCGGATAGCCCGGGACAATGCGGTCTACCAGACTGCAGCAGAATGTATTTTCTTCCTTGACCCATGTAATAAAGGCCTCCCCGGCCTGCCATTCCTCGGCATAGCGGAGGACGATCTCGCGAAGCTTCTCGCCATTCCGGTCAATCAGCTCGCACGGGATGATGATGAAGCCCTTCTTGCCCAGCTCAAAACGGCGAAGGAGCAGGGCGGTCAGCTTGGCCGGGAAGCTCTTGTGCGGAGCGCTGTCCCGTTTGTCATCGGGGTGATACGCAATGCCGGCCTCTGTCGTATTGGAGGTAATAAACTCCAGGTCGTCGGCTTCTGCGAGTGCCAGGAAAGCTTCATAGTTCCGGTAAGGATTAATAATTCGGCTGACGCTTGTAATGATTTCCCGGCTGTTGACGGTTTCTTGATCCAGAATGCCGTTTAACAGAACCGTATACAGACAATCCTGCTCTGTCAGCATGTCTCCGAGTCCTTGATCGAGAGGCTGTACCAGGACAGCACTGCCCTGGAACAGTCCCTTATTGTTCATTTGCTGAAGCTGCCAGTCGACAAAAGCACGCATAAAATTTCCTTCTCCGAACTGAATCATGCGTTCAGGATAGGCGGGCAAATCGGGATACGCGGTTCTTGAAAGCTGTTGAGTCATACTTGGTTTTCGCTCCTTCGCTTAATGAAATGGATTAATGCACACGTGAACATTTTTATATAAAAAAAGAGGGACGCTCTTTTTTTAACAGGATTGCATTCGCTGATTCTGACAGAGAATCAAGCCTCTACTGTTGATACCGTGCTGCGGATCATTAATTCTGTCTTGACCAGCGATTGCTCAGGCTGTGCTTGCGGATTCTGCATGAGCTGGATCAGCTTATGGGTACCCAGCTCGCTGATGTCTACGATGGGCCTGCGGACCGTGGTCAGTGCCGGATTGGTATATTTGGCGAATACGATGTCGTCAAATCCGATCAGTGAAAGTTGACCCGGGATCAGCACCTCGGCGGCATAACAGGCATTCATAGCGCCAATGGCCATATCATCGTTAGCGCAAAATACGAAGGTCGGCGGTACCGGCAGGGCAAGCAGGGCGTTCATCATTTGATAGCCGCTCTCGATGCTGTAGTCTCCGCTCACGAAGTAATCGGATGTGGAAGCCAGGCTGTGAGCAAGCAGGGCGTCAAGAAAGCCTTGCTTTCGCTCCGTAGTGGATTTAAATCCGGTTCGTCCTTCGATCATGGCCAGTCTCCGGTGTCCTTGGGCAATCGCATATTCCACAGCCTCACGGACGCCTCCCTTGTCATCGGATACCACGTTCATGATGCCCGGGTCCTCCAGATGGCGGTTCAGCACAACAAGCGGAATCCCCACTCTTTTGACATGATAAATGAAGTCGTTATCCTTATCGCTCTGGCTCATGACGATAATACCGTCGAACCGTTGGGAAGAAATGCCGTCAAGGTGCTTGATGCTGTCAATTCCATGCACGGTTAAGCTGTAGTTTTCATCCAGTACGTGATTGATGCCTTTAATGACATCCACGAGGAAGCTGGCGGAGGTTCCCTGGTCAATGCTTGAGAAAAACAGCCCGATCGTATACGATTTTTTCATCACCAGACTTTTGGCGTTGAAATTGGGCACATAGTTCAAATCAGCCGCAATCTTCTCAATCCGGTCCCGCGTCTCCTTCTTGATCAGCGGATTGCCGTTCAATGCCCGGGATACGGTGGTATGAGAGACACCGGCAACCTTTGCGATATCTTTAATCGTTACCATAGGACCTCTTCTTTTACGGAGAAATGATATGACTTTAACGATTTCATTGTAGTTCTAAATTCCCTTTTTAGTCAAGGGAAAACTGAATTGCACACGTGAAAATTATCATTGTCTCTCGACTTATGAAAGCGCTATAATAGAAGTGATTAAAATTAAAGGAGCGGCATGGATGCGTAAAGGAAGGTTGTTCTATAAGATTTTCATCCCGATTCTTGTGCTTGGCACCGGTTTGGTCGCAAGTTTTGCCAGTTATATTTATATCAGCACTGTAAGCTCGGTGAATGAGCGGATCGCCGGAAGCAAGCAAAATTTTATCTCCCAGACCCGAAACAATCTGGAGCAGCAAATCCGGACAATTGAGTATGCATTCGACACGTACAGCACAACGACTTCCTTCAGCGAGGCTGTCAACAACCCGATTACCGGGCAGGACTTTATAGCCTACCGGAATGTAAACTCGCAACTCAACTACATTGCAACGATCGGCATGGAGCGAGCCAATTATGCCTTGATCAGCTTGAAGCATGACTGGCAAATTTCAGATGGCAGACTGTCGGCCTTAAGCAGGCAGGAGAAGAATGAGCTTCTTAAAGCATACGTTGAAAATAAAGACCAGAGCTTGTTCTGGATCAAGACAGAAACGGGCATCCGATTCGTGAATACCCTGCCGATCTATTCCAAGAACAAGCAGGCGATTGCCTTCTCCGATATATCGCTGGAAACCTTGAATCAAGCGATTCAAACGGGGGAAGACAGCAGTGTATTCATTTTAAATCGGCGGGGCGAATTAATCTATTCGAACTATCCGGAGGAAGCTCTGCTTACCCCGGGTCAAGTTACAAGTATTTTAACTTCCATTACAGAGGGAAGAGAGCAGACCGGTATATTATCGCTGAAGGAGCTTGATCCTCATGCGGCGCCGGCCAAGCTGATCTATGCTGTATCTGATTATAATAACTGGATTTATGTGACCCTGCTCGACCAGCAGGAGATCTCGGGGGCTTTGAAGCTGACCAAATTCGGGATCATTACGATGAGTGCTGTGTTGATGCTCCTGATCTCGGTCGTGGCTTATATCCTAGCCATTTTCTTCACAAGGCCGATCAGACAGATTAAGAAAAGTCTCTCGATAGATGAGCAAGCGGCATCGAAGAATGAAATCGAGACGATCATCCAATCCATCGATACCATCGTCACCGAGAAGGAGAGCATGGAAAGCTTTTTGAAGGCGGAAATGCCGCAGCTGGAAACCCAGCTCATCACCAACCTGTTCCGTAACCGCGTCTCGGCCGATGAACTGGCAGCCAGATTGCCCCAGCTCGGATACCGGCAAATGAACGACAGTGTCTTCGTCACGATGCTGATACAACTGGATCATCTTGGCGAGCGCGAGGCTTCAAAGAAGGATATCCTGCTCTTGGCCGTCAACAAGCTGGTGGAAGAACAGATTCCCGCGTCCCAGCGGATGCTGCCGATCGTTCTGAATGATAAGACACAAGCTACGATATTACGGTTCATAGGCAGAAGCGAGCAGGAAATTCGCCATCAGCTGCTGGAGCAAGCGACGATTCTCATGAAGAATGCGAGAGACTATCTGAAGGTATCGATCAGTATCGGACTTAGTAAAACCTATAGCAGCTTGCTGGAGAGTAAGGAAGCCTGTGAAATGAGCAAGCTGGCGCTGCACCACCGTCTCAATTTGGGAAAAGAATCGATTATTTTTTATGAGGATATTTCGATGGTTGTCTCAGGGCCTGTCATGCTGCATTATCCGATGGAGCTGGAGTCCCAGCTGTTTGATGCGATTCGTCTGGGGGACGAGGAACAGGTCAGCCGAACCTTATATTTGCTGCTGGCGGAAATGATGAAGAAGAATAAAAATTCCTTGAATTTCGAGGTCGCACTGGTTCGGTTCGTCAGCAATCTGATCGAGTTGGAGCAGCTTCTTGGGATTGAGGTGCTGTTAAAACAAGATAATTACACGCTGTACCATGTGTTGCTGGAGACGAGAAATCCGGAGGAGGTTGAACGCATGCTCGTGGAGGAAATTATTTTTCCTATGGTTCGGAGTATGAAGGATAAGACGAACAAGCAATTCCGCAGCCTGTCCGAACAGATCGCGGTCATTGTGAGGTCGGAGTATGATCAGGAGCTGACGCTGGAGCAAATCGGAGAACGGCTTCACTATAATCCCAACTATCTGAGCAATATTTTCAAAAAAGAATTCGGCACGACCTTCAGCGATTACTTAATGAATTACCGTTTGGAAATGGCGAAAAAGTGGCTGGTCGAGACAGATATGACGATCCGCGAGATTGCGGAGAGACTGCAGTATCATAAGCCGCAAAACTTTATCCGCTCCTTTCGGAAGAAGGAGCATGTGACGCCCGGCGAGTATCGCAAATCGAGGCAAGCCGTTTGAGCGAAGAGCAAAGGGCTGTCCCATAAGTTATCAAACGCGTTGTGCTATTGACGTCGTGCATAAAGTGGATCGCACAATCTGCCCTGTGCGCGCCTTTTGCCCAAGGCTTGCGCGCAGTATCCTGCTGCTGACATGCCGCAGAGGCAAGTTTATTGCAGTGCTTAGGCTTAGCTATGTGCAAACTGCATTGTAGTTGAACTTTAAAGGCGTAGTAGTTAGGGCATAAGTGTAAAGGTAAAAGCTTTCTGTAAGAAAGCTGCATCGGGAGCATAGAGCGTTAGCGTTCGCCTTTGTGAGCCGATTTCTCCCTTGTTAGAACTTAGTCCAATCATAGAAATCCGCGAACAACAGCGATCGTAGCAACTCTTTACACGTTGCCCCTCTAACTCGCCTAATGGAGTTTAACTATTTTCCACTATTGCACACTTAACAGTAAATAGGCAACACCGCATCAACAGGAAATGCCTCAATTTCAACAAGCTCGTAGAGCGAGGGTTACTTCAGTAGATTAAGCAATATACCCACCAAGTACGCATGCGCACACCTCGCACCGAGCGCAGCTTTCAGCACGCCGTGTTCGCAGCATGACGGTGATTAGTGGACCGCATGAAAATATGGATCGTACTCATCCAGTGAAAAAAGTTACCTTAAATTCAGTGGGAATAATAGAAATGCGTATATAGTTAAATTTTTGTACTTAAAGTTGACTAAAACGTGGGTTTGGCTAGTTACTGGCGATCTAAGGTAAGTTTTTTCACTAAAAGTGGGTTCGAGCGTCAAATGAAGAATTTAAGGTAAGAAATTTCACTGGAGCGCGACCAGTTGAGGCTGATCAAGTGGGACAAGTTAATTTCGGAGAAAAGCTTCAGTACTGATAGGACAGGCAAAGTTTCGGTGTAAGACCAAAACATCGTGAGGCGGAGGCGTAACTTTAGGCTCGGTAGGTCATTGACGTCGTGCATAAGCAATAGCGCAAGCTTCCATTCGCGCTTAGCTCAAGGCTGGGCGTAGTCTCCTGCTTGCATGCCGCAGGGAGGTAAGTTAATAGCAGTGCAGTTATTGCTATGCAACTTAGGTATAGCTATGTGCAAACTGCATTGTATTTGAAGTTAAACTGCAAAGGCGAAGTAGCCAGGGCATAAGTGTGAAGGGTTGTGAAGTAAAAGCTTTCTGTAAGAAAGCTGCATCGGGAGCATAAGCTTGGAGCGGTCGCCTTTGTGAGCGGATTTCTCCTTTGTTAGAACCTAGTCCAATCATGGAAATCCGCGAACAACAGCGATCGTAGCAACCCTTCACACGTTGCACCACCTCAATTCTTCTCTGATGCTAATACATTACTTTCCCTACACGTCTAAGCCTTCGCAGTCAAGAAAATTGATGCAGTACGAGTCTCTTAATTCAATCAGGCCACCCGATAGGTTTTTTGGGAGGCTTCTTTTTACACTACTCTATAGAGCAGGCAGCTCGAGCCAGACCCTAGCCTTTCACCGAGCCGAGCATAGCCCCTTTGACGAAGTGGCGCTGCACAAACGGATAGGCAATCAGCATCGGAAGCGTGGCTACGACAATAACGGCCATTTTAATTCCCTGGGCTGGCGGGATGATGTCTACGACACTGTTGTCGCCCTGCATCCCGCTGGATACGATAACGATCTGCCGGAGGAGCACCTGAATCGGCCATTTGAGAGAATCATTGAGATAGAGAATCGCGCTCATATACGTATTCCAGTAGGCTACCCCATAGAAGAGCGAGATGGTTGCAATCGAGGGGAGCGACAGCGGCAGCATGATTTTGAAGAAGACGCCGAAGTCGTTGCTTCCGTCAATTTTAGCGGACTCCTCTAGACTGTCCGGCAGGGCCTGGAAGAAGTTGCGCATGATGATCAGGTTGAAGGCATTAATTGCGCTCGGAATAATCATGGACCAATAGGAGTCGATCAGGTGTACTCCTTTTACCACCAGGAAGGTTGGAATCATCCCCCCGCTGAACAGCATGGAGAAGACGATGATAAAATTGATCGGGTTCCTTCCATATAAATATCTACGGGACAGCCCATAGGCCATAGCAGCGGTGAGCGCCATACTGAGCAGGGTTCCCACTACGGTCACCCCAATGGAGACTCCGAGGCCCCGAAAGATGGTCGGCGTGGACAGAATATACTTGTAAGCATCCAGGGAAAAGGTAGTTGGAAACAATACGAACCGCTTCTCGATAATTTCCCGGGTTGAAGCAAACGAGCTGGCGATGACATTAACGAAGGGCAATAAGCAGGCTATAGCTAACAGAGCTAGCAGCGTGTTATTGACAACAGAAAAAATACGGTCACCGATGGAATGTTTCTTGTGCAGACTTTGTGCCACTTGATTATCCTCCTTGTTAGTCGATTAACAATTTCACCTTAACAATGAAAGAAGGATTCCGTATATAATCCTTGAAGCAGGTCTTTGGAAACGTTGAAAACGGCATCCCAAATGAGCATGCTCCTCAGCTTAGTTTGTAATCACCGCATAAGATGAAAATCCCGAGAGGCCTTATTCTATACGGTTTTGAAATCGCTGTCATCTGAGGATTATATACGGAATGCCCTCCTTCAATTACGCTAGGGGACGTAAACAAGAATGCTCAAGGAGGTTATCAAGTGAAAGCATCAAGCACCGCATCAATGAGGTTGGATCCCGGACTCAAACCGCGGTCTTCTCCGGTTCTTAAAGGCTTGATACGCAACAGGCTTTTGTATCTCATGATTTTTCCCGGGCTCGTGTATTTCATTGTCTTTAAATACCTGCCGATGGGAGGACTGATCATTGCCTTTCAGGATTATCAGCCCTTTCTCGGGATCACGGGAAGCCCATGGGTAGGACTCAAGCATTTCATCCGGTTATTTACGGAACCCACCTTTCTAATGCTGTTAAAGAATACATTAATTCTTTTCGCCATGAACATTATCTTCTTCTTTCCATTACCGATTATCTTGGCATTGATGCTGAATGAGGTTCAGAGCAAGTGGTTTAAAAATGCGGTGCAAACCATGATGTATCTTCCGCACTTTATGTCCTGGGTCATTATCGTATCGATCTCATATGTATTTCTGAATATGGACGGCGGTGTTGTGAATGAAATGCTGGCTTCACTTGGATTCAATAAAATCAGCTTCCTAACGGCACCCGAATGGCTGAGAACGATGTATATCGGACAAATCATCTGGAAGGAGCTGGGATGGTCAACGATCATTTTTCTGGCAGCCATTACGGTTGTCGATCCCCAGTTGTATGAAGCCGTTGAAATCGACGGAGGCGGCCGCTGGAGAAAAACCTGGCATATTACGTTGCCGGCCATCCGTCCCGTGATCATTACACTGCTGATTCTGAAAATCGGCAGCACGCTGGATCTGGGCTTTGAGCATATGTATTTGCTGCTTAACTCCATGAACCGTGAGGTAGCGGAAATTTTCGACACCTACATCTATACAGCCGGTCTGAAAAATGGACAATTGAGCTTCAGTACGACGGTCGGGCTGTTTAAAGGGCTGGTCGGCCTGATTCTGGTCATGCTCTCTAATAAGCTGGCCAAGAAGTTCGGAGAAGAAGGCGTCTACTAACGTTCAATTCGAATTCAAATGAAGAAGGGGTAGAAAAGTGATGAAATTGAATGGGAAGCAGCTTAGCATCGTTATGTTGGTTATTCTTCTATTACTTTCCGCTTGTGGTTCCAATTCCGGCGGGAACGGTGCCGCTAAAGACAATACCACCCAGAAGCAGGGAACCAATGGAGAGCCTGCTGCGGAAGAGCCGTTCAATATTACCTGGATGAACCTGCTGCACACGCCATCTACGCCAACGGGCGACATTCAGAAGCTTATTGAGGAAAAAACGAATACCAAGCTCAAGTTCTCCTGGATTCCTGATGCCAGCAAGGAAGAGCGGATCAACACGGCGCTTGCTTCCAATTCCCTAGCTGACATTGTTACGCTGACTATCCTTGAAAATGCGTCTGTACGTAATGCCTTGAAAGCGGGCATGTTCTGGGAAGTAGGACCTTATCTGAGTGAGTTCCCTAACTTGGCAGCGATATCTGAGGAGAAGCTGCAGGCAGCATCGATCGGCGGGAAGCTGTATGGCGTTCCTTTTCTTAAGGACGTAGCGCGTAACGGCGTCATTATCCGGCAGGACTGGCTGGACAACTTGGGCCTTGAGGTTCCTAAAACAACCGATGAACTGATGGCTGTAGCCAAAGCGTTCAAGGAGCAGGATCCGGACGGTAACGGGAAGAATGATACCTATGGCTTTATTGACCGGAATGATCTGGTCTACGGCGTATTCAAGACGATCGGCTCCTATTTCGGCACGCCAAACGTATGGCAGCTGAATGAAGACGGCACCTTTACGCCGGAGTTCGAGACCAAAGGCTATGTCAAGACGATGGACTACATGAAGGAGCTGTATGACAACGGCTATATCAATCAGGATTTTGCGGTCACTGCGAAGAAGGATCAGCAGGAAGGCTTCAATCAAGGCAAAGCGGGGATTTATGTTGGCGCTTTGTTCGATAGCAAGAACCTGCTGAACGGAGCCAAAGGAATTCAAGACATGATGGAGTTAACGATGATTAACGATATCACTTCGACCGGCAATGAGAGTGACCGGGCAATCTGGGCTGGTGCTGGGGGAATCGGAGGATTAATGGCCTTCCCGAAATCCGAGGTGAAGGATGAAGCGGAATTAAAACGGCTGCTGAAATTTGTGAATGACCTGATGGAAGAGGATGTTTTCACCCTGATGACTTATGGCGTTGAAGGCGTGCATTATTCGCTGGATCAAGAAGGAGCCGTGACGATCATTGATCAGGAAAAATGGGAGCAAGAGGTTCAGCCTTACTCCGCTTCTCGTCCTAAGGAGCCCGGGTACCGCATTCACGAGGCAGATCCGCTGAGAGTGGAATCCTCCAGGCTGATTCTGGAAAATGAGAAATATGCGGTCTACAATCCAGCCTATTCCCTGGAATCAGAAACATTTACGATGATGGGCTCGGAGCTTCAAAAGATTATTACGGATGCCACCTACAAGTACATTCTTGGCTCCATCGACCTGGAGGGCTTCAAGGCCGAGGTCGAGAAATGGAAGAAATCAGGCGGCAGCAAAATCATCAGCGAGTACGAAGCGGCTTATAAAGACGCAAATTCGTAATTTCTATAAATCGAATTGGGTCCTTCCATGATCTATGGCAAGGACCGTCATTCTTTGACAGGAGGCTGCGGAGCAATGAATTGGGCAAGCAAAACGGTCAGATCGATCATGGAACGGACTCCGAAATTGTATGAAAACGGATATGACAGCAAGTGGTCTTATGATTACGGCGTCATCTTGAAGGGCTTTGCTCTCATGTGGAAAATGACGGGGGAAAGCAAGTATTTCCGGTTCATTCGGGAGCAAATGGATCATTTTATCGGAGAAGATGGAAGCATCAAGGGCTACCGGCAGGACGAATACAATATCGATCATATCAATAATGGAAAACTGCTGTTCTTGCTGTACAAGGAGACAGGGCTGGAGAAATACCGAAAAGCAGCCGATCTGTTGAGAGGGCAGCTGGCCACCCATCCCCGGACCTCGGAAGGAGCATTTTGGCACAAGCAGGTCTATCCCTATCAAATATGGCTGGACGGCTTGTATATGGGAGCTCCGTTCTATCTGGAATACTTGCTGACCTTTGAAGGCGGGAACGGACTGGAGGATGTAACGAAGCAATTTATACTGTGCGAGAAGCATACACGGGATCCCGAGACAGGGCTTCTCTATCATGCCTGGGACGAGAAGAAGGTTCAGCCCTGGTGCGATCCTGCCACCGGATTATCTCCGAATTTCTGGGGCCGTTCCATGGGATGGTTTGTCATGGCTCTGGCGGATACGCTGGAACTGCTGCCGAAGGAGCATCGCGACTATAACGAGCTGGTAAGGATATTTCGGGATGCCTTGACGGCCTTGAGAAATTATCAGGATCAAGCAAGCGGCGTGTGGTATCAGGTTATCAATTTGGGCGGACGTAAAGGCAATTATTTGGAGGCATCGGCTTCCAGCATGATCGTGTATGCGCTCGCCAAGGGCATTCGGCTTGGAGTGCTAGGGCAGGAAGCATGGCGGAGCACGGTAGACAAGGCCTTTGAGGGCTTGATCACGGAATTCGTCCTTGAGACAAAGGAAGGCTGGGTGAATCTTAACAAGAACTGTCAGGTGGCAGGCCTTGGCGGCTCGGATCGGCGTGACGGCACCTTTGCTTACTATATTAGCGAGCCGATAATTACAAATGATTTTAAAGGAGTAGGCGCCTTTATTCAGGCCTGCGCTGAATATGAAGGACTTCAATGATAGAGCTGCAGCCAGGTCCTCCAGCCGTAACCCAACACCTCCTCCGCATCCGGAATTTGGATAATGAGTATTGTGATCTCTGCTCCAGGGTGTCGGTTAGCGATTCGAGGGAGGTCGATGCCCAGCTTGTTCGGGAGCGGGGGAGTTCCGTCTGCTCTCGTGCCTTCCGAGGCAGCCCGGTGCTCCTTCGGTACCAGGAGATCCTCCAGAAGCACGGACACGCCAAGCTGATCCTCGAATTCCTCCGGCTCGAATCGTTCAAATGGACCGGACAGCGGTAAATACAATATGTTGGACCAATCAAAGCCGCCGAAATCGTAATCTGCTCGCAGAATAAGCTGAAGAGGACGAGTCTCATCCGTCACAAAATCGCAGTAGAGCGCCATACGCATCCTAACTGTTCCTCCTAAGTCCGCCAACCTGGCGTTCTAATTGCTCCATTACCTTGCGGGTCTCATTAGACCAGCCCTGAGGAGCTGTTAACTGGCGTCTTCGGTCTGCTTCTCTTGCTGCCGCCACGAGGCTTCCATGCAGTACGCGGCGCTGGATCTGGTCCAGGCGTTGTTCGGCCAGATAATAAGGGATGCGGAAATGCTCAGCCAGAAAAGGAATGGCCTCCGGCCGCTGATCCGGAAGATTCAGCTTGGCGAACATATAGAACGGCACTGCCGCATACAGGACGAATTGATCGGCTTCGATCTCTTGAGCACATCGGAATAAGGCAGGCATAGACCGCTGATCGCCTGTATGCCGCAGCACGTGGCAAAGCTCGTGAAAGAAGACGACTCTTGCCGTCAGGTCATCCGCATGCTTGTTCAGAAAAATAACCCGGTCTTCATTATCGGAAAAAGAGGGACAATCCTCATAAACCAGTTCTATGTCAAATGCTCGGGCAATGTGCTCAATATCATGCTCTGCCAAGCTAACAATTCCGTGCTCGAGATATTTTGCGGAAATCCACTGTTCCAGCTCTGTCTCCTGATAGTAGGAGTATAACATGATATCACCGCCAAAAGGGAATGTATGTTCGGGAGAAAGCGTAAAAGAATAGCCCTGATCGAAAGGGCCTTTCAGGCATCACTTCTTATGCCTCAAAAATAAGTATTCGACATATAGACGTGAATTCCTCTAATTTTGTTCCTGGTCTTGGGCCAGGATTTTTTTCTTTTGTTCGCGATAGGCTTTGAGCGCCGCCTCCATCATCGCAATTTCATCAGCCGTGTAGCCGTCCGGTCCTCCGTAAAAAGACAGATTCATTTCAGCCTTGTTTGCCGCATTCAAGGGTTCTTCGGTTCGCCCCAGTAAATAATCCGCACTTGTATCCAGCGCGTCGGCAATGGCTCTTAACGCTTCGGGATCCGGCTTGCGGTCACCGGTTTCGTATCGAGAAAACTGAACCACGGTCAGGCCGGCCTTGGCCGCCAGCTCCTTCTGTGTCCTATTCAGTTGTTCTCTTCTCAGCTTGATGCGCTCTCCCAGATTGGCCATACTATCTCCTCATTTCTAATTTAGATGATTATATCACTGGATTACCAAATTGGTAAATGGATTTTCCTTATTTTAGGTTAATCGGGAGTTGACATTACCAAAATGGTAACATAGAATGAAGAAAAATACCAATTCGGTAATTAATATTACCAAAATGGTAATTAGATCGAGTGATGATAATCAGGAGGGTTAGCGATGAGCAGAAAACGCAGCTACCATATGACCATGGTGTTCCATGGATTGCCGATTGATATCCCTGCTACCCGGGCCGCGGTAGAAGAACGTCTTGAAGAGATCCGTCAGTTCCGTCAATTCGGACTGATTCGAAGGGAAGCCGCTTTGACATTCAGCTATGAGCCGAGATTCCATGGAGCCACCCATGTTGTGGGCCGGCCTGCGGAGCAGGCTGCTGTGGGGAATGCGGATCGGGAAATGGAGCTGCGGAAGAAGTCCGAGCTTCTGGATAAAGCCATGGAGTCCCTTAACAAGATGCAGCGGGAGGTGATTGAACGGAGCTACTTTGATCCCGAGGGAGAGTATGACTTCATTAGCTGCGGAGAGATGGGAATCAGCGACCGGACATATCGAAGAATCAAGGCCGAGGCGATTAAGCTGCTTGCGGTGGCCATGAATCTGGAGGTCTATCTGAAGGATGAAGAGAAGGAGTAGAGGCAGTTAAGAATAGAGACAGATTAAGAATAGAAACAGATCAGGAATAGGGGAATATTTTTCCAAATATTGATTGTCCGGACCGGCTCATATGCCGGTTTTTTTTATTTTTGGCAGGAAGTCTGCCTACGCGATTATTTATGCTGCCAAACACTTGGTCGGTATTGGCATTGCGAAAGCAAAGAGAGGGTTTTGTACGTTTTTCCGTATAAGGTGATGCGGTTGGACTAAAAATGATGCCGTTTGTATGATTTTCCACACAAAATCTGCAGATTCAAGGGCTAGAGAGGGAAATTTGTATGGATTATCGTACAAAAGTTCAATATCCGTGTGCCGTAAGGAAACTTTTGTACTGATTTTCGTATAAAAACAGAACACATGTTCCTGTTTTTGACCTTCGATTGTCCCGGACTTGTCCATGCAGGGCGTTTTTTCCGTGTTAAATTGATATTGTGGAAGTCGGATGGACACCCAGAATCATCTACCGATTATCCGGATCAAAGGAAGGGCCGCTGAATTATCAGCGGTCTTTCTTTATGGAAGGAGCGCAAGGAGCAGTGAGAAAAAATAACAAGAATCCGCCAGAGGAAAGACGCTTTGAGCAGAGCGAACCCGATTGGAGCCAGCCAGCATCCTGCAGAGGCTGTGTCTGGGGACGCTTCGAGGGCAGCAGTCAATTTTGCAGTCTGCCCAGATGTATTGCTGTAAGGGAATCGCTGCAAGGACAGGAGGTGAACGGTTATATCTGATTCATCCTTGGTGCATATTCGGGACAGGTTGCTGGAAAGCGTTCCGGAAATTGAGCGGATATTCATCGGAGCATTTCCGCTGGAATCACTCGTGGAAGGACCCGTAGCGGTTATTATTCGTCAGCCTAACTCATCAAGCGCTTGGAAGGGCTGGCGGGAGGAGAGTACGCTGGAGCTTTGGGTGAGGCGCTCTGCGGCAGAGGAGCAGGAACTGGATCAAATCACGGCCAAAACAGCTTTGGTACTGGATCAGGCGCTGCTTCAATCCGGGCAGGGGGTCTGGATGACTCTGATTCAGGAAGCCTCCATTGAAGACAGAATCAACAGCGAACTTTCTGTAAGAATCAGAACGTTATCGTTGGCCGCCATTTCTCCAAGACCATTAGGTGAAGCAGGGAAAGGGACTCGGGATCCTTGGCTGGAGCCGCTGATGAAGTGGAGCTCTGATCTTCTGGGGGAACATTGGAAGGTGTATGGAAGCGACTGGCCGGTGAAGCCTGAGAGGCCATGTATACTGTGGCGCGCCTCAGACATGAGCTTGACTCCGATTGGACGAGCCGGTTACCGATGCGCGAAGCAGTTTGACGCCTTTATTTTGGCAGAAGACAAGGAAGAAGAGGTCTATGGATTGTTGAAGCTGAGCGAGCATCTGGTCTCAACGGCCAAGTTGGCTCTGGATCCGGCGACGAGAAAATATGCGACTGTGAGCGATGTCCGGCTTAATCCGGCATCCGCTAATGACGGGTATGCTTTATCGGATCAGGGCGTGCTGGGTGTAACCCTGACAAGAAATGAGTCTGCGGCTTCTTCAAAGGAAGCTGCTCCGCTTATGAGACAGGTTCACCACGCAACACAAAACTAATTGAAAAGGAAGGTGCAATAAATGGCAGGAGGAACATGGAGTTTAACGAATCAGCCGGTACTTCCCGGTTTGTATATGAATTTTGTAGGTGCAGCAGGAGCGGCGATTCAGCCGGGGGCTCGGGGCGTTGTTGTCGCGCCGGTCAAAGCGCACTGGGGACCCGTTGGGGAGTTTGTAGAGGTTACCAGTGAGACGGCCATTCGGGAGCTGTTTACGGAGGACGAGGCTGGAGGAGCAACAGCATTTACCACGCTGTATCTGGCCCTGCTTGGAGGGCCGAATAAGCTGCTTGCTTACCGGATGGCTGACAGCACTGCAGCCCCAGCTCAGCTTGCTTTGAAGAATACAGAGACTTCGCCTGTAGACTGTGTACGGCTGTCCGCCAAATATCCGGGAGAGCGCGGCAATCGTTTTACCGTATCGATCCAGCCCAATTCCCTGATGACAGGCATCAAGGAATTGAAGCTGTATGAAGGAGGCACGCTGCTTCGGACGATTTCATTGGGAGATGGAGAAGCCGAGCAAGCGGTGATGGCGATCAATCAGGATTCCGGCAACAAGTGGATTGTTGCTGAAAAGCTGGCGGATGGAGTCGTTGATGACGTCACAGGCAAGATTTTCTCCGGCGGCTTGAGCGGAATTTCCGGCATTACCCATGCGGATTACATGGCTGCGACGCTTCATTTTGAGACAAGGGATTTTCATGTGCTTACGCTCGATGGTGTGAGTGATCCGGCCCTGCATACAAGTCTTGTAGCGTGGCTCAAGCGGGTCCGCGAGGAAGGGAAGGGGATTCTGCTTACACTTGGCGGAAGCGCAGCCTCGGATACAGCCGACAATGCCGTCGAACAGGCGGTTCAACGCAGTGCCTCCTTTGATTACGAGGGGGTCATCCATGTGGGGAGCGGGGCTAAGCTAAACGGTCGAAGCTATTCCTCTGCACAGGTTGCGGCGTGGGCAGCAGGCTTGATTGCCGGGCAATCCTTGAAGGAATCGGCTACTTACGCGGTATCGCCGTTTGAAGATGTGACCCGTCGCTGGACGCGTTCCGAGCAGGAAGCAGGGGTGCAGGGCGGTGTTCTTTTGCTGGTTCATGATGGCAGACGCGTCAAGGTGCTTCGCGGGGTGAACAGCCTGGTCACTTTGCGTGAGGGCCAGAACAAGGGCTGGAAGAAAATCCGCAAAATCCGGGTGATTGACCAGATCAACGCCGACCTTCAGCGGACAGCCGAGGACAATTACATTGGCAAGGTGAACAACACGGAGGAAGGAAGACTGGCGCTGATTAGTGCAGGCAAGCAATATTTGCAGGCCTTGGCGCTGGAAAATGTCATTGAATCTACCGGCTACGACGTAGCACTGGATCCAAGATTTTACGGCACAGGTTCGCAATTTGAACCTGAAGATGATCAGGTGTACTTGGTATGGACAGCGGACGACACCGACGTCATGGAACAAATTTTCGGCACCTTCTATGTACAATAAATTTCACCAACAATAATAAACCTTCAAGGAGGAATTAAGCATGGCACAATATCTTGACCCAAGCCGCATTATGATGGGGACGTTCGGCCAGATTTTTATCGATGGGGTATGGCAATCCAATCTGAATCATCTCGAGGCCAGCGTTGAAATGGACAAGCGGGAGATGAACCTGGTGGGGACCGAGTATACCGTATTTAAGCTGGGGCTTAAAAAGGGAACCGGTACGATGAGCGGATACAAGGTGACTTCGGAAATGATCTCTCGGGGCTTTCAGAAGTTCTCGATTATTCATAAGCTCGATGATCCGGAGGCCTATGGCTTTGAACGTATTCAATTGAATGGCTGTCTGGCGGATAAAATCCAGCTGGCCAATTGGACCGCCGGCGAGGAGGTTACGGAGGAGACGCCGTTTACCTTCGAATCGTACGAGCTGCTCGACCCTGTCACTGGGCCGTAAATGGAGTTAACGGAACGGAAGCAGTATATGAATTTTAGATTTATCAGGGAGGATGAATAGAATGAGCAAAGAAACATGGAGTGAACAGGATATACTGGACGGCCTCTTCGAGACGGCAACGAATCTGCCGGAAGAGGCCATTTTTATTGGGCGCCTTGGTCTGCGAGTCACCCTGCAAGGGCTGACCTCCAGTAAAGTGGACTTGATCCGCGAACGCTGTACGATCCGCAAGACCACCAAAGGGCAGATGTCGGAGAAGGTGGACAGCGAGTTGTTCAATGCCGCATTGATTAAGGAAGCAACCTCGAAGCTGGAGGTTGTAAAGAAGCTGAGCGATGGCGAGAAGGTGGTTCCGCTGAGCGGTTGGGATGATGCCCGCCTCGTTAGCCGCTTGAAGCTTTCCGGCGGAGAAGAGGCTGTACGCCGGCTGCTGCTTGCCGGGGAGCTGGACGCGGTTGGCGATAAGGTCCTGGAAATATCCGGCTTTGGCGTCGATATCGATGATGTAAAAAACTGATCGACTCCGGAGGCGTAACGGCCTTGCTGTATCATTTGTGGACACGGCACAGCTTGCGTCCCGGAGAATTTTGGTCGCTGCCCAAAGGGGAACGCCTGCTGCTTCGAGCCTTTGCGGAGAGAGAGCTTGAGCTGCAAGGCTGAGGCTGCTCTCCCTGCTTATGCAGGCTGATCTTGTGCAATAGGGAGGTGGAACATGGCAAGCAATGAAGAAAAGCAACTTAAAATTGAAGTGGACGTTTCCGCTATTGAGCTGGCTGAGGAGGCCATGGGGAGACTGGACAAGCTGCTCGAACAAACCCAGCGCCGCGCCGCCGCACTTGGCAGGATAAGTGTAGCGCCATTCATTCTGCTGGAGCGTCGGGCGACGACTGCTCTGGATCGGATCGAACGCAGTCTGATGCGGTTGAACCGAACAAGGGTCTATCCAACCGTCACTTTAATCGATCAGGTAACCGCGGGTGTCGAACAGATTCGCGCGTCGATGCTGAGCTTGACCGCTAATCCGTGGCGTTTATCGGTTGAGGGGGTGAAGTGGGATGAGGTGGTTGGGGATATGGAGACCATTTTCAAAGATATGGGGGCTAGCGCGGGGGAGCAGTTCTTTGAATCATTTCTGTCCGCGTTTGATGAGGGGAAATTAGCCTATAAGATCAGCAAAGGTTTAGAGGGAGCTCAGCCTGCTGCCAAGGATGATGGCGATAAAGAAGGATTCAATCTGGGAAAAGAACTTATTAGTGCAGGAAGGGATATTCTCGTAGGGGCAGCGAGTAATCTGTTAAGTGATTGGATAGGTGGGAAATTATCGAAGAAATTTGGAGGAGGGTCAGGCTCTTCCTCCAGTAGTTCCAGTTCTAAGAAAACAGACTCAAAAAAGAATTCTAGTTCTAAGAAGACAGATTCAAAGAAGAACTCCAGCCCCAAAAAGAATGCTGAGAAGTCCCCTGCCGGTTCATCTCGTAAAGGAACTTCAATTTCGGAAAGATTAAAGGATGCAAAAACAGGAGCACAGAAATGGATATCCAAGAAAACAGATTTCTCGAAGCCAATAGAAAACGTTAAAAAGTGGGCTGGTGAATCAAAGGTGCTCAAGCCTTTTACGGAAAAGGGCGGCGTAAAGAAATTCTTTTCCAAAGGGGGAGGGCTGTCCGAGATTTGGGATTCACTTAAAAAACCAAAGAACAACTCTTTTCTAGCAATGGGCGGTATAGGGGGCTTGGGAGGATCAGCAAAGCTACTTAAAACAGCAGGTAAATTTGCCGGTCCAGTCGGGAGAATTATGGATGGAGTAACGATTATGACGGCAAAACCCGGTGAAGAACGTTATAAAGCTGTCGGGGGCGTGGCAGGCGCTGCAATTTTAGGCGGAGTAGGAACTGCTATTGGAACCCCTTTATTAGGGGCTGCCCTATCTGTTGTAGGAGGATATGCCGGAGAAAAAATCGGGGGATGGGTATATAATCTCAAAAACAAGAAGAAAGAGTCGGTAGCAACGAAAGCTCCGGAAGCCATTCTAGAGGATCAGAGCAAAGCACCCTTTGCTTCAGTCACTACCCGATCTTCAAATCGAAATTCTCCTGTTCAAATCACACTCTCCCCTGGAACGGTCAACTTGACGGTCCAAAAGGAAGAGATCAATTATGATCTGGTCGCAAACGTGTCGGCCCGAAAGATTGCTAATGAGATCCGGCTTGCGATGCAAAACGTTCAATAGAAGGAGGGAGGAGCTATGGAGATTCATTTTGTAGATGGGAACGGTGCTGATTTCCATCTTCCGGTTAATCCTGAAGAGATCAGGATCACCCGTGATAAGGCGTTAGAGACGATATTGATATTATCGCTGGGAGAGTTTGATCTTCCGGCTGGGGAGAGGGTGAAGGAAATCGCCTTCTCTTCTTTTTTTCCGGCGGTTTATGATTCCGGATATTGTAATTACAGCAATCTTCCCGATCCGCAGGAAGCGATGAACCGGCTTACCCGCATGATGAACGATAAAAAACCGGTTCGCTTAATCATTACAGATACCGCTATAAATGTGTTGGTCATGCTGTCTGCGCATCATTCCACGTTTCGCGGCGGCGAGCCCGGAGATGTTTATTTTGACGTGACTGCACGTACGTGGCGAGATATGAAGGTGCATACCCTTAACTCAGCTGGCTCGGGTACTTCATCTACGGATAGTTCACGTACCGACACCAAGCCGAAGGCCAAGACCTATACTGTAAAATCAGGAGACTCCTTGTCCAAGATCGCCAAGCTAGAGCTGGGGAGCAGTGCGAAGTGGCAGCAAATTTATAGTCTGAATAAAGGGACAATCGGCAGCGATCCCAACAAATTAAAGCCAGGCCAGAAGCTGGTGTTGCCTTCATGAGCTACAGCGTTATTTTACAGAACAAATATGATTTAAGCCCGCTGGTAGAAAATATAAGCCTGATCGATTCGCTCGATCAGATCGCTTATATGGCTACGATCAGCCTGGTGGTTACCCCAGACTTCCCGGTAATTACGCCGGGGGATGAAATTCGAATCAGCGGTATTCCATATGGAAGCGTCGGGTCAAAGGTTCCGTTGCTGAATCCGGGTGTAGTGTGGGAAACGAGCAGTACGGCCAGCACAGCCAAGCATATCTCCATCACCGTGTATGACCGAACGATTTATTTGGCCAAATCGGAGGATGAATGTTTGTTTGCAGCTAACACCACAGCAGCACAACGCCTGCGTAAGCATGCTTCAAATTGGGGAATCAAGCTGGCAGAAGTTCCGGATACGGAAATCAGCTTGAAAAGGGCGATGTACCGTCCGCAAACAATTTACAGCATGATTCAAGCTGATCTGAAGGAGACAGCCAAGGGGGGCGGAGAGTTATATGTTCCTCGAATGACTGCCGCGGGATTGAGCTTGGTGAAAATTGCAGGGAATGAGCCTGTCTGGAAATTAGAGGCGATCGAAGAGATTACCCAGAGTCGAACTCTGGAAGAAGCGGCAACTCGCGTAAAGGTGCTCGGAACGGAGACCAATAGCGGAGAGGCCCCTGCCAAGGTTCTTGCTATAGCTGATGGGCAAACTGCGGAATATGGCGTTCTTCAGATCATTGTACAGGAAGATGATGTGAAGACAGCAAGTGCTGCAAAAAGGTTAGCACAGTCGAAGCTTAGAGGAGTCGGCACAACCTATAGTGTAACTTGCCCTGACCTGAATACCTTGCGAGCCGGGGATAAGGTAATCCTGAATGGGACGGCACTGATCGCGGTATCTGTAACTCACCAACTAGGTGATCCGGGAAAAATGAGCCTGGAGTTAGCTGTCTTTGAGGATGTAAAGAGGAGGTATTATCTATGAGCATCGATCCCTATACGGCCCTCGTTGTTGCACTTAGGGACAACTCCCGGGATCAACTACAGGAGGGACTAAGCGGAGTCGCTTTAGAGCTGGGGACAATTACTTCTTCGGGGCTGAAGCTGGATCGGTTTAAGCATGAGATCAGTGATTATATGACCGCCGAATTCCCGGGGCAGCTTCGTATGCCGCAGCTTGAGCTTGCAGGCCGTATCGATCTGTTGGAGGACAGCGCTGGCAGCAGGCTTCGGGGGCAAGGTCAGTTCAGCTTCGATCCATCGGAGACAGAGGAGGCTTCTTTTCTCGTGCAATATCAACCTGGCGATCGTGTACTGGTCATTCCGCTAGAAGGCGGGCATGAAGCACTTGTGATCTGTAAGGTGGTGGGTAGAAGTGGCTGATTCGTTGTTTCCCGAGAGTATGAAGGATTCCTGGAATGAAGGAATTGAAGCGGAGAATGAGAGTTCAGAGATTTCGTTCGGTAGAAGCTGGAGGTTTGACTTTGATCAAGGGGAGTTTGTTCTGACCCCTACACGTAAAATCGCTTCCTGCACTGGTACGGATGCCTGGGTGATGTGGTGCCGGAAAGCCATTCGTACTCCGCGTTACCGCCATTTAATCTATTCCTGGAGCTATGGACAGGAACTGGATGAATTGATTGGAAAAGGCTATAGCCGAGCCGTTCTGGAGAGTGAAATTCAGCGGATGGTAAGCGAAGCTTTACTGGTAGATCCGCGTACGGCGGATGTGGACGGTTTTTATTTTTCCTGGCAGGAGGCGGGGTGCAGCTTCACTTGTCAGGTCACGAATATTTACGATGAAGTTTTAAGGCTGGAAGGGAGTGTGGGTGATGGCTGAAATACCGGCTTTTTTGCAGGAGCAGACGGAAGAGAATATTATGCAGCGAATGCTGGAACGAGTGCCTTCGGATATTGATAAATCGGAGGGCTCTTTTATTTGGGATGCGCAGGCTCCGGTGGCATTTGTGTTGGCGGAGGCGGCGGGATGGGCGCAGCAGGTGTTGCAGCGAGGGTTTGCCGGTACGGCATTCGGGGAGTACCTCGATCTTCGCGTTGCGGAGCACGGGGTTACTCGGCGCGGGGCAGTTGCGGCACATGGCATGGTCCGGTTTACCGGCACACCAGGCAAATCGATTCCTTCAGGAGTGGGGCTAGCGACGCCAGCAGATGAAATATCCTCAGAGTCGTCGATTGAGTATGTGACAACGGCGGAGGTTACTTTGGATGGTGAAGGAGTGGGAGAAGCCCCGATTCGTGCAGTTGAGGCTGGTAGAACGGGGAATGTCCCTGCGGGTGTAATTACAGTTATGGCCACACCGATCAGCGGAATAACGGCAGTCGTCAATCCGGAAGCAACTACTGGCGGGACAGACATCGAATCGGATGAGTCACTCCTGGAGCGATTTTATGCCCGTGTTCGGAATCAGGGAACAAGCGGCAACAAGGCTCAGTACATTCAGTGGGCTGGTGAGGTACCAGGTGTGGGGGCTGTGCAAGTACAGCCATTATGGCAAGGGCCGGGGACGGTAGGCATTTATCTCTTAGATAGCGAAAAGTGTGCGGCCAATACTGAGATTGTTGAAGCGACTCAGAATTACATCGATCCAACGATGGACGGACAAGGGGAAGGCATGGCGCCGGCCGGTCCGATCGTTACCGTGATGGCGGCGGAAGAAGTACCCATTAATATCTCTGTTAGGATCACATTGGCCTCTGGGGTTTCTCTGGCGGATGTAAAGACCGAAATCGAGAATGGGGTAACAGCTTATTTGAAGCAACTTGCCTTTGTGGACACTTCGGTGCGGGTAACTCGAATTGCTGCCGTACTCCTTGATATCCCATCGATTATCGACTACGCGAACCTAACCGTGAACGGGACTTCCGACACCAATATTGATATCAATTTCGGACAGGTTGCCGTGCTTGGGACGGTGGATGTGCATGAGTGAGTTGGTGATCGCGAGTCCGATTGGCAAAGAGATGTTTTCCTATTTTCCCGGCTATTATGAGTCATCCAGGGTCATACGTGCCGACATGCAGGCCAAAGGGGTAGAACTGGATGCGTTGTATCAAGCATTGAATGAAACGCTGGATCAGTTCTTTGTACGGAATGCTACCTGGGGCTTGGATCAGTGGGAGCGCGAACTTGGAATTGATACAGATCATTCTAAACCGATAACGCAACGACGCGCTCTGGTTGAATCCAAGCTTCGTGGAGCTGGCCAGTTCTCCGGTCGGCTCGTCAAAAGCGTAGCAGAGGCTTACGACGGCGGAACGGTGGATGTATCTATCCAGCCTGCGGAATGGAGCTTCACGATCAAATTTATAGACACTGTTGGTATTCCTCCCAACCTGGATGACTTGAAGGCCGTGATCGAAGAAATTAAGCCGGCTCATTTAGCGGTGGAGTATGAATTCAGCTATTTGCTGATCAAGGATATCCACGGTATTTTATCGCTCCATGACATAGAGCAACTACCTTTATCCAAATTTGCAGGAGGTGGTCCAATTGGCTAGTAATACGCCTAACTTAGATTTGTTAAAAAAAGACCCTGTCGCGGATGGAAATGATACGTTCAATATCGAAACGATGCTGAATGAGAACTGGGATAAGATTGATGCGGCCGTGGGGCAACTGGAGGAGGATATGCAAGAAATAGATATCCCACTCTCTGATGCAACGAACGGAACGCGGAGCAATGTGGCTGGATCGGAGAAGGCGGTTGGGCTGGTTATGCAGGCAGCCAATGCTGCCAATCTAGCAGCTGGGGCGGCGCAGACCAAAGCAGACCAGGCTTTTACAGCTGGCAATGAGCGTAAAGCGGAAGTGGTTGCCGCGCTTGTTGCCCTTGGGGTATCGGCATCCACTTCGGATTCATGGGATTCGCTAATAGCAAAGATGGCTACGATTATAAAGGCTACGGGTAATGCAACAGCTGCTGATTTATTGGCGGGCAAAACGGCATCGAATGTAAATGGACCTATTACTGGTACGATGCCAAACCGGGGCGCTGGAGGCACAATCACACCAGGCACAACCAACCAATCTAAGGCTGCGGGGTATTACAGCAGCGCCATCACTGTTTTGGGTGACGCTGACCTGGCCCCGGGCAACATCAAAAGTGGGGTTAATATTTTTGGTGTTGTAGGAACTTTGAAAACTTTTAATAAAGTTACTTTTAATTATTCGCGAACTGGAAGCGGATATGAATACGGCTCTCATAAAATAGGCACAATTCCTGGTGGGTGTGACTATATTGTGTTCCTGTCAAGTGGAACGGGCATGTCATGGGATATTATAACCGAGGTAGCTGATCAGGCAATTCGCCTTGTCGATGCTGGCGGGATGTCATTCAACATAATTTCAAGGGCTGGTAGATACCACAGTATGTCTTTGCATTCATTTTGTATAGATGTTGCATCCAGACAAATTTGGGTTGCGTATGCACGGGATTATGAAGATGAAGGAGAAAAAAATGTGGTTCGGGGAACTATATCCAACATTAATTTTACTAACACTATAACGATAGAATCATACGTTGGATCTGGGGGTGGCCCCCGTAACTCGAGCATTGGTTTTAAAGGCGATCTAATCTACATTTAACAGTATTCGAGACACATAAAAACAGAAGGGTGTTGACAATGATCAGAATGTTTAGATCAAGAGACAGCGCAGAAGCCATCAAACTAGTAGACGGCGAGATGGCGACAATAAAAAGAGTCATTCAGTTCACCGAGTTCCCGGTAACAGTCAACTATGATACTGAAGGCAATGTTGTGGCAGGGATAATCAAAAGCCCTAATGAGATGTTAGTCGCCAAGGTAGGGCAGTTCATTTGCAAGGAAAGCAATGGAAAGATAAGCGTGTGCGATTACGAGCAACTGATTGGAAAATACGAAGAAGTGACTGAAGAAACCGCATCGTAATGATGGCGGTTATTTTTATACTTTTTATTGCCCCCGACCCATCGGGGGCTTTCTCTTTCCCACCGCAATTTCACTCCCCACCCGATCGGAGGTGAACAAGCATGAGTGAGGCAACGGATCAGGAGCCGAAGCTTCTGGTGGAAATACAGATCCAACTTGCCCGAATTGAAAAGACGCTCGAGACGGTGCCGATGATGACGGCGACACTGGAGGCGGTCAAGGAGACGGCGCGGGATGCGCAGCAGGCGGCGGCCTCTGCGCATCAGCGGTTGGATGGGCTTGGGCAGACGAAGGACGTAGCCGATGATGCGAGGCGCAAAGCGGAGGCGGCGCTTCACCGACTGGATCAGGCCGAGGATGAGCAGAACTGGTTCAAGCGAACTTTTTACGGTGCGGTAATCGTTGCTGTGGGCGGGGCGCTGGTCACGGCTATTTTTGCAGCCATTAATCTGGCAGGGACATAAGTACAAGCAATGTCTATTAAATCGAATATTTTATATTAGGAGTGAGAGAAATGCAGAATCGAGGCAACAATCATGCACAGGGCATTGATGTCTCCCACTGGCAAGGCACCATTGATTGGGATAAGGTGTACTCTTCGGGTAAAAGCTTTGTGTTTATGAAGGCGAGTCAAGGGACATCCCGGGTTGATCCTAATTTCAAAATAAATGCTTCCCGGGCCAAGGCAGCGGGGCTGCTGATAGGGCCTTATCATTTTCTGGACGCAATCACACCGGGCGCAGCAAGACAGGAAGCTCAGCATTTCTATGAAACTCTATTAACTGCAGACGTAGAGTTTGATTTGCCGCCGGTGATGGATTACGAGAGCAATCCGGGACGGTTGAGCAAGCAGAGCATCAATGAGATTGCCAAGAGTTTTTTAGCTGAAATCGAACGGCTTACCGGCAGAACGCCGATCATTTATACCGGCAACAGCTTTGCCCAACAATTCGATGCCGAGCTTGGAAGATATCCGCTGTGGGTAGCAAGGTACAGTAATCAGGCACCTTATGACGTCCCCGGCTGGAATACCTGGAGCTTCTGGCAATACAGCGATACAGGATCCATCCCCGGCATTACGGGAAATGTGGATCTGAACGAATTCAGCGGTACGGTAAAAGAATTGCAGCGTTTCTGCCAGCTTCATACAGAGCCTTCAGAGAGCAAGGGAACGGATAGCAACAGCTTGCTGGAATCCCGAATTTCCGCTCTGGAGCGGAGGCTGAACATGTCCGGCACAGAACCGCTCCCTAAATGGGCGGAGCCTGCTGTCATTGCGGGCAAGCAGTCGGGTGCAATCACAACCTCCGCAGATAAGGGAGTGCCTGAATTGGTCGCTCTACAGATGCTATATAATCTTGGTCTGCTTGAGTCCAAGACGCAGAAGTCCTAGTTATTAGAAGAGAGGAGGGTTAATAATGAAGATTGATTGGAAACGAAAGCTGTCTTCACGAAAATTCTGGGCCATGGTGGTTGCGGTGGGAACATCGGTGCTTGCTGCTGCAGGAGCTTCAGACGATACAACAGTGAAGGTGACAGGTATCATTAGCGCTGTGGGTGCATGCGTCGTCTATATGCTGGCGGAGGCATACACGGATGGCAGCAACAAATCCGAGTAGTGGAAGACTCAAACCGACACGACGATTTATCCATTCAAATTCAAACAGGCTCTATTTCAAACCGAGTCTTTCTCCGTTTGAATAGAGCCTGTTTTTATAGCTTTATTTAAAGTATAATTGATTTAATATCCCCGTTCTGCACGAATCGGGAATTCAGAAGGAGATGAGCCTAGCTTATGTTAGATCAACAGCACCAACCCTTTGCTGATTCTGCTGATCCTCATGGCGCCAAGGCTAATTATGATGTCAATGCCGCCAAGCTCCATCGCGAAGGCGTACCGGGCCTATGGAGACAAGTTTCCAATTTGCTTATCCTGACAGGGATTATTGCGGTCATTGTACTTTTGTTCAGACTATTTTAACCTTCGACTTTAACTTTCGGCTTTAACCTCTGACCAAGCAGCGGGCCGCTCTTTATTTCTCCCAAAATACCGAGAATAAAATGTACACCACATAGCCGGTTCCTAGTAAGAGGGCAAACGCGCTGATCCATAGTACGCCCTTTCCCCAACTGCGAAATTTCTCTCCTTGCTTATACATGCTGATCAACTCCTTTGTTATTCTCTTAAGTCATAATTCCCCGTTTCAAACGTTCTCATGTGAATCTTATAGAGGTTGAATTAATGATGTACGTTGGAGGCAACGTGTGAAGTGTTCACTCTTATGCCTTTACTACGTAGCATTTCAGTTAAACCTATATAGTTGTTTTTCACCTTAAACATTATAACGTTATATTTACATACGTTACATATCGTGATAAAGTAAAACCGAACATTATAACGTTTTCTTCGAGGCGGTGAGAGAATGGATAAGTCCTACGTTCTGAGCGGAGTTCAGATCATGGGGAAATCCGGGATCAGCGATATTATAATTAAGGATGGGCGGATCTCAGCGATTACAGAAACGGAGCAAGCGGTATTCGGCAGTGATATGCAAGCAATAGACTGTCGCGGGCTTTACGTATCCAGTGGATGGATCGATATGCATGTTCACGCTTTTTCGGCGTTTGATCCTTACGGTGATGATATCGATGAGATTGGTGTTCATCAAGGTGTGACGACCGTAGTGGATGCCGGAAGCTGTGGAGCCGACCGGATCAAGGAGCTGTTGGCCGATGGCAAGGAAGCGAAGACACGGCTGCTGGCTTTTCTGAACATTTCACGGATTGGATTATCGAGGCTGGATGAATTGTCGCTTATGGAGTGGATTGACCGGGAGAAGCTGGGACTGGCCATTGAGCGGTATCGGTCGGATATCGTTGGACTCAAGGCACGGATCAGCCGCAGTGTGGTACTGGACCAAGGCCTTGAACCGTTGAAGGCAGCTAGAGAGTTGTCGAATGAGACAGGCTTGCCGCTTATGGTTCATATTGGCTCCGGACCGCCTGATATACGGGAGGTACTCCCTTTTTTGAAGCGCAGGGATATTGTGACACACTATCTGAATGGAAAACGGAACAATTTGTTTGATGAGGCCGGGAAGCCGCTTGAGGTGCTTACGGATGCCGTAAAACGGGGTGTTCATCTGGATGTCGGGCATGGTACGGCAAGCTTCTCGTTCAAAGTTGCCGAGGCTGCCAGAAGGCATGGCATTGCTCCGGATACGATCAGTACGGATATTTACCGCGGGAACCGGCTTAACGGACCGGTGCACAACATGGCAAGTGTGCTATCGAAGTTTTTGCTGCTCGGCTACTCGCTGGAGCAAGTCATTGATACCGTTACAGTGCGTGCAGCCGCCTGGCTTGGAAGACCGGAGCTGGGGAGAATTCAAGTTGGAGATGAAGCTAACCTGACTTTGTTCAGAATAGTGCGGGAACAAGCTGTACTCCTTGATTCTGAGGGAGAAGAGCGAGTCGCAGACCAATTTATTCAAGCGGAGGGAGTTGTGGCAAATGGGGAATACATTGCAAGCAAAATACGGGCTTAAACGGGTAATCAATGCCAGCGGCCGGATGAGCATCCTTGGCGTATCCGCACCGACGGATACGGTGATGGAGGCCATGAAGCAAGGCGGGCAGAGCTATGTGGAGATTGCGGACTTGACCAATAAGGCGGGAGATTACATCGCAGGTCTAATCGGATCGGAAGCGGCAGTAATCGTTAACTCCGCGTCTAGCGGGATTGCCCTTTCCGTGGCGGCCATCGTCACGCAAGGGAACCGGCGGCTTAGCGAACGGCTGCATCAGGAGCCGATTGCCCGCAATGAAATCATTATTCTCAAGGGGCATAATGTACAATACGGAGCCCCTGTGGAGACCATGGTTTACCTCGGCGGAGGCCGTTTGATCGAGGTTGGTTATGCCAATGAAGGAAAAGCTGAGCATATCCGGGATGCGGTCAATGAGCGTACAGCAGCGATTCTATATGTGAAATCTCATCATGCCGTACAGAAAAACATGATCTCCGTTGAAGAGGCATGGGCTATTGCAAAAGAGCAAGGCGTCCCGCTGATTGTCGATGCTGCGGCTGAAGAGGATGTAAAGAAGTATGTTACCTGCTCGGATCTGGCAATCTATAGCGGCTCCAAAGCGATTGAAGGGCCTACCTCCGGTATTGTCGCAGGGAAACGCCAGTATATTGAATGGCTCAAGGTGCAGCTTCATGGCATTGGCCGTAGTATGAAGGTAGGTAAGGAGACAAGCTTCGGCCTCTTGCAGGCATTGGATGAATACATGAATAAAGTGGACAAAAGCGAGCAAGAGCGTGCGGCGTTGGAAGCGCTGCTGCCGCTTGGCGAATTGCCTGGAGTGAAGGTAAGTATTGTTCAGGATGAGGCGGGAAGAGCCATATTCCGGGGGCGCATACATATTGATCCCGGCGCGGCCCCAATGAATGCCAAGCAATTGGCAGAAGCGTTGCAGCAAGGCGATATAGCGGTGTATACCCGCGATTACGGGGTGCGGCAAGGATTCTTTGACATTGATCCGCGTCCGTTGCTCGGCGATGATATGGATGTTATCGTAGCTCAAATTCAGCACTTGTTGGGAGGCAAATAAAAATGGCGGGAATTGACAAGCGTTTTTATCAGGGAAGGATTGCGTTGAATGTGTTGGCGAAGGATATTGCCAATGCCAAAGAGGTGTTTGAAGCAGCAGAGGGCCACGTACTCGTTGGAGTGCTGTCCAAAGCATATCCGACGGTAGAGGAAGCGGTCATTGCCATGCGGCAATACGGAGAGGCGATTGAGGATGCCGTATCCATCGGCCTGGGTGCGGGTGATAACCGTCAGGCAGCCGTCGTGGCGGAGATTGCGAAGCATTATCCGGGCAGCCACATCAATCAGGTATTCCCGGCTGTAGGGGCGACACGGGCTAATCTTGGAGAACGGGACAGCTGGATCAACAGCTTGGTGTCTCCGACAGGCAAAGTTGGCTATGTTAACATCTCGACAGGACCGATAAGTGCAGCGAACGGAGCTCATGCCATCGTTCCGGTAAGGGCGGCCATTGCACTCGTCAAGGATATGGGCGGGAATGCATTGAAGTATTTTCCGATGAAGGGTCTGGCTTGTGAAGAAGAATACCGTGAAGTCGCCAAGGCTTGTGCGGAGGAAGGGCTGGCCCTGGAGCCGACAGGCGGGATTGATCTGGACAACTTTGAGCCGATTGTAAAAATCGCGCTTGAAGCAGGGGTGGAGAAGATCATCCCTCACGTATACTCTTCAATTATTGATTCCGAATCCGGGAATACCCGACCGGAAGATGTACGTACCTTGCTTGATATCGTGAAAAGGCTGGCACAAACCTATGCCTAAGACCATTGCTGCATTTGGGGAAGTCATGATGCGCCTCCAGGTGCCGGGGGTTGATCTACTCTCGCAGAGCAATACGCTGAATTATTCTTTCTCCGGCACGGGCGTTAATGTAGCCTCGGCGCTGTCGCGCTTCGGCCATACAGGTTATCTCGTGTCACGGTTGCCGGATAATCCGCTTGGCGATGCAGCATTGTCCAGTCTGCACCGACTGGGGATCAGAAGCGATTATATCACTAGAGGCGGCAGCTATTTGGGTCTTTATTTTCTGGAAAACGGGTTCGGTATGCGCCCAAGCCGGGTAACTTACAGCAACCGCCAGGAGAGCAGCTTCAACACGGCTCCGAAAGGGACCTATGATCTGGAGCAAATAGCTTCCGGGATCGATGCGATTCATTTCTGCGGAATTACGCTTGCTATGAACGATCAGGTGCGGGAGCATATGCTGGCTCTGGCCCGGGCCGTCAAGCAGCATGGCGGTCTGGTAGTGTTTGATTGCAACTATCGTCCATCCTTATGGGGAGCCGAGGGGTATACGAAGGCCAAGCCATTGTATGAGCAAATGCTTGAACTTTCTGACATCGTATTCATGAACGAGAAGGATGTTATGCTCACACTTGGCAGGAAAACAGCGGCTGAGGAGCGTATTGATCAATTATACGATTTGCTTCCGCAGGTGGCTGCTGATTATCAGATCAAGGTCCTTGCGGGAACGCATCGTCATATTCACGGAGATAATCGTCATTCCTTGCAAGGGTTTATGCTGAAAAAGGGTGCATTTACGTTCTCGGAGAAGCTGACCTTTTCCGTCCATGACAGGATCGGAGCAGGCGATGCTTATGCAAGCGGGATTCTGCACGGAGAGCTCTCGGATTATGAGCCGGAGAAGACCGTCAACTTTGCAGCGGCTGCGGCTCTATTGGCTCACACGGTGAGCGGTGACACGCCGATGTCCTCGGAGCAGGATGTATTCAAGGCCATGCACAGCACTGCCGGAGATGTGGAACGATAGATCATTAAAGGCTGCCCGAACAGGAAGATGTGGAAAGGTAGTGAATTACACGTGAGCTTGTCCCGAAAGGAAAGGCCGTTATATTTACAAATCAAACAGATCATCAGAGAGCGTATTCTCCATGGAGAGTATGCCTTGGGCAGTAATATTCCTTCCGAGCCGCTGCTGGAACGGGAATTCGGTGTGAGCAAGATTACGGTTCGCGGAGCCATTCAGGAGCTGGTCCAGGAAGGTTATCTGGAAAAGGGCAGCGGCCGCGGCACCCGTGTCATCCGCAACAAGGCTGCCTCCAAGCTGTCCAAGTGGAAGCATTTCACGGAAATTCTCGTGGAATCCGGGCATCGGATTCAAAAGCGCTGGCTTGCCGTGGAGCTGATCGCGCTGGATGCCGACGGAGCTGATGCGGGGCTGGGAGACCTCTTGAGTGCGAAGGAGAAGCAGAAGCTGACGGCAGAGTTCGGTTCCCGGTGCCTTCGTCTGGTGCGCATGTATTTGCTCAACGGGCAGCCCTTTATCTACTATATTCATTATGTGACTCCGCTCCTGGAGGGATTGGAGCTCATGGATCTAAGCGAGCAATCGTTATATGAACTGCTGGAGGAGCAGGGGCTGTCCCTGGATCAGCTCCAGGATGAATTCGGAGCGGTTCAGGTTCCGGCTGAGGCCGCCTCAGCACTGGGACTGGAGATCAATACGCCTGTATTGCGGCGCTCCAGAACCTCGCGGGATGAATTTGGAAAACTGATTGAGTATAGTGTGGGTTTTTATCATACCGAATTGCAGAGTTACATTGTGAATTACGAGGCCTAGCATCGGGCCGTGAAGCAGTAAATACAGAAGGGGTTAACCCAAAAGGTGTACGCTCCCCATACGGCGGACAGGTGAAATAATAAAACCTGTTGCCGTATGGGGAGTTTTTTCATGCTTACTAAAATTATAGCGCCGTGTCCACAATAGAGTGTGCCGGGCTGTGGCGGTACAAAAACATCGGCAATATTCAGATGTTTTCTAAACTTCATGGGATATTTCATCCCGGACACCAAGGCTATAATAACATTAATGAAGAAATAAAGGGCTTACATGAGGAGGCATAATAGATGAAAATCACAAGACATCCGGAGAATCCGATCGTGGTACCCGGTGGATATGAGTGGAGAATGGTCACGGTGTTTAACCCGGCGGTAATCCTGGATAACGATAAGTTCTATATGATTGAGCGAACGGCGGGATCGTTGACGCCATGCAAGAACTATCTGGGCCTGCTGGAGAGCGAGGACGGGGTGCATTTCACGCATGTGAAGGACGAGCCGATCGTAACGCCGGACATGCTGGGCTTCCCTTACGGAAGCGTACAGGACCCGCGTATCGTCAAGATTGACGATACGTATTACCTGAACTATGCGCTGCGGCCTTGCGCGATGAGCTATTATCCGACCGGGCGGGGAGTTCCGGAGCGTTCGATTCCGGAGTATCCGGACGGTTGGGGAGAAGAAGAAGGGCACTGGCTGACGCGTTCGTCAATCCTGTCCTCGAAGAATCTGATCGATTGGGAATTTGTTGCGGATACGACGCCGCTGGATATCAACGACCGGGACAACATCCTGTTCCCGGAGAAGATCAACGGGAAGTTCGTGCTGCTGCGCCGTCCTGAGGAATATATCGGCGAGGAATACGGAACGGAGAAGGCCGCGATGTGGATCACGTATTCGGAAGACCTGATCCACTGGGAAGAGCCGAAGCTGCTGGCCAAGGCGGAGAATATGGCCTGGGAATCGCGGAAGATCGGCGGCTCGACGCCGCCGGTAAAGACGGACCGGGGCTGGTTGGTCTTGTACCACGGGGTGGATGATGAAGTGGTCTACCGGGTAGGGGCGCTGCTGCTGGATTTGGAGAATCCGGAGAAAGTAATCGCGAGAACACATAACTTCATCATGGAGCCGGAGACGTATTACGAGAAATTCGGCTACCAGATTCCGAACGTGGTATTCCCGACAGGGAATGTGGTGAAGGACGGCCTGCTGTACATCTACTACGGAGTCACGGATACGGCAATTGCGCTGGCAACCGTACCGGTTGAGGAATTGGTCGATCATATTTTGCAAGATTCGCAAGCTTAGTCAGATTCATTTATTGCGGAGTGCCAGTTCAATGTATGGGGCTGTCCCGTAAGTCTTCAGCTCAGTCATCTTATGATTACTGAACTGAGGGACAACCCCCTTTCCGTACGAACGCCACATAACACCTGAAGAAGATGTTCCAAAATTTACTTTTGGGACACCCTAATATTCTTGCAAACGCTTACCGAAAGAAAATGAAATGAAAGGAGGCGAAAGTAAGAAACAATTTCAATTTTCATGTAATAATAGTTAACATTTAAACCTCGAAATACAAGTGATTAAGACAAAATTATTGATATATTTCGGATATAATCGAAATTTTATGGGATATAGTCGAATTGTCTACGCTTTTATAATAGATAATATAACAGGTAGAGATATATAAAAGAACATCATCTGTTATGGTGGTGGAGCGATTCCAAATCATATGAGAAGAGGGTTGATTATGAGTAAAAGAAACAGCACTAAAAAAGCAGTATTGCTTGGTCTGATCGCGGTACTGACCTTGTTCACCGCAGCCTGCGGCAATAATAATGCGGCGAGCAACAGCAAGAACGGGGGCTCGGGTGAAGAAGAAACAATCACCTTGAACATGATGCATCCTTGGACTTCGCCTAACGTGGATAACGAAGTGTATAAGGCTAGAATCGCCGAATTTGAGAAGCAGCATCCGAATATTGTGATCAAGCAGGATGGGGTTCCGTCCGCACAGTACAAGACCAAACTTCGCACGCTGGCGGCGGCCAATAATTTGTCCGACATCAACGTCGTTTGGCCGGGGGCCGATTTAGCTCCGCTGGTAGCCGGCAGCCTTGTTGAGCCGATCAACCATCTGATGGAAAATTGGACTTCGATTTTACCGGAAGCGGCTTTGAGCGGATTTAACGTAGACGGACAGCAATATGCTATTCCGACAAAGCAGAATTTCGTCGACATTATTTATTACAACAAAGAGATGTTCGCGCAAGTAGGCTACGATCAGTTCCCGGAAACCTATGATCAATTCATCGATGCGGTAACCAAGCTAAAAGCGGCGGGAATTACCCCGATTTCGCTGGGCAATAAAGAGCAATGGCCGCTGCAATCCTCTTACATTTCCATTATCGGCGACCGCTTTACGGGAAGCGATTTCTTGCCGGCCGTTCTGGAAGGCAAGGCCAAATTCACCGATCCCGAGTTCGTCAAGGCGCTGGGAGTTATCGAGGAGCTGTCGAAGCTGGATGCCTTCAATACGGATGCCAACAACATGGACTCCGTGCAAGCCCAGGATTATTTCATTCAAGGCAAAGCAGCCATGCATATTTCCTCGGCTACGGTAGACGGCCGTGTCCGCATCAATAACGAAGAAGGCGACAAGTTTGGCATTGCCCTGTTCCCGAGCGTAGAGGGCGGCAGGGGTGAGCCGAAGAAGAGTGCCGGCGTCTTGCAATACGGCATTGCGATCAAGAGCGGGTTGGATGAGAAGAAGAAACAGGCTGCCGAAGAATTCCTGAAATTTTTCGTTAACGAAGATTTATATAAGGAACTGATCCGTAATGGCGTCGTTGTGCCGGCCAAGGTTGAAATTCCGGAGGATGCCAGTCCTTATCTGAAGGAAATGCTTGCTCTGACCGGAAACGGTACTTCCCCGGTATTCGACAGCTTGATTCCGACTCAGGTGGTCGATGTTCTCCAAAACGGGCTGCAAGCCTTGATGATGGACCATACCACACCGGAGGAATTGGCTGCAGACGTACAAGAAGCGCTGGACAATATGAACTAGCCGACACTTGCAGAGGCAGTTCGGAAAATCGAACTTGCACTTAAACGGCAAGACAGGCACGAGGCTTCAAAATCGATGTTTGCTAGAAAACCCGAACCCCGGGTTTTCTTCATTCATCGGGTGTGAAGCAAGGCTTCGACATAAAGGAGGGGACCGACATGCAAACGCTGCGTGGAACGAAGCTGGCGATATTTATCGGCTTGCTGCCGGCACTGATCATTTACCTGGGGATCGCGATCGTTCCCATCGGCTTGTCATTGTATTATTCATTAATGGATTGGAACGGCATCGGAGCCATGGATTTTGTGGGGCTCAAGAACTTCACAAGAATTTTGAGCGACGATATCTTCTGGCTGTCCGTCAAGAATAACGTCATTATCATGGTTACCGGTCTGGTGGGGCAAATCCCGCTGGGTCTGCTGCTTGCGCTCTTGCTCAATCGCGGGCTAAAAGGCTCCGGATTTTTCCGTACCGTCGGCTTTATGCCGGTTGTTATTTCATCGGTTATGGTGTCCTTGATCTGGGGCATGATCTACAACACGGAATACGGCATGTTGAATAACCTGCTGGGCATGTTCGGACTGGAGAGCTGGCAGCAGAATTGGCTCGGTGACAGCCGCTTGTCCATGCTGTCGATTAGTGTCGCGTATATTTGGCAAAACTGCGGCTTATATATGGTTATTTTCCTGGCGGCTCTGCAAAATATTCCCGACGAGGTGAACGAGGCTGCCGAGCTGGATGGAGCGACCGGCTTCAAACGCACCTTCCGCATTACGATTCCGATGATCCGCAGCACTTTGATGGTCGGTGTCGTGTACAGCATCAGTAATTCCTTCCGGGTGTTTGACCTGATTCAGATTCTGACGGGCGGAGGTCCGGCGCATCAGACGGAGGTCATGACCATCCATATGTACAACAGCGCTTTTATGAACATGCGTTACGGCTACGGCAGTGCGGTGTCCATTCTGATTCTGCTGTTCAGCCTGGTAGTCATTACGCTGGTCAATCGCTTGGGTAGAGAAAAAGATGCTTGAGGAAGGAGGGGTTCGCCGTGAATAGGAAGTCGCTGGGGTTTCGCATATTTGCATACACATTTTTGAGTCTATTCGCTATTATGAATATAGTTCCGCTTTTCTGGATGGTGGTCAACTCCTTCAAGACAGAGCAGGAATATGCAGTCAACCCGTTCTCGTTGCCGGAGACGCTGCAATTTTCCAATTACGCGGAAGCTTGGAAGATCGCGAACATGAACGTATATTTTCTGAACAGTTTATTCGTGACCTTTGCTTCCCTGATCGTGACCGTGCTTCTCGGGGCGCTGGCCTCGTACTTTCTTTCGCGTTTTGAGTTCAAGCTTCGCGGGCTGACTTACGGAGTGTTCCTGCTAGGGATGCTCGTACCGATACATGCTACGCTGATTCCGATTTTTCTGATTATGCAGAAGCTGCATTTTCTCGATACGCATTTATCACTGATTTTGCCGTATACGGCATTTCACCTGTCATTAACGATCATTATTCTGGAGGGCTTCATGCGGGGGTTCCCGAAGGATCTCGAGGAATCGGGCGTGATGGACGGCGCCGGCATCTTCCGGATATTCTGGTCAATTATTTTGCCAATAACGAGACCGGCGATGGCGACCGTCATCATCCTCAATTTCATATATAACTGGAATGAATACTTGTTCGCGCTGGTGCTGATCAGTTCCTCCGAGTTGAAGACGTTGCCGCTGGGGCTTGCAAACTTCGTCGGCATCGAGACAGCAAGCCTGACCTTGCAAATGTCGGCGTTAACGATGGCATTGATTCCAATCGTTATTTTCTACCTGCTGCTGCAAAAACAACTCGTTACCGGTATGACGGCGGGAGCGGTAAAAGGATAACATAACATAAACCGGCTGTTAGCCGTCCTTGCAAAGTGTTGGGGGCGGCGGACAGGCGGTCAATTTGCATCAAAGACCAGGTGGAGGCGACAGCATGATGACAGGCAACAGAAGAGTCCTTGGCAGCTTTAGCTTGAAACGTAAAGCGCTTGTTATTTTCCTGCTGTTTGTCATTTTGCCGACCATTGGGGTTGGCGTCGTGGTTCAGTATCAATTTAATGTTGTATTAAGAGACCAGTTTATCAATTCTACTAAACGCAATCTGGACAATGTCGTTAACCAGCTTGGCGAGCAAACCAAGATGGTCGAGGACATTGCCAACTATTTAATTCTGAGTCCGGACATGCGCAACTTTCTTAGGTCGGCTCCGCCGCTTACCAGTGAGCAGCAGACGAACCTCAAGCGTAATATCGAGGATTTTCTCACCTTTCAACTGATGTCCAAGGGGTATATCCGGGCAATTGAAATCACTGGCTTTAACGGCAGCTTTATCGAGATGGGGGAGCCGTTTAGCGGGGATGAGCAGAGATGGCAGCAGGAGGCCAAGGAGCGCAAGGGCGGGATCGTTTGGACGGAGGGGTATCAGCTTCAGAGCGGCTGGAATGGAGAGGTCCGTGTATTGTCCATGTTTCGAGTGCTTAATTCCTATAGCCAGATTACAAGACCGCTCGGCCGGCTGATTATTCGCTTGGATGAAGCGAGCATTGTGAATTCATTAGAAAAAGGAATATTCAAAGCAGGGACCGGCAGCGTGTTTATCGTAGGTCCCAAGGGGCAGATCATTCTGGGCTCCCGGAATCAGATGCCGGAAGGCTTCAAGCCGGATCGTTCCTTGTTGGACAAGCTTTCTTCCGACAGGGGGGACCTGACCTATGAGGTGGACGATATTCGCTATCTGACCGTTTACGATCGGATGGAGAATACGGAGTGGAAGGTGATCGCCATGATTCCTGAAGCGGAGGTATCGGAGGAATTTCGTGGAGTCAAGCTGATGATGCTGTTTATTTTGGGGGCTATTCTGCTGCTTGGCTTAACGGCCCTGATCGGGTTCCATTATACTATTATTCAACCTATTCTGCGGCTCAAGAAGGAAACGAACAAAGTGGCCTTCGGGGATTTCAATGCACGGGTACCGGTTAACTCCAAGGATGAGATAGCTGAGCTTAACCGGAAATTCAACGAGATGGTGCAGACGATTCAGCAGTTGATTGAGCATAAGTACAAGCTGGAGCTGCGGGAGCGCGAGTCAGAGCTCAAGCTGATGCAGAACCAGATGGACCCGCATTTTCTCTACAATACATTGGATATGATTCGCTGGACCGCTCGATTGGAGAAGGCGACGCAATCAAGCCAATTGATTGAAATGTTGTCCAAGTTCTTTCGCTCGAGTGTAGGCATGGGCAGCTATGAGACGACCCTGCGCAAGGAACTGGAGTTTGCCCGCTCTTATCTGTATTTGCAGCAACGCAGATTGGGAGAGAAGCGGTTAAAGTATACCCTATTCATACAAGCTGGAATTGAAGAGGCAATTACTTTGAAAGCGACGATCCAGCCTTTGGTCGAAAATTTTATCAAGCACGGGCTGCACCAAAGCCATCTGGTCAATAAAGTGGCGGTCCGGTGTTATGCCGAAGAAGGCGAGATTTGGATTGATGTGATCGACAATGGCAAAGGGATGACCCTTGAACGGGCGGAGGAAATTCGCATGGCTCTGGATCAGCGGCCAACGGGCGTGGGCAGGGAAGGGGCTCTGAACAACATTCATGAGCGGTTGTCGATTTTCTTTGGACCGGATTACGGATTGCAGATTGTAGAGACAACGGACAAGGGGACCTGGATTCGTCTTCGCATCCCTTACACCGAGACCACTCATTCAGGAGGTGAACCACATGAGTCCTGATTTTGAAGCAAGAATGACATTCGTGGGGGAGAACAATCGTATAAAAATGCTTATCGTTGATGATGAGGCGGTCATTCGCGAAGGCTTGCGCTATACTATTGATTGGGTCGAGCTAGGAGTTGAAGTGGTTGGAGAGGCCCGTGAAGGCAGGGAAGCGCTGCGGCTGGTGGAGCAGCATGGCGTGGATCTGGTGCTCTCGGATATTCGCATGGACGGAATGGACGGTCTGGAGCTTGCGGAGCAGCTTCGTTTGCATCATTCTCATGTACAGGTCGTCATGATTAGTGGTTATGAAGATTTTAGCTATGCGCGCCAAGCCATTCGTTTGGGAGTCAACGATTATTTGCTTAAGCCGGTTGATATCGAGGAATTGACCGCCGTTGTCGGGAGAATTGTTCAGCGTATCTGCCAGAAGGACAAGCAGGGGGCAATGCAGGATATACAGCTGTGGCTTTCGGGCACAGCCCGCCACGGTTTGGCTTACGGGCAGGAGCCTCCTGCATCGCTTCGCGGCGTTCAATTTCGGATTCTGGCCACGCAGTTTGCCGAATTCCATCAGCGCTTTGCGAGCGTAAAGGGTGAATCTTATGAGCAGGTCCAGCGGTCTTGGCTGGAGAGCCTGAGGCAGTCTCTGGAGCGGCAAAGCCTTCGGGCGTTTTCTGTATTTGACCACGAGAATCTATTAATTACCCTGCTGGTTGCGGATGAAGAATTGGAGCTTGGCGAATGGGATGAGCTGCTGGACCGGGCGGTGACTGCGTTATCTCCTGATGGGGAGGGGCACATCTATGGAGGCGCATCCCGGATATATGCCCATCTGGAAGAGACTGCGGAGTGCTGTGCGGAGGCGATTCGGCTGTTGGGGCTTCATGTGCTGGGCCAAGGACAGGTGCTGACTGCGGGCTGTTATGATAAGCTCATGAGGGAGCGTAAGCTTCCCGGATTGGATATTGCGGACACGGTGCAGCAGTTGGTTGCTGCGTTGTTCAAGCAGGATCAGCAGGAGGTGCAGGCCCTGGTTGCCGGGATGTTCGGTTTCTTCCGTGACTCGGGTTACTTGCTGCCGGAAATCTGGAAGATTTATGAGGAGGTCTTTGCCCTTCTGCGCCAGCGATTGCGTCAAAGCGGCATGACGGGCCTTGATTATGGCCATCCCGGACAGCCGGACCCGAATATCTACAATTCCTACGCTGGTCTGGAGGCTGTGGTCATGGAAGATATGCAGGCCTTGCAGCAGTTGATCGACAAGACCGGGATGGACAAGTCCTATTGGGTGGTCGAGAAGGCCAAGAAGTTTATTATCGATCATTATCGTACTGATCTGAAGGCTTCCGAGGTTGCCGCTTGGCTGAAGATTACGCCGAGTTATTTTAGTTACATTTTCAAGCAAAGCACGGGCAGAGGATTTACGGAGTACATGAACGAGATGAGAATCGAGCAGGCCAAAGACCTGTTGGCCACAACCCATGACAAGGTGTTCGAAATCGCGGATAAGGTAGGCTATAAGGAATACAAATATTTTGTTTCGGTCTTCAAGCTGCATACAGGCATGACGCCGAAGGAGTATCGGGGCCTGCGCGTCGGCAAGGACGCGGCAGCGGAAAGTGCCGAGACGCAAGAACGCAATCCATCGGCAGAGGACAAATAAACAACTGCGCGGAGTATCGGCAGGCGGGAGGAAGCAGAACATGGAGAAATACAAACAATCATCCGTTCCTTTGGAGGAGCGAATCGCGGATTTGCTGGAGCGCATGACGCTCGCTGAGAAGGTAGGGCAGCTTAACCAGCGGATGTACGGTTGGGATGCTTACGTACGTCAAGGAGAACGCTTCGAGCTGACCGATGCGTTCAAGGACGAGGTAGCCCGTGGCGGCGGGATGGGGGCTTTGTACGGCCTGTTCCGCAGCGATCCCTGGTCGGGAGTCAATTATAGCAACGGCATTACCGCAACGGAGAGCGCCAAGGCGGCCAATCAGGTGCAGCGGTACGTGCTCGAGCATACGCGTCTGGGTATCCCCGTGCTGCTGACCGAGGAATGTCCCCATGGCCACCAGGCGCTGGACGGTACCCTGCTTCCGGTTAATTTGGGTGTAGGGGCTACCTGGAACCCGGAATTAATGAAGCAAGCTTATAGCCTGATGGCGGCGGAAATTCGCAGCCGCGGCGCTCACATCGGCCTTGTATCAGCGCTTGATATGCTGCAAGAGCCTCGTTGGGGGCGGTCGGAGGAATGCTTCAGTGAGGACCCTTACCTTGCCTCGCAATTTGCCGAAGCGGCGGTGCGCGGCATGCAGGGGGATGATCCGCAGCAATTGGCAGGGACGGATAAGCTGGCAGTGGTACTGAAGCATCTATGTGCTCAAGGAGCTGCCCAAGGAGGGCGGAATGCCGGACCGGCTGCCATCGGGCAACGTGAGCTTCGGGAGATCCATTTGCCTGCGGCCCAGGCCGGGGCATTGGCTGGTGCGGCAGGCTTCATGGCGGCATACAACGAGATTGACGGCGTGCCTTGTCATGCTAACCCGGATCTTCTGACAGGCATTCTGCGCGAGGAATGGGGATTTGATGGCATTGTCATGGCGGACGGGCAGGCCGTGGACCGTTTGCTGACGTTGACCGGCAGCTATGAGTCCGCCGCGGCATTGGCCTTAAAGTCCGGTGTTGATCTCAGCCTGTGGGACACCGCCTTCTCAACGCTGGAGGAGGCGGTGAAGCAGGGCTTGGTGAAGGAAGAGGAGCTGGACCGGGCCGTGGCGCGTGTCCTGCGCCTTAAGTTCCGACTGGGCTTGTTCGAACAGCCCTATGTTTCCGAGTCAGGCTCCGCTGCCAGAAGACCGGAATATCAGGCGGTTAACCTGCAAATTGCCAGAGAATCGCTGGTATTGCTTAAGAATAAAGATAACCTGCTGCCGCTCTCTTCCTCGCCTCGCCGGATTGCGGTCATTGGTCCGAATGCGGATCGTCTGTACAATCAATTAGGCGATTACACCAGCGTACAGCCGGAGGGAAGCGGAACGACGGTGCTGCAAGGCATTCGTTCCGTGGCTCCGGAAGGCACGGAAATCGTGCATGCGCTGGGCTGCGGCATTCGTGATCTCTCCACAGCGGGCATCGCTGAAGCGGTGGAGGCGGCGAAGGGAGCTGACGTTGCCGTACTGGTATTGGGCGGAAGCAGTGCTCGCCAGTTTGGCGGCGACTTCGACAGCAACGGTGCGGCGATCCTCTCCGAGGGCAGCCCCTCTGAGATGGATTGCGGCGAAGGTGTCGATCTGGCGGATCTATCGCTCGGCGGCGTTCAGCGTGAGCTGGCTGCAGCGGTAGCGGCTACCGGCACACCGGTCGTGGCTGTGATCATTCAGGGGCGGCCGCATGCGCTAACCGACATTGAGGAGCTTTGCGGAGCCATTCTCTGTGCCTGGTATCCAGGGACAGAGGGTGGGCAGGCCGTGGCTGAAATCCTGTTCGGACAGGAGCCGCCAAGCGGCAAGCTGCCGGTCTCGCTGCCGCGTTCCTCAGCGCAATTGCCGGTTTACTACAATCAGAAGACACCGTCGCGGCCGCGCGTATATGTTGATATGCCATCGGCGGCATTATATCCGTTCGGCTACGGCTTAAGCTATACGAATTTTGCCTATGAAAATCTGTCCTTATCACATACCGCGATATCTGCGGGAGAGCTGGAGGGCGGGGAAGAGGTAAAGGTCCGTGTAGAGATCACGAATACAGGCGCTCTGGCGGGAACGGAAACGGCACAGCTGTATATTCAAGCCAGCGAATCCGGCATTACCCGGCGTTTTGCTGAATTGAAGGGCTTCGCCAAGGTGACGCTTAAACCGGGAGAACGGCGGGCGGTAGAGTTTACGATGGGCCGGGAGGAACTCGGTATTTGGAACCGGGAAATGAAATTTGCGGCCGAGCCATGCAAGGTAAGCGTGCAGGTCGGCGGGAACAGCCGGGATACGATATCTGTGGAATTAAACGTAACGGCTTAACGGAGTATCCTTCGTAAAGGCTTCAGTCTTTTCAGGAAAAAACAACCGCAAATATAGGCCAGCCGGAGGCCTCTGGCTGACCTAATATTACATGGCACGTCCTAACGCTCGGACGTGCTATGTATGTATTACAGATCATCTATAGGCAATGTTAAATTGCTCAATCCATGATAGTAATTAACAGTCTCCGCTGTGAATTTATAAACGCAATAATCCTCGTCATCAATGCCTTTAGGATAGTATATTTCAAAGCCGTCCCGCCATAATAGTGCCTTAGTGTCATGGTCGGTGCAAACCTCCATTGTCCCGGTAAACAAAGCCCCTTTATATTTGTTTCTTGTCTCATCGCTATAATATACAGAAGCTTTAGGGTTGTTGAGAAATTGCTTCACGCGTTTTGAACTAGTATTGGTAGAAAAATACTGAGTTTTCATGCTGGCGTGTTCAAGCACAAGCATTCCTTTTATTTGAGGAAAGCCGTTTTCGTTAACTGAGCCTATATACGCAACATGCGCATTTTGACGCAACGCACGAATCTCCGATTTAATGACACTATTCATAATCCTTCTCCTTTTTCGCAAGATTTTCAAGCACTTTCCTAAGGCTATTTTCAAAGGTGAATATTTCATCGTCACTAAACCCCTCATAAAAAATAGCATTCATTTTCTCCGAGACCTTATTATACTGTTCTTGCAGATTTCTTGCGGCTTCTGTGAGCCTAATTCTGATTATTCTGCGGTTAGTTGGGTCATGTACTCTCTGAATATGTCCGGATTTCTCCAATCTGTCCAGCATGCTAGTCAGGGTTGTCTTAGCCAGTCCTGTTTTTTCAGACAGCTCACTTATGGGGATGTTATCGTTGTCCCACAAAACAAACAGGATTCGTCCTTGTGCGCCATTAAACTGCGTAATCCCATGTTCAATAAGTGCTTTTTCAAGCAATCTGCCTTGAATTTGTTTGATTTTGCTGATCAAAAATCCGCCACTTGTCTTAGCGACCAGTTTTCTCACCTCCAACTGTTCTATATAGTACAATACTATATAGATGCTTACAAGGGATTTTTGCACATCAGATTGTCTTTTTTAATTTACAGGACAAAAAGTCCTTCATCACCACTCGTAGACGTGGAACGAAGGACTCTTTCATTTTATGTTTGATTCACATCGTACAGCACGCGCGCAAGCAGATCCTGTCCATAATTGCCAAAATTTCTGCCAAAGATCGTTAATCCTCGCTTGTTCAAAGGACGGTCAGTAACGGCAATGCGAAACGTAATGTCGCTCTTGTAATCCAATTGAATCTGATCCAAAGTAACGTCAGAAATCCGGCAGCCATCTATATAACTGCCATCCCGGTTGATCCGGATTAATTTCAGCATGCCATACTGATTCAAGTGAGGCGGCCACCATTCCGGGTTAAAGGTTCCGCGAACATCGCCGAAGTCGCCGGGACTGGTCCAACATCCAATTTCTATATTATTAATATAAAAATAAATGTCTGAAGGATAGTTATCGCAGTAGCCCGGGGCTTCAGAACCCAGCTCCATGGAGAACTGGATTTCTCGAAAGCTCTGATTGGGCTTAAGATAATTTGGAATCCGGTATTCCAGAAAGCCTTCGGCAAGCCAAATGATTTCGGAGTCGATACGCTGAGGATCAGCGAAGTATCGCGGATCGTCAAAGTCGCCGATAATGCTGTCTTTGGTAGCGAGCCCGCATGTAGGTACGGCTTGATAATTACTGTAATGACCCACCTGAATCTCAACCTCGTACAAATTCTCCATATCTTTACTGCGAAGATCAACCATCAATTTGTCTTTATTCAGATAACATATTTTTTGAATGCCATGCTTGCCTACCGTGGTGTTGATCTCAATCAGCCCGCTCTCTTCGAGCTTTTTTACGTGCATTGTAATGGCCCCGTTGCTTAGTCCCAGCTTGCTTGCAATCTCATTCAGATTCAAGGCCTGATTCTTGGCCAGCAGCTCCAGCATTTGAATTCGGATCTCCGAACTAAGCGCTTTAAAAATATCGATGCCGCTCATTAAATCCTTGATATAAATCATCCGGTTCTAACCCTCTTCCAATAACGAAGTTAAAATTATATTTATTTTATACTATTATAAACCAATGAACATTTAATTGGAAGAGATTTCAAAGTGAAGAGAGGTAAAGGCACGAATTAAAGAAAAAATTGAACTATTTTGACGCTATGGTTTATAAATACATAAAAGAAAGCAGGCGTTTTTAGGCCTCATCTCTTTGATTTTACATTGTTTAAACTTAATGATTATATTGTTTTTATAAAACAATGAAAAGATTTAAAATGACGTATTTACAACGCTGAAATCCTATGTTAATTTATACCTGTAAGCGAATTCATTTAATCATTCGTCAATTATTTCATATATTAATAAAATAATTGATGGCGTTATGGTTGACCAGTATAAGGGAGTCCTATTTGCAGGACTGGGAGGTGTTGAAGCTATAAATTTATTAATTTATCTAAAGATGTACGTACAAGTTGAGAAAGAAAGTAGAATCTGAGTTATCTGCATGCCATTATCAAGCTTTATTAAAATTTAGGGGGCGAAGGTTTTGAAAAAGCACGGAATAATCATGATGGTTACTATTTTTGTTCTGAGTATCGTGTTATCGGGATGCGGAGGCGGTTCGGACAGCAAGACAATTACATTTTGGACTCCCTTGACCGGAGATGACGGCGCTTATATGGACCAGCTGGTAAAGGAGTACAATGCGACCAACCCGGAAATTCAAGTTAAACATGTGATCACAGCGGATATGTATACAAAAATATCAACGGTGCTTAACTCCGGCAAAGGTGTGCCTGACCTGGCAATTATCCATGCTGACCGGGTGCCCGGCTTTGTAAAGCAAGGGATGCTCGAACAGATTGATTCGGCGATCGCCGGCCAGCCTGAAATTAAAGAAGAAAACTATTTGCCTCAAGCTTGGACAACTGGAAACATTGGTGGAACGCAGTATACAGTTCCGCTTGATATTCATAGCAACACCATGTATTACAACAAGGATTTGCTTAAGAAATATGATGTGGAATATTTCCTGGATGATGATGTTGTGACGATCGATGAGATGCTCTCTCTTCAAGGCAAGCTGGACGAAGGAGATTATGTAGTAAATGATGCGCTCCTTGGATGGGTCATTCTTGCGCAAATCCAGAATCTTGGAGGAGCTATTGAAGAAAATGGGCAGCCTGCGGTAAATACGCCGGTGATGAAGCAAGCCTTCGAGGAAGTGAAGAAGATTGCCGATGCGGGTCTGATGACTCCGTTCGGTGAAGATGGATACCTGATGTTCCAATCCGGCAATGTTTTCTTTTCTACAGACGGAACGTGGAGCTCTACAGCTCATGCTGCAGTAGAGGGACTCAATTTCGGGGTGACCAATATTTACTCTGCAACTGCGGATAAATTTACGAACCGGGCCTCTTCCCATTTGTTCGCTATGCTCAAGAATGATAAACGATCTGATGAGAAGGAAGCAGGTATCGGTGCTTTCCTGGAATTTATTCGTCAAAATTCAATTGAATGGGCGAAGGCTGGACAAATTGTTGCAAGTAAAGAAGTGATTGAAAGCCCGGACTACTCACAATACATGCAATCCTTCTTCACCTCTAACGAGAAGGAGATCGAATCCCTATATATCTATACCTATGAATATTATCCTTATGTAGCTGAAGCGGTAGATACTTACTGTGCAGATATTGTACGCGGCAATGTGGATCTGGATGAAACGCTGCAAACCATGCAGAAGTTCGTTGAGGATAAGATTTCAGAAAGCAGCAAGACGGAAGCGAATTAAAGTCGGGAACAGAAAGCTGAAAGGATGTGCCGATAAGGACGGTTGGCACATCCTTTCGTCAAAAGGAGATATGCATTGGCTATGAGAAAGAAATCATTCGCACCGGTTTTCTTTGTTGGCCCTCATCTGGTCTTGTTTTTAATCTTTATTCTTATTCCAACCATTTACGGGATTTATGCTTCCTTCACCAAGTGGAACCTCATGAACGACCCGCAATGGGTTGGTGTCGCCAACTATAAGACGATACTGCTTGACACCACATCTACCTTTCATACCCAATTTTTTAATGGTCTTACGAACACATTTATTTTCGTAGCTATAAGCGTTCCGCTCTTGATTGTAATTCCGCTCCTCGTTGCAGTTTCATTAGAGCATCGGAAGGTGAAGCTGAAGGGTGTTATTCAAGCCATTATTTATATTCCGGGCCTGATCTCTATTTCAGCGGCGGCGCTGATTTGGTTACTGCTATTTAACAAGCAGCTCGGTATAGCAGGGAATATATTCAACTCGCAAGTTGCTTGGCCTGCTACCCAGCCTTACGCGTGGATTATCATATTCGTTATTACGGTATGGGGCGGCGTTGGCGGAAACATGATTATTTACCGTGCTTCCATCGCAGGCGTCTCAAAGGATTTGTATGAGGCTGCTGAAATGGATGGAGCAGGTGCGAGTCGTAAATTTTTCAGCATTACTCTGCCTTCGATTCGGTTTCCGTTGATCTACACCTTCGTTATGACGACTGCGGGGGCGTTTAACGTATTCGGTCAGCCTCTGATGATGACCGACGGTGGTCCTAGACAGACGACACATGTATTGATGATGTACATTCGACAGTTGGCTTTCGGGCATGGTGAATCCATTGCAGGAATGGCATCAGCGATGGCTGTACTGCTGGGGATAGTCATCCTGGTGATTTCGGCATTGCAATACTATGTCATGAACCGGAATGCCAATGAGTAAGCTGTCTGTCAGGGAGTCGAATCTAAGGAAGCGAGAGGTAAGGTGTTCTTCAAATGAGTAAATTGAACATATCCAAATATCTGGCGAATTTATTTCTTTGGGCTCTATGCATCACGTGGATCATTCCTGTCATCTTCGGCATATCTACCTCTTTCAGAACACAGTCGGAGATTGTGCAATCGGGCTTCCGTCTGTTTCCGGCAGAGTGGAGACTGGAGAACTATGTGACAATTCTGGGCAATACCTCGACTGCACCGATCATGCGATGGTTATTCAACTCGGTGTTCATAGCTTCTCTGCATACCTTTCTGGTTATTGTCGTAATTTCGTTGACCGGCTACGGTTATGCCCGAATGAAATTCAAGGGTAGAGATACTTTATTTTTCACTTTGCTGGGGATTTCGTTCTTTCCGGGTGTAGTGAACATCATTCCTTCCTATAAAATTATTGATATTTTCGGTTGGGTGAATACTTCCTGGGCGATGATTATTCCAGGCTTGGCGGGGATGGGGAATATCTTCCTGGTTCGTCAGTTCCTGAAGGGAATTCCGCATGAGCTGGATGAATCCGCCAGAGTGGATGGGGCGGGAGATTTCAGAATATATGCCTCAATTATTCTTCCTTTGATCAAACCCGTTTTGATTGTGTGCGGACTGTTTTCCTTTGTCGGCTCATGGAATGACTTTTTATGGCCAGTCATTGTTTATACCGATGTTGATAAAATGCCGATTACCGCCGGGTTGTTGTTGCTTCAGGATATTTACGGCAACTACCGCATGATCGGCCAGCTAATGGGCTCAGCCATCATAGCTATTATTCCAACCTTGTTGCTGTTTGCATTCGCGCAGAAATACTTCATTCAATCGATTAACCTGAATTCAGGCATTAAAGGATGATCAACGGGACTATTAAGAAAGCCGGAGGGACAATAGATGAGCAATCGTATCCTTATCAATGCAGACATTTCCCAAGCTCGAATTAGTAAGCATATTTACGGTCACTTTGCGGAACATCTCGGGAGATGTATCTATGAGGGCATCTGGGTAGGTGAAGAATCCTCCATCCCGAATACAAAGGGGATTCGAAAGGATGTGCTGGAGGCATTAAGAGCGATCCGTATTCCTGTGTTGCGTTGGCCGGGGGGATGCTTCGCCGATGAATATCATTGGAAGGACGGAATAGGACCGTACGAGCGCCGTAAGCGAATGGTCAATACCCACTGGGGCGGTGTAATTGAAAATAATCACTTTGGGACCCATGAATTCATGCTGCTGTGCGAGTTGCTGGAGTGCGAACCTTATATTTGCGGAAATGTTGGCAGCGGTACGGTCCAGGAGATGTCCGAATGGGTTGAATATATGACCTTTGACGGTGAATCGCCTATGGCTAACTGGCGTGAAGAGAACGGGAGAGAAAAGCCGTGGAGACTAACGTATTTTGGCGTTGGCAATGAGAATTGGGGCTGCGGCGGCCATATGCGTCCTGAATACTATGCTGATCTGTATCGGAGATATCAGACCTATGTGCGTAACTATGGAAACAACCGGATTTTTAAAATTGCCGGCGGAGCCAACGTGGATGACTATAACTGGACGGAAGTGCTGATGAAGCATGCGGGCGGATTGATGGATGGTTTAAGCCTGCATTATTACACTATACCTGGTGACTTTTGGCTGGGTAAGGGATCGGCGCTGGACTTCGACACAGATGAATGGTTCGCCACGATGAAGAGAGCGCTGCATATGGATGAGCTCATTTCAAGGCATGGAGCAATTATGGATAAATATGACCCCGATAAACGTGTTGGTCTGATCATTGATGAGTGGGGGACTTGGTTCGATGTAGAACCGGGAACAAATCCGGGCTTCCTTTATCAGCAAAATTCGATTCGGGACGCTCTCGTTGCTGCGCTGCATTTCAATATTTTCCACAAGCATGCGGATCGGGTGCATATGACGAATATTGCCCAGACCGTTAATGTGCTGCAAGCCATGATTTTAACGGAAGGGGATAACATGATTCTGACGCCGACGTATCATATCTTTGATATGTTCAAGGTCCATCAGGATGCTGAACTGCTATCGGTCGAATCAACCCTAGGCAACTTCGAGCATCAAGGCCAGGAACTGCCGCAAGTGACGGTATCGGCTTCCAAGGATCATGAGGGAAGAATTCATCTTAGCCTGGTCAATATTGACCTTGGTCAGGAAGCAGAGATTTATGTAGAGGTGCGCGGATTGGATGCTGTAGAATTGCAGCCTGTTGGGAGGATTTTAACTGCCAAGCATATGAACGATCATAACACCTTCGAGCAACCTAATACCGTTGCCCCGGCCCCCTTTGAACAAGTAGTTGCGGATAAGGCAGGATTGAAACTACGGCTTCCGGCGATGTCGGCAGTCACGCTGTGTCTGAACTAGGGGAGGAGAATTCCATGAAATCGTTAAAGAGAGGATTGACGCTGCTGTTATTAGTTGCCCTGCTGATTCCGGCCACAGGCTATGCTCAGGAAAACACGGCTTCAGGGATTACGAGAGTAGAATTTGCCGCCTGGATTAATCAAGTCTTTCAATATATCAATGAAGGTGAATGGAACTTCCGGGATCAGGATGTGAATGAGTCCTCCTTGTCAGAGCTCAGAAAGGCTGTCGCCGCAGGATATATGCAAGGATACGGGGATGGAACGCTTCGTCCATATCAGACTAATGTCTCAGTCCATGATCCTTCTGTGATTAAGGATGCTTCGACTTATTATGTTTTTGGATCCCATATTGATGCTGCCAAATCTGCGGATTTACAGAATTGGACCAAATTCACGAATGGATATACGACACCCGGAAACGTGATTTACGGGGATCTGTCAGAAAATTTGGCGGATTCATTCAAGTGGGCAGGAGAAGATGATGCCGATAGCAAGGGAGGATATGCAGTATGGGCGCCGGATGTAATCTGGAATAAATATTACAAGAATCCTGATGGAACAACCGGAGCCTTTATGCAGTATTACAGCGCCTCTTCCACTTATATCCGATCAGCTATCGGGTTTGCTGTGTCCCAAAATATCGAAGGCCCGTACTTGTATGGAGATACGGTTGTCTTTTCCGGCTTCACACTTCATGATGCAAGGGATGACAATAGTGCGGTCAATAAGAAGTGGACTCAGACCCATCTGCCTGAGCTTATCGAAGCTGGACTACTGAACGGAGAAAATCCGGAATGGTTCAAAAGTACAGGAGAATACAACAATACGATATACCCGAACGCAATCGATGCCACCTTATTTTTTGATAAAGAAGGAAAGCTGTGGATGACCTATGGCTCGTGGTCCGGCGGGATTTTCCTGCTTGAGCTTGATCCGGAAACAGGCTTGCCGAAGTATCCTGGACAGGATGGAGTTACCGAAGACGGCAGGCTGATCGATCGGTATTTCGGAGTGAAAATCGCCGGCGGCTTTACCAAATCGGGCGAGGGTCCTTATATTTTCTATGATCCGTCTACGGACTACTATTATCTAAATGTGACCTATGGCTGGCTTGGAGCGGACGGCGGCTATAACATGAGGCAGTTCCGCGCGAGCAGCCCGGCCGGCCCCTATCTCGATGCATCCGGGCAAAATGCCGTCCTGACAGACCAGAATACAGCCAATGATCTGATCGGCATCAAGCTGATGGGCAACTTCCTTTTCAAGCAAGAGATTGGGGAAGCTGGTCCGGAGGACGGTTATGGATATGTATCTCCAGGTCATAACTCGGTGTTCTACGATGAGGCTGCAGGAAAGTACTTTCTATTGTTCCATACCCGCTTCCCTGAGCGTGGAGAGGTGCATGAGCTTCGCGTCCATCAGATGTTCATGAACAAGGATGGCTGGCTTGTGACGGCGCCTGAAAGATATTCCGGGGAGACGGCAGCGGCAGTTAAGGAGGCCAGCATTTCCGGAGATTATAAGTTTGTAAATCACGGCCTGTCCTATTCCGGGGCAGTTACGGAGTCTGTATCAATCACGCTTGAAAAGGATAAGAAGATCACGGGTGACTTGGAAGGCAGCTGGGGTCTGGAAGGCGGATATGATGCTGAGATTGTGGTGAACGGCGAAGCTTATCATGGGGTGTTTGTCCAAGGCTGGGATCCGCTTCTGCAGCAAAACACATTAACCTTTACAGCTGTTTCGGCCAAGGGAGAGACCATTTGGGGAATCAAGCAGCCGGATATAACCGATCAACAGGCGGTCAGAGCCGTTGAACAGGCGCTTTCGCTTGGAGATACAAGCCGAGTGATCGATCATCTTCAATTACCTGTGAAAGGTGTGCGTGGAACTAAGATCGAATGGGTAAGCTCTGATCCTTCAGTTATTTCGGACACAGGTGTTATCAGCCCCCCTGATCCATGGGAAGAACCGCTGACCGCAGAGCTTACGGCAGTGATCACAAAGGGAGCCTTTAGCGCCGCGAAAAAATTCCAGGTCCGCGTCATTCCGTTGGATTTGAATGAGGGCTTAGTTGCTCATTATGCCTTTGAAGATGACTTGTCCGATTCGACAGACAACTATGAGCGCGGCAAAGTTACTGGGCCATTGATTGATGAGCTGAATGGTAATGGTAATATAGCCTTTTCAAAAGGCGTCACCGGGAATGCAGCCGTATTTGACGGCGAATCCGGCATCCGCCTCCCGGATGGCCTGATCTCCGGAAATGAATACTCTGTATCGCTTTGGGTATACCCGGAGGAGCATAACCAGTTCTCGACCACCTTCTTTGGGGCGCAATCCAAATCAAGCTGGATCAGCCTTGTGCCGGATTCTTGGGATAACCATACAATGCTATGGTCTGGTGAAGCTTGGTATGATGGTTCAACCGGCTCCAGAATTCGAACAAAAGACTGGCATCATCTCGCCTTTATCGTAAATGAGGGCAGTGTGAAGGTGTTCGTTAACGGTGAGCAGAAATATACGGGTAAAGGCTTCCCGGATATTTTTAAAGATCATTCGGGGATATTCAGCCTTGGTGTGAATTGGTGGGATCGTCCTTTCGAAGGCAAAATGGATGAATTGCGAATTTATAATACTTCATTGACCGATGCATTAGTCAAACGGCTTTCACAGGAAGCTTCCTTTGAAGAAGAGGAGGGAAAAGCCGAATTGGCAGCTAAGTTTCTGTTTGAGCATGATCTTGCAGATCCTTCAGGGAATTTTGGTTCCGGAGAAATCATTGGCAGTCAGCTTGCCTCTCCATAATATTTAGTGCGAGTAGGGTTTCTAGGAACCTGCTCGATCTATGCATATAAGTAAAGCGTGAGATCCAGCAAGTAAACCCGGATTTCACGCTTTATTTGTTACTCTTCATTTACATCGTAAAGAACACGTGCCAGCAGATCCTGCCCATAGTTGCCAAAATTTTTGCCGAAGATGGTTAATCCCCGCTTGTTCACGGAGTTGTCGGTTACGGCGATGCGCAAGGTTAAATCGCTCTTGTAATCCAGCTGGATTTGATCCAGTGTCACATCCGATATTCTGCAGCCATCAATAAAACTGCCCTCGTGATTAATTCGAATGAGCTTCAGCATCCCGTACTGATTCAGATGAGGCGGCCACCATTCCGGATTGAAGGTTCCGCGAATATCGCCGAAGTCGCCGGGGCTGGTCCAGTAGCCGATCTCGATATCATTAATGTAGAAATGAATATCGGAAGGATAGTTATCGCAATAGCCCGGGGCTTCCGATCCCAGCTCCATGGAGAACTGAATTTCTCGAAAGCTCTGATTGGGCTTAAGATAATTCGGAATCCGGTATTCCAGAAAGCCTTCGGCAAGCCAAATGATTTCGGAGTCGATACGCTGAGGATCAGCGAAGTATCGCGGATCGTCAAAGTCGCCGATAATGCTGTCTTTCGTTGCTAGCCCACATGTCGGTAATGCCTGGTAATTGCTGTAATGTCCCACTTGAATCTCTACTTCATAGAGATTTTCTACATCTTTTTTACGAAGATCAACCATTAACTTATCTTTGTTCAAGTAGCAGATTTTTTGAATCCCATGCTTGCCGACGGTGGTATTGATCTCAATTAGCCCGCTTTCTTCGAGCTTTTTAATATGCATCGTGATAGCCCCGTTACTAAGATTCAGCTTGTTAGCAAGGTCATTCAGGTTCAGCGCTTGATTCTTTGCGAGCAGTTCGAGGATTTGGATTCTGATTTCAGAGCTTAACGCTTTAAAAATATCGATGCCGCTCATTAGATCTTTAATATAAATCATGCGTCATATCCCTCTTCCAGAAAAAGTAATCAAACTTAGGTTTGTTTTATATAATTATAAACCAACTCAATCGTTTACAAAAGTATTAAATCAAAAAACATAGATTTGAATAAAATTTTATATAAAATATGGTTATAAACGCCTGTATACTTCATATAATTATAAAATTAAATAGAGTCTAATTATGAATTATCTTAGTTAAATACTAATAAACATTGAATTTTTCTGATAATGTGATTGATTTTGTTTATAAAAACATGAAAAGATTTATATTTATATATTTACAGCAGTGTTCTTGTATGTTATTTTATATCTGTAAGCGGATTCATTCAAGTTGATGGGAAACATTTTAACGTTATTTAAAATAGGGATGGAAGGTGATCATTTGTCATCCGCAACAACTGGGCTCAAAGCAAAAATGGTTGTAGACAAAGCATTTAAAATTGCCGAAATTGATCCGCGGATTTATGGCTCTTTTGTGGAGCATCTCGGCAGAGCCGTATACGGGGGGATTTACGAAGCAGCTCATCCTGCGGCAGATACCTATGGCTTCCGCAATGATGTCAAGACGCTGATCCAAGAGCTGAATGTACCGATTATCCGCTATCCAGGCGGAAATTTTGTGTCCGGATATAACTGGGAGGATGGCGTAGGACCGTTGGCTGATCGTCCCAAACGGCTGGAGCTGGCCTGGAGAACGATCGAGCCGAATGAGGTTGGCACGAACGAATTTGCCCGATGGGCGAAGGAGATCGGCTCTGAAGTGATGATGGCGGTCAATCTCGGAACTCGCGGAGTCGATGCGGCAAGAAACCTTCTGGAGTATTGCAATCATCCAGGCGGGAGTTATTGGAGTGACCTGCGCCGCAGTCATGGATACGAACAGCCGCATAAGATCAAGACCTGGTGTCTGGGCAATGAGATGGACGGTCCATGGCAAATCGGACAGAAGACGGCCCAAGAGTACGGCCGAATCGCTTATGAGACGGCAAAGGCGATGCGCCTGGTTGATCCCACGATTGAGCTTGTTTCTTGCGGCAGTTCCAGCACGGCGATGCCGACCTTCCCGGAGTGGGAAGCGATTACGCTCGATCACACCTATGAAGTCGCTGATTATGTATCCCTCCACCAATATTATGGCAACCGGGATCATGATTCGGCTAATTTCCTAGCCAGATCGATGGACATGGAGCATTTCATACGAACGGTAGCCTCTACCTGCGACTACGTCAAAGCTAAGAAACGCAGTAAGAAGACGATGTATCTCAGTTTTGATGAGTGGAACGTCTGGTATCACTCCAATGATACCGATGCCAAGATTGATCCATGGACGATTGGTCCGCCGCAGCTTGAAGATGTGTACAACTTTGAAGATGCTCTGCTGGTCGGGAGTATGTTGATTACGATGCTTCGTCATGCAGACCGGGTCAAGATGGCTTGCCTGGCTCAGCTAGTGAATGTCATAGCGCCAATTATGACGGAAAACGGAGGACGCGCCTGGAGACAGACCATCTTCTTTCCTTATCTGCATGCATCCAGATACGGCCGGGGCGAGTCGTTGCTGCCCATCGTTGATTCGCCGAAATATGATGCGCAGGATTATACCGATGTTCCTTATCTTGATAGTGCGGTTGTATACCGCGCGGAGGAAGAAGAACTTACCATCTTTGCTGTCAATCGTCATTTGGATGAAGCGCTCGAATTACAGTGTGATGTCCGCGGCTTCGAAGACTACCGAATCATAGAGCATATTGTACTTGAACATGAGGATTTGAAAGCGGTAAATACAGCGGAATTGGAATCAGTCAAACCTCATTCCCGGGGAGGGGCGGAATGCCGGGACGGCTTCGTGCATGCCCGCTTATCCAAAGCCTCCTGGAATGTTATCCGTTTGAAAAAGGCTTAAGCCGAAAATGATCATGTGGGAGGTCAAGGTATGAAAAGAAAATGGTTCACGATCTGTTTGGTGCTCGTAATGGCGACGGTACTCGGGGCGTGCGGCGGAAATTCATCTTCTTCCAGCAGCGGTGAAACTTCTGTGCTGGACAGCGGTGCCGGGGAAGATGCGACGGAATTGTCCTATTGGACTTTCGTAGAATTGCATGGACAGCATTTTGAGAAAATGCTGGGCAAATGGAATACAGAGTATCCGGACCGTCAAATCAAGCTTAATGTTACCGTGATGCCTTATGATGACATGCATAATAAGCTATCCATCGCGGTTCAGACGGGAGTGGGGGCTCCAGATATCTCCGATATCGAACTAGGCAAGTTCCCCGATTTTTTGAAGGGTGAGCCTCAATTGGAGCCTTTGAATGATGTGATTGATCCTTACAGAGACACTATCGTTCAATCAAGAATTGATTTGTACAGCAAAGACGGCCAAAATTACGGGATTCCAACTCATGTCGGTGCTTCTGTAGCCTTCTACAATACAGAAATCCTTGAGGCTGCCGGAGTTGATTACAAGAGCATCGTAACTTGGGAGGATTTCAAGCAAGCAGGGATGCAAGTATATGAACAGACCGGCAAGTACATGGGGACGGCTGATACCAGCGCAACTTGGCAGATTACGCAGTTGCTAGCTCAGCAAGGCGCAGATCTGACAGACGACTCAGGTAATCCGATTGTGAATTCTGAAGAGGCCGTCAAGGCGCTAACGATGCTTAAAGATCTGCAGGACAATAACGTGATTGCTACGATTGCAGGCGGACAGCCGGATACGGAAGAGGCTTACGGTGAATTCAATTCCGGGAACTATGCTACGGCCTTCATGCCGCTCTGGCAAATGTCCAGATATACGAACTATATGTCTGATTTATCTGGGAAAATCGCAATTGCCCCGATTCCGGTGTTGGAAGAAGGGATGCCTAGATCGGTCGGCGGCGGCGGTACAGGTACTGTTGTGACCAAGACGGCGAAAGACATTCAATTAGCAAAAGATTTCCTCGCCTTCGCCAAGTTGTCTGAAGACGCGAATATCGAGATTTGGAACACGCTCGGCTTTGACCCCGTAAATATGGACGTGTGGAATATGAATGATGTGACACACAATCCAGACAACCAATTTGTGAAGTATTTTGCCAATAACCCGTTTGAGGTTTTGAATGAAATAAAAGACGAAATCATGCTGATTAAATCTACATCATCATCTCCGACCATTAACAATGTCCTTTGCACCGTAACACTCAATGAGATCTTTGAAGACGGCAAGGACGTAAAACAAGCGCTTGACGAAGCCCAGGCTCAAATCGAACAGGAATTAAAGTAGGCCTCATGGAAATAAGACTTGAGAGCTGCTCTAACCGGAGCAGCTCTCTTTAAAAGGGAGGAGAGGACGATGATTAAAAGGTTCCTGTACTCGCAAAAGGTTGCTCCTTATGTGTTCGTACTTCCTTTTATCGCTGTCTTTTTGATTTTCTGGGTGTATCCGTTGGCGAGTTCATTCTCCATGAGCTTCCAGAAGCTGACGCTTGGCCAGGAAGCCGCATGGGTTGGTTTTGACAATTATTCCAAGCTGATAACGGACGGAGTTTTTTTCAAGGCGGTAACTAATAGCGTTATTTATATGGTGCTTACCTTGCTCATTCTAATTCCTTTTCCAATGCTGTTTGCGGTGTTGATTAACAGTAAATTCATGTGGGGAAGAGAGTTTTTCAAATCCTCCTTCTTCTTTCCCGCTTTAACCTCTGTTGTCGTCGCAGGTACGATTTTCCGGCTTATGTTTGGTGAAATGGATACCTCGCTGATTAACAGTGTCCTTGGCTTTTTCGGGTTGGATCCGGTTAAATTCCTAAAAGGCCAGGTTACGGGTTACATTGCGCTTCTGGTGCTTGCTACCTGGCGCTGGACAGGAGTTAATATGCTGTATTTCTTATCCGGGCTGAAGAATATTCAGGATGATTATTATGAAGCGGCGGCCATCGACGGTGCCTCCAAGGTTCAGCAGTTCACAAAAATCACCATGCCCTTGCTTAAGCCAACGACCATTTATGTGCTTACGATCAGTATTTACGCCGGTTTAGCGATGTTTATTGAGAGTATGATGTTGTGGAACGGAAATAATTCTCCCAAAAATATTGGTCTTACGATCGTCGGATACTTGTACCGCCAGGGGATTGAGAAGAACAATCTGGGCTATGCGGCAGCGGTGGGCATTGTTCTGCTTGCCGTTACGATGATCATTAATTTGACGCAATTGGCGTTCAGCGGCCTCTTTAAAAAGGAGGAGAACTGATGAGAAAAGACGTTGCGTTCAAAGCGGTCCTCTTTCTATTTTTCGCTATCCTTTGCATCCTGGTACTGATTCCGTTCTATGCGGTTGCCTTGGCTTCCTTCAAGCCCGGGGGAGACCTCGTAAGAAATGGTCTGAACTTAAGCTTCGACCTAAGCCGAATGAGTCTGAATAATTATGTTTTTCTATTTACCGGCAGTCATTCTTACTTTACATGGTTCTTCAATTCGGTTTTTTTAACGATCGTTCAGGTTGTGCTTACCTTATTTGTTAGCGCCGCCGTGGCATACGGGTTTTCGGCCTATGAATTTAGAGGAAAGAACTTTCTGTTTATCTGCGTGCTGCTCATCATGATGGTTCCCTTCGAAATATTGCTGCTGCCCTTGTACAAACTCACGAACGATCTTGGGCTTATGAATACGTATTCTGCAATTGTTCTGCCGGGCATAGCCGGAGCCGCCACGATCTTTTTCTTCCGGCAATACCTCAGCGGAATTCCAAGGGAGATTATTGCCGCCGGCCGTGTAGACGGAGCGTCGGAGTACGGCATATACATGCGGCTGATTTTGCCGATCATGAAGCCTTCATTCGCCGCCATGGCTATTTTGAACGGCATGAATAGCTGGAACAACTTCTTGTGGCCGTTTATGGTGCTTAGCGATTCCAATAAATATACGCTGCCAATCGGCTTGAAGACGCTGCTTACACCGTATGGGAACAATTATGATCTGCTCATCGTGGGTTCATTTTTCTCAATCATTCCGATCTTTGTTCTGTTTATGGCCTTCCAGAAGTACTTCATTGACGGAATGACGGCAGGAGCGGTGAAGGGTTAGTAGAAATAGGAATAAAAAGGATAAAGGAGAAACCGATATGAATACAAAGAGAGAATACAAAAACCCCATTGTTCTGCAGCGAGCGGATCCATGGATCTATAAGCATACAGACGGATATTACTACTTCACGGCATCGGTTCCGGAATACGACAGGATCGAATTGCGCCGGTCCGCCACGATTCAGGGACTGCAAGGCGCGGCACCCAAGGCGGTGTGGCATAAATATGATTCCGGTCCGCTTAGCGCCAACATTTGGGCACCGGAGATCCATTACCTTCAAGGCAAATGGTACATTTATTTTGCGGCCGCCAGAACGACGGAGACGCAGGAAGGCTTGTTCGATCACCGGATGTATGTGCTGGAGACGGAGGCGGAGAATCCGCTAGAGGGGACGTGGATCGAGAAGGGGCAGGTGCATACCCGTTGGGAGTCCTTTGCTCTTGATGCGACTGTGTTTGAACACCGGGAAGAGCTATACTATGTCTGGGCGCAAAAGGATCCTGAGATCGAAGGAAATTCCAACTTATACATTTCCAAAATGAGCAATCCGTGGACGCTGGCGGGCGAGCAATCCATGATCTCTACGCCGGAGTATGATTGGGAGAAGATCGGCTTTCTCGTTAATGAGGGCGCTGCCGTATTGAAACGAAATGGACGTATCTTCATCGCTTATTCAGCGAGTGCGACGGACTTCAACTACTGCATGGGCCTGCTTGCCGCGGATGAAGATGCGGACTTGCTGGACCCTGCGTCGTGGACAAAGTCGCCGGTTCCGGTATTTCAGACCAATGAGGAGACAGGCCAGTATGGCCCGGGGCATAACAGCTTTACGGTCTCGGAGGACGGAAGGGATGTTCTTGTCTACCATGCCCGGAACTACAAGGAGATTGTCGGGGACCCGCTCTACGATCCGAACCGGCACACTCGTGCCCAATTGTTTGGGTGGAAGGAAGACGGGACACCGGATTTCGGGGTGCCGATAAAGGATCATAGCGAGATGAAGTAAGTGAACGGGTTTCAAAAGGACCGTCCGGGGAACCGGGCGGTCCTTTTTCGGTGGTGGTGCGCCCAGAATGGGCAATTGGTGGTGTGCGCCCGACCTGGCAGGGCAATTACTCAGGCGGAGGCGGTGAAAATTTGTCACGGGAGGCAACTTCAGCCCGAAAGCTCCAGGGCTCTGAGGCCCTGAGGCCGAAAGGCTCCAGGACTCCGAGGACCGAGGCTCCAAGGCCAGAAGCTCCAAAGCTCCGAAGTTCCAAGCCCCCAAGCCCCAAAGCCCCAAAGCCCAAAGCCCAAAGCCCCAAAGTTCCAACTTCGAGGATCAAAGGGACATGCACACTGTTCCGGTTGAGTCTCTTTCACCTTTTCACCTGATTCTTACGGACATTACGTCTTCTTAGAGCTAACTTTTGATGACGATGGAAGTGTAACGGACATTTTGTACACTTAGCGAGTAGATCTAGAGGAAAGTGGGATGATCGGGTGTTCTAAGTGGCGAAAATGTCCGTTAGCGATCAAAATAGTCTGAAAAGGCCTGCTAACGATCCAAAATGTCCGTTAGAAAACCAAAGGAAGATGTAGTCGAAGAAGGAAGTAACCGAAGAAGGAAGTAACCGAAGAAGGAAGTAGCCGAAGGAAGATGTAACCCAGGAGGATATTACCCAAGAAGGATACTAACCGCTGAGGCTGGTAGGCTTTGATTCCATTTCATCTGATGCTAGGAGCAAAGCTGTGGCACGAGGAGGGGCAACGACGCTCCAACGCACGCAGCAGGTACGCAGCGGATGAAGCAGGCATGAAGGATCGGAGCAGCCATGTGCCAACTGCCTTGTAGCAAAACTGTAAAGGCTAAGTGGCTAGGGCATAAGTGTGAAGGTAAAAGCTTTCTGTAAGAAAGCTACTTCGGAAGCATAGAGCGTGAGCGTTCGCCTTTGTGAGCGGATTCTTCCCTGTGAAGATTTAGTTCAATCAGAGAAATCCGCGAGCAACAGCGATCGTAAGCACCCTTCACACGTTGCCTCTCTAGCGTGCCTGCTTTATGTTTAGATTTTATACGGCGTTTGCATGGGGACGAGCGCAATGCCAAACGCAATATTGTGCAACATTTTAACAGAATTATGTTTGTTGTAATTTTGATAAAAGTTATAATTGAAAGTAACAGAGGATGTAAACGCTATACTAATCATAGGATCTATTCCTCAAAAAAAGAGCATAATTTACATAAAACTGGGCTGCCGAGTCTACTTCGGCGGAAAGGAGAACAGCGATGATTCAAGTGCTGATTGTCGATGACGAACCAAAGCTCCGTGAGGGTCTTCGCTCGTTTATTGATTGGGAAGCTCATGGGTACTGTGTGGTAGATACAGCGTCTAACGGCAACGAAGCATTGGAGAAGTACCAACAGCTCAGACCAGGACTGGTTATCGCTGATATTCGCATGCCGGGGATGGATGGGCTGCAATTAATCGGTCGTCTTCGGGAATTGGACCCCTCCCTGCACATCTTGATTTTGAGCGGCTATGCCGATTTTGAATATGCGAAGAAGGCAATACAGCAGCGTGCTGACGGTTACTTGCTTAAGCCGGTTGATGAAGATGAACTGATTGGTTACTTGGATACGATCAAGTCCCAGATTGATCAAGCGAGTCAAGCGGAACAATGGAGACTTACAACAAGAGAATGGGGCAGAGAGTCTTTTATCATTTCGCTTTTGATGGAGCATCCGGGTGATCCGGAGCTGCTTTGGAGCCGGGCAGAAGAGCTCGGACTAGCCTGGAGGTCCTATCAGGTGCTGTTGCTATCAACGGTTCTTGATGAGGAGGATTATGGAGAAAAGCTTGCTGCAGTCAGAAATACGATGACCCGGTTGCTGGAAGCGAAAGGGCGGGGGTATGTATTTTCCCATCATTCGCAAATCGGTGTTTTGTTGAATGATCCGATTCTTCCGGTGGAATGGTCTGAACTATATTCGAATATTCGACATGTCGTTGAAGGATTGGGCATCGATTTTTCGCTAGCTCTTGGTCCGAAGGTGTGCAAGATCGAGGAGGTTGCCTATTCCTATGGCGTGGCCAACAGACTGAACAAGAACCATTTCTTTTTAGGCAATGATAAGTTGCTGACAGAGGAACTGCTTGTAGAGCAGACGCACGATGGAGGCGTTTCGGTTCATGAGTTGGATGAACAAATCTATTACGCTGTCGAGATTGGAAACCATGAGCTGGTGAAGCAGCTCATTGAACAAAAAGGGACTTGTTACATCTCCCAAGGACTTACGGAGGAGCAGATCAAGCTTCACTTTGCCGAGATGCTGACGGCACTGCTGGGAAGAGGGATCAAGCAGTCCCCGGAGCTTCAGCAGCGGAACAGGGAGTTTTCGGAATACTTGTCTGATATTTATAAGGCGTGGACATTGGGAGAGCTCTATGAAAAGGCACAGCAATTCCTTAAGCAAATGATGAACGAGCTTGGCTCGAAAGCATGCAGTAAGCATCAGGAAGTCAAGATGATGCTGGAACTGATCCATCGTAATTTTAATGAGAACCTCAAGCTGGAAACCTTATCGGGCATCTTGAACTACAATAGCGCATACCTGGGCAAGCTGTTTAAAAATGAGACAGGCGAATACTTTAACACGTACCTGGATAAGGTGCGGATTGAGAAGGCCAAGAGCTTATTGGAGGAAGGGTTGAAGGTTTACCAGGTTGCCGAACGAGTGGGCTATACCAATGTCGATTACTTCCATAGCAAGTTCCGGAAATATGTGGGGACCTCCCCTTCTGCTTACCGGAAAACATCAAATAGTTAGCCTATATAAGCCGAACTAATCTATATAAGCTGAACTAAAGATTGTACACCTGGGGCAACGTGTGAAGTGTTCTTACGATCGCTGTTGTTCACGGATTTCTTTGACTGTACTAAGCCATAAAAGGGTGGAAATCCGCTCACAAAGGCGAACGCTATCGCTTCTTCAGAACACTTCTCACTTATGCCCTTCTGTGTACTTTTCCAGTTCAACTTATATAGTTCATCTTATATAGATTAGAAAAAGGGGCCGTACTACTCGGCCCTCTTCTTTTTAGTTCTACTGATTTTCATATGAAAAGAGTGCAAATTTCTTGAGTATTAAAGCCCTTGCGAATCAAGTTATGATAATTGCGAAGAGTTATAATAGCGCTTTCAAAAAACAAGATAGAAACGGGGTTTATTACATGAATTTCCCATTTCAAAATGTTGATCTTCCTTTGGAAGAACGGGTTAATGATCTGATCTCCAGATTTACTCTGGATGAAAAAATCGAATTAATGTGCCAATACCAATCCGAGATCCCGCGATTAGGAGTCAAAAAATACAAGCACGGCACAGAGGGGGCCCACGGCGTTGCCTGGCTGGGTGAAGCAACGGTGTTCCCTCAAAATATTGGACTTGCCTGTACCTGGGATCCCGAACTGATGCGTGAAATTGGATCGGTCATTTCCGAGGAGGCCCGGGTTTATTATCAAAGGGACCCTGCTGTGAACGGACTGACCGTTTGGGCGCCAACCGTCGATATGGAGCGGGATCCGCGTTGGGGGCGCACCGAGGAGGCCTATGGAGAAGATCCGTATTTGACGGGACGTCTTTCAACGGAGCTTGTAAAGGGAATGCAGGGAGATCATCCTTTTTATTACAAGACGGTCGCGACCTTGAAGCATTTTTATGGAAATAATAATGAAATAGATCGCGGCAGCGCTTCGGTCAGTATTGATCCGCGGAATAAACGGGAATATTATTTGAAGGCTTTCGAACCTGCATTTCGTGAGGGGAAGGCCGGGTCGATGATGACAGCTTACAACGGGGTGAACGGTACGCCGTGCAACCTGAATCGTGAAGTGAACGAGATTGTGAAAAAAGAATGGGGCATGGATGGATTCGTCGTCGGAGATGCCGGAGACGTGCTGGGGACTGTAATGGATCATGGATATGTCCAATCCTACGCCGAGGCCGTGGCTGGATCTGTCAAAGCAGGAATCGACAGCATTACGGACGAGCAAGACATTTCATTCCGCGCGCTCCGGGATGCCTTGGAGCAGGGATTGCTGGAGGAGAGCGATCTGGATCATGCCCTGCGCAATACCTTCCGTGTGCGCTTCCGCCTGGGAGAATTTGATCCGATTGACCGGAATCCTTACGGACATGTTCCGGAATCCAAGCTGTGCGCACCGGAGCATGCGGATTTGTCGCGCAAGGCAGCACAGAAATCAGTGGTTCTCCTCAAGAACAACGGAATTCTTCCGCTGCATCAGGATCTGGAGTCTATCGCTGTGTTGGGGCCGCTTGCGAATGAAGCCTACACGGATTGGTACAGCGGCACTCCGCCTTACCGGATCACCCCCCTTCAAGGCATTCAGGAGAAGCTGTCTGAGAAGAGCAAGGCCCATTTCCATACGGGGCTGGATAAGGTGAGAATCCGCGAGGCAGAGAGCGGCTCGTATATTCGCATTATGAATGGAGAAGCAGCTATGCTCGTTGCCGATGGTCAGGCAGCCGAATCCGCCGAGACCTTTGAGCGTAATGACTGGGGTTGGGGGAATACTACTTTTCGTGCTGTAACTACGGGCAAGTATATTACCGAAGGGGAAAAGGGACTGCAGGTCACGGCCGAGGAGGCGCGCGGCTGGTTTGTTAAGGAATCCTTCCGGCTTGAACCTGCGGAGAATGGCTGCTTCGTCCTCAAATCCTGGGAAGGGAAGCCGATTATTCTGGACGGAGCCCAATTGGCAGTCTCCTCTGAGCCTGGTGCGGACGGAGCAAAATTCCTGATCGAGCGCGTTGAGGATGGCATTGCCGAAGCTGTTCGTGCAGCGATGGCTTCCGAGCGTGCGGTGATTTTTGTGGGCAACAGTCCTTTTATCAATGGAAAAGAAACCATCGACCGGCCGGATATCGTGCTGCCTGCTGATCAGCAAGCCTTAATCAAAGCGGTCCATGAGGCTAACCCGAATACCGTTGTCGTTATCGTTGGCAGCTATCCGTTTGCTGTGAACTGGGAGCAAGAGCATGTGCCGGCGATTCTGTATACCTCCCATTCTGCGCAGGAGCTCGGACGGGCTGTCGGTGACGTGCTTTTCGGACAATACAATCCGGCGGGACGGCTCAATATGACCTGGTATAAATCAACAGATCAACTGGCTGATTTAATGGATTACGATATTATCAAGGGCAAGCGGACTTACCAATATTTTGATGGAGACGTACTGTATCCCTTCGGACACGGGTTGAGTTATACGAAGTTTGCCTATGAAGAATTGAGCCTCGATAAGGAGAACATGGGAGCAGAAGAGACAGCAACCGTCTCTGTTCTGGTCCGCAATATCGGCGGTACGGCGGGAGAGGAGGTTGTTCAGCTCTATGTCAGAGCAGACCAATCTCGTGTTACACGGCCGATTAAGACACTTGCCGGATTTAGACGAATCCATCTTGAGGCAGGAGAAGCGAAGAGGCTGGACTTTAAGCTTCCGGCATCCGAGCTGGCCATGTGGGATGTAACCCGGGATAAATATGTGGTAGAGCAAGGCAACTACACGATTATGATCGGAAGCTCGGCAGGCTCCATTCAAGCGGATACCGTGCTCAGAGTCGATGGCGAGGTGATCCCGCCTCGTTCGCTGCAGCAGCCGACACGTGCGGTTAACTATGATGATTACGAGCAGGTATATATTGACGAGTGCCGTGAGGGCGGGGAAAGTGTTGCTTTGTCCAAAGAACAGGGATGGATTCTGTTCCGGGATGTGGAGCTGGGAGCGGGTGCTTCCTCCTTTGAGGCAAGAGTATCCGGAGGAATCAAAGGCGGCGGTATTCAGATCGTGCTGGATCAACCGGATGGGCAGGCCGCTTCTGAGCTGAAAGTCATTCCAACCGGAGGCAGCCAGGCCTGGACTACAGTAACTGCTGAATTCAATCCTATTAGCGGACGACATGATGTCTATTTGAAGCTTCAGGGGGAGATCCGGATAAGCTGGTTCAAGCTGAGCTAAATACGGCAGAACAGGCAGAACAAGCAGAACAGCAGAACAGCAAACAGCAAAGAGGCAGAAAGTCAAGCACCGCAGGAGCAGGTTCAAGCTCCTGCGGCTCATGCTTCGATCTGCTCCAGCAATCGTTTGCGGAATTCGGAAGGGGAGCAGTTCATTGCTTTTCTGAATACACGAATGAAATAACTGATATTGTCGTAGCCGGCTTCAAGGGCTACGTCCGATATTTTCCGATCCGGGTTGCGCAGCATCTCGGCTGCCTGACGGATCCGGTAAGCATTAATGTAATCCATTGGCGTCTGGCGGGTCATGGACTTAAAGAAACGGCAAAATTGTCCTTCGCTCATAGGTATTAAGGCGGCAAGCTCAGCGAGTCTGATCGGATGACTGAAATTCTCCTGGATATAATGAATCACTGTTTTCAAACGCGCAATTTTGAAGGAATCGCTCCGGCTGCCTGCTTGGCGGTTGCAAGCTTGGCCAGATGCCGTCATTCCTGCAATCATGAGATACAAATGTCCTTTGACAGCGCCTTCATAACCAAGCGCCTTATCGTTGCAGCATTGCATGATGGCATGGATCTGCTCCAGCAGCACATTCATTCCGGGATGATGCGGTTGAATATGACGGGGAAAGGTCGCCTTTTTCTCCTGAAGAGGGAGAATAAGGTTCTCCTGGACAGCATCATAATGGGCGCTCGCCAGCAGCTGGGTATCGAACACGAGCGAAAAGAAGCTGCATCCCTGCTCTCCGTGGGCATGGGCCGCATGGATATCACCCCCGTCGATAAAGACGGCTTCTCCGGCGCGAACGAGAAAATAATCGGTATCCACCTGGAACATGGTCTCGCCTTGCAGACAGTAGAAGAACTCAGCTTCTTCATGCCAATGGCAATCGATCACATGCTCACCGGGTCCATACTGATACCAGTACGTGCCAAGGGGCAGATACTCATTTCCGTGCATTTTGCTCTCCTTCAAGGAGCTGCGCATTGCCTGATCCATTAGAAAAACATTCCTTTCATCAAAATTGTGTTAAGTAATCGTTGTATTTTGCTAGTTTCGTTGTTTTTTAATCAGTATAATGCAATTGTAAACTAAATTGCGGTACTAATACAAGCGATACGAAGGGTGGCTTATAAACCATGAAATTTACAGACGGCAACTGGTTGATTCGAGATGGATATTCTTTGTCGACAGCAGTTCAAGCCTACGATTTTATAAACGAAGGACACACCTTGACGGCCTCTGCGTCAACGGCGCCATTGCGCGGTCGTGGGGATATGATCAATTCAACGCTGCTTACGATTTCTTTCCATTCCCCGCTGCCGGGGGTTATCGGCGTCAAGCTGGTTCATTTTGATGGAACCGTGGATCATGGACCTAATTTTGAACTGACGAAGAGCGGAGATCACGCCGTGATTACCGAGACTGAGGAGTATGCGGAGCTTAAGAGCGGCGATCTTAGCGTACGCATTTCCAAGGGAGATCAATGGTCAGTTAACTTCTATCGTGGCTCGCAGCGCATTACAGGCAGCGGCTTCAAATCGATGGCACATATTACCGAAACGGCGACCGGTACGACGTTCATGCGTGAGGAGCTGGATCTTAGTGTAGGAGAATGGGTATACGGCTTGGGCGAGCGCTTCACCTCCTTTGTGAAGAACGGCCAAATCGTTGACATTTGGAACAAGGATGGCGGGACCAGCTCTGAGCAAGCTTATAAGAACATTCCGTTTTACATCACGAACAAGGGTTACGGCGTATTTGTCAATGATCCGGGCGGCGTATCCTTTGAAGTCGCTTCTGAAAAGGTGAAAAAGGTTCAGTTCAGCGTGACAGGCGAGGTGCTGGAGTACTTCATCATTGATGGTCCGGAGCCGAAGGAAGTGTTGAATAAATACACTGCCTTGACCGGCAAGCCGGCGCTGCCTCCGGCATGGTCATTCGGATTGTGGCTGACCACTTCGTTTACGACGAATTATGATGAAGCTACTGTAAATTCCTTTGTGGATGGCATGGCTGAACGCGATTTGCCGCTGCACGTATTCCACTTTGACTGCTTCTGGATGAAAGAGTTCCATTGGACGGATTTCAAGTGGGATGAGCGCGTATTCCCGGATCCGGTAGGCATGCTGAAACGGTTGAAGGATAAAGGGCTGAAGATCTGCGTCTGGATCAATCCGTATATCGGGCAGCGTTCGCGCTTGTTCAAGGAAGGCAAGGAACGCGGATATCTGGTGAAGAAGCCAAATGGAGACGTATGGCAATGGAACCTTTGGCAGCCTGGCATGGCTTTGGTTGATTTCACGAATCCCGAGGCATGCGAATGGTTTGCCGGCTATCTTCGGGAGCTTGTGGACATGGGAGTCGACAGCTTCAAGACAGACTTTGGCGAGCGGATTCCGACCGATGTCGTATACCACGACGGTTCTGATCCAGTGAAGATGCACAATTACTATACGTATCTGTACAATAAGGTAGTATTCGATGTCCTGGAAGAGAAGCTGGGCAAGAATGAAGCGGCATTGTTCGCTCGTTCGGCCACCGTCGGCGGACAGAAATTCCCGGTTCACTGGGGCGGCGACTGCTACGCGGATTATGAGTCGATGGCTGAAAGCCTGCGCGGAGGCTTGTCGCTCGGATTATCAGGCTTCGGCTTCTGGAGTCATGATATCGGCGGCTTTGAGAATACGGCACCGGTTCACGTATTCAAACGCTGGCTGGCCTTTGGTCTTCTTTCCAGCCACAGCCGGCTGCATGGAAGCAGCTCCTATCGGGTGCCTTGGGCATACGACGAGGAAGCCGTTGATGTAACCCGCTTCTTCACGAAGCTGAAATCCAGCCTGATGCCGTATCTGTTCGACACGGCTGTCTATGCAACGGAAAAAGGAGTTCCAACGATGAGGGCAATGTTCCTGGAATTCCCGAACGACCCTGCAGCAGAAACACTGGATCGTCAATACATGCTGGGGGACTCCCTGCTGGTTGCTCCGGTATTCAGTGAAGATGGTGAGGTTTCTTACTACCTGCCGGAAGGAGCATGGACTCACCTGCTCTCCGGTAAAGTGGTTGAAGGCGGCAAATGGCATAAAGAGACCTACGATTTCATGAGCTTGCCATTGTTCGTTCGTCCAAACAGCATTCTTCCGATTGGCGCCAATGATCTGCGTCCGGATTACGATTTTGCTGATGGAGTTAACCTGAGATTGTATCAGCTGGAAGAAGGCGTATCCGTCTCGCGCACCGTACGCAATATGAAGGGGGAAGCAGAACTGACCGTCACGGCGGTGCGGAACGGCAAGACCATCTCCGTACAAGCGGAGGGTGCAGGTAAAGCCTTTACACTGTCGCTCCATGGCATGGGTGAAGCTGTATCTGCTCAAGGTGCGGAATTGACAGAATCCGGCTTGTTGGCTGTTACAGGCTTTAGCGGAAAAACAACCGTAGAATTTACATTGAAATAGGCTCGAAATTGCTTCTTGTTCCAGAATTCATTAAAGGTTTAAATAACGAATCATGTTATGTTGCTCTTTGGCCTGATATCCCCTTTCAAAATGAAGGGGATATTCGGCCTTTTTGCGATATAAAAATGAGACCGGTTTCAAGACGGGAAGCCAAAAGGAGAATATGCCATGCTAAAAAAGGCCGCGTTGCTTATCAATAATCTTAAGCTAAAACACAAACTGATCGTTACCTATCTTGTGGTTGTCATGATTCCTGTGATGATTGTGGGCGGGAGTGTAGTTGGGTATTTCCGGGAGCAGGCGATGAGCAGGGCAATCGAACAGGCGACCAACAACGTAGAGAAGATCAAAACCAGACTTGGCAATATGCTGCGGATTCCGATGGACGTTTCCGACTCACTGATACTGGATAAGGAACTGGAGCGGCTGGCAACGACGCGTTATGACAGCGTGCTTGAGTTGACGAAGGAATATATTAACTACAATGGCTTCAGACAATATGGGGGGCTCAGTCAATATAAAAGAGTTCACCGAGAAATTGCAGGGGTGCGTTTGTACTATGAGAACCCAACCTTGATCAACAACATGGAGCTGATTCCTGTAGATGAACCGATCTCGGAAAGGGAATGGTATCAGGAAGCTATGCGCAACAAAAGTGTAAGGTGGCTTTATTTTAATGACCCGGAAGAGTTCCCCCTCAATACATTGAGCTTGGTTCGCCAGCTTCCTTTTCCCGACCGGATGACAAGCGGCGTCATTGTCGTATCGCTTGACCAGAAAGAGCTTGACAGCATGTTGCTGCAGGAACCCTTCGAGACATTGATTGCTGATGAAAGAGGATATGTTGTCGCTGCGAAAAATCCAGGCTATGTCGGTCAAACTCTGGAAAATCTAGATTATGGTATGGATCTGAAAGAACAGGAAAAAGGAACGTACAAGCTTCAGGTCAAGGGGGAGCCCTCTTATATTATCGTGGATGAACTACTAACGGAGCTCAGTATGAGCGGGTTGAAAATCATATCTGTATTTAACACGGAATCTATTGTAGAGGATGCGAACAAGGTCAGTTACATCGGGCTGCTTATTATCTTGTTGGTTCTGCTGATCGCCCTGCTTTTTGTGTATATCGTATCCCTGCTTACGACCAATCGACTGTTGCGGCTTAGCCGGCATTTCAATCGTCTTGCGCTAGGGGATCTGCATGTTACGTCCGTGATTGACGGCAATGATGAAATCGGACAATTGTCGCGGCAGTTCAATTATATGGTGGAAAGCATCCGCTTGCTGATGGATCAGGTGGTGGAGAAGAACGAGCAATTTACCGCATTGGAGCTGGCTCAGCGTGAGATCAAGCTAAAGATGATGGCGAGCCAGATTAATCCGCATTTTCTTTTTAATGCGCTTGAATCGATTCGGATGAATGCCCATATGAAAGGGGAAAAGGAGATTGCGAATGTTGTGCGTCTGCTTGGACGCCTTATGCGCAAAAACTTGGAGATTGGCCGGGAAAAGGCCCCGCTGAAGGAAGAACTGGAGATGGTTCGCTCCTATCTGGATATTCAGAAATTTCGTTATGAGGATCGCCTCCAATATGAAATTGAAGTGGATGACTCGGTCATGGATTTTCGGGTTCCTCCGTTAATTATTCAACCTCTCGTGGAGAATGCAGTCGTTCATGGGGTTGAAGACAAGGTGGACGGTGTAAAGGTAACGGTCAGCATTCGGAGGCTGGAAGAAATGCTCGAAGTCAGCATCAAGGACAACGGAATGGGAATGACGCCTGAACGTCTTGAAGAAGTAAAGGAGTCTATCATGGCCTCGGAGGAATCGGAGAAAAACCACATCGGATTGCGGAACGTCTATCAGCGGTTGGTGCTTACTTACGGAGAGGAACATGGGCTGAATATTGAAAGCAGATATGGAGAAGGCACGCTAATTATTTTCACACTACCATTGAATCTCTAATTTTTACATGGTTTTTGCATCAATCTATCGGGTATTTGAAAACGCTTTTTTTATCTAAGATTAAACTATAAAAAGAAGGGGGGATTGGACACATGGAAACGCTGTCAGCCAAGAACGAATCTAATTTCTTAAGCGTAACCCCTTCTCCGCCAAAAAAGCGGAAGAAAGGTTTCTGGCAGATTCTCGTCCAACAAAAGTATCTTTACCTCATGTCCTTGCCATTTGTAATCTGGTGTTTTGTATTTAACTATTTACCGATTTGGGGCTGGACGATGGCCTTCCAAAATTACAAACCGTCCAGGTCATTTGGCGAACAAGAATGGGTCGGATTCAAGCAATTTATAGACCTGTTCCAGGATGAACGGTTCTATCTTGTATTAAGAAATACCCTGGCGATGAGTCTTATGGGACTGGTCTTCGGATTTGTAGTACCGATCTTCTTCGCTGTATTTCTGAACGAGCTGAAGGGGACGATCTTTAAAAGAACGGTACAAACCGTATCCTATCTCCCTCACTTCGTGTCCTGGGTTGTCGTAGGCGGGATCATCACCAAGATGCTGTCGGTCGACGGCGGGATTGTGAATGAGCTGCTGCTCACAATTGGCGTAATCAATGAACCGATACAGTTCATGGCACAGGGGAAATGGTTCTGGGGGATTGTAACCGGTGCTGATATATGGAAGGAAACCGGCTGGAATGCCATCATTTATCTGGCGGCGATCACCGGGATCGACAAGGAATTGTATGAAGCGGCCCGCGTGGACGGTGCCGGACGACTGCGTCAAATCTGGAATATTACCCTTCCGGGCATTCGGACAACGATCTCGGTATTGCTGATTATGTCGATCGGGCATTTGATCGGGATCGGCTTCGAGAAGCAGTTCCAGCTTCAAAATTCGCTCGTGTTGGATTATTCCGAGGTATTGGATCTTTATGCCTTGAACTATGGGATAAAAATAAGCCGGTTCTCCTATGGTACGGCTATCAGTATGTTCACCTCTGTCGTAAGTGTTATATTGCTGCTCACGGCAAACGGCATCATGAAGAAAACGACCAAGGAAAGCATCATGTAAAGGAGGGGACAAAATGGCGGCTTCAAAAGCATTTAACGCTACAAGATCAGAAAAAGTGTTTGATCTCATTAACGTCATTTTAATGACTGTTATCCTAATCGTCACTTTGTATCCGTTCCTGAACGTGCTTGCGATTTCTTTGAACGATTCGACGGATACCGTACGGGGCGGAATTTATCTGTGGCCTCGCGAGTTCACTCTGGAGAACTACAAGACGATCTTTAATTACACGGGCCTGATCCAGGGCTTTAAAATATCCGTGCTAAGAACAATTGTCGGTACAATATTCGGGCTGATCAGCTCCTCAATGCTGGCTTATACACTCAGCCGTCCCGACTTCCGTTCCCGTAAGTTCGTATCGACCTTTCTGGCTCTGACGATGTATTTCTCGGGCGGTCTGGTTCCAGGCTACATGCTGATGCGTCAACTGGATCTGATTGGCACCTTCTGGATCTATGTATTACCGGGTATCGTAAGTGCGTTTAACGTATTCATTATCCGGTCCTTTATCGATGGGTTGCCTTACGCTTTGCAGGAATCAGCGAAGCTGGACGGTGCGAATGATTTCACGATTTACTATAGGGTCATCCTGCCGCTCTGCAAACCGGTATTGGCAACGATCGCGCTATTCCTGGCGGTAGGACAATGGAACTCCTGGTTTGACACCTATCTGTATAACGGAAACAAACCTCATCTGACGACATTGCAGTACGAATTGATGAAAGTGCTCGCCAGCACCAACCAGGGTTCCGGGATGGTTAACGCCAATGATATGGCGAACCTGATGGCTCAGGTCTCACCTGAATCGATCAAGATGGCGATTACAATTGTTGTCACATTACCGATCCTTCTGGTGTACCCGTTCCTTCAAAGATACTTTGTATCGGGTATGACCTTGGGTGCAGTTAAGGCCTAAGTCTTTGCTTCCCTTACTCCGCAGAGCGTCAATCAAGCTCTGCGGAACCGGAAGGAGATCAGTGCACCCTTTTTTTAAATCTGCTATGTAAGCCCTTACTTGACAAGGCGTGCAGATAAACCACGGTATAAACAGGCCATGCCTGATATACGATATGCATCAAAAATAATGAATCAGGGGGAAAGTAGACATGAAGTGGAAAACTCCAAAAACCTTTGCAGCTCTCTTGCTGGCCACTACGTTGCTTATCGGCGGTTGCGGCAACTCCGGCAACAACGCTTCAAGCAACACAGGCAGCACAGGCAACACTGGCAATAATGCGGAAAATTCGCAAAACGCGGCGGAAGACACCAGCCCGATTACCTTCACCTTCTTCGGTGCGGACGCGAGTCCGAACTGGAACAATATGCAGGATGAAGTAGGTAAAGTCATCACTGAAAAAACCGGCGTTACGATTCAAGCTGAATACGATGTAGGCAGCGGCGGCGGCGAACAAAAAATCGCGCTTATGACGGCTAGCGGCGATGTGCCTGACTTTATTTTTGCTAAGGGCAGCTTGTCGAAGCTTGTGGATGCCGGACTCATCATGGATATGACGGATCTGATTGAAGAACATGCGCCTAACATCAAGAAAATATTGGGCGATAATATGAATCGTATGAGATACAGTAATGAGGACCCTTCGATTTATCAAATTACTACGAATATGGGCGTTGATCAACAATCCTTTGATGCAAGCGGCGGTTTTGAAATTCAGCAGCGAGTCCTGAAGGAATTCGGCTACCCTGAAATTCGCACAGTGAAGGATTTCGAGGACATTCTCAGAAAGTACAAGGAAAAATATCCTGAGACCGATGGACAACCTACGATTCCTCTTACATTGAATGCCGATGACTGGAAGATCATGATCACCGTAACAAACCCTGCCTTCCTGACAACCGGCGCTCCGGATGATGGCGAATACTATGTAAACCCTGAGACCTATGAAGCGCAATTGCATTACAAGCGTCCTGAGGAAAAAGAATACTTCCGCTGGTTGAACCATATGTACAATGAAGGACTGCTTGACAAGGAAACCTTCGTACAAAAAGACGACCAATACAAAGCGAAAATTGCCAGCGGCCGCGTGCTTGGCCTGATCAGTCAGGAATGGGAATACCAGGACGGCGAGAACGCTCTGAAGGCAGCAGGCAAGGATGAGTACACTTACGCTCACTTCCCGGTTACACTGAATGAAGATTATGTAGACCATTCCTTCCAGTCTGCTGGTCTCGATGGCTCCGGTATCGCGATTACGACGGCTTGTAAAGATCCGGTGCGACTGATCAAATTCCTGGATTGGCTCGCATCTGATGAAGGTCAAGTGCTGATGAACTGGGGTATTGAAGGCAAGCATTACAATGTTGAGAATGGCGTTCGCGTAGTTCCGCAAGAAATTCAGGATAGAAAAGTGAACGATGCCAACAACTTTAATAAAGAATCAGGCATCAGCTTGTACCCAGCAATGACGGTTCATTATGGCGACGGTGTGAAGGATCCATCAGGCAATTACTACACGACGAACTTCCCTGAACAAATCGTTGCGGGCTATACGGAAGCTGAAAAAGAAACCTTGGCTGCTTACGGCGCCACAACCTGGAAGGATCTGTTCCCGCAAGAAAGCGATTTCGAGCCGAAGGAATGGGGCGCTCTGTACAACATGCCGGTTCCAACCGATGGCGATTATCAAGTAATCTACCAAAAGACACAAGACATTATCCGCAAACGGATTCCGGAAGCCGTATTGGCTAAGCCAGACCAATTCGACAAGGTCTTTGACGACTTCCTTGCCGAGTTGGATAAAGCCGGCGCTAAAGAAATGGAAGCGGAATATACAGCGCTTGTGAAGAAGAGAGTATCGCTCTTCACAGGTAAGGATGTACAATAAAATCTAATAGTTCTAAATACAAAGGAAAAGGCCCGGGTTCAACGGGTCTTTTCCTTAAGTTATAGGAGTGGAGGAGTACACCGTGAGCGAAAACCACCGGAAACAAGGAAATTGGAGACTGTGGTACAAGCAGCCTGCCGCCCGTTGGGAAGAAGCATTGCCGATCGGCAATGGCCGAATTGGCGCGATGGTCTATGGGGGGCTTCAAGAGGAGGTTATAGCCTTAAATGAAGATACCTTATGGTCGGGAGTTCCAAGAGATACGCAAAACTATGATGCTTTACGTCACTTAAAGAGTGCGCGGGAATTGATATTTTCCGGGAAATACAAAGAGGCTGAGGAGTTAATTAATCTGCGTATGCTTGGGCGGCGTACGGAATCCTATCAGCCGCTAGGGAACTTGCGGATACAGCAGCTTGGCATGAAGCCGGTCGGAGAGTATAGCCGTGAGCTGGATTTGCAGACGGGTCTGGCATCTGTTCAATATTCCGGCGGGGGACAGCGCTTCGAGCGCGAGGGATTCATCAGCGCGGTGGACCAGGTCATGGTATTGAGATACACCTCCATGGAAGGCTCATTAAGCCTGCGTATTGCCATGGACTCCCCGCTGCAGCATCAGATTGAAGCGGGCAGCCAGGGGACATTGGTCATGAAAGGGAAGGCTCCCAGCCATATCGCCGACAATTACAGGGGCGACCATCCGCAATCCATCCTCAATGAGGATGGAAGAGGTCTATCCTTTCAGGCGCATATAAGGGTTCTGGCAGAGGGTGGAAGTGTAGCACAGGAAGGGAATGAGATTCGCGTATCCGAAGCCGGCTCGGTTCTGATTCTGTTTACAGCGGCTACCGATTTCGCCGGATTTGATGTTGTGCCGGGAGGCATTTCGGAAGAACAGCTCCGCCAGAGATGTCTCGATTGGCTGGATGCTGCTCTCGTCAAAGGCTATGAGGAATTGTTGAACAGGCATCTGGATGATCATCGAGCCCTCTTTTCCCGCGTATATTTGGATCTCGGATCATCGGCTAAATCGGAGCTGCCCACAGATGAACGATTGGTTCGCTATCGGGAGGGAGAGGAAGACCCGGCGCTCGAGGCCCTGTATTTTCAATATGGACGCTATTTATTGATGGCCAGCTCCAGACCGGGCACTCAGCCTGCCAACCTTCAAGGCATCTGGAATCCTCACATGCAACCGCCATGGAACAGTAATTACACAACAAATATCAATGTAGAAATGAATTACTGGCCGGCCGAAGTAGGCAACTTGCCCGAATGTCATGAGCCGCTATTTGATATGATCAAGGATCTGAGCATTTCAGGAGCAAGAACGGCCAAGATCCATTATGGGACAAGAGGCTGGACCGCACATCATAATGTGGATCTGTGGAGAACCTCCACACCGAGTGACGGAGATGCCAGCTGGGCCTTCTGGCCGATGAGCGGTGTATGGCTGTGCGGACATCTGTGGGAGCGATATGCTTATTCAAAGGATCTTGATTTTTTGCGGGATGAGGCTTATCCGCTGATGAAGGGGGCGGCGGAGTTCTGTCTGGACTGGCTGATCGAGGATCCTGCCGGGCGGCTCGTTACGGCGCCTTCCACATCACCCGAGAACAAGTTCCTGACCGCTCAAGGAGAAGCGTGCAGTATTAGCGCCGGTTCCACGATGGATTTATCGCTGATCCGGGAGCTGCTTGAGCACTGTATCCAAGCGGCTAACCTACTGGACATGGATAGCGAGTGGGCTCAATCAGTCCGCAGGGTGCTGGAGAAGCTTGCCAAGCCTGAGGTCGCTCCGGACGGACGGCTTAGAGAATGGCTGGAGGACTTCCCTGAAGCAGAGCCGGGGCATCGGCATGTATCCCATTTATATGGCCTTTATCCGGGAAATGCGATTACGCCTGAGCATACGCCGGAACTTGCGGAAGCGGCCCGCAAATCGCTGGAGCAGCGCATTGCAAGCGGCGGTGGACATACCGGCTGGAGCTGTGCGTGGTTGATCAATCTGTATGCCCGGCTCGCGGACAGTGAGCACGCGTATAAATTTGTGCACACCTTGCTCGCCAGATCCACCTATCCGAATCTGTTTGACGATCACCCGCCGTTCCAAATCGACGGTAATTTCGGTGGAGTATCCGGCATCGCCGAGATGCTGATGCAGAGCCATCTGGATGACATCCATCTTCTCCCGGCTTTGCCTGCAGCTTGGCCTAATGGTTGTGTGGAGGGAATTCGGGCAAGGGGAGGATATACCGTCGATATCGTGTGGGAGGAAGGGGAATTAACGCTCGCTCGAGTAACTTCTTCCCGCAGCGGGTGGTGTCATGTCCGGTATGCAGGCAAGAAGCTGAGAATAGCCGTTGCTGGCAAAGGCACGCTGGAATGGCAGGATGACCGTTTCAAAATGGAGCCAGGATGCTGTGTGAATGTAACCCTAGATGATTAAGACACGCACTTATAGTATTTAAATGTGCAGCTTGCGAAATTGCTGGGGAGTCATACCGGTATGCCTGCGAAAGGTCGCTACGAAGTGACTGGCATCCCGAAATCCGCTCTCACCGGCAATCTGGATAACCGTTAGGTCGGGTTGTCCGGCAAGCTGCTCCTTTGCTTTGTGTATCCTGTGTTGGATTAGATAAGCATAGGGAGAGATCGCGAATATGGACTGAAATAATTGATTCAGATGACGTCCGGAAGTATTCAGCACTTCAGCCAGTGTATCCAGACCTATATCAGGATTATCATAATTTTGGTCGATCCAGGTCAGTAGAGGCTGCAGCTTTTCAATCCCCCGGGTAACAGGAATTCGGCTTGCTTGACCATACTTGCTCAGCAATCCCAGAAAGCGGTAAGCGGCTGAAGAGACCTCCAGCCCGAAGGGATCGTTGCCTAGTTGAAGCTGTTCTACAATAGACGCCAGAATATCAGACAGGATGGAGTCGCTTTCCCAATCAAAACGCGCAGGCTCGTGAATAGCATAGGCGGACAAGATAGCTCCGGCCGCTTCTCCGCCAAAAGTAAGGTAATACGTCCCCCACTTATTTCGGTCAATCGCTTCATAGGCATGGGGCATCCCTGGAGGAAGCAGTATGCCGCTATTCGTCTTCAGTATAATCGACTCGCCGCCATACGTGATTCTGCCCTCTCCGTCATCGGTTTGAAGCCAGTGGTAGCAAGGATAACCTTCCGGCCTGTTCACCTTCTCCTGATCCGGATTACAGCCGATGCTCTCAACGATAAGGGGTAAATGCGGATTGGCAGAGGAGGGGAAGACAAAGCGGCGGTAAGCTGGAATTGACATATATTATACCTCCTGAAAGATATTCCATATTATTATATGGTCATTCAAATTTATTATATATAAAGCGATATCTAACTGATTTACAATGGGATTATAATTATATCACATAATAAAGGATGTGCTTGGATTGATCAATCAAAAGCTGCCTAAAATCTGGTATGGCGGAGACTATAATCCAGAGCAATGGGACCGCGAAATCTGGAAAGAGGATGAGCGGATGTTCAAGCTCGCCGGGATTGATGTTGCGACGGTGAATGTCTTCTCCTGGGCGTTAACTCAACCCGATGAAGATACGTATGACTTTTCTGTTCTGGATGAAACGATGGACCGATTGTATAAGGAAGGCGTATATATTTGCCTTGCAACCAGTACAGGCGCTCATCCTGCCTGGATGGCGAGAAAATATCCGGACGTACTGCGTGTGGATGTTCAAGGCCGGAAGCGTAAGTTTGGAGGACGGCATAATTCCTGTCCCAACTCTCCTTCCTACAGAAAATTCTCTGTTCAGATCGCTGCCAAGCTTGCCGAGCGTTATAAAGATCATCCAGGTCTCCTGATCTGGCATGTGTCCAATGAGTATGGCGGCTACTGCTATTGTGAGAACTGTGCAGCAGGCTTCCGCACCTGGCTCAAGGAACGTTATGGCACTCTGGATGCGCTGAATAAGGCTTGGAATACCCGCTTTTGGGGGCACACTTTCTATGATTGGGACGAGATCGTCGTTCCTAATGAACTGAGTGAGGAATGGGGAGGCAACCGTACGAATTTCCAAGGAATTTCGCTGGATTACCGCCGGTTCATGTCCTACAGTCTGTTGGAATGCTACAAGCTGGAACAGGCTGCATTGAAGAAGCATACACCGGATATTCCGGTGACGACAAATCTGATGGGCTTCTATCCGGAGCTGGACTACTTCGAGTGGGCCAAGCATATGGATATCGTATCTTGGGATAACTATCCGTCCTTGAATACGCCGGTCAGCTTCACGGCAATGACGCATGACCTGATGCGCGGATTGAAGAGCGGAGATCCGTTCATGCTGATGGAGCAGACGCCAAGCCAGCAGAACTGGCAGCCTTATAATTCCTTGAAGCGGCCTGGCGTGATGAGGCTGTGGAGCTATCAGGCGGTGGCGCGCGGCGCGGATACAGTGATGTTCTTCCAGCTTCGTCGCTCTGTCGGAGCCTGCGAGAAATATCACGGTGCTGTGATTGAGCATGTCGGCCACGAGCATACCCGGGTATTCCGCGAATGTGCGGAGCTGGGACAAGAATTGCAGTCTCTCAGCGATAAGCTCCTGGATGCGCGGACTCAGGCTCGCGTGGCCATTGTATATGATTGGGAGAATCGCTGGGCTCTTGAATTATCAAGCGGTCCGACCATTGCGTTGAACTATGTGAATGAAGTGCATAAGTATTATGATGCTTTATTCAAGATGAATGTAGAGGCGGACATGGTCTCGGTTGAAGAGGATTTCAGTAAATACGATATTGTGATTGCGCCGGTGCTGTATATGGTGAAGCCAGGCTTTGCAAATCGTGCGGAGCAATTTGTATCGGCTGGCGGCACCTTTGTCACGACCTTCTTCAGCGGTATAGTAAATGAGAATGATCTGGTGACGACAGGAGGATATCCGGGAGAGCTTCGCTCTTTACTTGGTATCTGGGCGGAGGAAATTGATGCGTTATTCCCGGATCAGAAGAATGAGATCGTCATGAAGCAGGACTGGAACGGCCTGTCAGGTACCTATGAGTGCGGTGTGCTTTGCGATCTCATCCACTCGGAAGGAGCAGAGGTACTGGCGGAATATGGTCAGGACTTCTATCAAGGTATGCCGGTATTGACTCGCAACCGCTATGGGGCGGGTAAAGCCTATTATGTAGCTAGCAGCCCGGATGAAGCGTTTATGGAGAGCTTCCTCGCTAATCTGTGCGAAGAGAAGGGGATTAAGGGACTGCTGCCGGAACGGGCGCCGGAAGGTGTAGAGACGGCCCGTCGTGTAAAGGATGGCAAAGAATATTTATTCCTGCTGAATCACAGTGCTGAAGCGGCAGAGGTAAATATCGGGGATAATCCGCGGCAGGACCTGCTTGCGCATTCCTCCGTATCGGGTTCGGTTACTGTTCCTGGACGAGGTGTTGTCATTCTGGAGAGCTGATCTCTTGACGATACAGTACAAGGAGAAGTGAGGCTTTAATATCAAAATAGAGCGATATTCATATAGAAACCAAGGAGCTAAGCGGCCTACTCTCGCTTGAATCCTTGGTTTCTTGCGTCCACTGCGGCTTTCTAGATCAAATGAGGAGCGAGGGAAATTCACCCGACCTCCAACCTTACAAAAACCTTGACTAGTATTGTCCCGAAAGGTCGTCAAATCAAATGCCCAGTGTTGCCGGACTTTTATACGAAAAATCGCACAATATCACTCCCGCACCGCCCGAATCCAGGATTTTGAACGAAATATCGTATAAAATCGCCCGTGAAGCGAGGGGACGAGGGTAATTTGTACGAAATATCGTTCAAACTCTTCCAGTCGATGGCATCAAGGAGCAGATATATACGAAAATTCGTACAAAAAGAGTGAACTTAATCCAATTAAAGAAATCCCCGAACAACAGCGATCATAGCGATTCTTCACACGTTGCCCCTAACGCGCCTTCTTATGTTTAGCTGCTGCAAAGCCTCCAGCAAGATCAAGTCTTGCCGAAGGCCCCTATTTTGCACAGATTAGCTGTTCTCCAAAATGGTGTTGAGCGTGGTGCGGTCCAGCCCCTTAACGAGCTTGATCATCAGTTCCTTGGCAGCCTCATAGTCATCGGTATGAATGATGGATGAGGAAGTATGAATGTAGCGGGAACAAATACCGATAATCGCAGAAGGCACCCCAATACCGCTCAAATGGACCTGTCCGGCATCCGTACCGCCTTGGGAGACAAAGTATTGATATTTAATCTTGTGGGTATCCGCCGTATCACGAATATACTCCACCATTCCGCGATGGGTCAGCATCGTCGGATCATAAATCCGCAGCAAGGCCCCTTGACCCAACTGACCGAAGGCGGATTTATCACCTGTTGTATCGTTCGCAGGACTTGCATCCATACCGAGGAAAATATCGGGCTGAATCAGGTTGGCAGATGTCCGCGCTCCCCGCAGTCCCAGCTCTTCCTGAACAGTTGCGCCGCAATATAAAGTATTCGGAAGCTGTTCCTTATGGAGGGCTTCCATTACTTCCAGAGCAAGGCCGACGCCATAGCGGTTATCCCAGGCTTTAGCCATAATTTTCTTGGGGTTGACCATGGGCGTGAATTCGCAGATCGGCACGATCTGTTGACCTGGAGTAATCCCTGCCTCCTCGGCTTCCTGGCGGCTGTCAGCACCAACGTCCAGATACATGGTCTTGAGATCCACAGGCTTGCTGCGCTGAGCCTCATCCAGCAAATGGGTCGGTGTGGAGCCTACTATACCGATAATGCGTCCTTTAGGCGTAATGATCTGCAGACGCTGGGCCAGAACAGCCTGGCTCCACCAGCCGCCGATCGGCTGAAATTTCACCATGCCATTGTCAGTAATACCAGTTGTGATAAAGCCTACCTCATCAAAATGTCCGGCAACCATAACACGCGGCCCCTGATCATCACCGCGAAGCACTCCGAACAGGCTTCCAAGCCGGTCTTGGACAAATTCGCTCGTATAAGCGGACATCTGTTCCTTAAACCAGCTGCGCAATTCCCGTTCAAAGCCGGGTGCGGCAGGAAATTCCGTTAATTGCTTAAAAAGTTCTCTTGTTTGGGTATTCATCATCGTTCTCTCCTTCCATGCTACTCAGTATGTACCGCCCTAATTAGATTGTCTACGATGCGTGGGCACCAATAGGACGCACTCTACATATAATACATCAATTCACCACGCATTACACCGTTTCAGGGAGGCGCTCAAGCCATGCTCGAAAGGCATTCCAAGGATTGGCTTCTAATTATCATACTGTTTATCTTATTGGTCATTATTTTGCAGCTGCTGTGATTCAAGCGATTTTCATCAACCGAAAACCGGCGTGCTCCACTCGGGGACGCCGGTTTTTTTTGCTGGAATCAAGTGGTAAACATTTCCGAAACATAACAAAGCCATTAGGAGCAAATAATGTATATACAGCTCAGGAAAAAATTGAGGCCCGAAAAGGAGGAGCGCCTGTGCCAGCAAAATCAAAACCCGGCGCCAGAATGAAGCTGAGTTCTACGTCGCTGACAGAACAAGAATATAAGCAGATCGCGAAAAAACATAAGCCGAAGCCCAAAGTGCTCGCCAATTGTCTGAAAGCATTTCTCGTTGGCGGTACGATTTGCCTGATTGGCCAGTGCATCCAGCAACTGTTTATGACTTTTGCCGGAATGTCGTCGAAGGAGGCAAGCAGCCCCACTGTCGCGGTGCTGATCATTATATCCGTTATCCTCACCTGTTTCGGAATTTACGATAAAATCGCCCAATGGGCTGGAGCGGGCTCGGCAGTTCCGGTAACCGGTTTTGCGAATTCCATGTGCTCCTCGGCACTGGAAGCCAAAGCAGAAGGGCTGGTTCTGGGCGTGGGGGCAAGCATGTTCAAGCTGGCCGGCTCGGTCATTGTGTTCGGGGTTGTCGCCGCTTTCATCATTGGCGTGATTCATGTGATCTTCGGACTTGGGGGGAATCATTGATGCTGATCGGCGCCCAGACCTGGGAGTTCAAATCCAAGCCAGTCATTCTCGGCGCGGCGACCGTCGTCGGCCCGGAAGAGGGGCAAGGTCCGCTTTCTTCTGATTTTGACTTCGTATACGACAATCTTGAAATTGACGAAAAAACCTGGGAGAAGGCGGAGCGCAAGCTGCTCGAGCATGCCTCGTCATTAGCCCTGGTACATGCCGGAATCTCCAAGGACCAACTGCAGCTGTTTGTCGGAGGTGATCTGATGAATCAGATTATCAGCGCGACCTTCGCGGCGCGGACCATCGGAGCGCCTTATCTTGGCGTATTCGGAGCCTGCTCCACTTCGATGGAAAGTCTGGCGGTAGCGGCGATGGTGGTGGATGCAGGCGGCGCACAGTATGCGCTGGCGGCGACAGCAAGCCATAACTGCACAGCGGAGAAGCAGTTCAGATATCCTACGGAGTATGGATCGCAGAAGCCGCCAACAGCCCAGTATACGATTACTGGCTCCGGAGCAGCGGTCGTGGCTTCATCTGGTTCAGGCCCGCGAATAACCCATGCAACGATCGGAAAAATCCAGGATCTTGGTGTCAAGGATCCCTTTAATATGGGAGAGGCCATGGCTCCGGCGGCAGCGGATACATTAGTCGCGCATTTCAAGGATACCGGCCGAACGCCGGAGGACTATGATCTCATTGTGACAGGCGATCTGGCTTCTGTCGGACATGCCATCGTCAGCGATCTGCTGAAGCAGGATGGAGTCACCATGGAAAAGACGGCCTTTAATGACTGCGGGTTGATGATCTATGACCGGGAGAAGCAGCCCTTTGTGTTTGCAGGCGGCAGCGGCTGCGGTTGCTCGGCGGTCGTAACCTACGGTCATATTTTAAAGAGGATGAAGCGGGGGGAATTAAATCGGGTACTGATCGCTGCGACCGGAGCCTTGATGTCTCCACTGTCATATCAGCAAGGGGAAAGTATCCCGTGCATTGCCCACGCAGTCTCTATTGAAAGGGGTGAAAACTAAATATGATCTATTTCTGGGCTTTTGTCGTTGGGGGATTAATATGTGTGGTGGGTCAGATCATGTTTGATATTTTCAAGTTAACGCCGGCTCATACGATGAGCACACTTGTCGTGATCGGCGCAGTCATGGATGCTCTGGGTTGGTATGACCCGCTTGTGAAGTTTGCCGGAGCCGGAGCCTCTGTGCCGATCACAAGCTTCGGCAACTCCCTTGTTCACGGTGCCTTGACCGAATTGCACCGCGATGGCTGGATTGGCGTCATAACGGGAATATTCGATGTGACGAGCGCAGGGATTTCGGCGGCTATTATTTTCTCCTTTCTGGCCGCTTTGGTTGTAAGGCCGAAGGGATGAGCATTATGAAGACGAAATGAGCAGCAGACTGTGTCTGGAGGCAGAAATTTTGCCCGAAGATGCGGTCTGTTTTTTTTACTTCCATAGGAATCATCATGTACAATAGAACTAGTACACATCGGTACAATTCAGCATAGAGCGACAAGATGACTAAACGCCTGGAGGGATAGAGCATGCCAATCGACGAGCAGTCAATTTCAGCGCTGAACGCAGTCAAGAGCAATCTGGAATCATGCATATTAGGGAAAACCTTTGAGATTAATCTATTGCTTACCGCCCTTCTTGCCGGAGGACATGTCCTAATCGAGGATGTTCCCGGTACGGGAAAGACGCAATTAATCAAGGCTCTGGCCAAATCCATGGACGGAGAATACAGACGAATCCAGTGTAATCCGGATATATTACCAAGCGATATAACAGGTGTATCTGTGTTTCACCCGCATGAGGAACGCTTTGTTTTCCGTCCGGGGCCGGTCATGACCAATATTTTGCTTGCGGATGAGATCAACCGTGCCACAACCAAGACGCAATCGGCACTGCTTGAAGTAATGGAAGAGAGAAGCGTGACGGCGGATGGGGTGACCTATGACTTGCCGGTGCCCTTCATGCTATGTGCGACTCAGAATCCGATTGATTTTGAAGGTACATATTTGCTTCCTGAGGCGCAGCTGGATCGTTTCATGTTGAAGATCAGCATGGGGTATCCGGACGCGGCTACCGAGAAAAGCATGCTTCGTTCGCATGCTGCCGGACAGCCGGTTGATCAGCTTCGCCCGGTGACAAATATGGTTGATATCGCGAGAATCCAACAAGAGATTACCCGGGTGCATATCAGCGATGCTCTGACTGATTATCTATTGGAAATCGTGAGAAGAACCCGGAGCCATGAGTCTGTCCTGCTGGGGGCCTCGCCGCGCGCATCGCTCGCTTTCATGAATGCTGCGAGAGCTTACGCATTCTTGCAGGGGCGTGATTATGCTTTGCCGGATGATATCAAGGTGCTTGCTCCTTATGTGCTCGGACACCGCATGTTGCTTCGGCCGGAAGCCCGGCTGGACAGCCGGAATGCCGGACAGATCGTGCAGCAGATTCTGTTGCAGATTCAGGTTCCGGTTAGCGCGGGAATATAAGCTATGCGTACCGTAATGGGAGCTGTCAAAGCTGAATTGTCTTCCTTTAATTTTTGGAAAATGGCCTCTCTTTGGATCATTTGCTTGCTGTATGTATTGTTCCAGGGGGGCAAAACTTCTTTGATGCTGCTGGCCATGACCCTCGTCTTATCCTGCTACTGGATTATAGGAGGCTGGGGAGGCATGCGCAGAATTCGAGGGACAAGAAGCTTGTCTGTAGACGGAGAACGCTCTGTTTTGCTGAAGGCCGGTGACGCGGTTCAGATACGCCTCGAAATTCAGACACCGCGGTTCCTTCCGCTTCCCTATATTGTCCTTAAGGAGCATTTGCACAGGCATAATGGGGATGCGTGGGTGTTTCAGGAGAGTATCATTCCAAAAATGCAGAGAAGCAGCACATTGGCCTATCAGACCCCTCCACTGGAGCGAGGCAGATACAGCTTTGAGGATACGGAATGCTATTCCGAGGACATCTTCGGATGGATGAAGCATAGGAGCAGCTTTATGGCTGGAGGCGAATTCCGGATTCTTCCGCGCACCATCTTCATTCCTCATTGGCAATTACAGAGCCGGAACTCCCGGCTTGCCGGGACAGAAACGGCGGTATCCATGTCGCGAAGAGAGACGACCCAGATTAACGGGGTGCGGGACTATGTGTACGGTGACCGGATTTCAAGGATTCATTGGAACGCAACCGCCAAGACAGGCACCTGGAAATCCAAGGAGTTCGAGCATGAGTCGCTCCCGAAGACATTCCTTGTGCTGGATGGGCATTCCATCGGCTATATGAAGCCTGAGCAATTTGAACTCGCGGTATCTACCGCCGCCTCGCTCCTTGAATTTGGCGCAAGACAGCGGATTAATATGGGATTGTGCACACTGGGCAAAGACTTTAGAGGCTTTGCGCCTTCCGAGGGGCATTTGGAGCGCCTTGAGATGCTGCATCATTTGGTGGATATTCATGCCGACGGATACGGCTCGCATATCCCGAAGCTGGAGAAGGCAAGGATGCTGCAATCACCAGGAGCCTTTTTTATTCTGATCAGTCCGCTAAGCGACGAGAACTTATTCTCCATCCTGCGTTGGGCCAAAAGTCATCACATGACGCCATATCACATTCATATTGCTGCCAGCACGACGGGTTCTACTCGTAAAAGCCTAGTTAAGAGCATGCTGCATGAGCGGGGGATTCGGGGGATTTCCGCATCCTCGCTGTCCGAACTGCCTGCGGCGCTTGGAGGTGGTGTTCAATGAAGCTTTCTGAGCGCACCTATTCCTGGTATCATATTCTATCCGTTATTTGCATCTGGATTATTGCTTTTCAGTGGATTGATTTTACGGTTCCGCTATGGTTTCAGGCAACAACGACACTTGTTACGGTTACTTTGCTGATCGTGGGAGCAGTGGAGCTCCTTCCGCTTCAAGCGGGCTGGCGCTGGACGATGAAGCTGATTGTTGTAATGGCCTCCTGGAGAGTGGTCCTGGTGGGGTATGGAGTATACACTCCGAGCGGGCCGCTCTACCCTGACCAGTTGCGTGATATGTCATTATCGTTCCAGCCCTATATATGGTTTTCGCTTGCTGCCTGGTTTCTTTTTGAGCTTATCCTGATGGCGGTGAAGGGGAAAGCTCGGATTATGCTGTTTTTAGCAGGCCATCTTATTGTATTTGCTGCCCTGGATTCTTTCACACCTTACCATTTATGGATGAACGTAGCATGGATCGTATTTGCAGGCTTAAGCTGGCTGGCCGGCTGTCATTTCCGAGAGTATCAATTGAAATTTCCTCAAGGCTGGGGCGTGTTGAAAAGTCATCCATTACAAATTGCCGGCAATATCATTGTCGTATTTGCCTGTGTTCTGTTAATCGGAACCAATATGCCTACGGTATCGCCGCTGTTAACAGACCCGTATACGGCCTGGGTGAACCGAAATAGCGGCAGCGGCGGAGGCGAAGGGACAGTAGAGACGGCTACATCGTCCATTTCGACCCTTGCTCCCAACTTTGAACAAGCTGTGGTTGTGTCCGGTTATAGCAGAGATGATCAGGAGCTTGGCGGCGGCTTTGAGTTCAGCTATAGTCCGGTGATGTCCATCGACTCTTCCGTAAGATCCTATTGGCGGGGAGAGACACGCCGGTTATACACAGGCACAGGCTGGCTGGATTACTTAAGCGAAGGCAGAAATAATAGGGGCGGAGGCGGAAGTGAAGAGTTTCTGCTGAATGACCCTGCGCCGAAGACCGAGACCATGCAGGTTGTACAGACAATTACGATGCAGAACGAGCAGATTTATCCGATTTTGTTCGGCGGGTATGCGATCGCGAAGGTAGAGTATCTGGATGAGGAGTCTTCCGCGTCCTTTAGCTCAAGTGCTACTTGGTATCCGGAGGAGGCGGAGCTGCGCTGGGATCCATCTCATGTGGCTGTACTGTCCAGCAGTGCTGAGCCAACACGTCTCTATCCAAGAAGATACGCCATCACTGCCAATATTCCGCTGATTCCGCTGGAAGAGGTGCGTGAAGCCGCATATCAGGAACTGTACCCCGAAGGTTCACGGGATGAACAGTATCTGCAGGTGCCTTCGGACTTTCCGGAGCGGGTTCGCCTATTGGCAGAACAGATTACCTCGGAGGGGGATACCCCTTACAAGAAGATGGAGCTTCTGCAGGCTTATTTGCGGCAAAATTTCGAATATACAAACAAGCCTGATATATCCCGTAAACAAAGCGACGATTTTGTGGATAGCTTTTTGTTTGAAATCCAGCAGGGATATTGTGATTACTTCTCCACATCCATGGTCATGATGGCACGCACACTCGGCATTCCGGCACGCTGGGTGAAGGGCTATGCACCGGGCAGCCAGCCGAGCCCGGAGACACTGGATAGATTTCCGGAGCGGGGCATGGCCTATCAGGTCAACAACGCCGATGCTCATTCCTGGGTGGAGCTGCACTTTGGCGATTATGGCTGGATTCCTTTTGAGCCTACGCCTGGATTCAACGCCCCGGTATTGTACAAGCAGGACGACAGTGTAGTAGCTTTTGCAGATATAGAACAGCCTGACATGTCGGATCATGAAGCGGCAAGCGGCGGCTTTATGGATCGTGTCTCACCCCAAGCGCTTCGGATCATCTCGATGATTTCAGCAGCGGTTATCCTGGTCTGGGCAGTGTACCGTTTCCGTTCCTCGCTGTATTTTGTTTTCATGCGGATGCGAATCGGCCACAAGCTATCGGCAGCTGAGAAAACCGTTCTGGAGACGATGCGGGTTGTTCGTGCCCTGAGGTGGAGAGGGTTTGAACGAAGCGAGGAAGAGACCCTAAGAGAGACCTTTGCCCAATGGAGTGCTGCCAATCCTAATTTGTCTTCGATTCTGGACGATTTGCTGCAGGAATTCGAGCTGGCAAGCTACAGCCGGGATGCATATGGGGAAGAGCGCTGGCGGCATGTAAGAGATTTGAGCAAAGAATTATTCCGCAATACAGGCAAAAGAAGATAAATATAAGGAAGTTCAGGGTAGAATATGGTATAGTTTGTCGTATGTAAAAAACTGAGGTGAACAAAATTTGTTTGAGATTTTTATGCCTAAGCTGCGGGTGAATCATGTGTTCGATATTGATCTTGAAGGTCTATATGAACAGGGTTACCGCGGAATTATAACGGATCTTGACAATACGCTGGTGGGGGCGAAGGCTCCGCTTGCCACGCCAGAGCTGGTGGATTGGTTCGAGAAGGTCAAGAAAATCGGATTTAAACTTGTGATCGTATCCAACAATAATCTGGACAGGGTATCCAAATTTGCTACCCCTTTAGATATTGAGTTCGTCCATAAAGCCAAAAAGCCGACCGGAGCTTCATTCCTTCGAGGAATGAAGCTGATGGGGCTTAGTCCGAAGGAGACGATCATGGTAGGGGACCAATTGATGACGGATGTATACGGCGGCAATCGCCAGGGGCTCTTTACAGTGCTTGTGCTGCCGATCTCGGTTCAGGATGAAGGATTCGGCACACGCATCAATCGGCGTCTGGAACGTATCGTGAAGTCCCGGCTGGGGAAGTCTGGATTATGGCTTGAGGAGGACAAACATAAATGACGGATCTGCAAAATAGAAGGGACGAAGCCCATTGCAGCGGCTGCGGCATCAAGCTGCAGATGGAAGCACAGGACAAGCCGGGCTATGTTCCGGCACAGGCTTTGGAACGTGAGCCCGTTATCTGTCAGCGGTGCTTCCGGATTAAGAACTATAATGAATCTTCATCTGTGACGGTGCAGCAGGATGAATTTCTTCGGCTGCTTGGGCAGATTGGAAGCAAGGATGCGCTTGTTATCCACATCGTGGATTTGTTTGATTTCCATGGAAGCGTTATTTCCGGCTTGCAGCGATTTATCGGCAACAACCCGGTATTGCTTGCCGTGAACAAGACCGACCTGCTGCCAAAGGTTACGAACTGGAACAAGATCAGGAACTGGGTGCAGAAGGAAGCCAAAGAGATGGGCTTGAAGGTGGTCGACGTTGTGCTGTGCAGCGCCAAGCAGAACAGCGGGTTTGACCGTCTGCTGGAGATGCTGTCGCTCTACCGGGGAGACCGTGATGTCTATGTAGTTGGTGCTACCAATGTAGGGAAGTCTACGCTGATCAACAGGCTGATCCGGGATTACAGCGATCTGGATCAGGAGCTTACCGTGTCGAGATATCCGGGAACCACGCTGGATATGGTTCATATCCCGCTGGATGACGGCAAGTCGATTATCGATACGCCTGGGATCGTGTATCCTTCCCGATATAGCGAGCTGGTTAGCCCGCAGGACCTGAGCGTGATCATGCCGGATAAGCCTCTTAAACCGGCGGTATACCAGTTAAATGAAGGACAAACCTTATTCTTGGGCGGGTTTGGCCGCTTTGATTTTATCCAGGGCGAGCGTCAGTCCTTCACCTTCTTCGCAAGCAGCCGTATTCCGCTGCATCGGACCAAGCTGGAACGGGCCGACGAGCTGTATGCGGAGCATGCCGGGGAGCTTCTGTCTCCGCCGAACCGAAGCAGTCTGGAGAAGCTGCCTGAGTGGACAAGACATGACTTCCGGATACCAAAGGGCCGGCACTCGGATCTGTTTATTTCCGGTCTGGGCTGGATCAAGGTGAATAATGAAAGCGGAGCCGTATTGGCTGTTCATGTGCCGAAGGGAGTTAAGGTGCTGGAGCGTCCGTCGCTGATCTAGGAAAATAGGATTTTAGCAGGGAATAAGGGGGAGAGTAACCATGAATCTATTGCTTGGAGTGATGGGGGATCCTGTGATTCAGTCCAAATCGCCGGTTATGCATCAGGCTGCTCTTCATGCCGCAGGTCTCCCTGGAAATTATGTCCCGCTACATGTGAAGGCAGATCAATTGGAGAGGGCTATTCAGGGAATTCGGGCGCTCGGGTTTCATGGGGTAAATGTAACGGTGCCGCATAAGATCCGGGTGATGGATTATCTTGACGAGATTGATCCGGCAGCGGCTGCAATTGGCGCTGTCAATACAATAGTGCATGAAGACGGCAGACTAATCGGTTACAATACCGATGGAATCGGGTATCTGCGCTCGTTAAAGGAAGAGACGGGAGCCAAGCTGAACGGAGCAAACATCGTTGTGCTTGGAGCGGGCGGCGCTTCCCGCGCTATCATTTATGCGCTGTTGCAGGAGAAGCCTAAATGCCTCACCATCGCAAACCGGACGGAGGCGACGGCTCAGGGACTGGTATCAGAATGGGGACATCTAGGAAGCCTGTCAGCCTGTGCATATCATAATGTCCGCAGTGCCCTGGAAACAGCAGACATTATTATTAATACAACTACAGTAGGGATGTATCCGCATATCGAGGATATCCCTGTTCAACCGGATTGGCTGCCTTCCGGGATCATCGTCAGCGACTTGATTTACAATCCGCTGGAGACCGTATTGCTTACGGAGGCGAAGCGAAAGAACTGCCGGATTCACAACGGACTGGGCATGTTTATCTATCAAGGTGCTTATGCCTTTGAATTATGGACAAAAGCCAGTGCGCCGGTCGCCGAGATGCGAGCTGCAGTTGCCGGTGAATTAAATAAAGAACACCATTAAACAATATTAAGGGGTTATGAACTACATGCTTAGCGGAAAACAAAAACGGTATTTACGGAGCCTTGCTCATCATCTTCAACCGATCTTTCAGGTCGGCAAGGGAGGAACGAACGAGCAGATCATCCGCCACATTTCCGAAGCGCTGGAACGCCGGGAACTGATTAAAGTCTCAATTCTGAATAACAATCTTGATGATCCGAAGGGGATTGCGGAAGAATTGGCAGAAGGAGCGGAAGCAGAGCTGGTCCAGCTGATCGGCAGAACGATTGTATTGTACAAGGAGTCCCGGGATTATAAGCAGATCGAGCTCCCTTAACAGAAGTTCATTCAAAAAGTCAGCTGAGAGCCGACTTTCTGAACTCGCTTAACAGGGAAGGGGAAGTTGAGATATGAAGAAAATCGGTATTATGGGCGGAGCCTTTGACCCGATCCATATCGGACACCTGTTGGCAGCCGAGGCAGCACGGGAGAAATATGGACTGGAGGAAGTCTGGTTCATGCCTTCGCATATTCCGCCGCACAAGCATCAGGCGGGCGGCAGCGGAGAGCAACGGCTGGAGATGGTTAAGGCTGCAACGCATAGTCATCCCGCTTTCAAGCCGCTTGATATTGAGCTGCGCCGGGGCGGGGTATCCTATACGGTAGATACCATCCGCGCGCTTCGCTCCGAGCATGCTGATCTGGAGCTCTATTTTATCATCGGCGCAGATATGGTGAATTACTTGCCCAAGTGGGAAGGGATTGAAGAATTGGTGGGCATGCTCCGGTTCATCGGCCTCCAGCGTCCCGGAAGCTTCCTGGAGCTGGATACACTTCCGCCGCTGATCCGGGATGCTGTAATGCTTGCGGATATGCCGCTGGTTGATATTTCCTCGAGTCTGATCCGGTCCCGAATCTCCCGCGGACTCACCGTACGCTATATGGTGCCTGAGCCGGTATATGAATATATCATGGGGAGCAGATTGTATGAAGTACTCGCGTGAACAACTGATCACTATGGTTTCCGGCCAAATGCCGGAAAAACGCTGGAGACATGTCGAGGGTGTCATGGCAACCTCCGTATCTCTTGCAAAGCGTTATGGGGCCAATCCGGAAAAGGCGGATTTGGCAGCCTTGCTGCATGACCTGGCCAAATTTTGGCCGATGGAGCGGCAGGAAGCGGTTATGCTCGAGCATGGGCTGCAGCCCGAATTGCTTCAGTATGACCGGCAATTGCTTCATGCGGAGATCGGAGCGTATGTCGCGGAGCAAGAATACGGAATTCAGGATGAGGAAGTTCTCAATGCTGTTCGCTACCATACGTCAGGCAGAGAGCAGATGACACTGCTGGATAAAATCGTCTGTCTGGCGGATTATATCGAGCCTGGCCGCAACTTCCCGGGCGTAGACCAGATCCGGGAGCTGGCTGAGCATAATCTGGAGAAGGCGTTGATTTGCGGCTTTGATTCCACGATTTCTTTTCTCTTACAGCAAGGGAAGATCATATTTCCGCTAACGGTAATCGCGCGAAATAGCCTGATCCGTGAGTTGAATGAACAGAAAGAACGATAATACTATTTTCAGGAGGTTGAATGAATGGCAGTAGCACCTAATGAATTGCTGCGTATTGCAGTCGCGGCTGCAGAAGACAAGAAAGCGATGAATCTTGTGACCCTCGATCTGAAGGGGGTATCCCTGATTGCGGATTATTTCGTAATCTGCCACGGGAATTCAGACACACAAGTTCAGGCGATTGTAACGGAGATTCGTAAACAGGCACAGGAGGCCGGTGCAACAATTCGCGGAATCGAAGGGCTGAATTCTGCCCGTTGGGTTCTGATGGATCTTGGAGACGTCGTAGTCCATGTATTCCATCGCGATGAGCGCGAGTATTACAATATTGAGCGTCTGTGGTCGGACGCTAAAGTCGTGGAGAACGTATGAGCCTGATTGCCGGTACGGTTCTTTCACTCCCTGTATCCAGAGAAGTATCTCCTTACGGTTACTTCCTCAGCGGAGGAACACAGGATGTGCTGCTGCATTATTCGGAGCTGACCCGCGAAGTAAAGCCCGGAGATACGGTAGAGGTATTTTTATTCTATGACACAGAGGATCGGCTTGCGGCGACGATGAAGAAGCCCTTCCTGACGCTGGGCGAGCTGGCCCTTCTGGAAGTGGCTGATGTTCATCCCCGTCTGGGCTGCTTCCTTGAGATGGGGCTCGGACGGCAGCTTTTGCTGCCGATCCGTGAACTGCCCGAGCTGAGGGAACTGCATCCCAAGGTAGGCGACCGGGTGTATGTTATCATGGAGCATGACAAGCAAGGACGGCTGCGGGCCAAATTGGCCGGGGAGCAGGAGCTGGCACCACTCTGTTTCCATGCGCCTGAATCCTGGAAGGATGAATGGAAGGAAGCCATCGTGTATAAGCCGCTGCAAATGGGTACCTTTGTCATTGTGGACGGAGGCGTGCTCGGCTTTGGAGCAATTGGGATGGTTCATGCATCGGAACGCCCGAGACTGCTGCGGCTTGGTGAGCAAGTGAAGGTTCGAGTCGCATTTGTTCGCGAGGACGGACGGGTCAACCTGTCGATGGCCGCCCGCAAAGAAATTGGAATGGGAGAGGACGCCGAACGGATTCTCAGCTATCTGGAAAGCCGTCCCGGCGGAGGAATGCCTTATTCTGATGCTACAGCTCCGGACTTGATCAAGCAGCGGTTCGGAATCAGCAAGTCTGCCTTTAAACGGGCTTTAGGCAAGCTGATGAAGGAAGGCAAGGTTACGCAGAGCGAGAACTGGACCTATCTTGCAGGTGCCTTGAAGGATAAAGAGAATCACGAAGCAGAGTAAGCAGCCCACTGCGGCGTATGCTGGAAAGCGGTGAAGGAACGATGGTTGCATACCGAAAATTTGCTTATGTATACGATGAATTGATGGAGGACATGCCGTATCCGGAATGGATTGCCTTTGCCGAGCATGCGTGGTCAGAGACGAGCAGCCCCAGGACGGTGGTGGATCTTGGCTGCGGAACCGGCAGTATTGCCATTCCGCTCGCAGTGGCCGGTTACCAGGTAACTGGACTTGACCTGTCGGAGGATATGCTGGCTGTTGCCCGTCAAAAGCTGGAGCGTTCTTCACAGGGAGCAAGGCTGTTTCATGAGGGGAGCTTGCAATTGACCCGGCAGGATATGACGTCATGGACCCTGCCTGAGCCGGTGGATGCGGTCATTTCCTTCTGTGATTGTATGAACTATTTGCTTGAGGAAGAAGATATTATCCGTACTTTTCAAGCTACCTGGAATGCGCTCAAGCCTGGCGGAACGTTTATCTTTGACGTGCATCATCCGGACACGCTGCGCAGCTATGAGGAAGAACAGCCCTTTATTTGGGATGAGCCCTCCTTGGCTTACATATGGACCTGTGAACGGAATGATGAAAGGAATGAGATCGAGCATCACCTGACGATTTTTGCAAGAGAAGAAGAAGCGGGAGCCGGCCTCTACCGAAGATTTGAAGAGACGCATATCCAGCGTGCGTATGATCCCGAATGGATGAGGAAGATGCTGCTTCAATGCGGATTCAAAAGCGTATCCTGCCATGGCGACTTTAGCTGGAATGCGCCGATTGAGGATGCCGCAAGGCTGTTCTTTGTTGCTGTGAAATAAAACTGTTGAGGTGGATTGTGATGTCACAAAACCGGCTGATTTTGTTTCAAGGAGATTCGATTACCGATGGGAATCGGGATCGTGGGCAGGATTTGAATCATATTTTAGGGCATGGGTACGCTTATATTATTGCAGGCATGCTTGGAGGAAAATATCCCGAGCGGAATTTGAGCTTTGTCAATCGCGGTGTCAGCGGGGATCGGGTATCCGATCTGTATGCGCGCTGGAATGAGGATGCCATCAGTCTGCAGCCCGAGGTCCTCAGCATTCTGATCGGAGTGAATGATGCCTGGAGAATCATGGCTGGCGAGCCAAGCGGCGCTACGGACAGATTCGAGCGTGCTTATATGCATTTGCTTGCGGAGACGGCTGAGGTGCTGCCGAGGACCCGTCTGATGCTATGCGAGCCGTTTATTCTTCCCGTTGGCGCTACGGCGGACAAGTGGGAGGAGTGGCAGGCACTCCTTGGCCGCTATCAACGCATTACACGTGAGCTTGCCGAGCAGTTTAATGCTGTGCACGTGCCGCTTCAGGATCGATTCAATGAGGCAGCCAAGCAGAAAGAGCCTGCTTATTGGTTGTGGGACGGGGTACACCCCACTGCGGCAGGGCATCATTTGATTGCGGAGCGTTGGATGTCGGTTGCTGATCAGCATGGACTTTTGAAATAATGTCGGACACTTTGTTAAGCCTGTATTTTTCCCAGAGGAGATTATATGAATCATGAATGAAGCTACTGAAAAACCAACCCAAGTTGCCAAAAATAATCGGCGTTCCAATTCTTCTCCGCCGCCAGTACGGGTGTATTCCCTGGGTGGGCTGGGGGAAATCGGGAAAAATATGTATGGTGTGGAATACAAGAATGAAATCATTATTATCGATGCCGGACTCAAATTTCCGGAGTCCCGATTGACGGGCATTGATTACATCATTCCTGATATTACTTATTTGATTGAAAATCGTCATAAAATTAAGGGCTTGTTTCTGACTCATGGCCATGAGGATCATATCGGGGCCCTGCCATTTGTGCTTCGTCAATTGTCCGTGCCGGTATACGGAGGACCGTTAACGATTGGACTTGTAAAAGCCAAGCTGGAGGAATATCGAATGCTTGGCGAGGTCAAGCTCCATGTGTACGAAGAGAGCGACCGTTTTCAATTTCAGCATCTGGCCGTTCATTTCTTCCGAACAACCCATAGCATTCCCGATGCCTTCGGAATCGTGATTGATACTCCATATGGTGCTGTAGTGCATACGGGAGACTTCAAGTTCGACTTTACACCGGAGGACCGGCCGGCTGATCTGTTCAAGATGGCTGCGGTCGGCGGGGAGGGCGTGCTGGCGCTGCTGGCAGACAGTACGAACAGTGAGAAGGAGGGATTTACTCCCTCCGAGCGCAAGGTCGGTACTTCGATTCTCGAAACGTTCCGTCAATGCGAAGGACGAATCCTGTTTGCCACTTTTGCTTCGAATGTCCATCGGCTGCAACAGGTAGTTGATGCGGCTATTCTGTGCAATCGCAAAATCGTGGTCATCGGCCGAAGCATGGACAAGGCCTTCTCCATCGGGCAGGACCTGGGATATATCCGGATTCCGGACGGGATGCTGATTGATGTGAAGCACATCGACCGGTACGAGGACCGGCAGATCCTGATCGTCTGTACCGGCAGCCAAGGCGAACCCAATGCCGCGCTCAGCCGGATAGCCTCAGGCGCCCATCGCACGGTGCAGATTTATCCGGGCGATACGGTGATCTTCTCGTCCTCCCCGATTCCGGGCAACGGTCAAAACGTTAACCGCGTAATTGACACTTTGATGCGTGCGGATGCGAATGTTATTTACGGTTCGATCTTTGACATTCATACATCCGGTCATGGCAATCGAGAAGACTTGAAGCTGATGCTGAGCTTTATCCGTCCGAAGTACTTCATTCCGATTCATGGGGAGTACCGGATGCTGCTCAGACACAAGGATCTCGCGATCCAGACTGGCTTGACCGAGGATCGGGTATTTCTGCTCAACCTTGGCGAGACCGTCTCGATCTACCGGAACCGGGCCAAGCGCGGCCGTACGATTCCGTCGGGCGAAGTATTTGTGAGCAATGGCGAAATGCGCGCCCAAGAGGAACAATTGGTTGAGGAACGCCTGGAGCTGTCGCAAGAAGGTATTGTGATCGTTGTGATGACGGTGGACGGTAAAACCGGACAGATTCTGGCCGGTCCGGATATCGTGACCCGCGGCTTTGTCTACATGCAGGATGCCCGTCCGCTGCTGCGGAGGGCGGAGACGGTGCTGAAGCGGAATCTGGCCAAGATGGCTGAGAAGCAAGCCTTTGATAAAGCGGTATGGCTCCGTTCGGTGCATAAGAGTATGAGAAAATACTTCATGAAGGAAGTGGGGCGTGCGCCTCATATCATGCCTTCAATTTTGGAAGTTAAATAGCATGGAATGGTTCAGGGGCTGATCGGAAAGTCATTAAGACGGACTCTCCGATCCAGCTCCTTTTTTGTGTTTTGTCGCATAAAAGCGGTAAGAATACGGAATGAGCGTTAAAGATGCGGGGCAATCAACCGCGGGAACACATCGACTGGCGGACGTTCTCTTTTCCTGCGGTCATCGGTGAGCACAACAACCGTTTCCAGGCTGGGAATGACATAAATGAATTGTCCTCCATACCCGCGCGCGTAGAAATAATCGAAGGATGGCTTCCCGTCCCCCTCGAAACTGTCGCACCACCAATGCCAGGCATAAGAGCCGCTCCAGGGAGCTGTAACTCGGATAGCAGGCTGAACGGAATGGACCGCTAGCTCGGAAGAGATTAATTGCCGGTTCTCCCATTGCCCTTGCTGCAAGTAGAGCCGCCCGAAATTCAGCAGATCGGCCGGACGGAGAGACAGCCCGAAACCTCCCGTATGAATGCCCTGAGGATCTTGCTCCCAGTGATAATCGTTGATCCCGAGGGGGCCAAATAAATAGGTCTCGGCAAATGAAACCAGGGAGCCGCCGATCGCCTGGACAAGCAGTTGGGACAGAATTTGAGAGCTTCCGGAATTGTACTCCATCACCTCGCCTGGTGGAGTAGCCATAGGCTGCTCCAGAGCGAAAGCCACCCAGTCCTGTGAGCGAGTCATCTGCGGGAAGGAGTTGATGCCGCCAAATTCCTTCCATCTCCAACCGCCAGACATTGTTAACAGATGCCGGAGGGTAATGTCTTTTCTCCAGTCGTCCTTTTCCTTGTCCAGCATCGGAACACATTCGCTAAGCTTAGTATCGGGCGGAGGAAAGAGTCCTTGATCCATGGCAATACAGATTAGCGCAGAAAGAAAGCTCTTCGTGCACGAGTTGATTTTGGTTAGTTCATATTCGACTTGTTGATGTCGATAATGCTCGAAAATTAGCTTTTCTTGACGGTAAATGAGACAGCTCCTTAAATGAAGCGGTACGACGGCCGCAGAAATTGATGACAGATCCATGCTGCAACATCCTTTCTTTCATTGAAATCATTGTATCATAAGGGCTCGGAAGTCCCATAAATGAAAAATACCAGCATACATTTTGAAAATTTCATACTAATTACTTTCTTCGACAACATTCGTCTTTTTTATCGAAAACTATACAATTAGTCCCCTTTTATTCCGATATTATATGTGACTAAGGTCATATTAAAGCGGTAGAAGAATGAATCGAAAATATAGCATTTTTAAGAAGGAAGGGAAATGAAATGAAAATTCAGGCCAAATTAACTATTGTCATTATCGCAGTTACTATGTTCTCAACCTTGCTGATGGTCTTTTTCACGAGAAACAAGTCCACGGATGAGATTAATCAGCTATCGCAAACAGCTATGCGACAAATGGCGGAGGGGAAAATTGAGACGATCCGCGCTTTGATTTCCAAGGAATCCAATTTTCTTAAAATGGTTGCGGATTATCGCGACATTACCCAACTGCTGCAATCCTCAGGAGGAACAGGGGCAAGCGAGAATCAGGAGTTATTAAATAACCTCAATACTAAGCTTCAGGAATGGGTGGAAGAAGCGGGGAACCTGGAACATATTTTCGTAGGGAATATGAATGGTATTGGGATCGCAGACAGTGATGTTGCGTTGATCGGTACTGATTTTAGTGAACGGAGTTACTTTAAGAAGGTGGTAGAAACTCAACAATCTGTGATCAGTGAAACGCTGCAATCCAAATCTACGGGCGCTTTTGTGGTAGCCTTTGTAGAGCCGGTAAAGGTAGATGGTCAAATGATCGGATTTGTTGCCTCTGCCGTCCGCAGCGACAGCATGGTCCATTATCTGGCCAATTCAACTGTGCTGAGTGCGGAATCTTCTTATGCCTATCTGGCGGATGAGACGGGAACACTTATCTTTCATCCGGACCCGGCCCGAATTGGTACAGTGACGCAGGTTGAAAAAATCGTAGAAGTGGTAAGCAAATTAGCTGCCGGAGAACAGGTTGCCCCAAGTCATTATGATTACATACTGGATGGTGTGGAAAAATCCGCATACTACACCACGATACCTGAAACTGGGTGGACCCTGGTCTTGACGGGAGATGAGCAGGATATTGTCGCTCCGGTTAATAGGATGATTCAGTTTATTTGGATCATAGGAGCAATCAGCCTTGTAGTTACCATTATTGCGGCAGGCTTGATTGCACGCGGGATTTCCATTCCGATTATCAGGCTGACGAGCTTGATTGATAAGACAGCGGATCTCGATCTGAAGAGATTGGACGGCTATGACCGTCTTGCCAAGGGCAAGGATGAAATCAGCTTGATGGCGGCAGCAACGCTAAAAACCCGTGACGTCTTGCGAGAGACCGTTGGAGGTCTCTCTGAAATCTCCTCTAAAGTCGTAAATAATACTGTAGCACTGGAGCAATTGTCTACGGATGTCCGGGAAAATGCCCATGATAACGCGGCAACAACGGAGCAGCTGTCGGCAGGGATGCAAGAGACGGCAGCCGCTTCGGAGGAAATGACTGCAGCAATTCAGGAAATTAACTCTAATGTAAGCTCCATTGCAGATCAGGTTAGAAAGGGTGTCGAGGTTTCGGGGCAAATTACGGAGCGTGCCCAGCATCTGCGGAAGGATGCCATGGAATCGTCGGAAAGAACTGAACAAATGTATGGGGAAGTCAGACATAAAATGGAGCATGCGATTCAGCAGTCGGCAGCAATCCAGGAGATTGACCAGCTTGCAGCTACAATTTTAGCCATTACGGGCCAGACGAATCTGCTGGCACTGAATGCGGCTATAGAAGCGGCTAGAGCAGGCGAAGCCGGAAAGGGCTTCTCCGTGGTTGCTGGCGAGATTCGAAAGCTGGCGGAGCAATCCTCTCATACTGCTTCAGGCATTAAGGATATTGTTGAAAATGTGACTTCCTCCGTCAGTGAGATGAAGACTCAATCTGAAGCTATGCTGGCGTTCATTAATGATAGTGTACTGAACGATTTTCGCAAGCTGGGAGATGTCAGTGTGCAATATAGCCAGGACGCGGACACCATCGATGAACTGATGAGCGAGTTTGATACCTCTGCCTCTCAATTGCATTCGACCGTATCGGGTATTTCCACTGCTGTCAACGAAGTGGCCGCTACCATGAATGAAGGCGCTGCCGGGGTACAGGACATTGCCGAGAAGAACTCGGATATTGTGGAAAAAACCTTAATAGAGGCTGCCAAAGCCAAAGAGACGCTGAACAGTGCTCGGGAGATGGAGCAGCTGATGTCCAAGTTTACACTTTAATTAGGAAATTCTATCAAAGGGGCTCTCCCAAAGGACTTGATCCGGCGGTAGGGCCCTGTTTGTGTTCAGAGACTAGCGCGGCACAGAATTTCTTGGCAGGGGAGTGTGCAAAGCAAAGGACAGTTAAACATTGGAGGGCGAATTAGGGGGCAACGTGTGATGTGTGCTTACGATCGCTGTTGTTCGCGGATTTCTATGATTGGACTAAGTTCTAACAAGGGAGAAATCCGCTCACAAAGGCGAACGCTCCGCTTCTTCAGCACACTTCACACTTATGCCCTGACAACCTCGCCTTTGCAGTTTAACTGAAATGCAGTGCACTTGGCTTCGCCGTAAACTGCACTGCATTGAACTTGCCGCTTGTCGTCTGCAGCATGCAGCAGCATACTCCGAGCGCCAATAGCCTTCTACCAGCTTCCCCTTGCTGCCAGCCTCGCCTTAGGCTAGGCATCACGAATGGGAACCTGCGCGATTCACTTTACGCACAGCCCAATGGAACACTGGCGCCTGAAGTTGCGCCCAGTTGTACGTGGCTTCGGGCTTACGCGGAACACGGAACTTCGTAACCGACTGGGTATTCCAGTCTTGCTCCGAGCTTTACTCATCCCACTTGTTCAGTTCATTCCGGTTATGCTCCAGTGAAATTTCTTACCTTAAATTCTTCATTCGGCGCTCGAACCCACATTTAGTGAAAAAACTTACCTTAGATCGCCAGTATCTAGTTAAATCCACGGTATAGCCACTTTTAAGCGAAAGAATTTCACTATATCCGCATTTCCACCATTTCACCTAAATTTAGAGTAACTTTTTCACTGTATCGGTGTGATCCGTATTTGCATGGGGTCTACAAACCGTCGTCATGTTGTGAAACATCGCGAATAACTGCGATCGTAAGCACACTTCACACGTTACCTGCGGCACGCAGAATCATTGGTCGGCTTTTTGCTGTTTCCTAAATTGTTCCCTAATTTGTTCTCTAATTTAAAGGGTAGGAAGACGAGATATTTTGCTATATAGTAGTAAGATATTGGAAGGTTGGGAGGCACGAAACGAGTGAGTATCATCGAGGCACGCGGGCTGAAAAAGGTATTCAAGCAAGCAGTCAAGGACCCTGGATTAGGTGGGGCGATCAAGCATTTGTTAACACAACAGTATCGGGAGAAATATGCGGTAGAGGGAATTGATTTGACGATTGAGGAAGGGGAGACGGTAGCCTACGTTGGTCCCAATGGAGCGGGGAAATCAACGACAATCAAGATGCTCTGCGGAGTACTTGTCCCTTCAGGCGGAGAGATTCTCGTAGATGGCCGGGTTCCGCACAAGCAGAGGATGGAGAATGCCCAGCATATCGGTGCGGTATTCGGACAGCGTACCCAGCTGTGGTGGGACATTCCGGTACGTGAATCTTTGACTTTATTGAGGGATATTTATCAGGTTCCTCCGGCTGTATTCAAGAAAAATCTGGATGGATTTACCGAGCTGTTAGGAATGGAGTCCTTCCTTCATCTATCGGCGCGCAAGCTGTCCTTGGGGCAGAGGATGCGTGCCGATCTGGCGGCCGCATTGCTTCATGATCCGAAGATTGTCTATCTCGATGAACCGACGATCGGGCTGGATGTGGCGGTCAAGCACCGGATTCGCGATTTTATCAAGGAAATGAACCGGGACAAAGGCACAACTATGATGCTGACCACGCATGATTTGGGGGATATCGAGAATCTGTGTGAACGGCTGGTCATTATTGATCAAGGCCGGATTATCTACGACGGCAAGTTGCAGAAGGTGAAGGACGCCTTTGCCAGGGAACGAACCATACATACTCAGCTCAGTGCGCCGATCGTTGGGGCGGAGGAGCTGTTTGCCGATATGCCTGAAGTGGCGGTTGAAAGCAGCGCTGGCGATGAAAAAGAAGGAGACAGTGTTCCTTCATTGTCCATCAAGTTCGACCGTTTTCGTTGTACGGCAAGCGAGATTGTGAAGCGGGTCATGAATCACGGAGAGGTTGTCGATTTCAGAATCGATGAGCCGAGCATTGAGGAGATCATTACCCGTGTATATGAAGGACAATTAGATTCTGCAGCGTTGTCGGAAGCGGGGAAGGGGAGGGAATGAGGGTGTCTGTGGCATCTTTCAAGAAGTACATTACTTTGGCCCTCTGCTCCATGCAGAATACGCTTGCTTACAGACTATCTTTTATATTGAATTTTCTAGCCAGCTTTATCGGACTTATCGCAATGTATTGTCTGTGGCAGGCGGTGTATACCGGCCGAGATCAGCTATCCGGGTTTACGTGGGAACAAATGCAGGCCTATCTGCTCGTGACCTTTTTCGTAAATTCCATGCTGTCCTATTATTCTGAATCCAGTATTTCCGGGAAAATCATTGATGGCAGCGTCATGATGGATTTGCTTCGTCCGATCCAGTTTCAGAAGGCCCGGCTCGCAGAGACACTGGGCTCTTGTGTGCTGGAAGGTCTGCTAAGCTGCATCTTGATCGGCACCGCAGCTGTGTTTACGCTCGGGATCTCACTGCCGCAGGACGGAGTGGGTATGCTCCAGTTTGGAATCAGCATGCTGTCGTCTATTTTTGTGAAATTTTGCATCGTATATATGTCCGCCTTGCTCTGCTTCTGGACGACGAGCAGCTTTGGCATCTATTGGGCCCGAACCTCCATCACGAATCTGTTATCCGGCGCGCTTGTACCGTTGACGTTCTTTCCGGGGTGGCTGGAGTCGCTGGCGATGGCGCTTCCTTTTCAGGGAATTGTTAATACACCGGTCCGAATTGCGCTAGGCATGACGGGAAGAGCGGAAGCCTGGCAGATGATTGGCGTGCAATGGGTCTGGATTATCCTCCTCTGGCTGCTAGGCAGGTGGCTATGGTCCCGGGCTGTACGGCAAATCACGATTCATGGAGGTTAGTGGGATGGAGATTAGAAATACGCCGCGCCGAATTCTGTATTTATATTGGCGTCTTTATAGCCAACAGCTAAAAGCGATGCTGGAATATTCCGCTGATTTCTACATCATGATCGGAGCCGCTGCTTTGACCCAGATAACCGGATTTTTATTTCTGTGGGTGGTATTCTCCAGAATTCCGGATATTCAAGGATGGGGCTTGTGGGAGGTTGCCTTTATGTATGCGGCCATATATGTCTCTGAGGGGGTAGGCTCCTTGTTTTTTGAGGGGACTTGGCGGATGCTGCGGCTGGTCAATTTAGGAGAATTGGACCGCTACCTTGTTCGGCCTGTTCCGATCGTACTGCAAATATTCTGTACGGGAATCGGAATGAACGGGATCGGAAATATATTGATCGGCGGGACGATTATCGGAATATCCCTAAGCCATGTGCAGATGGATTGGAATCTGTCGACGGTTCTGATGGCAATCCTGTTATTTGTCTCGGCGATTACGATCCGTATTGCTATCAATCTGGCTGCAAATTGTTCCTCCTTCTGGATCCGAAGCAGCGGAAATGCCTTTCCGATCATGATTCACAATTTAGGCGAGTTCGCCAAATATCCGATTACCATCTTTTCGCTCGGGCTTCAGCTCTTTATTTCCATTGTTGTTCCCTTTGCTTTTGTCAGCTTCTTCCCGGCGGCCGTATTGTTCGGCAAGGAGCCATGGAGCTGGTGGGGATGGCTCGGGCCGCTTGTAGCCGTCTGTGCTGTTTGGCTGTCGCTCGGCTTGCTGCGGATCGGTCTCGGAAAATATGAAAGCGCAGGGAATTAATTAAACAGTGATCATCGTATAAAATAGCCCCCGGAAGAAGTCTATTTCCGGGGGCTGATCTTATGGAGTGCAATTATTTTTATCTAGCCATCCATCCGCCGTCAACGCAGAGGATATGCCCATTCAAATAGTCGGCGGCCGAGGAAGCCAGGAAAATCGCAGGTCCCTTCAGGTCATCAGGTGTTCCCCAGCGCCCTGCCGGAATCCGGTCGGTAATCGAGGCGGTGCGGTTCTCGTCGGCACGGATCGGTGCGGTATTGTCAGTAGCCATGTATCCCGGCGCAATCGCATTAATCTGAACTCCGCCCGAAGCCCATTCATTGGCGAAGGCACGAGTGAGCCCGGCAACACCGTGCTTGGAGGCTGTGTATCCTGGCACATTGATGCCGCCTTGATAGGACAGCATGGAGCAGATGTTGATAATTTTTCCGCTGCCCCGTTTCAGCATATGTCTTCCGGCAATCTGTGATAGCAGGAAGACGGTATTCAGATTAATGTCGATCACATCGAACCAATCTTTAGCCGCGTGATCCTTCGCTGGTGCACGTCGGATAATGCCGGCGTTGTTCACCAGGATATCCACTTTCCCGGTCAGGGCAAGCGCTTGGTCAAAGGTGCTTTGCAGTTGGTCGTGGTCGCTAAGATCCACTTCGATAGACAACGCTTTTCTTCCCAATGCGTTAACTCGGTCTACAGTTTCCTGACTGGAGCCGAGAGAAGCACATACCACATCGGCCCCCGCTTCGGCCAGTGCAATTGAAATTCCTTGTCCCAGTCCGCTGGCAGCTCCGGTGACCAAGGCGGTTTTTCCTGAAAGATCAAATAAATTCATTCCGTTCACTCCTCGATTATAAATATGATAAGTCAGCAATCGTTACACGATAACCACGCCTGCATCTTTATAAGGCTTGGCGATATCGTTCGGCAGATCATCTGTGATAATGCGGGTTAATTCATCCAATGCAGCAAAGGTGCGCAGCGCTGTTTGTCCGAATTTATGATGGTTAATGACAGCAATCACCTCTCGGGCGGTCTCTATCAGCGCGCGCTTAAATTCGATCAATTCACCGGTATAGATGGACAGGCCGTGCTGGGGATGAATACCGGTTGCGGATATATAAGCCTTTTGGATATTCAGTTGCTTGATGTATGAGCTGGCTTCCGGACCGGCGAGCATATTCCGGACGCGATGTCCGCCGGGTACGACGAGACGGATCATATCCTTGGAGGCTAACTCGCTGATGATGTACACATCATTCGTGATGACGGTTAGCGGCTGATTCTCCAGATGCCGGGCAATCTCCAGCGTAGTGCTGCCGCCGTCCAGCGCGATAATATCGTGAGGCAGGATTTCCTGAATCACCTTCGCGGCAATACTTGCCTTCTCCGCAGCATGCTTGATGACAGGTGCCTTGGAAGACAGGATGCCAAGCTGATCGCTTTGCGCAAGAACTGCACCGCCGTGTACTCTGGCAATAAGGCCTTGCTCCTCTAATCGCGTCAGATCCTCGCGGATGGTTTTGCCGGTGACACCAAGCTTGTCGCTGAGCTCTGCCACGGTGACTTCCTTTTTCGTCAGCAGAACCTCCATAATTTTCTCGTATCGTCGTATTGAACTCATCGTGTACCTCAACTCTTCCGTTCTAGAATGACATTCGGTTCTATTTTAAAGCTTTCATAGAAACCGCGTCCATATCCGCGTACTTTTTATTATCTCCAGCCATACTCCAGATAAAAGTATAGTTGTTGGTGCCCGCGCCGCTATGAATGGACCAGCTTGGTGAAATTACCGCTTCCTCGTTCCGCATGACGATGTGCCGGGTCTCGCTCGGCTCCCCCATCAAGTGAATGACTATAGCGTCCTCGGGAAGATCAAAGTACATATAGGCTTCCATTCGGCGCGGATGCACATGGGCCGGCATTGTATTCCACATGCTGCCTGATTTCAATTGGGTCATACCCATGACCAATTGTGAGCTCTGAATTCCGCTCTCGTGAATAAAACGATGGATCGTTCGCTCATTCGAATTCTCAATCGAGCCCATCGCCCCGGATTCCGCTTCGGCGAGCGTTGTCTTGGCAGTCGGGAATTCCTTGTGCGCCGGAGCCGAGTTGAGGTAAAACTTAGCCGGATTGGCAGCCTCTTTGCTGCGGAAAATAACTTCTTTGGAGCCCATTCCAATGTACAGGCAGTCCTTCCGTTCCAGATCGTAGGCCGTGCCGTCGACGAGAATGATGCCAGGGCCGCCAACGTTGATTACCCCAAGCTCCCGGCGCTCTAGAAAGTACTCGACCCCGAGTTCCTTGAGGTCGGTCTCGAGCTTCACATCCGAGTTCACGGGGGCTGCGCCGCCGATGATCATTCGATCCTCATGCGTGAGAACAAGCTCCAACGCATCAGGGGTGAACAGCTTCGGAATATGAAACTCCTGCCGAAGGCGCTCAGTGTCAAATTGCTTGACTTGGCTTGGGTGGGATGCATAGCGTCGTTCCATGAGATTCAATCGCTCCTTTTAGGTTCGTTTATGTTCATATTGTTCATTTAGGTTTATATTATGTCATGATTAGTGAATTTGCAAGCTTTAAATTCTGGCCTGCAAGTTGAATTGAAGAGAGAGCTTGGATGAACGGCAGCGATCGAAAGATTACTTTGCGTGTTGCCCCCGTCGTATAATCATTTCACTCAAATTCAGGTCTATCAAAAAAGTTCATTTAGGTTTATTATGTGTAGGAGAAAGTAGAATCGATATTCCGTATAAGATCAAAATGGGGAGAGACGCAAATGAAAAAGCTGCAATTGGTTCAAAAAATCGTAGAAGAAGGCGTTGTTGCTGTACTTCGCGGAGATACGCCGGAGCAGGTCGTGGAAATGGCCGAGCAGGCTATCGCAGGGGGAATCAAGGTTATTGAAATTACTATGACGGTGCCTTATGCACTCAAAGCTATTGAGACTCTTTCGCAAAAATATGCATGGGATGCAAGCTCACCGGAGCAGTATGCTATCATTGGAGTGGGAACCGTACTGGATCCGGAAACGGCACGAGCGGCAATTCTCGCCGGAGCCCAGTTTGTGGTTGGCCCATCCTTGAATAAAGAGACGGTTCAGCTATGCAACCGCTACCGAATTCCTGTGATGCCTGGCTGTATGACCATTCGGGATATCCAGGAAGCCTTGGAATGGGGAGTAGATATCGTCAAGCTCTTCCCGGGTAATCTGTATGATCCCTCGATGATCAAAGCCATTAAAGGGCCGCTGCCACAGGCAAACGTCATGCCGACTGGCGGAGTGTCCCTAGACAATTTAGCGGAGTGGATCAAGGCAGGGGCTGTAGCTGTCGGAATTGGTTCGGACTTGACAAGTGAAGCGCTTAAGAAGCAGGATTACAGCTTGATCAGCCAGAAATCGGCACAATACAAGCAAGCCTACCTGCAGGCCAAAGCGAAATAATGACAATAAAAAGCGCTTATCTGCAGGGTGAATTCGTGAATTTCCGCGAATCGCACCCTGCAGGCAAGCGCCATTTTTTTGTGTTTACACAGGGGGAAGCTTCAAAGCTTGTTCGACCGGTACATACGTGTAATTAAGATCATGGGCAACAGAAGGGTGGGTCACGGCTCCGCCTGCCACATTTACCCCTTTGCGCAGGGCCAGGTTGCCGGCAATTGCCGCGAGAACGCCTTTATTTGCGATCTCGAGCGCATAGGGCGCCGTAGCATTCACCAGAGCCATAGTCGATGTTCTTGGAACCGCACCAGGCATGTTGGCTACTGCGTAGTGAACAACCCCATGCTTCACATAGGTCGGGTCGGAGTGCAGCGTGACGCGGTCAATTGTCTCGAATATACCGCCCTGGTCAATAGCCACATCAATAATAACCGATCCGGGCACCATGGCTTTAACGGTCTCCTCGCGAACGAGCTTCGGTGCTTTCGCACCAGGAATTAATACCGCTCCAATGACGAGATCGCTGCGCCGCACACATTCATCTATGGATTGCGGGTTAGACATCATGGTCTGGACAGAAGCGCCAAACTGCTCCTCCAGTTGGCGAAGACGCAATGGATCCAGATCCAGAATGGTGACCTCTGCGCCGAGACCGGCTGCAATTTTTGCAGCATTCATGCCGACCACGCCGCCTCCGATGATCGTAACCCTCCCGCGCTTGACGCCGGGAACGCCGCCGAGCAGGATTCCTTTACCGCCATAGGGCTTCTCCAGGAACTGTGCCCCGATCTGTACAGACATCCGGCCGGCTACCTCGCTCATCGGTATTAACAGAGGCAGAGCATGATTCATCTCCACCGTTTCGTATGCGATAGCGATGACTCCCTTTTCCCGCAACACTTCCGCTAATGCCGGCTCAGCAGCCAGATGCAGATAAGTGAACAGGATCAGACCCTCGCGCAACATAGGATATTCCTCCGGCTGCGGTTCCTTTACCTTCATGATCAGATCGGACTTTGCCCAGACCTCTCCCGCAACCTCCAGAATACCGGCTCCTGCATGAATGTATTCCTCATCACTAAATCCGCTGCCAGCCCCTGCATGACGCTCAATATACACCTGATGCCCCTCATTCGTCAGCAAGGATACTCCCGAAGGGGTCAGGGCGACCCGATTTTCGTTATTTTTAATTTCTTTCGGCACACCGATAATCATGATGTCTCCTCCTTCTCCTATCATTTACATTACTACAAGTATATCCTTCTGAGGTTATCAGGAATAGGGGCAGCACAGGAAAATTGAATTGACCTGGCTGAATCGACTATAATTTAAATGTGGCATAACGGTAAGCTGACAAAAGGAGAAATTGGACTATGAATGCATTATTTCCAATCGAACAATTAAAAAAGATGAAGTATGATCTGACCCGCTTCTTGCTGGTATACAAATTTGCGCTCGATGAAATCGAGACCAAAATTGATATTTTGAAGGAAGAGTTCCAGTCTTTGCATGATTACAGCCCGATCGAGCACACCAAGTCCCGTATTAAGTCTCCGGAGAGTATTATGAACAAGATGCTCCGGAAGGATCATGAATTTTCGATCGACGGAATTCGTGATAATATCAAGGATATTGCCGGGTTAAGAATAACCTGTTCCTTCATCTCGGATATCTATGCGGTCAAGGATATGCTGGCGAACCAGGACGATCTGAAGGTCTTGGAGATCAAAGATTATATCAAGCATCCTAAGCCCAACGGATATCGCAGCCTTCATATGTTGGTTGAGGTGCCGGTCTTTATGTCCGACTGTTGTGAGCATGTCTGCGTGGAGATACAAATTCGGACGATTGCGATGGATTTCTGGGCTAGCCTGGAGCATAAAATCTTCTATAAGTACAGTCAGGCGATTCCGGAGCGGCTGCTGAATGAACTGAAGAATGCGGCGGAAGCAGCGAATTCGCTTGATCTTCAAATGGAGCGGCTGCACCGGGAGATTAAAGATATTAAGGATGCCAACGGAGACAGCGATTTCGACGAGCTCCGCCGGATTATGATCAATAATCAGCAGTTTGCGCTTCCGGCAGGATTCATGCAGCTGCTGACGGATGAATAGAATAGGCCTGAACATTACAGCTTTGTCCTCCCCATGAGGATAAGGCTGTTTTTCTTTTGTGCGGGATTTGAACCGAATTCGATCAGCAGGAGGCAGCAAGAATAATTTGCCTAGTAAAAGGGATATTAAGGGTGTATTGGAGGAGGTTGGTTGTATGAATCGAGTAGAGCTTTCCGGACCGGAGCAAGAACATATTCACGAGAATCGCACTCCATTCATTGAGACGCTCAAGCACCGGCTTGGCGACAGCCCGGACATTATTTACAGGGATATTGTATATGGAAATAATTCGGTGCTGCTCGTATATGTGGAGGGCATGGCCGATCCCAAATCTCTTATTGACGGCATGCTGGAGAATGTAGACGTTGCGGCTTCTTCCAAAGAGGAATCGCCGGAGCAGGCGTATGAAAGACTCAAGAAGCAGGGGATTGCGATGGGAAGGGTAAGAGATACGGATCATTATACGGAGCTGATTAGCGCCTTGCTCGCCGGAGGCTCGATCATTTTTGTCGAAGGACATTCCATATGCCTGCTTGTAGGAACGGAAAGCTTGAATCAGCGGGGCGTGGAGGAGGCTAGCTCCCAGTCCGTCGTCAGAGGACCGCGGGAAGGCTTCACGGAATCGCTTAGAAATAATACCGCTTTGGTCAGAAGACGCATTCAAAGCCCGATGGTTAGAATAGAGCAGCGTCGCTTGGGTGAGCAGACAAGAACAAGTATCGCCATCATGTATATGGAGGGAATGGCCGATGAGGAAGTGCTTAGTGAGCTGCGTACCCGACTCGATCAGATCCAATTGCCCAGTGTGCTGGAGAGCAGCTATATCGAGGAAATGATTCAGGATCGACGCTACAGTCCCTTTCCCACGATATTCAATTCAGAGCGTCCGGATGTGATCGCATCGGCTATTCTGGAGGGAAGGGTTGCCATTCTTATGGAAGGGACCCCATTTGTGTTAATTGTCCCGTCCCTGTTTGTCCAAGCCTTTCAATCCAGCGAGGACTACTATCAGCGTGCGGATTTTGCCAGTCTGGTTCGTCTGCTAAGATACTTTTGTTTTGTGCTGGCTTTATTGACCCCTTCTTTTTATATCGCAATCACTACCTTTCATCAGGAAATGATCCCTACCAATTTGCTGATCAGCTTGATCGGACAGCGCGAGGGGGTTCCTTTTCCGGCCTTTGTGGAAGCCCTGATTATGGAGATTACCTTTGAGATTCTGCGTGAAGCGGGAATCAGACTGCCCAAATCCATCGGTCAATCCGTATCCATCGTTGGAACGCTGGTTATCGGACAAGCTGCGGTAGATGCCGGGCTGGTATCTGCGGCCATGGTAATCGTAGTGGCTATTACAGCAATCGCCAACTTTGCGCTGCCTGCGTTCAATCTGGGGATTTCAGTCCGGATTCTGCGGTTTCTCCTGATGGCCATTGCAGCCTCCTTCGGACTGTACGGGATCATGATCTCGCTCATCATTATCGCACTCCATTTATGCAGCCTTCAATCGCTGGGCGTTCCCTATATGAGTTCACTGGCCCCCTTAAAACGCAACAGCCAGAAGGATACCCTATTGCGGTTATCCCAGCGCATGGTCAAAAAGCACTTCAGAGAAAACTAAAAGCGGGGAAGGCTTATGTTATGTACAAAGCAAAAAGTTAGTCATATCAGCTTCCTTCTATTACTGGTTATACTTCTGGCCATTCTTCCAGGCTGCTGGAGTAAAAAGGAACTAAACGAGCTGGCGATCGTCATGGCAATGGGCATCGATTATGACGATTCCGATTATGAGGTGTCCATTCAGGTCATGAAGTCAAGCGAGGTTGGGAAGTCAGAAGGCGGGTCATCCGACGGAGCGCCGGTGATAACTTACAGAACGTCCGGCAAGACGATTCCGGAAGCGCTGCAGCGCATGTTAAGCGTCGCGCCCCGGGTTCCTTACCTTTCCCATATCAGGGTGCTCATCTTCGGCGAGAGCCTGGCCCGCTCAGGGGTAAGCGACGCACTGGACTTTCTCTCAAGAAACCAGCAGCTTCGCACCGATTTTTTCATGCTTGTGAGCAAAGGCGGCAAGGCATCAGAAATTCTTGACGTGGTCACCTCCTTCGAGAACATTCCGGCCAATTCGCTCTATTCCTCGATCCTCTTGTCCGAGAAGAAATGGGCGGTTACCGGCAGGGTGACCCTGCAGCAATTTATTACCCAGATGGAGAGACGAGGCTCCAATCCGGTGCTGCCCGGTGTACAAGTCGTGGGGAACAAGAAGGAAGGGGAATCGCATGAAAATAAAAAAAGAGTGGTGCCGATGACGCTTCTAAAGCACGTGGGTCTTGCGGTATTCAATCGTGACCGGTTGGTCGGTTGGTTGGGGGAGCCGTTAAGCAAGAGCACTAACTATGCGCTGAATGAGGTCAATACCACCTCCGGATATATTGAGGGGCCTGAGGGGGGGATCGTTGGTTTTGAGGTGAGGAGAACGGAGAGCGATATTAAAGTGAAGCTGGGAGAAGACAATGTCCCCGAGTTTACCGTTAAGATGACGATGGAGACAGACCTGAATTCGGTACAAAGCACAGTGGACCTGCAAAAATCTGACACGGTTGAATGGATCAACCGGAAAATTGAGCAAAAGGTGGACAGCTATGTCACGCGGGATCTCCGAATTATTCAGGAGAAATACGGAACCGACGTATTCGGCTTCGGCGAGGCGCTTCACCGGAAGTATCCCAAGCTGTGGAAGAAGCTGAGAGACCATTGGGATGAGCAATTTAAACAATGCAAAATCACCGTGAAATCAAAAGTGGCTGTTAGAAGGATTGGCTCTATTGTTCAACCTGTAAAGCGGGAGATGAACGAACAATGAACTGGAATATTATATTGCTGCTAGTTATGGTATACACCCTCATTAAAGAGGGATTGCAACTCAAAAAACGGGCATTGCGAAGGGATCGTATCGTCTTTACCTTGCTATGGATGATGACATTTGGCGTTCTGTTAGCGGAATGGAGGGGATATCCCGTGATTCGGCCCTTGGACTGGATTCGAGCGGCAACCTGGCCATTAAGCCGCTGGCTTGGCTAATATATGGGGGAATAACGATGAAAACACCATCCATTACGACCGTCCAATTTTTTATTTTAACCTTTGGATTGACCTTGGGCACTTCGATCTTGGTCACCCCGTCCGGGCTTGCCGGAATTGCCCGGGAGGATGCTTGGATTGCTGACCTATTATCTACGGCAATCAACCTGTTCATGGTCTGTATCTATATCGTGCTTGCCCGCTTGTACCCCGGCAGCAATTTATTCGAGATCTTCGAAAATATCCTTGGAAAATGGTGCGGCAAAGTCTTGTCTCTGCTGTATCTCTTTTACATATTGATTCTGACCGGGACGCTGCTTGGCAATCTTGGATTTTTCCTGACGAGTGAGATGATGCCTGAAACTCCTATTGAAGCAACCCAAATCTTGTTTCTCATTGCGGCAGTTGTATGTGCAAGGCTGGGTATCGTTGTATTAGCAAGAGTTGGAGAGTTAGTGTTTCCATTTATCATCGTGCTGTTTCTTGTGCTGGTTCTAACGCTGATTCCGCAGATTCACTTGGACTTCATTCTCCCCATCTTCGATGACGGGATTGCTCCTATTATTAAGGCAGGCTCCCATGCGGCGGTATTTCAGGAATTGATTATTATGATGGTGTTCATTCCATTAGTCCAAGAGAAAAAAAAGGGGGAACGGGCTTTTCTTGGAGGGGCATTGTTAGGAGAACTATTTCTTACACTCCTTGTTTTACTAAGTGTGCTAGTCCTTGGGATTGAACAGACAGAGAACAATTCATTTCCGGCCTACGCATTGGCCAAGACGATTAATGTGGGGAATTTTCTGCAGCGTGTGGAAGGGATTCTGGTGATGATATGGATTTTGACTTTTTTCATTAAAATCTCATTGCTATTCTTCTCCATGCTGAAGGGAATGAGAGTTGTGTTTGGCTTGAAGGAAGAAGGGGCGTTAATTAACACGTTTTCTGTGCTCATCATTCTGGTCGCATGGGAAACCTATATTAATTCCGTGTACGTTGGAGAAATCATTCAAAAGGTCTGGTTCAGTTATGCCCTGCTCCATTTGATTGTTGTACCGTTTCTGCTCTGCCTGACCGGACTCATTAAGAGAAAGCTGCTTCGAAAATAAGGCGGCTTCACCTTCTTGCTTCGTTCATTCATTGCTTGCCCTCGCTCTCTCGGATAGAATAATAGGCAGAGTGTTCTACAAGAGAGGAGCCGCCAAAGATGTTTGGTAATGATTGGGATATTGTTTTACAGGATGAAATCGAGAAATCATACTTTCAGGAGCTTCGCTATGCGCTGGCCCGTGAATACAAACTACATACCGTGTTTCCACCCAAAGAGCTGTTGTTTTCCGCGTTGAAGCTAACGCCCTATGAGAGCACACGAGTCGTCATACTTGGTCAGGACCCTTATCACGGTCCGGGACAGGCCCATGGCCTGAGCTTCTCGGTAAAGCCGGGAGTGCGCATTCCTCCGTCATTGCAAAATATTTATAAGGAGCTGGAGCAGGATCTCGGCCTGCAGCCGCCGAACCACGGCTATCTGCTGCCCTGGGCGGAGCAAGGGGTGCTGCTGCTGAATGCGGTATTGACTGTACGGCAGGGCCAGCCTAATTCCCATAAGGGGCTGGGCTGGGAGCAGTTCACTGATGCGGTAATGATGAAATTGAATGAACGCGAGACGCCGCTGGTGTTTATCCTTTGGGGAAGCTATGCCCAGCAAAAGGGAGCCTTTATTGACCGGAATCGTCATATGGTGATTCAATCTCCGCATCCCAGCCCGTTTTCGGCGCATAGAGGCTTTTTAGGCAGCCGGCCGTTTTCACGAACAAATGCCTTTCTTGAACAGCATGGCATGCCGAAGATTAATTGGGCGCTGCCGAACCTGTAAGCAGATGAAGGATAAGACACGATACAACGGGGAGAGTAGAACTATGCAATCAATCATCGGCAAGATTCGGGACATCAACCGTTATCCGGTAAAGTCGTTGGCAGGAGAAACGCTGGAAGTATGCGATATAGAGTCTTATGGCCTGGCGGGCGACCGGTATTGCGCATTTTATGATGAGACTAAAGAGGGCTGGTCGCGCTTCGTAACGGCAAGAAATATTCCTAGCCTGTTATCCTATCATGCCAAATTCATCGATGGTGATATCGAGGTCACCACCCCTGACGGGACAGTCCTTGGCTGGGACGAGCAGCTGCTGAACGAAATTCAAAAGCTGTCCAAGAAGCCGCTAACCATGTCCAGGCTGCGGGACCCTCACCCGCAATTTCCGCATTTGCTGTCCGTGGATGAGGCAAGTGTGCTTCTTGTTACAGATGCAAGCCTGAGAAGGCTGGAGGAGGTATGGGGACAGCCCGTTGATCATCGGCGGTTCCGGGGGAATTTTGTTGTAGCTGTCAGAGAGGATTCGATCTTTGAAGGAGACTGGATCGGTCAGCGTCTTGGCATTGGCGAGGCGGAATTACAGATAGACAGTTACTGCGAGCGTTGTGTCATGATTACGATGGACCCGGATAACCTGGACCGAGATCCTACTTTGCTGAAAAAGGTGCATCAGGATTTCTCTCTTCGGTTTGGGGTATATGCTTCTGTCGTAAAGCCAGGAAGGGTTCAATTAGGCGACCAGGTGAAGCTGTTGGACAACCCGGAGGCAGACGTATTACGCGCCTAGAATTCGGAATAGATAAGGGTGTTCTGCAATCATCACAGATGAATGAAGGAACGCTCTTCTTTTTTACAAAATTATGAAAATTTAGATATTCAAAATATAGAAATTGGTATATAATGGACTTAAATCTAATGATAGCGCTTCCAATAAAGGTTTCAGAGTACGGCGCGCGACGTGCTTTGAGATAGATGAAGTATGTGAGGTGATAGAGAGGTTACCCAGGTAGATTTCTGCTTTGATGTATCATTCTATGAAGCTCTCATTTTAAAAAATGGAGGGGAAAATGATGCTTAGAAGAGGAAAAGTAATTGCGCTATTTGTGATCTTTACGTTAATAATGTCGATGATGCCCCCAATGAAGGCAAACGCTGCAACCTGGAACCTGGTCTGGAGTGATGAGTTCAACGGGACTTCTCTGAACACCTCCAACTGGGTTGCCGAAACCGGTACCGGAAGCGGTGGCTGGGGCAACAATGAGCTGCAATACTACACCAATCGTTCGCAGAATCTGCAAGTTACCGGCGGTAATCTCGTCATCACGGCCCGTAAAGAAAGCTACGGCGGCATGCAATATACGTCCGCCCGCATTAAGACTCAAGGCTTGAAGAGCTTTAAGTACGGTAAAATTGAAGCTCGTATCAAGCTGCCTTCCGGACAAGGCTTGTGGCCGGCGTTCTGGATGCTCGGCGACAATATTACCTCGGTAGGCTGGCCGAAGAGCGGTGAGATCGATATCATGGAGCGCATCAATCATGAAGGCAATGTCCATGGCACCGTGCACTGGGATGCGAATGGCTATGCCTCCTATGGAAGAGCTTCAGGAGCAGTCGATTTCAGCCAATATCATGTGTACAGCATTGAATGGGATGCCAACTATATCCGTTGGTTCGTAGATGGCGTGCAGTTCAATGAAATTCTCATTCAGAACGGAACCGGCAATACCGAGGAATTCCAGAAGCCGTTTTTCATTCTGCTTAATATGGCTGTAGGCGGAAATTGGCCGGGGTCTCCGAACAGTTCGACTCCGTTTCCTTCCCAAATGCTTGTTGATTATGTTCGCGTCTATCAACAGTCCACTTCCTCCAGTATTGTCAATAACGGAGTGTATACTCTGACCTCCAAGGTTAGCGGTAAAGTGCTGGATGTTGTGGATGTGTCCACGGCCAGCGGCGCCAAGATGCAGCAGTGGACCAATTATACCGCAGCGAACCAGCAGTTCAGACTAACGGATACAGGGGATGGGCACTACAAGCTGACGGCTATTCATAGCGGGAAGTGCCTGGATGTGCCAAGCGGAGCGAGCACCGTAGGTCTCCGGCTTCAGCAATGGGACGATAACGGGAACAACGCTCAAAGGTGGAAGCTGGTCGATGTTGGCGGAGGCTATTATAAGCTCGTCAACAAAGCGAGCGGCCTGGTGATGGATGTGTCCAATTCCTCCACGGCCGACGGAGCGGTTGTGCAGCAGTGGAATGATAACGGAACGGATGCCCAGAGATGGTTTCTGACTCGTATACAATAAGCAGCATCTAAGCGAGCCCTATACCTACATCTATGATTTAACCGGACGCTTGTCCGGCGAGTATTGGGACAGCACAACCAAGTAAACTTAAAAACATGGGAATCAGCAATAAATCGGCATGAAGGCCACCTTCACAAGTAATTAAAGAAGGTGGCCTTCCACATATCATAACTCAACCTTTTCCTATAGGTAGAACGGAGATTCATAAATAGGCGATACGGCTCGTACATGCGCCTCACCTCCAACGTGCATACGACCGCTTATCGCTTTGCGAGCGTTAAATTTCCTGAACCTGTTTTAATGTCTACCGATACGCCCCCATCGCCCAATAGGATGGTTTCCTGCTTATCGGCAGTAGGCTGATCTTGCTTATCCCATTCGTTATGAAGTTTTCCCGAACCGTGACTGAATTTGATTGTTGCAGAAGAAGGCTGTTCAGCCGTATAGAGAGTAACATCACCGCTGCCGGTTGTAATTTTCATAGGGTGTGCGATATCCGCCATCGTTGCCTCAATTTTGGCCGAATCAGCCTCCAGTTCAAGCTCGGCTTCCACATCTCTCATGCTGATGCCGCCGCTGCCCGTCTTCACCTTCAGTTTCTGTGCGGTCAGCTTTTCGAGCGTTACATTCGCATATTTTCCGTTCAGCTCTACGGTATCCGCCGAAACATGGTTGATTTCCGCATCGCCGCTGCCCAGTTCGAGCGAAACTGTGCTCGCGGTCACGCCGTCAAGCTTGATTTTGCCCGAATACGATTTAATTCTCACGGATTGAGCGGCAAATTCCGCCATATTCAAATTCCCGGATTTGGTATTGAGGACCAAGGAATCATACTGCTGAGCCGGCAGCTCTACTCGAGCCTGTAACTCGAATACACTGATGCCGAATGTGGAGGCTTTAGTATCCACGCCAATCCTGACCGCATCGCCTTCCCGAACGATGTTCAGTTTTGTTGCATCCGCCAATTTCTTGCTTGCCTTACCGGTCAGAAAAACCTTGATTTCGTTTGTCGAACTTTTCGCCATCGTTACATCCATGCCGTCCATTGAAAGAACAATATCCTTCACGCCACCGGCATCAATCGATTGATCCTGGTTGATCTCTACACTGCTATAATCGAAGCCTTTTCCGTTCCACAACGTCGCGCCAACGCCAATCAATCCGATCGTCAGCAGAATAACCGCGGTAATGACCCACTTTTTCATCGCTTCTTCACCTTCATCACTCTGGAATTAAATTTCAAATACTGCAAAGTCATTTTGGAAACCGCCCTCGTCAGCCAGCGGGAGAACGCCGCCAGCAGCATTCCCAATCCCAACAGCGCCAATGCTGCGAAAATACTTTGGATAAGGGTAAGGCCGCCACCGAATAATCCTTCGTAAACAGCGGTCAATGCGCCCAGTACGCTGGCGAAGGCTGCAGCCCAGCAACCGAGCAGCAAAGCCAGAAGAACGAGGTAAGGCGCCAGAACAAAAACCAGATTAAAAAATCCCAAACCTACCGTAGCAATAACTGCCTTCGACACAGGCGCAATACGTCCGTTGCTGCTCTCCGCCTGATTCACCCGGTAGACCAGCAGCATTTCTTTGGCAAGCTGGCGCGGATCGCCAAGCTCATTGGCGATTTGCTCTTCAGCTAGTCCGTCTTCCATCGCCCGTCGAAAGTGCTCTTCATAATCGAATATCCACTCGCTTCGCAACGGCTCGGGAATCGACTTCATCTGTTCCTTGAGCTTTTTCAGAAATTGTTCCTGTGTCATCAGCCGATACCTTCCTTTATCAATTGATCTACGGAAACTGTGAACGACCGCCACTCCTCGATCAGTTCGTTCAGATGATCGCGCCCAAGCGGCGTAAGCTTGTAATATTTGCGGGGAGGTCCTTCGCGGGACTCCCGCAGATAGCTGGAAAAATACCCCTCCAGCGTCAGACGGGTCAGTAGCGGATATACGCTGCCCACCGCCACCTCAAACTTGGAGGAAATCACCACGGCAAGCTCGTAGCCATAACGGTCCTCCCGTGCGGTCAGGGCCAGCACGCACAGATCAAGAACCCCTTTCTTGAACTGTATATTCATTCAAAACCCTCCTATGCGGTAATGATCACTATTATTTATTATTGAATACCTCCTCTTGCTATAATATAACACTTACTATTCTACAATGCAATATAGTGTACCAGGATGAATGTAGTACAAGACAATGTGCCAATTATCAGGCAAATGAATCAGAAAATAATAATCTGGTGTTGTATGTTTCGACATTCCGCTGAAGGCGTATCGTATATGGGGCCGGATTAGTATATTTGTAAATCGTTCAAATTAATGATTCTCAAACAATTCTTTCACAATTTACAAATAAAGAGGCAGTAATATAACCGTAACAAGTTAAGTAATGAGATACAACACAGACAGACCTCAGATAGAAAATCCCCTAGTATTTTTCAATCAGTAGAAAAAGAGATATGGAGGTTTCGATTATGGCAGATGAAATGATTTCAACCATAAGGATTATCTATACATGCTCCTGAGGGGGATGCTCAATCAGTAGAATATGTATAACCTGTTTTTTATGAATGCTCAACGATTAACGATGATATAAGGAGAATTTAATGAAAAGAATTATACTAGTTATTCTTAGAAACATTCTTTTTATTCCCTATGGATGGATTACATTATGCCATTATGCAAAGCACACAAATAAGTATCCAGAAGAACAAAAATACGCATTGATACGGAAATTCTCGAAGTGGATGATAAAGGGCGGTCGAATTAATCTGGAGGTTTATGGAAAAGAGAATCTGCCAATTGAAAACGGTTACATGATTTTTCCCAATCATCAAGGTTTATTTGATGGATTTGCAATTGCACAGGGGTTAGAAGTGCCATTTTCTACAGTATACAAAAAGGAACTGGATAGTATTCCGTTTGTAAAGCAGGTATTATTGTGTGTTAAGGCAATTGCACTTGATCGAGAGGATGTACGGCAAAGTTTGAAGACAATTAATCAAGTAGCCGCCGAAGTAAAGAATGGGCGTAATCTCATGATTTTTCCTGAGGGGACAAGAAGTAAAAATAGGAATGAACTTTTGGATTTTAAGGGTGGTAGCTTTAAGAGTGCAATAAAAGCGGAGTGTCCCATCGTGCCAGTGGCATTGATTGATTCATATAAAGTGTTTGATTCAAAATCTATTAAGCGGATAACTGTGCAAGTCCATTTCTTACAACCTCTTTACTACGAACAGTATAAGGGTATGTCAACATCACAAATTGCAGAGATGGTAAAAGCAGCGATAAAGAACGCAATAACTATACACACTCGTGCTATTTCAGAGTTTTGATAATGAAGTAGCTTCTGGGAAGGGACGGCATATAATGAAAAGAGTTGTTGTTACAGGATTAGGAGCAGTAACTCCTATTGGAAATACCGTAAATGAATTTTGGGAGAACATTAAACAAGGGAAAGTAGGCATCAATAAAATAACGAAATTTGATACCACTTCATACAAAGTGAAAATTGCGGCAGAGGTAAAAAATTTCGTAGCTACTGAAAAAATAGATATGAAATCCGCAAAGAGGATGGAGCTTTTTTCACAATATGCTGTATCTGCGGCAATTGAGGCTTGGGAAGATTCTGAAATAGACATTAGCAATGAAGATTCGTTTCGTATTGGAACGGCGATAGGGTCAGGTGTAGGTAGTCTGCAGACTGTCGAAAGTGCTTGTAAAATAATTGAAGAAAAAGGTTCCAGAAAATTGAAACCACTGATGATTCCTCAAATGACTCCTAACATGGCGGCTGGAAATGTTGCGATAAAGCTAGGTGCTCAAGGAAAGTGTATTAGTATTTCAACAGCTTGTGCAACAGGAGCAATCAATATTGGTGAAGCTTACAGAAGTATTCAATGTGGAGACGCTGATATTATGATTGCCGGAGGTACAGAAAGCTGCATCACACCTACTTGTGTTGGAGGGTTTTCCGCATTAACCGCATTATCCATAACAGAAGATCCACTCCGCGCTTCCATTCCTTTTGATAGAGATCGTAATGGGTTTGTTATTGGCGAAGGTGCAGGAATTGTTATCTTGGAAGAACTAGAACATGCCATAAAGCGAAAAGCAAAAATATATGCTGAATTGGCAGGGTACGCTTGCACAGCAGATGCATATCATCTGACATCGCCTTCAGAGGATGGTGGGGGAGCGGCGAAAGCGATGGAGCTGGCGATAGAAGAAGCTGGAGTTACCCCATCGGAAATTGATTATATTAACGCTCATGGAACAAGTACTTACCAGAATGACATCACAGAAACAAGAGCAATTAAGAAAATTTTCAAAGAATTTGCAAGAACAGTTAAAATAAATTCAACAAAATCAATGATAGGACATTCTTTGGGGGCGGCTGGAGGCATTGAATTTATTGTCTGTACAAAGACTATTACAGATGGCTTTATTCATCAAACAATGGGAACAAGCCTGCTTGAGGATGAATTCGATTTGAATTACATGATTGATGCTCCAGTTCAACAAAATGTTAAAGTAGCGCTTAGTAATTCATTTGGTTTTGGGGGACATAATGCTGTTCTAGTCTTAAAACAGTTTTCTGGAAAATAATTTCAATACTTCTCAAAGCAATTTTCAGAGTGCTTCAACCAAGCAGTCTCCTTGGATCAGTGTAATGCTGAAGAAACTAAGCCTAAACCATATGGGAAAGTTAATAAAGAGCTTATAAAAAAACTCCCAAACGAAGAATTTCTGCGTTTGGAAGTCTTTATTACATCAGCACACTCATATTCAGTTCTTAGGTTCTGTGATCGAAAAAGGCAGCTCCTCAGGCTTGTAGCTTCGGTAGCTTGGAGCAAGACCGAGCCGGAAATCCAGCGATTTCCCTGCCATGATGTCTTCATGGGTAATGAACAGCTTTTGATACGGTTCGTTATCCAGGTTGACATTAGCCACGAAATTGGACTGCGGATTATTGTTGGAGGTCTCAATTTTCATATGCTTGCCGTTAGGGAGCTCGATCTTGACACTATCGAACAAGGGAATTCCCAATACATATTCATTGCTGCCTGGACATACCGGATAGAAGCCCATGGAGCTGAATACGTACCAACCGGACATACTGCCGTTGTCCTCGTCCCCAGGATACCCGTCAAAGCCGCTGTTGAACAGATTGGCTAGCAGCTGTTTGATGACGACCTGCGAGGAGGCCGGCTGACCCACGTAATTGAACAGATACGGGATATGGAAGCTCGGCTGATTGGAAATGGCTAACTGCCCATAATCGATGGCAGCCATTTCACTCATCTCATGAATTTCAAAGCCGTAACCCAGTACATCAAATTCAGGTTCTTTATTGCACAGCTCGGTGATTTTTTCAAAGAAGCGCTCCTTAGAGCCGTAGGCCTCAATCAGACCCTGGATATCATGGAACACCGCGAAGCTGTTCTGCCAAGCGCTGCCTTCCGCATAATCCAGACCCCAGCTTGTGCTGTTAAAGTCAGGACGAAATTGTCCGTTTGCATCCTTGGCACGCATGAAGCCGGTCTCCGGATCAAAGATATTCCGGTAATTCAGCGCGCTGTGCCGGTAATGCTCAGCGACTTCCTCGTTGCCAAGCATTTCAGCGACACGGCTGATACAGTAGTCACTATAAGCGTAATCCAACGTATGGTTAACACTTTCGTGATAATGGCTTGGCACATAGCCGTACTTGATATAGTCAAGCGTACCTTGACGCCCATAGCAGTCTTTTTCGCTTTGTGTTTTTGCGGCGGTAAGCATGGCCTCTAGTAATTCAGGCATCAGCTGCTGGCCGATCCCCTTGGCTGCCGCATCGGCGATTACTGCGTCGATAAGCGTTCCAGGCATGAGTCCCCGTTCATCCGGAGACAGCCATTTTGGCAGGAAGCCGGTCTCACGATAACTGTTCAGGAAGCCCTCCAGCATCTCTTCATATTCCTTAGGAGCAATGATGGAATAGAGTGGGTACACCGTTTTATAAGTATCCCAGAAGCCGTTGTTGGTATACAAGACCCCTTTTTTAACAGCTTTGGCGGTAGTATCGTAATGAATCGGCTCCATATTCTCATCGAGCTCATAGAACTTCTGCGGGAACAGGAACATGCGGTACAGGCAGCCATAAAAGGTTCGCAGATACTCTTCGTTTGAATGGGAGACTTGGATTTTGTTCAAGTAATGATTCCAGGCCTGTGCGGCTTGATCCTTCAGCTCATGGAGCGACTGACCTGAATCGCGCTGTAAGTTAAGCTCGGCCTGCCCCAGGCTAATAAATGAAGTGGCCAGCTTGGCCTCCAGAACATCGGTTTCACAGTCATGGAAACGAATAACAACATGCTGATCCACACCGTTCAGGCGGGTTTCATTACAGAGAACGCCTTCAGCATCGTAATACCCGGAAGTGCTTAGATCAATTTCTTTATTAAAGCTCATGGATACATACATGCGGAACCCGTCGTCATGACAGCCTGCGAAATTACTGATATAGCCGCTAATTTTACGATTCGGAACATCGATATGAAATTCGCTGATGTTCTTCACGTTCAGCACGATCCCGGCTTGCTTGCTGGAATTATACTTGATGTTCATCGTGGCGCCATAGCAGGTCGGAACAAGCTCGGTAATGATATTGTAGCGCTGCTGCTTCACCTTGACATAATGCGGCTTGAAGACCGCTTCTTCAGGCCGGTAAGAGCTTTGACAGGAGAAGAGAGAGCCTTTTATTTTCTCGTCAGCAATCGGTGTCATTAAGAAATAGGAGAAGTCTCCCATCCATGGACTTGGCTGGTGAGTTAGACGCAAGCCCAAAAAGACGCGGTCATGGGGATTAAAGAACCAGCTTCCTTCCTGGTTGGTCTGAACCACAAAATGATTCATGCCAAAGGGAACCGATGTATAGGGCAATGTGTTTCCGTGTGAAAAAGCATGCTTATTGTGGGAGCCTTGTCGTGTATCAATGTAATGCAGCATGCAGAACCTCCTAACTTGATATAAAAAGTAGTATTACAATTTTCTAACGGTTTGCCGTTCGATGAGCTGTACGGGAACTATGACGTTTTCCCGCGGCGGCTGGTGCGGATTCTCAATCGTTGCAATCAGATGTTTTGCAGCGAGATAGCCCATTCGGCCAAAATCCTGCGAGATCGTGGTCAGCTTAGGCTCAACAAAGCTGGACAGATGAATGTTGTCAAAGCCGACAATCGAGAAGTCCTCTGGAATGGATAATCCGATTTCCTTGGCAATCTGTATGATCTCGATCGCAATCAGATCGTTCTCCGCCACAATCCCGGTAATGCCTTGCTCCTTAACAGCCTGAATGAACTGCAGATAATACGCTCTGCCTTGTCCGTCTTCATGGGTCAGATAGCGCTCAGTTAAGTCATTGACGCTGTAATCATTCAGGTTGTAATCATGAAGAGCCTTCAAATAGCCGAAATAGCGCTCACGGATCGACGAGAAATTCTCAACATTCAAAGAAGAGACATAGGCGATTTTCTTATGGTTATTATCGATCAGATGCTTGCAGGCCATATAAGCTCCATTGGAATTATCGGAGACGACGGATAAGAAGGGAATGCCGTCAATGGTCTTGTCCATCGTAACTAGCGGATATTTCTGCAAATGATATTGATATAGAATTCCGAGATCCGAATTGCTGCTAACCGGATAGAAAATCAACCCGGCATTGGAGCTGCGCAGTGCCGCCTCCAGCAACTTGCGTTGACCGACAAGCGTATTGGACTGAATGTTCAAGGTATAGTCCGTTGCTGCCAGAAATTCATTGATCCCCTTTTCATAATCACCAAGCCCCGGGTTATGGGAAAACGGAAGAATGAGCAAAATCTCTTTGCTGCCCTTGGCCAAGGCATGAGCGGGAGTGAGCTTAGTATTTACAAAGCTGCCTTTTCCTTGGACACGAAAGATTAAATTGGCATTTTCCAGTTCGGTCAAAGCTCGTTTGGAAGTGATCCGGCTTACACTAAATTGCTTGGAAATCTCAGCTTCGGTAGGAAGCTGATCTCCGGCCTTCAGCTCTCCGGAATCAATTTTTGCTTTGAGGTTGTTTACTATGTGTTGATATAGCGGGATTTGCTCCATAAGACATTTCACCTCGTCAAAATTGGTATACCATTTTACTTATGTACATGTCAAATTATCTTAGGCAAATAACAGGCGATATAAGTTGAACTATGAAAGCTACGTAGAAAGGGCATAAGTGTGAAGTGTTAAAAGCTTTCTGTAAGAAAGCTACTTCGAAAGCATACAGCGTAAGCGTTCGCCTTTGTGAGTGGATTTCTACCTTGCAATATCTTAGTTCAATTAAAGAAATTAAAGAAATCCGCGAACAACAGCGATCGTAAGCACACTTCACACGTTGCCCCCAGAACGTAAAATTTAGTAGTTCAACTTATAGAGCATTAATAACAATTACGTTGAATATACGATAGATCCCGTGTTTCGGCAATAGAAAAGAACATAGCGGATAAAGAGAAGTAGTCCTTTTTACTCAATATTATTGGATGACACGAAGTTTTTAATCAAGACTAGCATGACCGATTAATATGTTTCCGGAAACAAACGCTTACATGTTTTAAGATTTTAGAATGTAAACGCTTGACAAAATAATATGGTATGCCTCAAAATAGGCTTTGTTCAGTGATTTGATATATCAAATTATAAGGGGGCATCCAAATGTTTCGTTCAAGAAAAGGGAAGGTTGTATTACTTGGTACGTTAATGATGGCATTGCTTGTTACTGCCTGCGGCGGCAATTCAGGAGGTTCAACAGAGAATGATAAGTCATCGGAATCCGGAAATACCGCTTCATCCATTTCACTTCTGAGACCAAGCTGGAACAATTTGAGACCGGCATCTAAGGATCTATGGATGTGGCAGGAATACGAGAAAATGTCCGGCGTTCAGGTAGAGTGGGAAGAACTGAGTGATATCGGCGAAAAGAAAAATGTGATTTTGACGAGAAAACAGCTGCCGGACGCCTTCTACCAAGTGGACTGGAGCAACGGCGAGCTGTTGAAATACGGCCAGCAAGGCCTCTTTATCCCGCTGGAGGACTTGATCAAGGAGCATGCGCCCAATCTGCAGAAGCTTCTGGATGAGAACGAGGATATCCGTAAAGGATTGACCAGCGCCGATGGACACATTTATGCCACCCCTTACCTTGATCCCTATCCGGAGGGCAACCGGACGATCCGCTTGTATATTAACAAGAAGTGGCTCGACAACCTGGGTATGGAGGTTCCAAAGACAACGGCCGAGCTTGAAGAAGCATTGAACGCGTTCGTAACTCAAGATCCTAACGGCAACGGCGTTAACGACGAACAGGGCTGGTATATGCCTAGCGGCTCGCTTGGCTGGACCTTTGAGCAGATGATGATGGGCTCCTTCGGCATCGGGAATGGCGGACGGAAAGCTCTGGGGAACTTTATCTATGTCGATGACAAGGATGAGATTCAGCTTACGATTACCTCTGATGGATATAAAGAAGTTCTGAAATATGAAAACCGGATGTATGAGAGCGGGGCGATCAACAAGCAGGCCTTCAGCGGTGTGGATTATGACAAATGGACGGCGGATGCCGCCAAGGATACAGTGGGTGCCTGGAACTGGGCAGCCCCGGATTACATTGGCGAGAGCGTGAAGAATGATTTTGTTCCGATTAACGTCCTTGCAGGACCGAACGGAGCTACTGCTTCACTGACGGATTCCCAGGTTGCAGGAGCATCCAGTCTTGTTATCACGAAGGACGCGAAAGACCCGGGAGCGATCCTGAAATGGGTGGACTATTTCTACAGTGAAGAGGGCAGTGTATTCGGCTACCTGGGCAAAGAAGGCGTTACCTATAATATGGAAGACGGCAACATGGTCTATATCGATGAAATCTTGAACTACAAGGACGGCATCGGGCTTGGCGCGTTCCAATATGTTGACAATGTATATGGCGGGTACTTCCCGTACATTGAATTATCACCGGAAATCAGAGCGGCTGCCGGCCGGCAGGAAGCGCCGGTATACACCGATCTGACGGAAGAAACCTTGCCAGGCGTAACTCTGCCGGATTTGCCGGCAACGCAGGAGGAAGCTAATGAATCCTCCTCGATTATGGCCGATCTTGGCAACTATGTGGGTCAAATGCGGGTGGAGTTCGTAACGGGCACAAAGGATATTGATCAAGAGTGGGACAACTATATCGCCCAATTGAAGAAGATGGGTTCGGATAAATATTTGCAAATCAAGCAAGAGCAATACAAGCGCTATAAAGAAAGCTAAGAACACATCAAGAAGCGATGGGGAGATTCTCGGGAATCTCCCCCAAGTTTTAAAGAAAGGGGTAAACTATGGAATCTTCAGTGCGAAAGAAACTTCTTCCTGGCGCAAAAGGCAAATCGTTTCTGAAGCAAAAATGGCTGTACATCATGATGCTGCTGCCTTTGACCTCGTTAATCATATGGAATTACATCCCTATGTACGGAATTATTATTTCCTTCAAGGATTATTCCCCGGCATTTGGTATCCTGCACAGCCCCTGGGTGGGGTTTGATCATTTTGAGCGGTTTTTTAATGCCTTCTATTTTAAGGATGTCATCATCAACACGTTGAGAATCAGCCTGTACAGTCTGGCGGTTGGCGTTCCCCTTCCTATTATTCTGGCGCTTATGTTTAACGAGATCCGCAATAAAAAGTACAAATCGATCGTCCAGACGATTTCCTATATCCCTAACTTTATTTCCGTAATCATCATCGTCGGCATGGTGATGTTTTTTACCTCCCCGGTAGACGGGGTCATTAATGCCGTGATCCAGTATTTTGGCGGCGAGCCCATTGATTTTATCGGAAATCCGAAGCTGTTCCCTCATGTATTTGTCTGGTCGGGCATCTGGCAATCGGTTGGCTGGGGGACGTTGATATACACCGCAGCGATGTCGGGTATTCCGCAGGATCAGTATGAGGCGGCTTATATAGAAGGTGCCTCCCGCTTGAAATGCATCTGGTACATTACCATCCCGGCGATTATGCCGACGATTGTCATCTGTACGATTCTTGCTACGGGTTCTGTCATGTCTGTAGGCTTTGAAAAGGTGCTGTTGATGCAAAATGATGCCAACCTGGCAACTTCCGAGGTATTGTCTACCTACATGTACAAGGCCGGTATTTTGAATGCGGAATATAGCTTCTCGGCCGCCGTGGGATTTTTTAACAACCTGATCAATTTCATCGTGCTGTACCTGGTCAATAAATTTGCCCAGAAATTCAGTGAGACCAGTCTGTGGTAAGGAGGGGCAACCGTGGATTATCAGTTATCAAGAGGAGATAAGGTTTTTAATTGGTTCAACCTGGTCCTTGTCGGCATTTTAACGTTGATTATTCTTTATCCATTGCTATTCGTTGTATTTGCGTCACTAAGCGATCCCAGACAAATTTTCGATCATGTACTGCTGCTCTGGCCAAGAGGCTTTACGCTGGATGGGTACAAGCGGGTATTCGGAAACAGCGATATCTGGATGGGATTTAAAAATGCAATCATCTATACCGGGCTGGGGACGGCCGTTAACGTGGTCATGACTACCCTTGCCGCCTACCCGTTGTCGCGGAGGGATTTCAGAGGACGGAACATCATTACGATGCTGTTCACCTTCACGATGTTCTTCTCCGGCGGTCTGATTCCGACATACCTCGTCAACCAAGCGCTTGGTATTGTCAATACGATGTGGGTCATGATTATTCCCGGAGCAATCAGCGTATACAATATGATTATTATGCGTACTTATTTCCAGCAAAATATTCCGCTTGAGCTGGAGGAGAGCGCCTTTATTGACGGAGCGACTGATATGCAGCTGCTTCTTAAAATCGTTCTCCCGCTGTCCACGCCTATTATCGCAGTGATGATGATGTTCTATGGCGTAGGCAGATGGAATGGATATTTTGATGCGATGATCTACCTTTCCGATCGGAACCTGTTCCCTTTGCAGTTGATTTTGCGGGAAATTCTCGTGCAGAACCAAATGGGAGATTCGGTGAATCAGGCGATCATGACCGCCAACCAAAGCGAGGTCAACTCGCTGAAGCAGTCGATTAAATATGCGGTTGTCGTCGTGTCCAGTGTTCCGGTGCTGATCTTCTATCCGGTGGTGTCCAAGTATTTTGAGAAGGGCATTATGGTTGGGGCGATTAAAGGATAGTCTGTGCTTGAATTGAAAATCATTTTTCCAAAAAGGAAATTTGAATATAGGCAGGAACCCCGGAGGAGGTGTAAAACAGGAAATTATGTTTGCGCCTCCTTTTAGTCCAGCAAAGATGGCGCGATATTTGAGAGAAAGTTGCCCGGGTTTTAGCTATAATGAATTTAACAAATAGAGTAGCATTCAGGAGGAGAAAATATGAAGCCCCAAATCGCCCTGCAGTTATGGAGTATTAAGGATGCATGTAAAGAGAACTTTTATGCAGCGCTCAAACAGGTGAAGGAAAGCGGGTATGATGGTGTGGAATTTGCCGGCTATTATGGCAAAAGCGCAGCTGAAGTGAAAAGCTATCTGGACGAATTGAATTTGAAGGTTGCCGCTTCCCATCTTCCCTATGAAGCACTGCAAAAAGATCTTGAGGGAACGATAGTCTTTGAAAAGGGCATCGGGAATAAGTGCCTGGTGGTTCCGGGCGTATCCTTCCGGACCCTGGAAGAGTGGAGAAGCTTTATTGATGACATGGAGAGAATCGCGAAGAGATTGGCTCAGGAAGGCATGGAACTGTATTACCACAATCATGCCCATGAATTCACGGAAATCCCGGGTCAAGACATTCTCGATTACATGGTAAATAACTCCAAGCATATCAATCTGGAAGTAGACTTGTATTGGCTGGCCTGCTCAGAACATGACGTATTGCCTTGGCTGGAAGCCCACAAAGACCGCGTTGGACTTTTTCATATGAAGGATATGCATGGTTCTTCCCGGAAGAGCACGGAGGTTGGATCCGGCATTCTGCCGATAAAGGAATATGTTCAAGTCGCGAAACAACTCGCTTTGCCTTGGCTCATTGTGGAGCAGGAAGAGTTTCAGCTTTATCAACCTTTAGAGGCGACCGCGATCTGTTATCGGCAGCTTGAGGCGATTGTTGAGGAGGTCTATTCTTGATAAAAGTCACCGTATGGAATGAATTCCGTCACGAGAAGCACAATCAAGCTGTTCAGGAGATGTACCCGGAAGGCATTCACGGGCAGTTGGCGAAGTTCTTATCCGAAGACGAGGTTATAGTGAGAACGGCAACTCTGGATGAGCCCGAGCACGGGTTAACGGAGGAAGTATTGAAGGCGACCGATGTCCTTGTCTGGTGGGGACATATGGCTCATGGCGAGGTTCAGGATGAAATTGTTGACCGCGTGCACAAGCGTATTCTTGAAGGGATGGGCCTCGTGGTCCTGCATTCGGCACACTTCTCGAAAATATTCAAGAGATTAATGGGAACGTCTTGTGACTTGAAATGGCGGGAGGATGGAGGCAATTGCCGGATATGGAATGTCAATCCGAGTCATCCTATCGTGGAAGGGATCGGCGAATTTATCGATTTGGACGTTGAAGAGATGTATGGGGAGCACTTTGACATTCCGGAGCCGGACGAGCTGATCTTTGTGAGCTGGTTCCCGGGAGGCGAAGTCTTCCGGAGCGGCTGCACGTACCGAAGAGGGAACGGGAAAGTTTTCTATTTCCAGCCGGGCCATGAAACTTATCCTAGCTATTACAATGAAAAGGTGCAGCAGGTGATTAGAAATGGCGTTCGCTGGTGCGCGCCGACTCAAAATGCTTATCCAACCTATGGACACTATGAAGCACGTCAAAAGTTAAAAGTTTAAGGAGGAAAATTCAATGAAGCTGGGTGTATTTACTCCCTTATTTAACAATTTAAGCTTTGAAGAGATGATTGACGAGGTTGCGAAAAAAGGACTGCAAACGGTAGAAATCGGAACCGGCGGATATCCGGGCAACGCGCATCTGGATATTGATAAGCTGTTAGCGAGCAGCGAGGCGCGGGCAGAATACTTGGCAAAGCTGGCTGATAAAGGACTGGAAATCTCGGCGCTAAGCTGCCACAATAACCCGATCTCGCCAGTGAAGGAAGTGGCTGCCGAGGCAGATGAGTTGCTCCGCAAGACCATCAAGTTAGCCGGCTTATTGCATGTTCCGGTCGTTAACGGATTCTCCGGCATCGCCGGCGGGAATGCATCCGATACAACGGTGAACTGGCCTGTCATGCCTTGGCCGACCGAATACGATGACAGCTATACTTATCAGTGGGAGCAGAAGCTGATTCCTTATTGGAAAGGAATTAATACGGAAGCGGAAGCGGCCGGTGTAAAGATCGGTATTGAACTTCATGGCGGCTTCCTTGCCCATACGCCATATACCATGCTGAAATTGCGGGAAGCGACCGGGAAAGCGATTGGCTGTAATTTGGATCCTAGCCATTTGTGGTGGCAAGGCATTGACCCCGTTGCTGCTGTAAAAATTCTGGGCGAAGCAGGCGCTATTCACCATTTTCATGCCAAGGATACGTATCTGGATCAGGACAATATCAATATGTACGGATTAATGGATATGCAGCCTTATGGAGATGTAAAGACTCGTGCATGGACCTTCCGCTCTGTCGGCTGCGGCCATGACTTGAAGGTATGGTCTGATATCATTTCCGCGCTGCGCGTATATGGATATGACTATGTCATCAGCATTGAGCATGAGGATCCAATTATGTCCATCGACGAAGGCTTAACTCGTGCCGTTACTAACCTGAAATCGATCATGATCCACGAACAGCCCTCCGCCATGTGGTGGGCATAAAAGGAACGTCAAACAAAACATGACCCAGCCTAAGATAGGAGCTATCTTGGGCTGGGGATTTTTTTATATAATAGATACAACCCAATATAGGTACAATTTGGAGAACTAAAGTTCCCGGGAGGAAGAGGATGAACATAAATTTAATTAGCAAGAATGGAATTGAGATCGCATTAGTACGAAGTGATGAAGTGTTAATCACGGATGTCCAGTCAGCATTGGATTTTATTGCAACGATTAATTATCAGACAGGGACCCATCGAATCATTTTGAATAAATCCGCGATCTGTGAAGAGTTTTTTGACTTGAAGACGCGATTGGCGGGTGAGATCCTTCAGAAATTTATAAATTATCAGACGAAAATTGCAATTGTGGGCAGCTTCGCCAATTATCAAAGCGAAAGTTTGAAGGATTTTATATATGAGAGTAATAAGGGGAAGGATTTATTTTTCCTATCGGATGAAGAACAGGCGATTGATAAATTGAGTAACGTATAGTGACGCTTATTCTACATGATGGAAGTGCTCATAAGTAGCTTCTAAATTGGGATAGATCTCCTCATCAAAACGTGAGGCTTGCTCGTAGCTTAGCTCATACCATTCATCATTGGCTCTGAGAAATTTATTGCCAAAATGTACTATGGTACGCTCAGTACCGTCTTTGTTTACAATTGTAAAAATAAATGCACTTCCAACGTATTCGTCCGGGTTATGGTTAGGACTCTTTAATTCCAAACCGTTCAAATAATCCGTAATAAGCTTTATCTCTGCTTCGTTCGTAACAGAAATTGGACCGATATTATAGAACTCTGGTTGCTGTTCAATTCGAATTCCCCTTATGTTGTTGTCGTCCATGTCCAACCGTGTTCCAGATAACGAAACCAGGTAAACGACAGCAACTGCAATGATTAAAGCTATCGGTATCATTAGAACAGCAGCTTTTTTCATAAACCTCACCTTCTTTCTCCTTTTATTTATAACGGATAACTGATTAGAATTGTTGCTGGACATGGCCCGGCCAAGATAGGAGCTATCTCAGAATAGGTCTTTTCATAAAGTTTTGAACACCTACATAGGCGTATTAAGGAGCTGAGAAGATGTACCTTCATAGAAAGCTTGAGACCAGAGATCTTGAAGCCATTTGCACGTTCCCTCAATCTGAAGAGGAGTTGCTTTTCATGAGTCCCAGGTTCGTATATCCTCTTACGTCTGACCAAATCATTGGTTTAGCAAAAGATAGATTTGAACCGACAGTGATAATAGACAAACAAACGGAAAAAGTGGTAGCATATGCAAATATTTATAAGGATGAAGATGGTTTCTGGCTAGGGAATGTCGTTGTGTCTCCTGAATATCGGGGGCAAGGGGCGTCACAGTATTTAATCCAAGTCATGATGGATAAAGCTAAAAATCTTCTGAAGCTTGAGCAGTTGAAATTGGTCTGTCACAATACGAACTCCAGAGGATTAGCCTTTTATTCAAAACTCGGTTTTAAGCCTTACGATTTAAAGAGTGTATTTATTGGACAGACAAAATTAATATCCATACTTATGAGTAAAGAACTTCATTAATCAGGAGATGATGATTTATGAGAAAGAGCCTAAAGTACCTCATAATTTTCTTTGTTTTCATGTTTTGTTTGGCACTATTATCAGGTTGCGTACCTGGTGATGGAAGGAACAGCACTGAAGATCCAGCAGGTTTTTTCTGGGGCATATGGCATGGATGGGTGGCCCCTATTTCATTGATCATAGGATTTTTCAATCGCGAAATAAGAGTATATGAAATAAATAACTCGGGTTGGTGGTACGATCTAGGTTTCTATATTGCAGTGATCAGCGGGTTTGGCGGGATATCGTTCTTCCGGAGAAAAAAAGCAAAAAGGGATTGATTCAAGAAGGAGCATCGTATGAAAAAACCTACGATTACCAGGACTTGAATTCTATTAATCAAATCTTAGACGAAAGTTTGACTGTGTTGTTATTGAAAATCAAGGTTGATGAAAAATATGAATAAGCAAGTAGCGATTACGATGTTTATTCGTCAACGGAAGTGGATATAAACCTCTAATGACGATCAAAGAAACAGCAGAGTATTTGAACTTGACCGAAGCTGAGGTAAAAGCAATTATTATTAGTGAAGATACCATGTTAAGAACAACAGGCGTATACTCCGGTAAACTTTTCCCCGTAATTCGAATTGAATCCGAAAATTATGTAAGTACTGAGGGGTTGAAGGAATGGTTACTGGATTCAACGCTACAAAGAAAGGAGTATAGGTAAACATTTCAGAATAGAGCGGCCCCCCTTTCTATTTAAAATTGAAGAACAATAGGATCGTTTTTGTAAAAAGAGACTACTGCCCCTCAGCAGAAGTCTCTTTTTTCTGCTTTAACCAAGCAAAAAAATTAACAATGACTTTACCCCAAAATGGTTTTGGTTTAATACAAGCCCTTTATAGTACTAATTGTGAAGGAAATCAACCAATGTCTACATCAAATGAAGGAAAGTCTTCACTAGGAGGGGATCATTTGCAGAGAGTGATTTGGTTCGACTTAGGTTATACGCTGGTTTACTGGAATCGGGAAGAGCTGTATCGGGAGCATCTCCAACAGCTTGGTATTGAAAAATCTATCGATGAGCTGCTGTTGGCCTATCACCTTACGGACAAGCATTTTATGAAGCATTTTCCTGGATTGCTCGGAAAAGATCGAAGCCATTGGGAGGAGCCGTATTACAGAATGATCAACCGCTGCCTGCAAATTGATGAAAATACGGAATTGCTTACTTCCAAGCAGGAACGCAAGGGACGTCCCGAATGGAGGGCGTTTGAGGCAGCACATTCAACGCTCGCACAGTTGAAGAAGGAAGGCTGTCAGATCGGCCTCATTTCCAATTGGAATTTGACAGCAAGAGAGGTGTTGGAGAATACAGGAATTATGCCCTATCTGGATTATGTCGTTATTTCGTCCGAGGTTGATATCGAGAAGCCGGACGAACGAATTTTCCGTCATGCGCTTGAACTGGCAGGGGTTCAGGCAAGCCAGTGTCTCATGGTAGGCGATAATTATTACGATGATATCATCGGCTGCCGGCAAGTCGGCATGGAGGGCATTCTGATCAATCCGTACGCCAAGCAAGGAATTGAAGAAATTAATGATGTTGAAGTGATTTCCACAATTCATGATTTAACCGCCCTCGTTGTTGGAGGTAAAACTTGATAAAGGATCTATAGTTGAATGGAAAATATCAAAGAGCTAATTCAAACTAAATATGATCAATTGAGCAGTTCTCAAAAGAAAACGGCATATTACATTCTCGAAAATTTGCAGGATGCGGCCATCTCTTCTGCTCAAAAAATTGCGGCTGCCTCTGGCGTATCGGAAGCGACCGTACACAGGCTTGCGCAAAATCTTGGCTTCGATAGCTTCATGCTGCTGAAAAAAGAGCTGCGGAACGATCTGCGGAAAATGAACCGGGCGATCAACAATCTGGAATCCATCTCCACGGTGAAGGATGATTCCTGGTTAAACAGCCACTTTTATCTGGAAGCTGAGAACATTCTGGAAACCAGTAAAGAAATCTCTACTGAAGAGATTAAGAGTGCCGCAACACTCATTCTCGATGCGAAGGCCGTCTGGGTGGGGGGATGGCGGATGGGATTATCGGTTACGTCTTATATGTCCTTTATTTTGAACTACATGCTGGGAAACAGTTATTTGATCCCACAGGGTGAGGTTGCCGAATATTTGGCTCGATTCTCCGAAGGGGATGTCGTTTTTCTGTGCTCCTTCCCTCGCTATAACAAAGTAATTACAGAAGTCGCCGAGTTTGCTAAAGAAAGAAACCTGAAGGTCATTGCAATAACCGATTCACCGGTTTCACCCATCTGCAAATTTTCCGACGTTATCTTTATCGCCAAGTCCGCTTCCAAGAGCTTCGTCGATTCCTATACGGCCGCGGTGTCTGTGTGCAATGCAGTTGTTAATGAAGTCTCTTATCTTGGAAAAGTAAGAGTCCGAGAGCATATTGAAAAGGTTGAAGACCATTACCTCAATTTTAAAGAGCTGCAGAACAAATTTTAAAAATACGGCTATGGAGGTTACGATGAAAAAACTTTTAAATGCGTTATCGGTCCTAATGATGGTTGCTATTCTTGCAGCATGCGGAAGCAACAATGGCGCGGCTTCGGCACCGGCTCCAACCAACAACACAGCTGCCGGAGGCCCGGAAGCGGAGGTTAAAGCGCCGGTAAAAACGGAATTGAAAATGGCTCTGACCGTGGATCCGGATGGACTCGATCCGCATCGCACAACTGCAGCCTCCACCTTTCAAATCACAAATAACCTTTACGACACCTTGGTCAAAGTATCCTCGGACGGTGAATTTGTTCCAGGCTTGGCCGAGGAATGGAAAATATCCGAAGATGGATTAACGATTGCGTTCAAATTGCGGGAGGGCGTAAAATTTCATAATGGCCGTGAGATGACCGCAGAAGATGTGAAGTTCTCCTTCGAACGCTTAAAGGGCGAGGAAAGTCCGCGGGCAGGAGATTTTGCCAATATCATTAGTATTACGGCTGTAGACAATTACAATATTGAATTTGCAACAAAAGCGCTTGATGTTGCTCTGGTCTCCCAGTTCGCCTACCCATGGACAGCGATAGTTCCGGAAGAAGCAGTAGAACAGTTGAGAAACAATCCCGTCGGTACAGGTCCGTTCAAGCTGGAGCAATGGGTTCCGCAGCAACAAATTGTTCTCACAAGAAATAACGACTATTTTACACCGGCGAAATTGGAAAAGGTCAGCTTTATCATGATGCCGGATGCAACTTCGCAAATTACGGCTCTGCAAAGCGGTGAACTGGACATTATCAACGTTAGCGGCGACGCCGTTCCCCAGTTTGAAAACAATTCGGAGTATAGCATTATCGAGACTCAAGCCAATGCCGTGCAAGTGATGGCAATGAACCTGGACAATGAAGCTCTCTCGGATGCCCGCGTAAGACAAGCTATCAATTATGCGGTGGACAAACAAGCCCTGATCGATACCGTCTGGTGGGGCTATGGGCAGGAAATCGGATCCCATTATCCGCCCATGCTGAAAGAGTACCTGGATACAAATGAGGCTATCACTTACGATCCTGAAAAAGCAAAACAACTGCTTGAAGAGGCGGGCTACGTTCAAGGCTTAACTTTGGAAATGTACTTGCCGAGCTCTTATCCAAACTACGTTGCTGCAGGTCAGGTGATTGCCGACCAGTTGAAAAAGGTAGGGTTAACGATCAATATTCATACGGTAGAATGGGGCTTTTGGCTGAGCGATGTATATACAGGCCGAAAATATGATCTGACCGTTACCGGACATACCGGAAGACTGGATCCTTATGCATTGCTTGCGCGCTACCATTCCGAAAGCAAAGAAAACTATATGAACTATAAGAACGAACGGGTCGATGAAATCTTAACCCAGGTTCAGCAAGAGCGCGATGAACAACAGCGTCTGAAGCTCTATCAGGAATTGCAGCAAATTCTTGCTGAAGATGTTCCGGCGCTGTACATTCAATCCCCGATCGGCTTGACTGTAACGGCAGCTAATGTCGCGGGATATCAATCTTATCCGATTGATATTTATGAAATGAAGGATGTCTATTTCACGAATTAATCGAGCTTTGTTTGATAAGCTCCTCTGCCATAGAGGAGCTTTCATACTTCTATGAAAAAAGAGGTTTGAGATGGTTAAATACACAATCAATCGGTTGGTAAGCGGTGTTGTTGTGTTATTTGTAATTTCGTTGATCACTTTCTTTGTACTCACCATCATTCCGGGGGATGCGGCATTGTTATCGCTCGGAACGGATGCGACACCGGAACGGCTGGAGGCATTGCGGGAATCCATGGGCCTGAATCAGCCCTGGTATGAGCGATATTTCTCCTGGTTGACTCATTTCCTGGCCGGCGATTGGGGCAACTCTTTGTTCTTCGGTGAGGATGTTTTGACGCTGATCATGCAAAGGTTGATGATAACCGTTTCTTTGGCTGTTCTTTCCTTACTGCTAGCGATACCGGTTGCTGCCATCATAGGGATCTTCTCTGCTTTATATCAGGACAAGTGGATAGATCGATTAGCACGAACGGTTATGCAGCTGGGAGATGCCATTCCGCAATTTTGGCTTGCTCTAATTTTTCTTGTTTTCTTTTCCGGAAAGTTAGGTTGGTTCCCGGTCCCGGGATTCATACCTGTTGAAGAGGGCTGGTGGAGAAGTCTCCATTCCTTGCTGCTCCCCTCAATCGTGGTGGCGATCGGATTGATCGGCTATCTGATCCGAATCATCCGAAGCTCGATGCTTAGTGCTCTGGAGCAGGATTTTATGCTGATGACACGCGTTAACGGGTTATCGCCCGCACAAGCGGTCTTCAAGTACGCATTGCGAAGTGCGGTTATCGCTCCGGTTACCACGATTTTGATGCAGCTCGCGGGCTTGCTCGCCGGAACTGTTCTGGTAGAAAGTATATTCGCCCTTCCGGGAGTTGGCCGTCTATTATTGGTAGCCGTCGAGCAGCGGGATATTATTCTTTTGCAAGGAACAGTTATGTTTATTACCGGCGTAGTAGTCTGTGTGAATTTTCTGGCGGATATTTTATATCGAGTGATCAATCCAATGATCAAATTCGGCGGTGAAAGAAATGCGTAAAGGGAAAAACAATCGGCTCGTCCTGCTTGGGATTGCTTTGGTTAGCATGGTTGTGTTGCTTTGTCTGACTTCATTCATTTATCTTCCGCATGATCCTAATAATATGAATACGATAGATCGGCTGCATCGCCCCAGCGGGGAATATTTCCTGGGTACGGACCAGTTTGGCCGCGATATATTAAGCCGCATAATGATATCAACGAGGTATGCCTTACTCGTCGGCCTGGTATCTGTTGCCGTCGGCGCCAGTATCGGTGTCGTGATCGGTTCGATCGGCGGTATCGCCAAAGGCGTATTGCAAAGTGTAATTATGCGGGTTATTGATGGCTTTATGGCGTTTCCGGGGATGCTTCTAGCATTGATGCTGGTTGCTGTAACCGGGAAAGGGCTGTGGAATGCGGTGCTTGCGATTGCGATTTTTATGATACCTACCTATGCCAGGTTAGCCTATTCGCTTGTTATCGATCAGAAGAACGAATTGTATATTAAGGCAGCCAAGAGCTATGGAGCAACACCATGGCGGATTATAGTGAAGCATATCCTGCCTTCCATGCTGCCCAAATTAATCACGCAATTTTCATCGAGTATTGGCGGAGCGATCTTGCTCGAATCCTCACTGTCATTTTTGGGACTCGGGGTACAGCCGCCGAATGCGAGTCTGGGTCTGATGCTGAGTGAATCCCGTCAATTAACATTGAGCTACCCGTATTTGGCGATTCCTTCCGGCATCGTTTTAGTTATTGCGATTTTAGGATTCAACTTGATCGGGGATGCGCTTAATGACACGACGGTGGGGAGGAGAAAATCCGTATGACCTCCAAGTTAATGGAAATCAAAGGGTTAACCATTAAGGATCAATCAGGCACCGTCCTGGTGGACAACGTCTCCGTGGGATTGAATGACAAGGAGTTTGTCGGGATTGTCGGGGAATCAGGCTCCGGAAAGTCCTTGACCACGCAGGCCCTCCTAAATGTATTGCCGAAAAGCTTGCAGGCGGAGTACGAGCAACTGACCTTGATGGACCGGAGCGTGGAAGGGATGGATGCCGCACAGATTCGTGCCTTGGTCGGCCGCGAAATCGGATTTGTTCCACAAAACACCGTATCCTTCCTGCATCCTTTGATCAAAATCAAGCATCAAATCGGGGATGCTTATATGCATCACATGAAAAAAAGCAGGGAAGCTGCTTATGCCAAGGCTTGCCGTCTGCTATCGAAAGTCGGCATCAAGGACCCGGACCGGGTGATGAATTCTTATCCTTTCCAAATTTCCGGCGGCATGAAGCAACGTGTCAATATTGCATTGGCCTTGATGACCGACCCTAAAGTAATTATTGCCGATGAACCGACCACGGCCCTGGATACCGTCATTCAGAGACAAGTCATGGATCTGTTCGATACGATGAATAGACAAGAGGGTGTCCCGATTTTGTTTATATCGCATGATTTGAATATCATCCGAAGATACTGCAGCCGCGTTTACGTCATGTATAAAGGCAAGCTTGTTGAGTCCGGCAGCACCGAGCTAGTCTTTTCACGACCCGAGCATCCATACACAAGGCAATTGTTGGACTCTACCATGACCATCAAATAGGCTTATAGCCTCGATAGGGAAAAATGCTTCCGCAAGGAGGATTAGGATATGGACATGATTATTGAAGCGAAGGATATTGTGAAGACCTTCAAAGTAAAGAAGCAAAGCATCTTTGATAAACAAGCTTTCTTCACCGCGGTGGATCGCGTTTCGGTTCGGATTCCAAGAAAAAAAACAGTAGGGGTAGTCGGAGAATCGGGTTCAGGCAAATCGACGTTTGCCGAGATTGTCGGGAATTTGCAGCAGCCCACTTCCGGAGAGATTTTATATTACGGCAAGAACATTAAGGAACTGTCCAAGGCAGAATATAAGAAATATCGAAGCAATGTGCAGTTTATTTTCCAAAGCGCCAAGGAGTCTTTAAATCCGTTTTTTTCGGTTAAAGAAGTGCTAATGGAGCCTTTGAAAATTGCAAGCGATAGCTTCGATATGAACGCAGCTCTCCATCAAATCAAGGAAATGCTGCATAGAGTAAAGCTGGAGGACAGCATTCTCAGCAAGCATGCAACTGAAATTAGCGGAGGACAAGCACAGCGGGTAGCCATTGCCAGGTCTTTGCTGCTGAGGCCGCAGCTTATCGTCTGCGATGAGTCTGTCTCGGCCTTGGACGTGTCGGTTCAGAAGCAGATTCTCGATTTGCTGTTGGAATTGCAAAGAGAGCTTGAGATTTCTTATTTATTTATTACTCATGATATTGGTGTTGTTAATTATATGTCTGATTCTATAATGGTAATGAAGCACGGAAAAATGGTGGAGCAAGGGACAAAGGAGGAAGTGCTCTTTGCTCCGAAGGACGAGTATACCCAAACACTGGTTTCCAGTTCATTTTTGTTCGATAAGGAGAATCATTATGCAATGTAGAGTCATCGGCATGTGGGGCGGCTTTCCGAAGCAAAACGGCCCTACATCAGGTTATTTGATTGAGCACCAAGGCTTTACGGTTATGCTGGACTGCGGAAGCGGCGTCCTCGTTAAAGCACAGGATTATATTGATTTGAACAAGATTGATCATGTGGTGCTGTCTCACTATCATTATGATCATAATGCCGATATTGGGGCTTATTTGTATTCAAGGTTAGTGAACACTCAGATTGGGCGAGCGGATACGGTGTTAAATATTTATGGGCCGGAAAGCGAGAGCTTCCGCAAAGAGGTGGAGGGGATGTTGGGTTCCCGTTTTAATAGCTTCGACGACACTACCTCGCTGACCTTAGGGCCTTTCCTGTTTGAGTTCAAGAAAAATGCACATACCGTTGAGGCCTACGCTATGAAGATCACCTGTGAAGATAAAGTGATGGTCTATACCTCGGATACCCTATTTACGGAAGATTTAATTTCGTTTGCGCAAGGGGCGGATTTGTTGATCGCCGAATGCAGCTTGTATCATGGAACGGACGGATCGCGCATGGGTCATATGACATCCAGGGAAGCAGGAATACTGGCGCACCATTCCCAGGCCAAAAAGGTCCTGCTCACACACCTCCCGCATTACGGAAATTTGCAGGATTTATTGGAAGATGCCAAACAACAAGGAAACCGGAATGTTCATTTGGCGGAGCCGGGCATGTTGATTGAACTGTGAGGAAGCTCTCCCGGAAAGATAGGCACGATCACTGCCTGGATGTATAATCATAAGATAACAGCGATGACCCGGCCCTAAGATAAGATAATCTAAGGCCGGGTTATTTTGCAAAAAAAGGGGCGGGAGTAGCTTTGGAATCATGTAACCATTGGTTTACCGTTGAACAAATAGATTCTAAGACATATGCCATTAGTGAGTATGGGCATTGGGAGAAGGTCCATTCCTATCTTGTTATTGGAGACAGCCACGCTGCTCTAATTGACACGGGGATCGGAATTGGAAATATCAAAAAGATAGTAGATCAATTAACCTCACTTCCAATCAAGGTCATAACCACGCATGTCCACTGGGATCATATCGGGAACCACGGGCTTTTTGACGAAATCTATGTTCATGAATTGGAGAAAGAGTGGCTGAGGAATGGGATACCGGGATTGCCGATAGAAGTTATTCGTAGAGATGTAATCCGGGATATTACGCTACCGCTTCCTGAAGATTTTTGTATAGAGAACTACGAGCCGTTTAAAGGGGAGCCTGCGGGTGTGGTAAGAGATTATGACACCATCGACCTGGGAAAAAGAGTGCTAACGCTTATCCATACGCCGGGTCATTCCCCGGGACACCTTTGTATTTATGAAGCGGAACGGGGGTATTTATTTACCGGCGATTTGATTTATAAAGGCACCTTGTTTGCTTTTTATCCGACGACAGATCCGCTTCAATTCGTTAACTCGGTTGAGAAGATAAGCCGGTTAGATAATATCTCGAAGGTACTGCCAGGTCATCACGATTTAGATTTGAGCTCAGATTTTATTAAGGAAGTCCATGAAGCCTGTCAGGATCTGCTTCAGCGTGATCTAGCCAAGCATGGCTCTGGAATACACCGATATCAGCACTTCAATATTCACTTTTAATAAGGAGGCGAGAAAAAATCATGTCTAACTCAAGAAAAGAACAAGAAAGTCACAACTTCGATCAAATAGCATCGGAATGGAATCAGCTGGATGTGGCAGCTGGCACCGGAATTATATATTCTCGCCTCCTACATAACAAGGTAACCCCGCAAAGATATACCGCGGTTGATATTTCGCAAAGCATGGTGGACCTTTATTACGCAAAATTAAAAGAAGTGCTGGAGACCTTGCCTTCCGATTCGCTATGGACAGAGGCATACAAGGAGAGCAATACCATCGGAGGTATTGTTATGCACGTGTGCGAGCACGTAGCTAGAAATTGCTTGAGATTAACAGAGCGTGAGGATGAACTCGGTACAGGCTTCGAGGAATTTTTTCCAAATAGCAATATGACCTCAGGGGAACTGTTGGCCGTATTTGAAAGCCAGTTAAGAGAGTGGAGCTTGATCATGAACAGGTATATACAGCATGAGCTATCGCTTGAGGAAGAACATCTGCACCAGCTTTATCACCTTGTAGAGCATACCGGATACCACTTGGGGCAGATAATTGATCGGGCGCAGGGAGTTCTCGGGACGAAGTTCGATTTCTACGGTAAAGGGCTGAACGAGTCCTATCTCAGAAGTAAAATCATAGGCGACATTGACGCCAAGCACTGATTTCTATATAATGGTTGTGATTAAATTGGATATTCACAAGCAATGATGAGGAGTAGTAATTCAAGTTCTGCCACCCAGAGAGCCGGCGGTCTGGTGCAAGCCGGTTGGGGAATGAGAATGAACTCGCCTTGGAGTGATGATGCAAACCATCATCGTTTTACCCGCGTTAAGGGTGTAAAGGGAGCGTTAGACAAAGGATGTCCGACGCTAACTAGGGTGGTACCACGGGAAACTTCCTCTCGTCCCTAGCGATGATACGCTAAGGATCGGGAGGTTTTTTTATTCCCTTCGATAGCTAGGTTGAATTATGTACTCTAGGGAGGACTAGAAATGACAGAGAAGCAAACATCGCATGATGTGTATCAGGCTCAGACGATCGAGCCGAAGTGGCAGGCATACTGGGATGAACACCAGACCTTTAAGACTCGTGAAGAAGCGGGAAAACCGAAATTTTATGCGCTTGATATGTTCCCTTACCCATCCGGTGCGGGACTTCATGTGGGTCACCCGGAAGGCTATACGGCTACCGATATCGTGTCCAGATTCAAGCGGATGCGCGGCTACAATGTGCTTCATCCAATGGGCTGGGATGCCTTCGGGCTGCCGGCGGAGCAGCATGCTCTTGATACCGGAGAGCATCCGCGCGATATTACGGTCAAGAATATCAACAACTTCCGGCGTCAGATCAAATCGCTGGGCTTCTCCTATGACTGGGATCGTGAGATCAGCACGACAGATCCTGAATATTACAAATGGACGCAATGGATTTTTATCCAACTCTATAAAAAGGGTCTTGCTTATGTAGCCGAAGTGCCAGTGAACTGGTGCCCTGCACTCGGGACCGTACTTGCAAACGAAGAAGTCATCGACGGCAAGAGCGAGCGGGGAGGCCATCCGGTTGTCCGCAAGCCGATGCGTCAGTGGGTGCTCAAAATTACCGAATATGCAGAGCGTTTGCTTGAGGATCTGGAAGAGCTGGATTGGTCGGAGAGCATTAAGGATATGCAGCGCAACTGGATTGGTAAATCCGAAGGAGCTGAAGTGGTCTTTGCCATTGATGGGCACGAAGAGACGCTGACGGTATTTACGACTCGTCCGGACACCTTGTTTGGCGCCAGCTATGCGGTGCTGGCTCCTGAGCATGAGCTCGTGGCTCATATTACTACAGAGGCGCAGGCAGCTGCAGTACAGGCGTACCAGGATCAAGCCGCCCGCAAGAGCGATCTGGAACGGACGGATTTGGCCAAGGAAAAAACCGGCGTATTCACGGGGGCTTATGCGGTCAATCCGGCCAACGGCGCTAAGCTGCCAATCTGGATTGCCGACTATGTGCTTGCGGGCTATGGAACGGGGGCCATTATGGCTGTTCCGGGTCATGATGAGCGGGACTACGAATTCGCCAAGCAGTTCGAGCTGCCAATTATTGAAGTAGTGTCCGGAGGCAATCTGGACGAAGAAGCCTACAGCGGGGACGGAGCGCATGTCAATTCCGACTTCCTGAACGGTCTTCGGAATGAAGAGGCCATCAAGAAGATGATCGCCTGGCTTGAGGAGAAGGGGAAAGGAAAGGGGAAAGTAACCTATCGTCTGCGCGATTGGCTGTTCAGCCGTCAGCGGTATTGGGGAGAACCGATCCCGATTCTGCATCTGGAAGACGGAACGATGAAGCCGGTGCCTGAGGATCAGTTGCCGCTCGTTCTGCCTGATGTGGATGCAATCAAGCCATCCGGTACGGGAGAATCTCCGCTTGCCAATGTGACGGAATGGGTCAATACAACCGACCCTGAGACCGGCCTGCCGGCACGCCGCGAGACGAATACCATGCCGCAATGGGCGGGAAGCTGCTGGTACTACCTGCGCTATATTGATCCGCATAATCATGAAGAGCTTTGCTCGAAGGAAAAGCAGCAGGAATGGCTGCCGGTCGATCTGTATATCGGCGGTGCGGAGCATGCGGTGCTCCATCTGCTGTACGCCCGATTCTGGCACAAGGTGCTGTATGACCTTGGCGTGGTCTCGACGAAGGAACCGTTCCATAAGCTGGTTAACCAAGGGATGATCCTTGGAACGAATAACGAGAAGATGAGTAAATCCCGCGGCAACGTAATTAATCCGGATGAGATTGTGAACGAATTTGGAGCCGATACCTTGCGGATGTATGAAATGTTTATGGGACCGCTGGAGGCAACCAAGCCTTGGAATGCTAACGGTGTGGAAGGCACGCATCGCTTCCTGGCCCGGATCTGGCGTCTGTTTGTTGCCGAGAACGGCAGTCTGAATGCCAAAATTGTGGACGGGGACGGCAGTGACGAGTTCAAACGGACCTGGCACAAGACGATTAAGAAGGTCACAGAGGATATGGAAGCACTTCGTTTCAATACAGCGATCAGCCAACTGATGATCTTCATTAATGAAGCCTACAAGACGGACACCATACCAAAAGCGGCTGCAGCAAACTTCGTGCAAATGCTGTCTCCGTTGGCTCCGCATCTGGCTGAAGAACTGTGGGAGCGTCTTGGACATCAAGAGAGCATTTCTTACGAGCCTTGGCCAGTCTATGATGAGGCATGGACTGTGGATGCCGAGGTTGAAATCGTAGTGCAGGTTAACGGAAAAATCGTGGAGCGCACGAAGATCTCCAAAGATATGGATCAAGCGGCCATGCAGGAGTACAGCCTTGGATTGCCGAATGTCAAACAGGCGACCGAAGGCAAGACGGTCCGCAAGATTATCGCTGTTCCAGGCAAACTGGTTAACATTGTAGTAGGTTAAGCACGGTCAGGCAGGCCAGGCGTACATCCTTCAACGGGATGAACTAGACCTGACCTGCCTGTTTTGTAAACGATTGATCCAGCTTGCTTAGATCCTCCTCAAATTTGCGGTGTGTCGTCTCGATCAATGCGCTGAATACATGCTGTAGACGGGCTCTTAGCACAGCGATTCCCTCGGCGGTCACTCCCCCGGGAACCGCTACCCGGCGTTGCAGCTCTTCCGGAGAGAAGCCGCCCCCGGTAAGCAGCTTGCCTGTGCCATGCAGCATTTCAGCTCCAAGCCTTATCGCGTGGTGATACTCAAGGCCGGTATGTCTTGCAGCGGCCTCGGCCCATTCCTGAAGGATGAAGGCAATGAAGGCAGGACCGCAGCTCGAGATATCTGATGCGATGCGCGTTTCGGACTCATCAATCACTACCGGCTCACTGATGGACGACATGAGCTGTTCGAGCAATAAGCGATCCTCGGGCAATATGCGCTGTCCATAAATACAAAGCGATGCCCCGGACAAGGCAGAGTGTGTAATGCTCGGAATAATCTTGGCAATTTTGCACGGAATTCTTCCTTCAAGCATTTCGATCTGGACAGGACTTGTTATTGACACGACGATCTGACTTTCATCCAGCACGTCAGCGATCTCTGCCAGAATAAGCGGATAATCCAGCGGCCTTACGCACAGGAAAATAATCTGGCTCCCTGCAGCGGCTTCCACATTGCTGCTCACGGCTCGCAGACCTGGATAACGCTTGGCCAGCCCATCTGCTTTTTCCCGGGAACGATTGCTGGCATAAATAAAATGCGGGTGCAACGCACCGGAACGCAGGAAAGCTTCAATCAGCAAGCTTCCCATCGATCCAGTTCCGATGAAGGCTACTTTCATCCTTGTTCCCCCTTCCGTATGCAACCTCATAATATATAACCTGATATAGTAGGTTTATGCGCACAGAATGCATATTCATGACTTATTTCATGGAAATTTTAAGGTCGGGGGATGCCAATGATTAGAAAAGGGTACGTCATCACATCACTGATCTCGGCGATGGCAGGAGCGGCACTGGTATGGTTTGCGGCTGGAGACCGCCAAGACCGGGTTATCGACGACTGGATTCCGCTGAATATGGAGATTGCCGCCGCTGTATCACTGCAAGAGACGGCTGCCGAGCCGAAAGTCGAGACAACGACTCCACCGGAGACGGGGCCGACTGCTACGGATACGCTCCAAGCACAAGCCGCTGCTGAGAAGTCTTCAGCCATGCCGTTGCTGCAGACTTCTCAATCAGAGACTCCGGCTGCAGCATCCAATGTAATTTCTATTAATACAGCTTCAATAACAGAGTTAATGGAAATTCCAGGCATCGGAGAGAAGAAAGCGCAGGCTATTATTGAATACAGAACATCTCATGGATTATTTAAAGCCGTTGAGGATCTAACGAAGGTCAAGGGAATTGGAGATAAAATGCTGGAAAAAATGAAGCCGCATATCGGGCTGTAGGAATGGAGGAGTTTGCTTATGATAAGTCCGGAGACACGTAAGGATTGGGATACCTACTTCATGGATATTGCTTATATGGTGTCTACCCGCTCACGCTGCAGCCGCAGACATGTGGGCGCTGTATTGGTGCAGGGCAAGAAGCTGCTGGGCACGGCATACAACGGTGCCCCTTCCGGCGTCCCTGATTGTCTGGAGGCCGGGTGCATGATCGCGGAGGATTACGAGGTTACCGTTGTAGAAGGCCAGGAGAAGGTGATCAAGAAGCAAAGATGCATCCGGACGATTCATGCGGAGCAAAACCTGCTTCTGTTCACGGATCGCGTAGATCGGGAGGGGTCCAGCGTTTATGTTACGGACGAGCCTTGCTGGACCTGTGCCAATATGCTGGCGAACAGCGGAATTACAGAAATCGTGTATCACCGTCCTTATCCGAAGGATACGGGCAAGGTAACCGCAATGATGCAACAAAAAGGCATCGTCTTCAGAAGGCTGGATACCTATTCACCTCCCCCGGAGACCGTAGTCATGATTCAGGATTAAGTTTTTGATTGAGATGCAGGAAGGACCTCATCTGTCTAAAGACAGGCGGGGTTCTTTTTATTTTGAACGACAAAGGAAGGTTCATTATGAAGCAGAGACCCTTGGTTCAGGCGGCTTGCTTTTGGATTGCGGGAAGCACAGCCGCCTGCTTGTTGCAAGGAACGGAGTTCTGGCTGCTATGGGCAGGCATGGTGCTGATGCTGCCGTTGTACGGGATGATGTGCTCCTTGTCCTGGAAGAGGCTTCTGATTTTAGGGGTTATTTTCTCAGCTGCTGCCGGATATTGGATGGTTCAGGACAAGCTTAACACAAGCAAGCTGTCGGGCTCATTTGAACGGATATGGCAATCCGTCCTTCCTGACAAATCGACTGCTGCCATGCAAGGCATCCTTGTGTCTTCTCCGGACATCGATGGCGACCGGGTAACCTTTACGCTCCGTTTGAAGGGAGAAGTTGAGCTGGAGCTTGAGCACACTGATATCGATCAGCTCCCTGCCGAGACGAAGCTGTCTAATGTGGATGGCGAGAGAGTTTTGGTACAGGTAACTTTGGCAAAGGAAGAGGAACTGGACGAAGCAGCCTTATGGGGGAGGGGACAGGAGGTCCGGATTCAAGGGGCGCTTGAACGGCCAAGCATATCCAGTAATTATGGCGGCTTCGACTACAGGAACTATCTCCACTATAAGCGGATACATTGGCTTCTGAAGGTCAAGGGTGCTTCGGAGGTAGTGCAATTGAATCGTACCGGAGGCTGGGGAACCCCGCAGCTGCTAGGCAATATTGATAAACTCCGGCAAGCGCTTGGAGCGAAGGTGGACGCGTTATTCCCGGACTGGCAGGGCGGATATATGAAGGGGCTTCTGATCGGCCTGGCTGATGAACTGGAGCCTGATAAATACACTCAATTTACGAACCTGGGGCTTAGTCATATTTTAGCGATATCAGGAAGTCATGTGGCTATCAATATTGGCTTGCTATTAGGGCTTTGCCGGTTATGCAGGCTTACTAAAGAGTCCTCGCAGCTGTTAGCGCTGGGCTTCACTCCGTTCTATGTTCTGCTGACAGGATTTACCCCTTCCGTCATCCGTGCCGGAATGATGACCATGCTGGGACTGTATCTGCTCCGCAGAGGATTGTTGAAGGATGGCCTTCACCTTGTCTCCGCTTCTTGTCTGGTCATGTTGATCTGGGACCCTTATTTACTTGTAAATGTGAGCTTCCAGCTATCCTTTGCCGTAACGGCCGGTCTGATCGTGTTTGTACCGTTGCTTAGGCCATGGCTAAAATGGCTGCCCGGTCGATTTCGCTCTGCAGTAGCCATTACTGTTGCGGCACAGCTGGTCTCCTTCCCTCTGACGATTTTTTATTTTAATCAGGTCTCGATTCTGTCCCTGGCAGCAAATCTGGTGCTTGTTCCAGTGGTCAGCCTGGTTTCTCTTCCGGGCGGGATGGCTGCTCTGCTGGTCGGCCTGATCTGGATGCCGCTTGCCCGCTTTATTGCCTACCCGGTAATCCAGCTCAATCGCTTAACCTTTGTCATCACGGAATGGTTGAATAGCTGGATGGGGTCCATGACGTATTGGAAATCTCCCTCCTTGCTCTGGATGCTCTCCTTTTACGTTGTGCTGTATTGGCTTTTGTCACGGGAAGCAGGCATTGCGAAGGAACAGGAACGGAATCAAGGCAGCCTTCTGACGCAGGAGGATACGGTGCCGCTTCCGCCCTACCCAGGTCATGATCCGAGGCCAGCTTCAGCACCCGGCCCGATTCCCTTCTTCAATGAGCCTCGCCGATCGTGGCGCGATATTGGAATGTCGCTGGCAGCCGCAGCTATCATGGGCGTTCTTCTCTATGTCGGCTTCCAATCTGACTATCGCCAGGGAACCGGGTATGTCGAGTTTTTGGATGTCGGACAAGGGGATAGCGCATTGATTACGACGCCTGCCGGACTTCATATTTTGGTAGACGGCGGGGGAACCGTCACTTTCCGGAAGCCCGGCGATACTTGGCGGCAGCGCATAGACCCTTTTGAGGTAGGTAAGAAGACGCTTGTCCCTCTGCTTAAAAAGCGGGGCATTCATCGGCTGGATGCCGTGGTGCTGACCCATGGAGATCAGGATCATATCGGCGGCTTGCAAGCGGTTCTGGACAGCTACCCGGTTGGGATGATTTTTCTTAATGGCAGCCTTGCAGACTCGGCAACGATGAATCAGCTCATGAGGACGGCCTTAGAACAGGATATCCCCATTTATGCTGTTAAGACAGGACAGGTATTACAGCCGGATCAGAAGACCCAGCTTGTATTTCTGGCTCCGGAGGATGAGCTTATCACCTCGAATTTTCCTTATACTAAGGATCAGAATACGCGATCAGTAGTGTTCCGGCTGACCATGGATGGGGTTTCGTTTCTATTTACGGGAGACATGGACGCTAAGGCAGAACGGCGAATGTTGGAGAAGCTGGAGAGTCAAGCAATCAAGGGCCTTCAGCTTAGGAGCGATGTTTTAAAGGTGGCTCATCATGGCAGCAAGACCTCCTCCACACAGGAATGGCTGAGCCAAGTGCAGCCTCGAATTTCTATTATTTCAGCGGGCAGGTCAAACGTGTATGGTCATCCTAACAGCGGTGTTGTCGAACGGCTTGAAGCAACAGGCAGCCGGATTTATCGGACCGATTTAAACGGAGGAATTCAGTTCAGAATTCTACAGGGGCAACTCTATGTCCGGAGCAAGTGGCAGGCTTTAAATGAGGCGTACTGATCTTCCAGCAGCCTGCGGATGACGCAATCTATTTTTTTTGATATTCTAAGGTGAGTTAATCAGGAATTTATCAAAAATAATAGTAACAACATTGCAACATATTTCGGGACGATCCCGTCTGTAAGGTTGCAAGAGAGGGGGAGCCTTTGTGGTGGAGCAAGGACTCGTCAGAGCCGCTCAATCGGGCGATCGCGACGCTCTAATCACCCTATTGCGAGAAATTGAGAATCATGTATATACTACGGCCTTTTACATTCTAAAAAATGAACAGGATGCTATGGATGCTGCGCAGGAAGCACTTATCCGCATTTATACAAAAATTGATTCTTATGAGGAGAAGGCGCAATTCAAGACCTGGGTTCAACGAATCGTAACGAATATCTGTATCGACAAATTTCGCCGGGCTAAGCCGACCGTATCCATTGATGAGCATGAAATGGTCTTTCAGGGAAAGGAAAGCGTAGAACGCGAGGTCATGTCCGGTTATCTGGCTCAAGACATCCGGGATGCGATTGACCAGCTGCCCGAACAGCATCGAATGGTCGTTGTACTAAGGTACCTGCAGGACTTCTCTTACAATGAAATAGCCGATAGTCTGAATCTGCCGCTGAATACGGTGAAATCCTATTTATTCAGAGCCAGACAGCAGCTTCAGCAATTACTTCAAGATTATCAGAAAGGTGGTGTATCAGGATGAAATGCTCGGAGGCGGTGGAATGGATGCATCGTTATATCGACCATGATCTGAGCGAGGAAGAGAGCTCCGCGCTGCTTGAGCATATTCAGAGCTGCCGTGATTGTAAGGAAGAGTTCGCTATGCTCAAGGAGCTGTCTGCCCAGTTGGAGGAGCTTCCGGTTTTGGCCCCGCGTTACAGTCTTGTCGATGCGATCCTCCCGCAGCTTGAGGCGCTTGATCTTGGTCGCCGGGAAGAAGGCAGCGCGTCAGAGGAGATCCCTGCCGCGACAATGGCTGCTGAGCCGGTCAATCGCCGGCGCGAGCGGACCTCAGGCCGCAGCCGTGCTTATCGTACAGGCGCGCTCGGTCTGGCGGCGGCAGTGATTTTGGGTGTGTTTATTTATCAGGTAGAGCCGCGTACCGTTCGCGATGCTGAGATAGCTTCTTATTCCGTAATGGACACGAGTGAGAATTCATCGCTTGAATCCTCTGCACAGGATATGGGCCAGTCGTCGGATGCAGATCATATGACATCCGGCAGTGCACAGGAAGAAGCGGCTCAGGATGCCTCATCAGCAACTCCAGAGCCTGAGGCATCTGATAATAATAAACCAGCTGCAGATGAACAAAGCACGGCAGACAGCAGTCCGACCGCTGACTCCGACCATTCGACGGGGACAGCTCCGGAGCAGCCGGATTCCCCAGTCCCGAATCCGAAGAGCCCGTCCTCTTCTTCAGGACAAAAGCCAACCAGCCAAGAAAATGAGAAGTTGGCCAACAAGGAAGATACATCTGCCGCGAACCGCGCTGATGCTTCGGAAGATGCCGTAAGGGATGAAAGGGCCTCTGATCCTCCTCTGATTCAGGAAAATGAAGGCATTGCTGAACAGCAAGGAGATTTGCAGGATGGAGGAATGATGATGGGGATCTCCAGGTTTGCGATGCCGGATGAGTGGACTTCTCCGGATGGGCTCTTCCTGGTGAAATATCTGGATGAGCATTTGTATTTGTACCGGAATGAGTTCGACAGCTCAACCATGGTTACGGACTTGCCTGTAGAAGGCGATTGGGTTAGCGGCGAGTGGTCTGAGGATGGAACAGTCTTTACTTATATTGTAGAGAAAGACGGAGTATCTGCTTCCTATACCCTTCAGCCTGTTCGTTAGAAATACAGAGATAAAGAAAACGGGCCCCAACCGGTGGCACCTTTTCAGAAGATATGGAATAGGTTATATCAAGGTACGGTAAAGAGCTACACCCTGAACGTCGTATGACCGCAGGCGGGATTGTTTCTAGAGCCTTCCGGCCTGCGTTTATATAGATGCTCTGGGACAAAGGGACTTTCGCATAGCGAAGGTTCCTTTGTTGCATTTCCGGGCAAAACTTGGACGAATCCGTCGTTTCACAGTATCATAGAGATAGTTGAGTTGGAAAGAAGCTACGTGGAATGGGCATAAGTGTGAAGTGCTAAAAGCTTTCTGTAAGAAAGCTGCTTCGGAAGCATGAAGCGTTAGCGTTCGCCTTTGTGAGTGGATTTCTACCTTATGATGGCTTAGTTCAGTCAGAGAAATTCGCGAACAACAGCGATCGGAAGAGCACTTCACACGTTGCCCCCCCAGCGGCGTACTCTTCTTAGACCAACTTATATAGGTATTTGAGCATGTTCTTAGAAACCTGAGGGAGTTGCATGATGGACGTCAAGACAGTGCTGAAACAAATCAAGCAAGGGCAGATTGCCCCGATTTATTTATGCTACGGTACGGAAAAATATCAGATCCAAGAATTCGTCAGTCTGCTGCAGTCGCAGATTACGGATCCGGAGCAGCGGGACTTCTCGCTTGCATCCTATGACTTGGCTGATACGCCGATTGAGATGATTGTGGAAGAAGCCGAAATGCTTCCCTTCCTTGTAGAGAGGAAGCTGATTCTGGTTCGCGATGTGTCGCTGTTTGGCACGGGGAAGGATAACGGCAAGATCGAACATAAAGTTGAGGCGCTGACCTCTTATCTGTCCAATCCAGCGGAGCACAGTGTAATTGTCTTTTTGGTACAAGGAGACAAGCTGGATGAGCGTAAGAAGATCGTTAAGGCTGTGAAGGCGGCGGGTACGGTGCTTTCCTTTATGCCGCTGGGCGGCAGCGAATTAACAAACTGGGTGATTCGGGAGATTGAGAAGAGAGGCAGCCGAATCGGCCGTGAGGCAGCCGAGGCGTTAGTTCAGACGGTAGGCGTCCAGATGTCCCCGTTGTCTACTGAAATAGACAAGCTCTGTCTATATGCCGGGCAAGGCGGAATGATTGACTCTGCGGTTATTGAACAGCTTGTTGCCAGGACAACAGAGCAGAATGTATTCGTGATGGTTGAGCATATTGCCAACCTGCGCCTTGAACAGGCGTTGGATATTTTCTACGAATTATTGAAGCAGCGGGAGGAGCCCATCAAAATTGCTTCCCTGATTGCCCGGCAGTTCCGGATTATGCTTCAGGTGAAGGATATGGCAAGACAGAGCTATTCGCAGCAGCAAATTGCTTCGCAGCTGGGCCTGCATCCTTATGCGGTTAAAATTGCAGGTGAACAAGCCAGAAAGTTTGAGCCTTCGCGGCTTAAGGGGATCTTATCTGATCTTGCGCAGCTTGATTACCAGATGAAAAGCGGCGGAATTGATAAGGTGCTGGGCCTGGAGCTGTTCCTGCTCAGACTAGGCGCTTAAGGGGATAATGAACTCATGCTCCGAAGTTTATACTTGCTGATATCATCAAAAAGACCTGAACGATTATCGTTCAGGTCTTTTTGAGCTTAAGTTTATAAAAAGCGACGCTTACGCTTGCGACGTAAGGGCGTTCAATTTTTTAGCCAAGCGGGACTTCTTGCGGGCAGCTGCATTTTTATGGATCAAACCTTTAGTAACGGCTTTGTCCAATTTTTTGGAAGCAGCGGCGAAAGCAGACTTTGCAGTGTCCACTTCATTGTTAGCCAGAGCTGTGTCAGCAGCTTTAACAACAGTACGAAGAGCGGACTTTTGCGAAGCGTTCAGCGCACGGCGCTTGTCATTCGTTTTTACGCGTTTAATTGCGGATTTAATGTTTGGCATTGCATTCACCTCCTGTAAAGCATATATCATCCCAGATGATTCACAACTTAAAATAGTTTATCACGATGCCTAGCAAATTGCAATCAGTTCCTATAAACAATTCGGCACGCTCTTAAGGGGAATTAATCGTGAATAATCGTCTGCGCTGTCTCGCAAACTATAGCTGCGAGCAAGAAAAAAGGAGGCGTGATCCAATGACACTGGATTTGCAAAAATACTCGGTTCGCACCGATCTGGCTGTGGAATCCCGGGAGCTTGCCGAGACCATCCATGGCGGGCCGCTCCCTGGAGTTCAGGAGCAGGTTGAAGAACAGGATGGTATTAAGATTACTCGTCTTGATGTGCTGGATGAGGCTGCTTCAGCCAAGCTCGGCAGAATCAAAGGGCATTACATTACCATTGAGGTCCCCGGACTGCGGGGCCAGGATAGTGAGCTGCAGGACAAGGTAGCCGAAGCATTCGCCAAAGAATTCAGCGGTTTTCTTAACAAGCTTGGTATTGCCAGAGGAGCGAAGGCTCTTATTGTCGGGCTTGGGAACTGGAATGTGACTCCGGATGCGCTGGGTCCGCTTGTCGTTGAGAATGTGCTGATCACCCGCCACTATTTCGAATTGACCCCGGATCGGGTATCTCCGGGTTACCGTCCGGTTAGCGCGATTGCTCCTGGAGTGATGGGAATTACCGGCATCGAGTCGAGCGAAGTTGTGCAAGGGATTGTGGAACGTACAAAGCCGGATCTCATTATTGCCATTGATGCGCTTGCCTCGCGTTCACTGGAGCGGATTAATACGACGATCCAGATTGCGGATATCGGTATCCATCCGGGCTCAGGCATAGGGAACAAGCGCCGGGGACTGACCCGTGAGATTCTCGGAGTGCCTTGCATCGCCATCGGAGTGCCCACCGTGTGCTATGCTTCCACCATCGTGAACAATGTATTCGATATGATGAAGACCCATTTCGATCAGGAGCAGGATGACGGACAACAGGTGCAGACTAAGCAAATTCTTGGGCTATTGACCGAGTTAAGCGAAAGCGAACGCTTGGGGTTGGTCAAGGAAGTGCTGGAGCCGCTGGGGCACGATCTGATCGTGACGCCTAAAGAAATCGACGAATTTATTGAAGATATCGCCAACGTGATCGCCAACGGCCTGAATCTTGCATTGCATGAGGCGGTTAATCAGGAAAACATATCGGCCTACACCCACTAACTCTCTATGAAGTTCGCATTCTCGCGGACTTCTATTTTTGTGATAATAGCAAGTTCTATCCTCTCCGATAGGTTCATAGATTTGAAGTATATGAGATCAGAGCCTAAGCGTACTGGCTGGAGGAGGATAACACATAATGAAGTTCAGAGCATGGAATATTGGGAAAATCAGAGCGAATCTGCTGCAAGGGCTTGTAATGGGGCGCACCTTTTTGTTGATGTCGGCGATGTCGGTTGTCTTTTTTGTTCTATTGGGTACGTTCGGGATCGCAGAGAAGCATCTGCATACCTCTCCCGTATCGTCGATGAAGGGGCTCGCGGCTTCACTGTCCAGCCAGTTCTTCATCGAAATGATAGGCATGGAGCTCCCGCATTCAGGAGGTGATTCGGACAGCCCGGCTATATCTGCCGGACAGGTCTCCCGGTTTGTCTTCCAATTGTTGACGGATGTAAATCCTTCGGATCCGAAAAGCCTGGTAGCCCGTGAGGTTCCGGGCCTCGGCGCGGACAATCCTGTATTGCTTCGTATTGGTTCAGGGAATAAGACCGTACAGGCGCCGGAGGATTATCATCCCGGCTCAGGGGCATCCGATACGGCTCCCGAGCATTCAGAACCCGACTTGGGGACCACCGACCCAGACCAGAATGACATCCCCCCAACGGGGACGGATGGACAGAATCAACCGCCAACCAATCCTGATCAGCAGCCGGCAAACCAGCCAGGCTACAAAAATGTCGTCATGATCTACCATTCTCATCCCCAGGAATCCTACAATCCTATCCTCGGTACCAACATAGATAACCCGAGCTCAGCGGAAGAAAAGAAAAATGTCGGATTGGTCGGGGAGTTTATGGCCGAAGAGCTGGAGCGCTTAGGGATTTCTACCCTGCATTCGTTCAAGAACTATGCAGCTACAGTTAGCAATTACAGCTATAACTATTCATATAAATATTCCAGAGAGACGGTAAAGACTGCAATGGCTGAAAACGGGATGCTGGAATACTTTATTGATATTCACCGCGATTCACAGCGGCATGATAAAACGACCACCACGATTGATGGCCTTTCCTATGCCCAGGTGTATTTCATCATTGGACATGGAAATGAAAACTGGCGTAAGAACGAATCCTTTGCGAATAAGATTCATGATCGTTTGGAGGCAGCTTATCCGGGGATCTCAAGAGGAATCTGGGGCAAGACGAGTTCGCAGGGGAATGGCGAGTACAATCAGTCTCTGTCACCGCAAAGCATCCTGATCGAGGTTGGGGGAATCGACAATACGGAGGAAGAGCTCCAACGGACAGCAAAGGTGCTGGCCCAGATTATTTCCGACCTGTATTGGGAGAACCAGGAGGCATTGAAGGCGGGTTCGTTGACACAGAGCGGCAGTAACGGTAACGGGAATCAAATTCAAAGCAATCATCAATCCTGATGCAATTCTGCTGTCCGGAAGGAAGGAGTGTTACTGATGGGGAAATCGCTTAAGAAAACACTGCTGTATGTGCTGCTGCTGGCTGCAGGAGTCACGCTCGGAATGCAAATATCGGAGCCGGGCCCGCAGGACTCGAAGGCAACAACCGGGCCTGAGAACGGGTCCGGGTTGCAGCAAGCCAATTCTGCTGCGGCGAACCCGATCAAGGAGGTGTATACCTTCATAACTCCGGACGGCAAGACCGGATACTTTATGGTTCCTGAGCAGACTGACTCTGCTCAAGGCGGAGCTGACCCACAGCTGCCCACCTCCGTAGAGGAAATAGCGGATGGACTGCAGACCCCGGCTGATTTGCTGCTGCCGGACCCGCAGGCTCCTGCCGTTGACCGGTTTGCGGACAAAACAGCAAGCCTGCTTCAGCAGTTGTCCAGCAGGAGTATTCATTGGGTCTCATCCTGGTTTGATTCCGGAGAATAAGAACTGTGCAGCAAGGCGTACCTCAAAGACAGCTATTTGTTATAATAATGATAGTATTATTACTAACGGATTCATGTCGGGGGTTATTCAGTGAAGAAGGTTACGATGCAACATATCGCCGACCATTTGGGGGTATCCAAATTTGTCGTGTCGAAAGCCTTGTCCGGAAAGGGAGGCGTGAATGAAGTAACGAAAGACCGGGTCATTCAAGCAGCATCTCAGCTGGGTTATTTTAATCAGAAGAATGCTTATATGAAGCACGGGTCTTTGTCGCGGGCTTCCGCGCCTGCAGCCGGCTCGTCGAGGCAATCGGTCATTGTCCTGATGCCGAACAACCGGTTTCAGACGAGGGAGTCTCTGTATTGGGGTAAAATTCTGGAGGGAATCGACAGAGAGCTGGAGTCTCTAGGGATCGGAATGATGACAATCTCCGAATCAAGAGCTGAGGATCTCAGCCACATCCTCAACCCCGAGGGGATATTGGGACTGATCGGCGTGGGCAACATCGAGTCCTCTCTTCTGCTGGAGGTACACCGGCTTGGAATTCCCATGGTGCTGGTCGATCATGAGGATGCGTTGATTCCGACAGATACAGTGTTTGCGAACAATGCTGACAGTGTGATGCGTCTCTGTCAATACCTAATAGAGCTTGGTCATGAGCAGCTGCATTTTATCGGGGATATTTCCTTCTCCCGAAGCTTCCGGGATCGCTGGCTAGGGTACAGGGAGGCGATGGAGGCTAACGGACTGGTGATGCCAAGCAAGGATGACCCCATGCTGCAGCCGGCCAATGTCGAGCTGGGAGAAAAGTATGTCTCCCTTGTGCAGCAGTGGGCGGAAGAAAGGCTGAGAGAAGGAACAATGCCAACCGCGATGATCTGTGCGAATGATGCGATTGCTCTTCATGTCGTGGATGCGCTCCGGCATGCTGGAATCGATGTGCCGGGACGGGTTAGTGTTACGGGGTTTGATAATATTGATGATGCTTTCCGCAGCTCGCCGATGCTCACCACAATCCATGTGCCTAAGGAGTCGATGGGACAACGCGCGGTCCGGAAGCTGCTTGAGCGAATTGACTGCCCGGATCAGATTCGGGAGAAGATACTCGTCTCGGCCGAACTTGTCCTCCGCTCCTCGACAAAGGAATTGAAGCGTTGATGCCGCCCCTCTCAACTGATATAATGAATTGATTGACTACGAGGATTTGTGGTGGGGGTAAGAATGACTGACATTCGGGAAAGACAAAAGAAGATTCGTAATTTTTGTATTATCGCACATATAGACCATGGAAAGTCGACCTTGGCCGACCGGATCCTGGAATATACTGGAGCGCTTTCCTCAAGAGAAATGCAGCAGCAGGTTCTGGACCAGATGGATCTGGAACGGGAGCGCGGTATTACAATTAAACTGCAAGCGGTTCGCTTGTCTTATCGTGCGGACGATGGAGAAGAGTATATACTCAATCTAATCGATACGCCGGGACACGTCGATTTCACGTATGAAGTATCCCGAAGCCTGGCTGCCTGTGAAGGCGCATTGCTGGTCGTGGATGCTGCGCAAGGAATCGAGGCGCAAACCCTGGCTAATGTATATTTAGCGTTGGATAACAATCTTGAAATATTGCCTGTTATTAATAAAATTGATCTCCCAAGCGCTGATCCTGACCGCGTTAAGCAGGAGGTGGAGGATGTTATCGGCTTGGATGCCAGTGATGCCGTGCTTGCCTCTGCAAAAGCGGGTATCGGAATCAAGGAAATTCTGGAGCAGGTGGTTGAGAAGGTTCCGGCCCCGACAGGAGATCCTGATCAGCCGCTGAAGGCGCTCATCTTTGACTCGCATTATGATCCTTATAAAGGAGTTATCGTCTATGTGCGGGTCATCGATGGTCATATTAAGGCAGGCTCCAAGATCAAGATGATGGCGACCGACAAAACGTTTGAGGTTATTGAGGTCGGAGCATTCAAACCGCGGATGACTGTAGTGGACGAGCTTAGCGTCGGCGATGTCGGCTTTATCGTAGCCGGGATCAAGAATGTGGGGGACACCCGGGTCGGGGATACGGTAACGGATGCCAAGAAATCAACAGCAGAGCCGCTGCCAGGATACCGGAAGATCAATCCGATGGTCTATTGCGGCTTGTATCCGATTGAGACTTCGGACTACAATGATTTGCGCGAGGCCTTGGAGAAGCTTCAACTGAATGATGCTTCGCTGAGCTTCGAGCCCGAGACCTCCAGTGCGCTGGGCTTTGGATTCCGCTGCGGATTCCTCGGTCTGCTGCACATGGATGTCATCCAGGAGCGCATTGAGCGTGAATTCAATATTCCACTGATTACAACGGCGCCGAGCGTAATTTATCATGTCACCTTGACCAACGGAGAACAGATTTCAATTGACAACCCTTCGAATTATCCTGAGGTTGGCAAGATTGAGTATGTGGAAGAACCGTTTGTTAAGGCAAGCATTATTGTTCCGAACGATTATGTTGGAACTGTTATGGAGCTTTGCCAGGGCAAGCGCGGTGAATTCGTTAATATGGAATATCTGGATACGACACGGGTCACCATTATCTATCAGGTCCCGTTGTCGGAGATCGTATATGACTTCTTCGATCAATTGAAATCGAGCACGAAGGGGTATGCTTCCTTCGACTACGAGCTGTCCGGCTACCGTCAGTCCAATCTGGTCAAGATGGATATCCTCTTGAACGGAGAGCAAGTCGATGCGTTGTCTTTCATCGTGCACCGGGAGCGCGCGTATCATCGCGGACGGGTTATCTGCGAGAAGCTTCGCGAACTGATTCCTCGTCAAATGTTCGAGGTGCCGATTCAAGCCTCGATCGGAACAAAGGTTATTGCCCGCGAGACGGTCAAGGCCATGCGGAAAAACGTGCTTGCCAAGTGCTACGGCGGGGATATCTCGCGGAAGCGCAAGCTGCTTGAGAAGCAGAAGGAAGGCAAGAAGCGGATGAAGCAGGTCGGTAATGTCGAGGTTCCGCAGGAAGCCTTCATGGCAGTGCTGAAGATCGACGATAAATAGCAGGATCGACGGAAGGAAAGCCGCCAGGCTTTCCTTTCGCGCTATATCGGACTTTCGGCTGGACACAGACATGAATTTGCAGTCATTAAGGAGGGAATAAGATGAGCCAGCAAACATCACCGCAGGCGGTGTATATTCACATACCATTTTGTACAAATAAATGCTTCTATTGCGATTTTAACTCTTACGTGCTGAAGGATCAGCCTGTCATGGACTATCTGCACGCATTGGATAGGGAGATGGAGCTTACAGTTCGAGAGACCCCTCCCGGAACGATCAAGTCCATTTTTGTAGGCGGAGGAACGCCAACCGTACTCAAGCCGGATGAGATGGAGTATTTCCTGAGCTCGGTCAAACGGCATTTTCCGGATTGGGCGGATGATATCGAATTCTCGATGGAAGCAAATCCGGGAACGACGGACCTGGAGAAGCTGTCGGTCATGAAGGCCGGCGGGGTGAACCGGGTCAGCTTCGGGGTACAGGCATTCCAGAATGACCTGCTTACGGGAATCGGACGGATTCATAATACAGATGATGTATATCGAAGTCTTGAGAATGCTCGTCTCGCTGGAATTTCAAATATGTCCATCGACCTGATGTTCGGGCTTCCTAATCAAACGGTTGACATGTTAAATGAAAGTATAGACCGGGCCCTTGAGCTGGAACTCCCTCATTACTCGATTTACAGCCTTAAGGTGGAGGAGAATACGTTATTCCATACCCTGTTTCAGCGAAATCAGTTGCCGCTTCCGAGTGAAGAGGATGAGTTGAACATGTACCTGCTTCTGATGTCCAGGATGAAGGCAGCAGGATATAAACAGTATGAGATCAGTAATTTTGCCAAGCCCGGCTTGGAGAGCCGGCACAATACGACCTATTGGCGAAATGAGGATTACTACGGTCTTGGAGCCGGTGCGCACGGTTATGTCGGCGGTCAGCGCCATATGAATATTAAAGGGGTCAGCCCCTTTGTCGAAGCCGCCAAGACGAGACTTCCGCGCCTGGAGCAATTCCGGGTTTCGCGCGAGGAGGCAATGGAGGACTTTGTGATGGTTGGCTTGCGGATGCTGGACGGGATTCGCAGCAGCGATTTTAGCGATCAATTTGGAGCTTCTCTGGAGAGTATCTTTGAGGGCCAGCTTCAAAAAATGCTGAATGCCGGACTTCTTGAGCCGCATGCTGATCATGGAGGTTATCGTCTCAGCGAGCGCGGGATTTTACTCGGCAACGAAGTATTTGGTGAATTTGTCGGGGCGCTAACCAGCTAAGGAAAATAGAATGTATATTCTCTCTTGAACTTTTATACACTGTGATGTATATTTATTCGTAAATCATTGCAGCGTTGATCGGAGGGGGAGAAGGTATGCAGGCTGTTATCTTATGCAGACAAGCGAAGCTGGAAGATGTCGGTCAGCTTTTTGAGCTTATAGATGAATATGCAAAAAAGGGGATCATGCTCCCGCGCTCCCGGGCTGTGCTTGAGCGGCAGATCGAAGATTTCATCGTTGCGGAAGCAGACGGTATCATCGTAGGCTGCGGATCGTTATGCAAGCTCGGAGATGAGCTGGTGGAGATTCGCTCACTTGGCATCTCGGAAGGGTATAAAGGCCGCGGACTAGGCTCGATGCTCGTTGAGCAGCTGGAGATGGAAGCAAGAAAGCAGTCCCTCCCCCGGGTGATGGCTCTTACCTATGAGGTCTCCTTCTTTTTAAAGAATGGATATCATGTGGTGGAAAAGGAGATTTTTCCGGAGAAAGTATGGCGGGATTGCGTGAACTGTTCGAAGCAGCAATGCTGCGACGAAATAGCTGTGCTCAAGATACTGAACTGACTTGACAATCGTCAGGTTGGTTTGGTATTTTTGTAATAGTGATTAGCACTCAACGACAACGAGTGCTAACGAGCTTGAAACAGAGCTTTATCCAAGTGATACAGGAGGGATTACCATGCTTACGGAACGCCAAAGGATGATACTTAATGCTATAGTTGATGACTATATCCGTTCAGCGGAGCCGGTGGGATCCCGGAGCATATCCAAGCGGGGAGATGTTTCTTACAGTCCAGCCACCATCCGCAATGAGATGGCCGACCTGGAGGAACTTGGATTTCTGGAGCAGCCTCATACTTCTGCAGGACGGATACCTTCTCATAAGGGATACCGATATTATGTGGATCATCTGGCTCCCCAGGATCTGATCAAGCCGAAGGAATTGCATACCCTGAAGACGTTTTTTGCGGAGAAGCTGAATGCGATTGAACAGATCGTACAGCATGCGGGCACCATTCTTTCCAATATGACGAATTACACTTCCATCCTGCTTGGGCCGGAAGTTTTTAATACGTCGTTGCGTCATTTTCAGCTGCTGCCGCTGAATGAGAATACGGCTGTCGCCATTATCGTGACCAATACGGGTCAAGTGGAGAACAAGACCGTATCCATTCCGGCCGGAATTTCAGTTTCGGAGATCGAGCATTTCGTGAACCTGCTTAACCGAAAATTGACCGGGGTACCTATTTATAAGCTGAAGACGGCGCTCTACAACGAGATCGGTCAGGAAATGGAGCGTTATGTGAGTCATTTCGAGGGTCTGATGAGTGTATTGGATGATGCGCTTGATAATGGGCAGGATACGCAGCGTTTGTTCCTTAGCGGGATGACGAATATGCTGACCCAGCCGGAATTCCGTGAGGTTGATAAGGTAAAGAGCATTCTCGATTTGTTCCAGGAGACGCCGACGATGCTGAAAATGATGGCCTCGGCTTCAAGCCCGGGCGGCATACAGGTGAGGATCGGGACTGAAAATGGCCATGAAGCCTTTGCGAACTGTAGTCTGATTACGGCGACCTATGCAATTGACGGCGAAGCGGTGGGAACGATTGGGATCCTTGGTCCGACACGAATGGAGTATGCACGGGTTATTGGAATCCTGGACATCCTATCAAAAGACCTGAGCAGATTTTTATCCAGGATTCATTAAATTCAATAGGGTAAATGATGCAGATGAATTGCAGCAATTTTGTCTAAGGAGGTGACATCTTGAAGGAACAACAACCGATTCAAGACGAGATGGAGACTGGAGTTAAAGAAGAGCTGGAAAATGCGGATACGGACAACGTAACGGACGACGGCACTCCTGAAGAAGATGTTCAGGAACAGGCAGCGGGTGATCAGGATCAAGCCCTTGAGGCTGAGACGGAGAAGCTGAAGGCTGAAATAGAAGAGCACAAGCAGCGTCTGCTTCGTACACAGGCCGATTATGATAACTTCCGCCGCCGGACCGTGAAGGAGAAGGAAGAGCTGGGCAAGTATGCATCTGCCAAGCTTATTACCGAGCTTCTGCCGGTCATTGACAATTTTGAACGCGCTTTGGGCTCGGTTTCCGATGTGCCGGAGGCAGCTTCTTATGCCAAGGGCGTTGAGATGATCTTCCGCCAACTGGAAGGTATTCTTAAAGCGGAAGGCTTGACGCCGATGGAGGCCGTGGGGACACCGTTCAACCCCGAGTACCACCAGGCGATTATGCAGGTGGAGAGCGATGAATATGAGGAAGGCGATGTGGTCGAAGAAGTACAAAAAGGCTACATGCTGAAAGATAAAGTGCTTCGTCCGGCGATGGTCAAAGTGAAAGGTTAATCGCCCTTTTCCCAGTTTGCAGCATACATTTAAGGAGGAACTATTCCTATGAGTAAAGTTATCGGTATTGACCTTGGAACAACAAACTCTTGCGTAGCCGTAATGGAAGGCGGCGAGGCTGTCGTTATCCCGAATCCGGAAGGCGCCCGCACCACTCCTTCGGTGGTGGGCTTCAAGAAAGACGGAGAACGCATTGTCGGTGAGACGGCGAAACGTCAGGCGATTACGAATCCGGACCGCACGATCATGTCGGTGAAGAGACATATGGGAACGAACCATAAAGAAACAGTTGACGGCAAGGATTTCACGCCGCAAGAAATTTCGGCAATTATTCTGCAGAAGCTGAAGTCGGATGCAGAAGCTTACTTAGGACAAACGGTAACCCAGGCGGTCATTACGGTTCCGGCTTATTTCAATGACAGCCAGCGTCAAGCAACCAAGGATGCCGGCAAGATTGCGGGTCTGGAAGTGCTGCGGATCGTCAACGAGCCTACGGCGGCAGCTTTGGCTTACGGTCTTGAAAAAGCAGAAGATCAAACCATCCTGGTTTACGACCTAGGCGGCGGTACATTTGACGTATCGATTCTTGAGCTGGGCGACGGCTTCTTTGAAGTTAAGGCCACCAGCGGGGACAACAACCTGGGCGGCGATGACTTCGACCAAAAGATTATTGATTATCTGGTTGCTGAATTCAAAAAGGATCAAGGCATTGACCTGAGCAAGGACAAAGCAGCCGTGCAGCGCCTGAAGGATGCTGCGGAAAAAGCCAAGAAAGAATTGTCCGGCGTTCTGACGACAACGATCTCGCTTCCGTTTATTACGGTAGTGGATGGCGTGCCTCAGCACCTTGAAGTTAATCTGACCCGCGCTAAATTCGAAGAATTGACGGCTGACCTTGTAGAACGTACAATGGGACCAACCCGCCGTGCGCTTAGCGATGCAGGAATGACCTCTGCGGATATCCATAGAGTAGTGCTTGTTGGCGGTTCGACCCGGATCCCTGCCGTACAGGAAGCAATCAAGAAGCTGACTGGCAAGGAGCCTCATAAGGGAGTAAACCCGGATGAAGTGGTAGCGCTTGGCGCAGCGGTTCAAGCGGGCGTGCTTACAGGCGATGTGAAGGACGTTGTATTGCTCGACGTAACCCCATTGTCGCTCGGTATCGAAACCGCGGGCGGCGTATTCACCAAGATGATCGAGCGCAACACTACCATTCCGACAAGCAAATCGCAAGTATTCTCCACCTATGCGGATAATCAGCCAAGTGTTGAAATCCACGTTCTGCAAGGGGAACGCGAAATGGCCGCCGGCAACAAAACGCTGGGACGCTTCATGCTGGGCGACATTCCGCTGGCTCCGCGCGGTGTTCCTCAAATCGAAGTTACGTTCGACATCGATGCCAACGGGATCGTGAACGTATCTGCAACCGATAAAGGCACAGGCAAGAGTCAAAAAATCACAATCACCTCGTCGAGCGGTCTGAGCGATGATGAAGTGGAGCGCATGATGAAGGATGCCGAGCTTCATGCGGAAGAGGATAAGAAACGCAGGGAGCTTGTTGAAGCAAAGAATAACGGCGACCAATTGATCTACAGCGTTGACAAGACGTTGAAGGAGCTCGGGGATAAGGTCGATGCTTCCGAGACGGAAAAAGCGAATGCTGCCAAGGAAGAGCTCAAGAAAGCGCTGGAAAGCGATGACCTGGAAGTGATCAAGGCTGCTTCCGAGAAGCTGACCGAGATCGTTCAACAGCTGTCGGTGAAGCTGTACGAGCAGGCGGCTCAAGCCGGGGAGCAAGCCGGCGGTGCGGAGGGCGAAGCTGCTGGCGGCAGAGACAATGTAGTCGATGCTGATTACGAGGTTGTTGACGAAGACAAGAAGAATTAATCCGAGGCACATGCCTTGATGCATAGAGTAAATAGACTTGGGTGAGCTGGGGAGGTCAAAGTGCAGGTAAGCCTGCGCTTTGACTTTCCTTTTGCCGGATTAAGGGCCGGTCTTTACAGCAGGGCTTCAAGTCAAGTATGGGGGTGGAAGGATGGCAGAGAAACGGGACTATTACGAGGTGCTGGGCCTCGGCAAGTCAGCTTCCGAGGAAGAGATCAAGAAGGCTTACCGAAAGCTGGCACGGCAGTATCATCCGGATGTGAACAAGGCGGATGACGCGGAGGCAAAGTTCAAGGAAGTGAAGGAAGCCTACGATGTGCTGAGTGATTCCGGCAAACGGGCGCAATATGATCAATATGGGCATGTCGATCCTAACCAGGGGATGGGCGGAGGCTTTTCCGGCGATTTCGGCGGTTTTGGCGATATTTTCGATATGTTCTTCGGCGGCGGAGGGAATCGGCGTGATCCGAATGCTCCGCAGCGAGGTAATGATCTGCAGTATACGATGACCATCGAATTCAAGGAAGCCGTATTCGGCAAAGAGACAGATATCACGATTCCCCGGACTGAGAATTGCGATACTTGTAACGGGAGCGGAGCAAAGCCGGGCACCCGGCCTGAGACTTGTTCTGTCTGTCATGGTTCAGGCCAACAGGAGGTCGTGCAGAATACGCCGTTTGGCCGTATGGTTAACCGCCGTGCATGCTCTAACTGCGGCGGTAGAGGACAAATTATCAGGGAGAAGTGCACCACCTGCGGTGGTAACGGCAAGGTCAAGAAACAGCGGAAGATTCATGTCCGCATTCCGGCGGGCGTGGATGACGGCGCTCAGCTTCGGATGGCCGGAGAGGGTGAAGGCGGGCTGCGCGGAGGTCCGGCCGGCGATCTATATATCATTATCCGTGTGAAATCTCATGATTTCTTCGATCGGGAAGGCGACGATATTTATTGTGAGATTCCGCTGACCTTTGCCCAGGCTGCACTAGGCGATGAGATCGAAATTCCGACCTTGACGGAGAAGGTCAAGCTGAAGATTCCTGCCGGTACACAGACGGGAACCTACTTCCGCCTTAAGGGCAAAGGGGTGCCTAAGCTGCGCGGCATCGGTCAAGGGGATCAGCATGTCAAGGTTGTGGTGGTCACACCTAGCAAGCTCAACGAGGAGCAGAAGGAATTGCTGCGCCAATTCGCTTCGCTCGATGGGGAATTCACGCATGAGCATGAACAGTCGTTCTTCGACCGTATGAAGCGGGCTTTCCGCGGGGATTAATTTAACAGGATAGGCCTATAGCGGCATGAGGGCTGCCCGGACATCGCAAGATGACGCCGGGCCGCTCTTTTTTATTTTCAGAGGATAAATACTTATCCAGATACTCATCCTAATCCTCGAGGAACCTTGTAAGGTTCTGTTCATTATTGAAGGAAGGACAGAATGCGGTATGGGCGAGAAAAATATTCTAGCGTATTTCAAAAGCCCTGAGGAAGCCGGTGAAGCAGCTGCCAAGCTCCGTGCGTTAAGAGCGGCGGATGTATCGATCGATCGCATCAGCCGTTATGGAGAAGAATACTCTGTTGAGTTCGGAGACTCCTTAGGGGTTCTTAGCGCTGCTGATCCGGCTTCAAGCGGCATGAGTCATGGCGGACAAGGAGGGCCAACCGGAAGGGATATCCTGCTTACCGCCGTCGTGGATGAAGGCATTCATCATCAGGCATTGCGGCTGATTGAGGATCTGGACGGATTGCTATAGCCTTTAGCAAGCAACTCAAATCTGTGAAGGGGGAAGGTACAAGATGTCCAAATTTAGTTCAGAGGATCGGCGTACGAAAAGGGGATCGGCTGATAGACGCCTGAATAATTTGTCCGGAGGATATAATGAAGACGTTGAATTTTCCGACGACCTGGCAGATCAGGAGGACTGGGAAGCCTTGGAGCGCAGTGAACGGGCAAATGCTCGACAGGAAGGAAAGCGAAAATTGTAATGAAAGCGCCGGGTGCTGATGCCCGGCTTTTTTTTGCGATAATGTCCCGGTCTATAGTACAATAAACCTTATGCATGATTTCAAGGAGGAAAACTTACGATGAAATGGAATGAACTTACAATACATACTACCGAAGAAGCTGTGGAGATGATCACCAACTTTCTGCATGAGGCAGGTGCAGGCGGCGTTACGATAGAAGAGCATGTCGATAATAGCAAGCCCCGCGACACCTCGCTCGGCCAATGGTTCGAAATTCCTCCGAACGACATTCCGGAGGGAGAGGCGAAGATTCTTGGCTATTTTCCGGAAGGAATTGCCTTGGATGAGGTGGCAGAACAGATCAAGCTGAGGGTTGAAGAGCTTCGGGAATATGACATTGATCCCGGACAGCCTGTCTACTCCATCAGAGAGGTGGACGAGGATGATTGGGCGAATAACTGGAAGCAATATTTCAAGCCGCTAAAGGTGTCCGATCGCTTGACCATCAAGCCGACCTGGGAAGAGTACACGCCGCAATCGGATCAAGAGCAGATTATTGAGCTTGATCCGGGTATGGCCTTCGGCACAGGCACGCATCCTACGACATCGTTGTGCTTACGCACATTAGAAGGTGTAATACAGCCGGGAGACGAAGTTATAGATGTCGGCACCGGTTCCGGAATTCTTGCCATAGGCGCATGCAGATTAGGTGCTTCCCGGGTGCTGGCGCTGGATCTGGATCCTGTAGCTGTCTCCAGTGCCGCGGAGAACACAAGATTGAACGGCCTGGAAGATCGGATTCAGGTTGTGGAAAGCGATCTGCTGTCGGTATTGAAGCAAGGTGTGAGCACCCCGATATCTGTGAAGCTGCCGGTTCGCGTTGTGGTTGCCAACATCTTGGCCGAAATCATTTTGCTGTTCATTGAGGATGTCTATGAAGCGCTTGAGTCAGGCGGAATTTATATTGCTTCAGGTATTTATAAGAACAAGGAGCAGGCTGTGCAAGACGCGCTGCTTGCTGCCGGTTTTGAGATCACGCAGACAGCCCGTGAAGAGGATTGGGTTGCCTTTGTAGCGAGAAAGAGGTAAATAAATGGAGTTTCTAAATAAACTCTTGTATGTGCCAATCAGCGAGTTGCCGTTCTACCTGGTCACATTGCTGATTGCATTTACAGTCCATGAATTTTCTCATGCCTATTTTGCTTATCGGTTCGGTGACCCTACAGCCAAGATGCTTGGAAGGGTTACCCTTAATCCGACGGTTCACTTTGATTTCTTCGGTATTGTCCTGCTGTTGATAGCAGGCTTCGGCTGGGCTAGACCGGTTCCGGTCAATCGCGATAACTTCGATAAGCCCCGTTTAATGGGCATTATCGTCTCGGTTGCCGGCCCGCTGAGCAATTTGTTGCTGGCCGTGCTCGGCTCGGTGATCTATGCAGCGCTTTTGCAGTTCGGAGCGGTATCTCCATTTATGGTAGAGGATAAGTTGCAGCAGGCGATTCATATCTTTTTCAGCACTTTTATCGTCATGAACTTCTTTCTGTGTCTGTTCAACCTTATTCCTTTGCCGCCGCTGGACGGTTACCGGATCGTCGAAGATCTGGTGCCGCGCCGGATGCTTGGCATCCTGCACCGATTTGAGCAATGGTCGATCCTGGTTTTCTTAATTATTCTGGTAGTGCCTACATTTCGGCTCTATACTATAGTGCCGTTGTACGGAGCGGCAAATGCGCTGGCGGAGCATTTTCTGATCTTCTTCCGTGTTCTGTTCGGCGCTTAAGAGGTCGTTCAAAAAGCCGACTTTTTGAATTTGAGCTTAAGGGGGCAGTTCGGAGTTCTCCCTAAAACCGCCACTGGAATCCGGAAAATAAAAGTTGTATGATGTATTTTGGTTTATTTTGTGCAAGGAATGGTGATTATGCAGCGGTACTTTATTGGGCCCGATCAATTCGGAGAGCGTTCTGTGACAATCACAGGTGAAGACGCCCGCCATATAAGCAAAGTTATGAGATCCAAACCGGGCGATCAGTTCATCGTCAGTGACGGTGCCTCCCGGGATGCCCTTGTCAAAATTGTATCCTTGGAGCCGGAGACAGTGTCTGCGGAGATCCTTGAAATGCTTGAGCAGAAAGGCGAGCCTTGGATAAAAGTCACACTTGTCCAGAGCCTGCCGAAGGGCGACAAAATGGAGACGGTCATTCAAAAATGCACGGAAATTGGCGCAGATGGATTTCTGCCCTTTATCTCGGAACGGACTGTCGTACAGTATGATGGCAAGAAGGAAGAAAAGCGGATAGCCCGGTGGCGTAAAATCGCCAAGGAAGCGGCTGAGCAATCACACCGCAGTGTAGTTCCAGCCGTAGAGACTCCAATCTCATGGAAGGAACTGCTCCGTCGATTGGATACCTATGATCTTGTATGCATCTGCTATGAGAAGGAAGATGGCGGCGGGCTTAGAGATGTGCTTCGCCCCATGGTTGAAGCGACACCGCGGGAGAACAAGTGCCGTGTTGCCGTCGTGGTTGGTCCGGAAGGCGGATTTTCGGAACGGGAAATTCAGGAGGCGGAGGAAGCGGGAGCCGTATCCACTTCGCTTGGCAGACGGATTTTAAGAACGGAGACAGCGGGAATGGCTGCCCTGACATGCATCATGTATGAATCTGGAGAAATGGGGGGGATGTAACGTGGCATCCGTTGCATTTTATACTGTGGGCTGCAAGGTCAATTTCTATGATACAGAAGCGATCTGGCAGATGTTTAAAAATGAAGGCTATGAACAGGTGGACTTTGAACAGACCGCCGATGTATATCTGATCAATACATGTACGGTGACGAATACCGGGGATAAGAAGAGCCGGCAGATTATTCGCCGCGCCATTCGCAGAAATCCGGATGCAATTGTGGCAGTAACGGGCTGCTACGCCCAGACCTCGCCTGCAGAAATCCTGGATATCCCGGGCGTGGATCTCGTTGTCGGTACGCAGGATCGCGACAAAATCATTCCTTATGTGAAGGAATTGCAAGCCCAGCGTCGTCCGATTAATGCTGTCCGCAATATCATGAAGACCCGGCAGTTTGAAGAGCTTGATGTGCCTGGCTTTGCGGATCATACCCGGGCCTTTCTCAAAATTCAGGAGGGCTGCAACAACTTCTGTACGTTCTGTATTATTCCCTGGTCGCGCGGATTGTCGCGAAGCCGTGATCCGAAGAACGTTGTAGCCCAGGCCAAGCAGCTGGTAGCCGCAGGCTATAATGAAATTGTGTTGACGGGCATCCATACCGGCGGATACGGCGATGATCTGGAGGATTTCAGTCTTGCCGATTTGTTATGGGAGCTTGATAAGATTGAAGGTCTGGGGCGGATCCGGATCAGCTCCATTGAAGCGAGTCAGATCGATGACCGGATGCTTGAGGTGCTCAAGCATTCGTCCAAGATGTGCCGTCACTTCCACATCCCGCTTCAGGCCGGAAGCAACGAGGTTCTCAAGCGGATGAGACGGAAATACACCATTGAAGAATTTGAGGAAAAGATTGCGAAGATCCGTGCCTTCATGCCGGAGGTGGCGATTACAACCGATTTGATCGTCGGCTTCCCGGGCGAGACTGACGAGCTGTTCAATGAAGGCTTTGAGGCCATCAAGCGCATCGGCTTCTCCGAGATGCATGTATTTCCTTACTCCAAACGAACCGGAACCCCGGCAGCGCGGATGGAAGATCAGGTTGATGAGGAAGTTAAAAATGCCAGAGTTCAGCAATTGATCGACCTTTCCGAGCAAATGCAGCTTTCCTATGCGGAGAAATTCGTTGGTCAAGTGCTTGAGGTCATCCCGGAGCGCGATGAAAAAGGGGCTTGGGGCACTGGCTATGTGGCGGGCTTCAGCGATAACTATCTGCAGATTTGTTTTGAAGGATCGCAGGACCTGACCGGCAAGCTGTGCCGTGTTCAGGTAACGAAAGCGGACGCTAACACAAGCGAAGGCCGTCTCGTGCGTGTGATGGATCAAGCCATTACGCAAGCTTTGGCTTAAGTGGATTTTGTGTAATTAGGATATATATAAGTTGAATTTTACAGGGATTTCAGCCCAGGCGGGCTGAAGTCCTTGTTGCCAATCAGGGCCCAGGGCCGGTATGGCTCTGGAGTCAGGTAAGGCCAGGAGGGAGCAGAGATGCCGGAGACAGAAATATCCGCAGGAGGCATTGTGTATTGGCGGGAAGCGGGCGAGCTGCGGATTCAGTTGATTCGGGATCGCTACGGCCGGATTTCGTATGCCAAGGGCAAACGGGAACCTGGTGAGACCGTAGAGCAGACGGCTCTTCGTGAGATCAAAGAGGAAACGGGCGTCAACGGCCGGATCAAAGAGCTGATCGACATTATTGCTTATACCTACCGGCATCCGGCGTATGGAGCGGTGAATAAAGAAGTGCATTATTATCTGGTGGAGTATCAGAGCGGAGAGCTGAAGCCCCAACTGGAGGAGATTCGCAGTGTCGACTGGTACTCTCCGGCAGAGGCTTTGGAGAATCAGATGAAATTTGGCTATGATAATAATGATTTTATTCTGGAAAAGGCGCTGGTTATGCTCGGCGTTCAGCTCTAGCTGCCTATGCCCCGGGTGGAACCATGTTCTTGTCCAGCCTGCTCCACAAGGGCAGATAACAGACGGGCAGGGCCAGTATAGAGCAGACAACATTGAAAATGGTCTGGGAATGCGCGATCTGTGCCGCCGGATCGGATGAGATCCAGGCGCTTGCCTCAGCCAGCAGCGGGGTGAGCGGCAGGAACAGTACAGCGCCGGCAACATTGAGCAATACGTGGGACCAGGCCACAAACCGGCCGGACCTTGTGCCGCCGATGGCGGCGATCACGGCCGTGACGCAGGTCCCCACATTGGCGCCGATGACCATAGCGATCCCGAACGGCACCGGAAGTACGCCGGTGGCGGTGAGCCCCATGGTCATCGCAATGGCGGCGGCGCTGCTGTGAATAAGCGCGGTGATGACCGCGCCTGCCGCAGCGCCCCACAGCAGGCTGTCTCCGGCATGGCCGAGCAGCCAGTCGATGACCCCGCGCGCCTCCAGCGCGGGACCTATCGATTGCATCCAGGCGATGGCAATCAGGATCAGGCTGAAGCCAAGGAGCACCAGCGCGCCAAGCTGCAGCGGGCGAAGTAGGTGGCTCCAGGCGGCAATCGCGGCTCGCGGCGAAAGCTCTTCCGTCAAGACGCTAGCGATCCATAGGATAATAGAGCCTACGGCCAGCGCAGGGCCCCAGCGTGATATATTCAAGGCGATCAGCTCAGTGGTCAGACAGGTGCCGATATTGCCCCCTAGAATGATTCCCAGTGTGCGCGCGTAACTGAGCAGGCCGGCATTTACGAGCCCGATGGTCATCACGGTCACGGCAGTACTGCTCTGAAGCAAGGCCGTAACGACAGTGCTGGACAGCATACCGGTCAAGGGTGTCTTAGTCGAGGTCCGGAGTCCGGCTATGAGCCGGGGACCTGCCCAGGCCTGCAGCGAGGCCTCCATTAACTTCATTCCGAACAGGAAAAGGGCCAGACCGAACGTTACAGGAAAAATGATGTCGCGTACCAAGGAAATACCTCCTGGATGTACAAGTTATATCTAAGCTTATGATCGTGGTTAGGGCTGCATGCTCACCCGTGTCGGATACGGTTACCCCGGTGGCAGCAGCAGGAAGGAAGACGGCGGCTTATCAGAATCAGATTTGAAGTAGGATGAACGGAGTTGAAGCATGTGGCATCGGTAATTTTGCATAAAGCTCGAAAGAAAAGGTTGGAGCAGGGGCATCCCTGGATTTACAACAATGAGATTGAACGGGTGGAAGGGGACCCGCAGCCGGGGAGTCTGGTGCGGATCATGGACCATCGCCAGCGTTTTCTGGCGACGGGCTATTACAATCCTGCCTCGCAGATTACGGTGCGTGCTGTATCGTATCTGGAATTGGAGGAGATGGATACCGCTTTTTTCGAGCGCAGATTCCGGGAGTGTCTGCTGCACCGAAACCGCTTTGTGGCGGACGATGCGTATCGTCTGGTCTATGGAGAAGCGGATTTCCTGCCGGGCCTGATTGTAGACCGGTTCGGCGAGGTGCTTGTGGTACAAATTTTGACCCTCGGCATGGATCGTTGCAGGGACAGTATCATAGAAGCGCTTGTCTCGGTCATGAACCCTGCAGGGATATATGAACGCAGCGATGTGCCGATCCGGGAAATGGAGGGGCTGGAGCAGGTCAAGGGGCCGATCTACGGCAATCCGCCTCGCTTTGTGACGGTAAAAGAGAACGGCCTGCTCATTTCAGTTGACATTGAGCAAGGACAGAAGACCGGTTACTTCTTTGACCAGCGCGAGAACCGGGCGTCAATAGCCCCGCTTATGACCGGCTGGGGAGCAAAGAGCGGGATTGAGCTCCAAGAGGTCCCTAATGAGGACGGATCCGTGCGTACCGCTCCAGTCAACCGGAATGGCAAGGAGGTCACATTTCCTTATTGGGACGGGGCAACCGTGCTGGAGTGCTTCTCGCATACGGGCAGCTTCACGCTTCATGCTTGCAAATACGGCGCCAAAAAGGTCACCTGTCTGGACATTTCCGAGCATGCGATTGAGAGTGCCCGCCAAAATGTGGAGCTGAACGGCTTCGAGGATCGCGTCGAATTTGTGGTTGCCGATGCGTTTGAATATTTGCGCAGCCAGGTTAAAGGCTTGAATGAGCGGAGCCTTCGGGCAGCGGGAAGCGTTAAGGCGGACACCTCGGTGCCGATGACGGCCGGAGGCGGCAGAACCTGGGATGTCGTCATCCTGGATCCGCCCGCCTTTGCCAAGACGCGAGGAGCGGTCAAGGGCGCATGCAGAGGATATAAGGATATCAATCTGCACGGCATGAAGCTGGTGAATGAGGGCGGCTATCTGGTGACTGCCAGCTGCTCATACCATATGCGCCCTGATCTTTTTCTGGAGACGATTCAAGAGGCGGCCGCTGACGCGGGCAAGATTCTGCGCCTTGTAGAATGGCGCGCTGCCGGCAAGGATCACCCGCAGATTCTTGGCGTGGACGAAGGCCATTATCTGAAGTTCGCCATTTTTGAGGTAAGAAGCAAGCAGTTTTAACCATAGGTGATTAGCAAAGAGAGTGCTCCGATGATCGCGAATCCGTCGGGCGCTCTCTTTTTGTATCCATCGCCGCAGTTTCGTGCAAGTGCGCAGCAACCGCCAATATAAAACCAACCAATGATTTTGCCGCGTTGCCCCTCTCGCCCTCCGATGTTTAACTGCCCTATGCTTTGCACACTTTCCTGCTCGCCTGCCGCAGATAGCAAGCTTAATGCAGTGCAGTTTACGGCGCAGGCACGTGCTAACTGCAATAGCAGTTAAACAGCAAAGGCGAAGTAGTCAGAGCATAAGTGTGAAGTGTGCTGTAGAAGCGTAGGCGTTCGCCTTTGTGAGCGGATTTCCCCCTTGTTAGAACTTAGTCAAATCATAGAAATCCGCGAACAACAGCGATCGTAGGCATACTTCACACGTTGCCCCTCTACTTCGCCCTCCGATATTTAACTGTCTCCCCGCTACTGCACATTTTTCCTGCAAGTACGCAGCAATGACAGCTTACAGGAAGAGGGAACGTATATTCCTATCCGATGAAGGTATGTTATACTGATTTACAGTTAGAAAAACGAACGGGCAGGTACACCGTCACTACAAGGGAGGCAGCTTCATGTCATTGCAATTGATCATCGGCCGTTCCGGAAGCGGCAAGAGCCATCAAATTCTGGAGGATATCACATCACAGCTGCGCGAGGATCCGACAGGCCCTCCAATGATTCTGCTTGCTCCGGAACAAGGGACATTTCAAATTGAACAGGCGATTTTGAATGCTCCCGGCATCTCCGGCACGGTTCGATTGCAGGTGCTCGGCTTTCGCCGGCTTGCTCTCCGGGTTATGCAGGAGACTGGCGGGGCTGCGTTGGTTCCGATCAGTGATGAAGGCAAGAAGATGCTACTTTATAAAATTATGCGAAGACACAAAGACGCATTGCGTTTATATGGGAAGGGCGGTGATCAGCTCGGACTGATTGATGAGTTAAATTCGCTTTATACCGAGCTGAAGAAGCATCAAGCCGACTTCAACCTTTTAAGCAGCTATCGAGAGGCGCTGACATCGGCTCCGGTTACTCAGGGAGAGAACGCGTTATTACAAGACAAGCTGCATGATTTGAGCCTGCTGTACCGTGAATTTGATGCCGAGCTGTCCGGGCTGTACATCGATGCAGAGGACCATGTTGTCAAGCTGGCCGAAGGAGCGAAGGACTCGGCTTATTTGCGTGGGGCCAGGCTGTGGATTGACGGATTTCATTCGTTTACCCCTGGTGAATATAAGGCGCTTGGTGAATTGCTGAAGACGGTTGATTCCGTCACTGTAGCGTTGACGCTGGATCGATCCTATGATGATGGTGCACAGCCTCATGAATTGAATATATTCCATGCAACAGCCTCCACCTATATCAAGCTTCGGGAGCTGGCGGAAGCGGTGGGTGCGGAGATACAGCCGACCATCACCTTGAATTCACGTCCGTACCCGCGGTTTCGGGGCAGTGAAGCACTCGCCTATCTCGAGGAGGCTTACGAACGAAGAAAGCCTTGGCAGGGCGCACGGCCTCTGCAAGGATTGGAGCAGGACGTTGTTCTGTTAAATGCCGGCAGCCGGCGGATTGAAGTCGATGGAGCCGCTAGGCAAATCCTCCGACTTGTTCGTGAGGAAGGCGTCAGGTATAGAGATATTGCTGTTTTTGTACGGAATATCGATGACTATGCACAGGTGATGGGGCCGATATTTGAGGATTATGGAATTCCTTATTTTACGGACAAGAAGCAAAGCTTGCTTCATCATCCTTTGATTGAATTTATCAGGGCTTCTCTGGACATTGTGCTGAAATTCTGGAGGTATGAGGATGTATTTCGCAGTGTGAAAACCGGATTTTTGCTGCCTGCGGATCATAGTCTGACCCGGGAAGATATGGACGAATTGGAGAACTACGTGCTTGCCAGCGGCATTCAGGGTTACCGCTGGACAGATGGTCGTCCGTGGAAGCCTAAACCGAGCGAATCGTTGGAGGAAACAGAGGAGAGACGAACCAGTGCCGCTGCGGATAAGCTGAAGCTGCTCGAACGCTGCCGGAATGCGGTCGTCACGCCGCTTGCAGCCTTTGACAAGGCGCTTAAGCAGGCCAAGACGGCACGAGAGATGTGTCTCGCCGTTTATGGACTGCTTGAGGCAATCGCGGCAGCGGACCGGCTTGATCTTCTGGCGCATCAAGCACTGGAGAAGGGACGGCCGCAGCAGGCGGCAGAGCATCGTCAATTATGGGGGGCGCTGCTGGATTTGCTTGATCAGATTGTCGAGATGATGGGGGAAGAGAAGCTCGCGCCTGAAGCATTTGCAGGGGTGCTGGAGACAGGAATCAAATCGCTCAGTCTGGGACTGGTGCCTCCCGCATTGGATCAGGTTCTGATTGGAAGTACGGATCGGACCCGTACACGTCGTGCGCTGCATGTTTTTCTGCTCGGAGTTAACGAAGGTATTATGCCTGCAGGGATTCAGGAAGAGGGATTGCTGAGTGACCGGGAGCGCAGCCTGCTTGGCGAGCTTGGATTAGAGCTGGCGCCGGGGCTGACGCGCAGGTTGCTTGATGAGCGATTCCTCATTTATAGCGCGCTATCTTCGGCAAGCCGCTCTTTATGGCTTAGTTATCCGCAGGCAGATGAGGAGGGCAAGCCCTTGCTTCCATCCGAAGTGATCCGCCAGATCAAAGCGATCTTCCCCGGAGGCATGCTTCAGGAGCGCAAGATTGAGGACGAGCCCGTGCTGGATGATGCTGAGATGCTTGCGCTAAATTATATAAGCAGTCCTGCGCCTACTTTGCCGCGCTTGATCAGTCAGCTTCGTGCGTGGCGTACCGGCCAGCCTGTCTCGGCGGTATGGTGGAGCGCGCTGGATTGGTACAATCAATCGCCGGAATGGAGCGGCGTGTTGAGAAGGCTCGTAGGCTCGCTCGATTATCGCAACCGCGCATACAGCCTGGCTCCAGCGACGAGCAGGAAGCTGTATGGCAAAGTGCTGCGGACAAGTGTGTCGCGGATGGAGAAGTTTTCGGCTTGTCCGTTTTCTCATTTTGCTTCCCACGGTCTAAGGCTTAAGGAACGTCAGCTGTATCGGCTCAAGGCTCCGGATATTGGACAGTTATTCCACTCGGCCCTCAGCCAACTGGCAGTCACCTTTAAGGAGCAAGGCCGCAGCTGGGGAAGTCTGACTCCGGAGGAGTGTCTTCAAGAGGCGGATGCAGTCGTGGAGCGCCTCGCTCCCAAGCTCCAGGGTGAGATTCTGCTCAGTACGAAGCGTTATGGCTATATCAAACGCAAGTTAAAGCAAATTGTTGGCCGGGCATCGGTTATCCTCGGCGAGCAGTCTCGAAGAGGCAGCTTCGAGCCCATCGGACTCGAGCTCGATTTTGGCCCGGGCCGTCCGCTTCCGCCGCTGACCTTTGAGCTTCCAAACGGCTGCGTGATGGAGATTGTAGGACGAATCGACCGGGTCGATATGTCCGAAGGGGAAGAAGGCGTGCTGCTTCGGGTTATTGATTATAAATCCAGCCAGACGGATTTGAAGCTGCATGAGGTGTATTACGGACTATCCCTGCAGATGCTGACCTATCTGGATGTGTTGCTCAGCTCGGCGGAAATGTGGCTCGGCCGGCCGGCGCTTCCGGCTGGAACGTTGTATTTTCATGTCCATAATCCATTGCTTCAGAGCAGTAACGGACTTAGTGAAGAGGAAGCCTACAGCGAAATGCTGAAACGGTTCAAAATGAAAGGCCTGCTGCTTGCAGATCGCGAGGTCATTGCCCGGATGGACGGGCAGCTAGAGAAGGGGTATTCGGACATACTGCCTGTAGCCGTCAAAAGCGATGGCAGCTTCTATAGCACGGCCTCCGTAGCAACGCTGGAGCAATGGCAGGGCCTATTAAGCTCTGTGCGTCATAAGGTTGTGGATATCGGAACCCGAATTACGGATGGCGAGGTTCAAATAACCCCGTATAAAATAGCGGCAGAAACAGCATGTGCTTATTGCCAGTTCAAACCGGTGTGCCGGTTTGATGAAGGGCTGGACGGCAGCTATAAAGTGCTTAACAAGCCGGGCAAGGAAGAGCTTTGGAGCATGCTTGGACAACCCGGAAGAGAGGAGGAGCAGGGCCAATGAATAGGATACCGAAGCCTCAAGATAGCTACTGGAGTGATGATCAGTGGAATGCGATCTCTCTCTCCGGTGGGGATATGCTGGTTGCCGCTGCAGCCGGCTCAGGAAAGACGGCTGTGCTAGTAGAACGGATTATCCGCAAGCTGGCGGCTGCCGACCAGCCCTTAAGTGTAGACAGGCTGCTGGTAGCAACCTTCACCAAAGCTGCAGCCTCGGAAATGAGGCAGCGCATCCGCGAGGCATTAGAGCGGGAGCTGGAGCGTGACCCGGGAAGCGAGCATTTGTCCCGGCAGCTGGCCATGCTTGGCCGAGCCTCGATCACCACGCTTCATTCCTTTTGCATGGAAGTGATTCAGCGGCATTACACGCTTATTCCGCTTGATCCCGGCTTCCGGATTGCGTCAGAGAGTGAGGCCGTATTGCTTCGCCAGGAAGTGCTGGAGGGCCTGTTCGAGGAAAAGTATGCCGAAGAGGAGGAGGGCGGCGACTTTCTAACACTGGTAGATTGGTTTAGCGGAGAGCGCAGCGATGCTGAGGTGTTCGTGCTCGTTCAGAAGCTGTATGAATTTTCCCGTAGTCAATCCTGGCCCGAGCACTGGCTGCGTCAGGCTGCAGCTGCGTTTCGTCCGGCTGATCTGGCCGAGCTGGAGGGCAGCGGCTGGCTGTCGAGCCTGCTGAAGGATGCTTTGATTATTCTGGACGGCGCTGCCGATGTGCTTCGACAGGCTGCAGCGCTGGCTTTGTCTCCCGGCGGGCCAGCCCCTTATGCGGATACGCTGCGGGAGGATATGGCTCTCATCGCCAGCCTGCAGGCGGCAGCTTCGGAAGCTGATGGATGGACTGGGCTGCAAGAAAGATTCCTTGGAGCAGGCTTCGGCAAGCTGAAGCCTTGCAAGAAGGATCAGACAGATCCTGATTTGCAGGAACGGGTAAAAAGGCTGCGGGACGATGTCAAAAAATCTGTAACCGAACTACGCGGACAGTTATTTTCCCGCTCGCTTCAGGATTACTTGGAGGAGCTCTACCTTGCCGCTCCGCTAATGGAAGGGCTGGCTGAGCTGGTCATTGAATTCGGAGAACGTTACAAGAAGGAGAAGACGGAGCGCGGCTGGCTTGATTTTTCCGATCTGGAGCATTACTGCCTGCAAATTTTGCGGCATCCCGATTCGACGCCGGCAATGACGATGCCTTCCGAGGCTGCAAGGGAGTATCAGCTCCAGTATGAGGAAGTGCTGCTTGATGAATATCAGGATACAAATACGGTTCAGGAGGATATCGTGCGTCTCATTGCACGGCAGTCTCCGGGCAACCGGTTTATGGTTGGTGATGTGAAACAGAGCATCTATCGCTTTCGTCTGGCGGAGCCAGGGCTGTTCCTGGAGAAATACCGCAGCTATGGCGGTGACTTCACCGGCTCCGGATTACGAATTGATCTGGCCAGGAACTTTCGCAGCAGACGAGAGGTTGTCGATGCGGTTAATTTGCTGTTCCGGCAGATCATGAATGAAGGTGTGGCGGAAATCGCCTATGATAACAGGGCGGAGCTGGTGTATGGAGAAGGCTACGAGAATCTGAACGAAGGCAGTGATTACCGGCCAGAGCTGTTGCTGCTGGATCGGAAGGCTTCAGCCTCCTCCTCGTCCGAAGAAGCGGCTGGCGATCTCACAAACACAGGATCGCCAGTCAGCGGATCAAATGACAAGAGCATAGAAGAAAATGAAGTCGAACCGGAGGCCGTTCGGCTGGAGGCGCGGGCAATTGCCCGGCGAATTCGCGAATTGACCGGGCAGACCGGACTGCCTCCGCTGCAGGTCTATGACAAGCAGCTTAAGCGGCTGCGTCCTGCCGAATACAGAGATATGGTCATTCTGCTTCGTTCTACCTTGTCATGGGCACCCATCATGATCGAAGAGCTTCGAATAGAAGGGATACCTGCATACGGTGAACTGAATCAGGGGTATTTTCAGGCGTCCGAAGTGGAGACGATGTTAAGCTTGCTGCAGGTTATAGACAATCCTTTGCAGGATATTCCGCTTGCGGCCGTGCTGCGCTCGCCTGTCTTTGGATTGAGCGAAGAAGAGCTTGCACAGGTTCGTCTGACCTTGCCGAGCGGCAGCTTCTATGAGGCTGTTCTCTCTGCGGCTTCGGGGGACCAGATGGATGCGACAGCCCTGGATAAGTTAAAATTATTTTTGGAACAGCTGGATGACTGGCGCAACCTGGCCAGTGAGGGCGATCTTGGGCACCTGATCCGTGCAATCTATCGGGATACAGGTCTCCAGGATTGGGCATTGGGGCTTCCCGGCGGACATCTGCGGCAGGCCAATCTCCAAGCACTGCATGATCGGGCTATTGCCTATGAGAAGGCGACCTCATCGCGCGGACTATTCCGATTCCTCAGATATCTGGAGCGGCTGCGCGAGAACGGCGGAGATCTGGGTGCGGCATCGGCTTCCGGATCACTGGAGCAAGCTGTGCAGATCATGACGATTCATAAGAGCAAAGGACTGGAATTTCCGGTCGTCTTTGTCGCCGGCTTATCCAAAATGTTCAATCGGCAGGATTTGAATGCCCGCTTCCTCATTCATAAGGAGTTGGGGTTTGGTCCGAAGCTCGTGGATAGCATCAGAAGAGTCAGCTATCCGATGCTGCCGAATCTGGCGATTCGAAGACGAGCGTTAATGGAATTGTTAGCGGAGGAGATGAGAGTGTTGTATGTGGCCCTCACCCGTCCCAAAGACAAACTGATCCTGATATCTGCTGTAAAAGACTTAAGCAAGACAATTGAAGACTGGGGCTCAGTGATGGATATCCGCGAGGAGCAGCTGCCGGATTATTTGCTTGCAGGTGCCCGCTCCTATCTGGATTGGATCGGCCCTTCGCTGATCCGTACCCCTTCGGCAGTTGAATTGTGCCGCTGGGCAGGCTTGCCGGAGACAGCTTCCGGCGTGCTGGCTGATACCGCGTCCGAATGGCTGATCCGGGCGGAATCCGGTTTAACGGATTCGGATTCTGCCCATGCTGCAATTGATCACCAGGAGGCTGCGGCCACAGCTGAGCTGGCGGACGGGACAGCAGCTCCTTCAGATCAGCCGTTCATGCCGGGGGAATATTCGGCCCTAGATCGGTTATTATCCGACGAAGCCCCGTTCTGGCTTCATCATGTGAACAAGGAGGCAGACGAGCAAGTGAAGGCTGCCTTAAGCTGGTCGTATCCTTATCATGAGGATACGATACTTCCGGCGAAGACCACCGTCACGGAGCTGAAGTCCTACGAAGCTCTGAATTCCCACGAGTCCCCGGCTGTGGATATTTTGACACCGTCGCCTGTACTTTCCGCAGAGGACAGCGAGCCTTCTTTGCCGGAATTCCAGCTGCATCTGCGAAGACCAAGGTTTATGGAACAGAATAGACTCACACCCACCGAGCGTGGAACAGCCTATCATACCTTGATGCAGCATATTTCTTTTGAAGGGGAAGAAACGGCAGAGAGTCTGCGTTCCTTGCTGAATCAACTGGTAGAACGCCAGATTATGACTTCGGAGCAGATTTCAGGAATTAACCTCGAATATATTATTCAGTTCCGAAATAGTCCGCTCGGAATGGCGCTGAGACAAGCCGACTGGATCCGGCGTGAAATGCCCTTCAGCTTTGGTTTGCCGGCTTCCCGGGCGCACCGCCGTTTGCATCAGCTGCAACCGCAAGGCAATAAGGAACTGGAGCCTAATGAAGGAGAAGAGACTGTACTGGTACAGGGAGTTATCGACTGTCTGTTCCAGGTGGACGGACGGGTAATTCTACTGGATTACAAGAGTGACAAGGTGCTTCCGCACCGCGGCGGCGTCGCTGCCCTGACCGAGAGCTACCGCTTCCAGCTCGAGCTGTATGCAGAAGCATTGGAGAAAATTACGGGTATGCCTGTCGATGAGAAGTGGCTGTTTTTCCTCGATAGCGGGGATGCCGTTCAGCTGTAAGACGTAATAATGATGTCCAAGCTTCAGATGCTATTTTCTTCACAAAGTAAAAATAAGTGATGTTGATCACAGATACAGTATCAACCCGCTGTTATACTACAGTTAGCCGACATCAATTTTGCAAGCACCCCGACGGACGTATTGCTGACAGAGAATTTTTATTTTCGGTCCAATACGTCCGTGCGAGAAGCGAACTCGCTGAGTACGCTAGGGTGCTTCTTTTTTTTGCCATTTTTTTGTATGATAGAGAAAACTATATGATCATGGAGGCTTACCTATGGAGAACTGCTTGTTTTGTAAAATTGCGGAAGGCTCGATTCCGTCAAATAAAGTATATGAAGACGACCGCTTTCTTGTATTCCACGATATTGAGCCCGCGGCACCGACACATGTACTGATTATCCCCAAGAAGCATATCGCTACGATGAACGATGTGGAGCAAGAGGATGCGGCGCTTCTTGGCGACCTGCATTTGGTCGCGAAGGAAGCGGCAAAGAAGCTTGGCGTAGCGGAGTCCGGTTATCGTCTGATTAATAACTGCGGGCCTGACAGCGGACAAGCGGTCTACCATATCCACTACCACCTGCTTGGCGGGACGAAGTTAGGCGCTTTAGTCCAACATTCCAGCTCGCACGCTTGATGAAGAAAACATTCTTCTTCCATATATTAAAAATAGGGTGCTCAGGTTGACACCCTATTTATTTTTCCCCTATAATGAAGTTTGATGAACCGTGTTAGGCTCTTGGACGGTCTGGTCGGAGGGAGGGAAAACTGGTGTCTGAAACTAAAGTTCGCAAAAACGAGACAATTGATGCTGCACTTCGTCGCTTTAAGCGCTCAATCGCTAAAGATGGCGTATTGGCTGAGGTGAAGAAACGCAAGCATTATGAAAAGCCAAGCGTAAAGCGCAAGAAAAAGTCTGAGGCTGCTCGTAAAAGAAAGTTTTAGGAGGAAATTGCTACCATGAGTCTTAGCGAGCGATTGAACGAAGATATGAAGCAAGCGATGAAGAGTCAAGACAAGTTCAAACTCTCCACCATTCGAATGGTTCGTGCTACGATTAAAAATCTTGAAATAGATTTGAAAAGAACTTTGGACGATAGTGAAGTGCTTGATATCCTAAGTCGTGAAATCAAACAGCGCAAAGATGCCCTCCAAGAATTTGAAAAAGCAGGTCGTGACGATCTTGCCGCAAATGTTAAGGCGGAAGCCGAGATTATTGCCGAGTATCTTCCCGAACAGCTGAACGAAGATGAAATTAAAGTTATCGTACAGCAGACCATCCAGGAAACCGGTGCTACTTCGAAAGCCGATATCGGGAAGGTAATGAGCGCGCTAATGCCTAAGGTCAAAGGCCGGGCAGACGGCAAGCTCGTTAATCAGGCAGTTCAACAGTTTCTGCAATAGTTAGATCACAGCAACACCCTCTACTTTGGTAGAGGGTGTTTTTTCTGTTTTTCATAAATAAGCCGCTCCTAGCATACTGTGTAAAGTAAAAGAAGGAGGTTTGCCTCAGTATGAGCCGGATGATTCGCAAAATACGGAAATGGACGGTCGAAGCTCTGGATCTTCCGAATGATCTTGTGTTTGATTTGCCAAGGCTCACCTGGGTTGGCGGCAGGCAGTTATACATAGAAAACCACCGCGGTATTATGCACTTTTCCCCCGAGGCCCTTCATTTGCGCACAAAGGAAGGGACCTTGGAGGTATATGGAAGCGGATTGCTGATCAGGGAAATCATGCCTGAAGAAATTGTGGTTGAAGGAAAAATCAACGGTATCAACTATCGTGAAGCGGAGGGATCTTCATGAGATCATCGATATTGACAAAGTGGAGCGGGGCTATAACGGTCGTTGTTCGTGGGGGAGACATCGAAGGCTTCATTAATGAGGTGAACGCTGCGGGAATCCATATCTGGGATATCAAGCCGAATAATGACCGGAAAATGGAGCTGTGTATGAAGGTAGACAGCTTTTTTGCGCTTCGCCCGCTGTTAAAGCGGACAGGCTGCCGGGTTTCCGTGAAGGAGCGGTTTGGGCTGCCGTTCATGCTGCTTCGTTTCTGGCGCCGCAAGTGGTTTGCCGCCGGATTTATTCTCTTCGCGGCTGTTCTTTTTAGCTTAACCAGAATGGTATGGGATATCGAGGTAACAGGCAATGATAAGATAGCGAAGCAGGATATCCTGCTTGCTGCGAAGGAAGAGGGGTTGTATCCTTTTCAGTGGACCTTTGCGCTGCCTTCACAGGACAAGCTGTCAGCCGGTCTGAGCCGCAAGCTCAAAGGAATCTCCTGGGTCGGTGTATCACGAACCGGAACCAAGGTCCATATTCAAATAGTAGAGGCGACCGAGCCGGAGAAGAAGCTTGTCAGCCCGAGTCATTTGGTCAGTAAGGCCGATGGGGTCATTACGTTCATTTATGCGGAAAAGGGACAGCCTGAGGTGAAAAAGCATGACCGGGTTAAAAAGGGGCAAATCCTGGTGTCCGGATATCAAGGCGGAAAAGCTGTTGTGTCAAAGGGACAAATTCGGGCTAATGTATGGCATGAATACAATATTGAAGTTCCGCTTATTCGCAAGCAGAATGTATTTACTGGGGAAGAAAAGGAGCGCGGCTACCTGTACTTTGGACGGACAGCAATCCAGTTGACCGGATACGGCAATGCGGGGTTTGAATCGTCCCGGGTTACCACTGAGTTTGATCCCTTGACCTGGAGAAGCTTCAAGCTCCCGATCGGCTGGATGAGCGAAAAGATTCAGGAGACGGCAGTGCTCGAATTCAAGCTGAGCGAGGAGAAGGCTTCCGCCGATGGGATCGAACGGGCAAAAGAAGATATTTTGGCTAAAAACGGCGCTGACACTACGATTTTGAATCAAAAAATTTTGCATGAGAAGACAGACAATGGTAAAGTTTATATGAAAGTGCTTTTTGAAGTGGAACAATCCATCGCGGAAGAACTCCCGATAGTATATGATCAAGGAGAATGAGTCTATTTGTCAGAACAACTGTACAGCATAAAAATACCGCTCCAGAATGCATCGGAAGGTTTGGCGCTCTTCGGTCCGCAGGATGTCTTTCTGAAGTTGACCGAGCAGAGAATACATGCAACTATTGCGCTTCGTGAATCGGAGATTTCTGTTCGCGGTGAAGAACAGGAAGTAGAGAAAACCAAGCAATTGTTCGAGGTATTACTTGAATTAATCCGGAACGGGTATATTCTAACCGAACGGGATGTGCTCTATGCGATTGATCTGGCGAAGGATTTTCGCGCGGATCAATTGCTTGATTTATATAAGGGAGTAATTGCGGTCACCTATCGCGGCAAGCCGCTTCGGGTCAAGACGATTGGTCAGAAGCATTATGTCACGACAATCCGGAAGCGGTACATTGTGTTCGGTATCGGACCCGCAGGAACAGGGAAGACCTATCTTGCCGTTGTTATGGCGATAACAGCCTTGAAGGAAGGTGCGGTCAAGCGGATCATCCTGACCCGTCCTGCTGTGGAAGCCGGGGAAAGTCTGGGCTTTCTTCCTGGAGACCTGCAGGAGAAGGTAGATCCTTACTTGCGGCCGCTCTATGATGCCTTATATGATGTCATGGGTCCTGACCAGACAGCCAAGGCGCTGGAGCGGGGACTGATTGAGATTGCACCGTTAGCTTATATGCGCGGGCGTACATTGGACGATTCCTTTATTATTTTGGATGAGGCCCAGAATACAACCCCTGAACAAATGAAGATGTTTCTGACCCGTCTCGGCTTTGGCTCGAAGATGGTCATTACAGGAGATGTAACACAGATCGATTTGCCGCGCGGCAAAAAGTCCGGCCTGGTTGAAGCGGGAAAGATTCTGGAACAGATTGAGGAAATCGGGTTTGTTCATTTCGATGATTCGGATGTTGTAAGGCATTCCTTGGTTCAGAAAATTATTGTCGCGTATGACCGGGCTGCGGAGCAGCAAGGTCAGTAAGTCAATTCCCGGAGGCCTTTACCCGGAGATCATTCGGGTAAGGCTGCTTTGGGTTTATCAATTTGCGGGAGGGCTGTCTCTATGACTTCAAGCAATCAGCAGGGAAAGAGCAAGCTCCAATCCAAGACGGCAGGCTGGAAATACAGCTCCTCAGTACGGTATGTACTGTATGGCGCCCTTATTGTCATGCTGTATTTGAGTATGTCGCCCAAGCTGTTGCCGGAGACTTACGACATTGCCGTAGGCCTGCCGGCGGACAAAGAAATATTATCCCCTATGGATATACCGAATACAAAGGCTACACTGAAGGCGCAAGAAGAGGCAGCCGAGAAAGTGGGACAGATTTATTCTATCCTGCCGCTTCGCAACGAGGCGCTGGTCGGGCAATTGCTTGATCGCATCTCCCGGTTGAATCAGGATGATCAGGTATCGACCGATGATAAAATCAATATTTATCGTGAAGAGCTTCCGCAGCGTGTGAAGGACCACGTGCAAAACTTTATTATGAATAATCGCTCGAACAGTGCTTATTCAGCGACGCTGTTCGAGGAAGTTACCCGTAAGGTGGATGAACAGCAATATTCCATTTCCGAGGAGACCTTCATTAAAATTCCCCGTCTGACGGCGGAGGATATTAACGAAATGAAGCCGGTAGCTGCCGATATCGTGGCCAGATTGATGACAGACCAGATTGTCGACGCGCAGACCGCCCGGGCGAAAGTGGCGGAAATGGTCAGCACCAGCTCGCTAAGCAAACGGACCTCCCGTGAGGTTGTACAGGAGCTCGCAAGACTGGCGATCACCGCGAATAAATTTTTCGATGATGAAGCGACTAAAGCCGCGAAGGTAGAGGCCAGAGAGAATACCCCTACAGTTTATATCAAGCAAGGGGATGTTCTGATTCAAAAGGGCGAAAAAATTTCCGAGGAAATGTATAGTCTGCTGGAGAAAAATGGGCTGTTAAAGGATGAGGTTAATTACTGGCCGCAGTTGGGGCTTATCCTGCTGTCTGCCTTGATGGCGACCGGTCTGATCCTGTTTATGCGTCAATCCCAAGGGGTAAACCGTTTTAAGTACAATAATTCGCAATTTGTTATGCTGCTGCTGATTCTGCTTATCACGCTGTTATCACTACATATTACTTCTATCCTGCAAAATGAACAGCGTCCTTATATGGGTTATTTGGCGCCGGTAGCGACGGGAGCCATGCTGATCACCTTGCTGATCGACTTGTCCTTGGCTTATACCTGCTCCATTCTGTTGAGCATTATGGCAAGTATTATTCTAAATGTTCATCAGGGACAAATCTTTGACTTTGAATTCGGGCTGTTTGCATTGGTCATTTCTTATGCTTCCATCTTTGCTATTCACAAGGCCAGCCAGCGGTCAACCCTGCTTAAGGCAGGGATCATGATTTGCCTCTTTGGGTCCTTGGCCGTCTTCTCGCTGATTGTCATTCATAACAACGGCTGGGCCGAGAATGGCGATACACTGCTTGCCATCGGCTTTGCCATTGCCGGAGGCTTGTTGACTACGATACTGGTTATCGGATTAATGCCATTCTTCGAGGTCACATTCGGCATCCTGTCTGCCCTGAAGCTGGTAGAACTGTCCAATCCCAATCATCCGCTGCTTCGGAAGCTGCTGACCGAGACACCGGGAACGTATCATCATAGCGTCATGGTCGGGAATTTGTCCGAGGCTGCTGCTGAAGCGATCGGAGCAGATGGTCTGCTCTGCCGGGTAGGCTCCTATTATCACGATATCGGCAAGACGAAACGCCCGGGCTACTTCATCGAGAACCAGAATAATATGGAGAATCCGCATGATTTTATAGATCCTAAACTTAGTAAATCAATCATTATTGCCCACGCCCGGGACGGGGTGGACATGCAGAAGGAATATAAGCTGCCGAAGCCGATTCGCGACATCGCGGAGCAGCATCACGGCACGACATTTCTGCACTATTTCTATCACAAAGCGCTCTCGCAGGCTGAGGAGCAAGGTCTGGAACCGGACTTCACAGAGAACGACTTTCGCTATCCTGGTCCGAAGGCCCAATCCAAAGAGGCGGCGGTGGTCGGTATTGCCGACAGCGTAGAAGCTGCTGTGCGTTCGCTTCGCAAGCCCACAGTGGAGCAGGTTGAGACAATGATTGAGAAGATTATCAAGAGCCGACTTGATGATCATCAGTTTAATGAGTGCGATCTGACGATGCGCGAGCTTGATCTGATTGCCCAGACATTGAAGGAAACGGTCATGGGAATCTTCCATTCCCGAATTGAATATCCCGATCAAATCAAGAAGAACAAGGCGACCGAAGAGAAAGACAAGGGGAGTGCTGTGAATGAGCCTAACACTGGCTTGGAACAATGATCAAGACAAAATGGCGGTAGAGGATAGTCTGATCGAGCTATTGGACAAGCTGCTTCAAGCGGCTGCCGAGATGGAGGGCATTGCCGAAGGAGAGGTTGACCTGACTTTTGTGGATGATGTGGCTATCCACGAGTTGAACAAAGAGTATCGCGGCATCGACCGACCTACCGATGTGTTGTCCTTTGCCATGAACGAATCGCTTGATGAGGAAATGGATATCGTGTACGAGCTTGAAGAAGGTGAAGAACTGGACGAGCTGACCGACGTGCTCGGCGACATCATCATTTCCGTCGAGCGGGCGAAGGCGCAGAGTGAAGACTACGGTCACTCTCTGGAGCGTGAGCTGGGATTCCTGTTTGTCCATGGATTCCTGCATCTGCTAGGCTATGATCATCAAGATACCGCCAGCGAACAGGTCATGATGGGAAAACAGGAAGCGGTCCTGGCCCAAGTAGGATTGGTTCGGTAATGAAGCCCCGCCGCAGTTGGAGCAGAGTGTTTCAGGATGCATGGTCTGGCATCAGAGAAACCGTGATGCATGAGCGTAATATGAAAGTTCATGTTGTTGCCGGAATTGTCGTGGTGACTGCCGCACTGTTGCTGCGTTTGCCCGCAAGAGATATGGCGCTGCTGCTGGTGACCATTGCGTTGGTTCTTGCAACCGAAGTTATCAATACTGCGATCGAAGCTGCAGTGGATCTGGCAGCACCGGAGTGGCATGAATTGGCGAAGAAAGCCAAGGATGCTTCTGCCGGAGCTGTGCTGATCGCCGCGGCTTTTGCCGTCTTCATCGGACTTTTAGTGTTCTGGAAGCCTGTGATGACATTGCTGGGACTGTAGTACAGCGGTTCATTTAGAATGGGGAGCTGATTGAATGGATTACAAAGCACTGCTTCAAGAAGCAGTTGAGGCAAGGAAGAAAGCATATATCCCTTACTCAGGGTTTGGCGTTGGAGCCGCATTGCTGGATCAGTCGGGAAAGGTCCACCATGGCTGTAACATTGAGAATGCGGCCTATGGACCAACCAATTGTGCGGAGCGAACGGCCGTATTTCGCGCGGTTGCTGACGGCTTGAAGCCGGGATCCTTTCAGGCTATCGCCATTGTTGGCGATACCGAGGGACCGATCTCTCCGTGCGGGGTTTGCCGGCAGGTGCTTCTGGAGCTATGCGGTCCGGAAATGCCGGTTGTGCTTGGCAACCTGAAGGGTGATGTCAAAGAAACTACGGTAGGGGAACTGCTGCCGTACTATTTTAGCTCTGTGAATCTGCAGGAACAGCAGGAATAATGCAAGGATTCCCAACGGTTATGAAAATATAGCATAAACATGCGAAAGGAACTTTCACTACATGGCAAAATCCAAATTCAAATCGGGCTTCGTCGCCATTGTTGGCCGGCCGAATGTCGGAAAATCTACGTTGATGAATCATATCATCGGCCAAAAGATTGCAATCATGTCCGATAAGCCTCAGACAACCCGTAATAAAATTCATGGGGTCTACACATCTGAAGAGATGCAAGTGGTTTTTCTGGATACGCCCGGCATCCACAAGCGGCAGTCCAAGCTCGGCGATTACATGAACACGACAGCTCTGAACACCCTTGGGGAGGTAGAGGCGGTTCTGTTCCTCGTTGATACTGCGGAAGGGCTGGGAGGCGGAGACCGTTTTATTATTGAACGTCTCAAGGATGTGCGAACCCCTGTTATCCTCGTATTGAACAAGATCGACCGGATTCAGCCGGAGGAATTACTCCCGATCATCGAAGAGTACCGGAAGCTGTATGATTTTGCAGAAATCGTACCGATCTCCGCGATGCTTGGAAGCAATGTGAATACATTGATCGAGCAGATCGGCAAGTATTTGCCGGAGGGCCCGCAATACTACCCAGAGGATCAGGTGACCGACCATCCGGAGCAGTTTGTATGCGCAGAGCTGATCCGGGAGAAAATTCTTCATCTGACCCGGGAGGAAGTGCCGCACTCCATTGCCGTAACTATTGAAGATATGCGGGTGGAGGAGAATGGGGTCGTCTATATATCGGCTGTCATCTTTGTGGAGAGAGACTCCCAGAAGGGAATTATCATCGGAAAGCAAGGAGCTTTGCTGAAGGAAGTCGGCAAGCTGGCGAGACAAGATATTGAGAATCTGCTGGGCTCCAAAACCTTCCTGGAGCTATGGGTAAAAGTGAAGAAGGACTGGCGGAACCAGGAACGGATTTTGAAGGATTTGGGCTTCCATCGCGACATGTAGGCGGATTGGGAGGATTTGTATCACATTAGTTCGTGTTTACCCGAGCATCCTATCCTTTGAACGTGGTAGTTCAAAAGTTATCACTTTTTGAACACTCTTTTTAAAAGGCGTCATTTCGAAGGGAAGGGTGAACACGAATGCGAGATTTTTCGTGGAAGTATTTTTCAATGACTGGAGATGTCGATGCTTACATGCTCTATAAAGAGGCTGTTGGCAATCCAGAGGACGAGATGACTGAAGCCGCAGAGGAATGGGTTGTTCCGGAGGAACAACAGGAAATATAACAAGGTTCACACATGGGGGAAGAGACATGCTATACAGGGTGGAAGGCATTGTCATCCGCAGCATGGACTACGGCGAGGGGAACAAGATCATCACGCTGTGCACAGAAGGCAACGGTAAAATCGGAGTGTTGGTGCGGGGAGCAAAAAAGGTCAAGAGCCGTCATGCGGCAATAACGCAGCCTTTTACGCTCGGGGAGTTTGCATTTTACCGTCCCAACCACGGTCTGGGCACATTGAATTCAGGTGAGATTATTGAATCTCACTTTTCTTTACGTGAGGATCTTTTTTTAGCGGCCTATGCCTCCTATGCTTGCGAATTGCTGGATCGGACCTTGCAGGATGAAGAGGTGGGCAGCTTCTGGTACACACAGCTAAAGGCTTGTCTTGAATCGCTGGCTTCAAAGAAGGATCCCGAGGTTGTCATCGCACTATATGAGATGAAAATTTTGCAGGCCGCCGGCTATGGACCCGTCATCTCAAATTGCGTCTCCTGCGGACGCACGGCGGATACTTATAAAATAAGTCCCCGGCTGGGAGGTTCGCTCTGTCCTTCTTGCGGACATCACGATCCGGCTGCTCAAAAGGTGTCTGCAGGCACCTACAAGCTGCTTCATTATTTTGAGCGTATGGATATGCGCAGGCTGGGCAATGTTGAAGTTAAGGATGAGACAAAGGCGGAGCTCAAGAGGATCATGCGGGATTTCATGGATATACAGCTTGGACTTAAGCTGAAGTCGCGCAGCTTTCTGGATCAGCTTGATAAATACGAGATTTGACGCGGCATCTGAAATCGGATATTATAAATAAGAATTTCTCCTTTCTGGAGACCCATGCGTTGATCGGGAAAAGTAATGATGTTTCGAAGCGGCAGGAACAGCGAGTCGGGGGTAGTGGAAGCCCGGCCGGAGGAACTCATGAAGCGGCGGCCCGGGAGGATGGGAATGGTACGTGAAAAGCGGATCTGTTCGTGAGCGGCATGCAAGTTAGCTGTCAGGCAGATCAAGTAGGGTGGAACCGCGGGACAATAGCTCTCGTCCCTACGTCTGACAACAGACGTGGGCGGCGAGAGCTTTTTTTGCGCCTCACCGCCCGCGAATGTTGCGGACTCTCATTTATTCAGCAAACAAGGAGATGAGGTTCAATGAATTTTCAACAAATGATTTTGACCCTGCAGCAGTTCTGGGCCGAGCAAAATTGCATCGTCGTCCAGCCCTATGATGTGGAGAAGGGCGCAGGGACGCTGAACCCGATGACATTCCTGCGCTCCATCGGACCGGAGCCGTGGAATGTAGCTTATGTGGAGCCTTCCCGCCGTCCGGCGGACGGACGGTACGGCGAGAACCCGAACCGGCTGTACCAGCATCATCAGTTCCAGGTTATTCTGAAGCCTTCGCCGGACAACATCCAGGAAATCTATCTGGAGAGCTTGAAGCGACTTGGCATTAACCCGCTGGAGCATGATATCCGGTTCGTCGAAGATAACTGGGAGCATCCGGGACTTGGTGCCTGGGGACTCGGCTGGGAAGTATGGCTGGATGGTATGGAGATCACACAGTTCACTTATTTCCAGCAAGTCGGAGGAATCGAGACGAATCCGGTAGCCGTGGAAATTACCTATGGCATGGAGCGGCTGGCTTCTTACATCCAGGACAAGGAGAATGTATTCCATCTGGAGTGGGTGGATGGAACAAGCTATGGTGATGTATTCCATCAAGCCGAGTTTGAGCATTCCAAGTATACATTCGAGCTTTCCGATGTAAAGATGCTATTCACGTTATTTAACATGTATGAGCAGGAGGCGGCGAAAGCAATGGCCGAGCACCTGGTATATCCGGCATATGATTATGTGCTGAAATGCTCGCACACCTTCAATCTGCTTGATGCCCGGGGGGCTATCAGTGTGACTGAACGCACCGGTTATATTACAAGAGTCCGGAACCTTGCCCGTCAAGTAGCGGCTACGTATCTGGAGGAGCGCGAAAAGCTTGGATTCCCGATGCTGAACAAAGGAGGCGAAATCCATGGCTAAGGATTTATTGTTTGAGATTGGACTGGAAGAGATGCCTGCGCGCTTTATCCGTGCAGCTGTGGAGCAATTAAAGGAACGCACGAGCAAGTGGCTGGGAGATTCGGTCATTTCCTATGACAGCATTGACAGCTATGCGACGCCGCGCCGTCTTGCGGTATTGGTAAAGGGCGTAGCCGAGAAGCAGGAGGACGTTCATGAAGAAGTGAAGGGGCCTTCCCGTAAAATCGCATTGGATGAGAGCGGCAACTGGAGCAAGGCTGCTCTTGGATTTGCCCGCAGTCAGGGCGTGGACCCGGATCAATTCACCTTCCGCGAATTGTCGGGAACCGAATACATTTATGTCAGCAAGAGCCGTGAAGGTGTTGAGACGAAGTCCTTGCTGTCTGAAGGCTTATTAGGTATACTGCATGCCATGAATTTCCCTAAAAATATGCGTTGGGGCAGCTATGACTTCAAGTTTGTGCGCCCGATCCGCTGGATGGTTGCTTTGTTCGGCAGCGAGATTATTGATCTGGAGATTGCGGGAGTCAAATCCGGGAATGTCACCCGCGGGCACCGTTTCCTTGGTCAGGATACCGTCATTGCATCTCCTGGCGAATATGTGGAGGCGCTTCGCGCCCAGCATGTAATTGCTGACATCGAAGAACGGGAGGCAATGATTACTTCGCAAATTGCAGACCTTGCCAAAGAGCAAAGCTGGAATATCGCTGTAAAGGAAGATTTGCTGGAGGAAGTTCTGTTCCTGGTAGAAACACCGACCGTCCTGTTCGGGAAGTTCGAGGAATCGTTCCTGAATATTCCGCAGGAGGTGCTGATCACCTCCATGCGCGAGCATCAGCGCTACTTCCCGGTATTGAATACAGATGGAGCGCTGCTGCCCTTCTTCGTTACCGTTCGCAACGGAGACAACCGTTCCCTCGACCTTATCGCCCGCGGGAATGAGAAGGTTCTTCGCGCACGGCTGTCCGATGCGAAATTCTTCTATGAAGAGGATCAGAAGCTGGCGATCAAGGATGCCTTGTCCAAGCTGGAGAGCATCGTATTCCACGAGGAGCTGGGTACGGTAGGAGACAAGGTGCGCAGGATCCGCCGCAACAGCGAGAAGCTGACCGCATTGCTCGGCGCTGACAGCGGCACTGTAGAAGCCGTGAGTCGTACGGCTGAAATTTGTAAGTTCGACCTGGTTACCCAGATGGTCTATGAATTCCCGGAATTGCAAGGGGTGATGGGGGAAGACTACGCCCGCAAAGCCGGGGAGTCGGATGCTGTTGCCAGGGCGATCTTTGAGCATTATCAGCCCCGCTTTGCCGGAGATGACGTTCCCGCTTCGCAAGTCGGATCCATTGTCAGCATTGTCGATAAGCTGGACACGATTGCAGGCTGCTTCTCCATCGGGATTATCCCGACAGGCTCACAGGATCCTTACGGATTGCGCCGTCAAGCTGCAGGCATTGTTCAGATTATTCTGGAGCATCAGTTGGAGGTTCAGTTATCCCAACTGTTCGAGCTTGCGATTGAGACTCATGCCCATTTCCATGAGCTGAAGCGGAGTAAGGAAGAAATGATGAAGGATCTGCTGGAGTTCTTCGGCTTGCGCGTAAGAAAGACCCTTTCCGATCACTGCCGTTATGATGTGGTGGATGCTGTGATGGGGGCGGGCTATGATGACGTCGTCTCTGTCGTATCCCGGGGCAACGGATTGATGGAAGCTGTTGAACGTCCGGAGTTCAAGACCGTTTGCGAAGCCTTTGGACGTGTAAGCAACCTTGCCTCCAAAGCTTCCGCTGTTAAGGTGCGCTCTGACCTGCTCCATGATCCTGCGGAAGCCAAGCTTTATCAGAAGTTGACGGAGATCACACCTGAGTTCCGCCGCCAGCTTGAGGGCAAGGATGCTTCGGGGGCATTGACTTCGCTTTCTTCCTTGCAGGAAGCGATTAATGCTTTCTTTGACGGCGTTATGGTGATGACCGAGGATGAGCAAATCCGGATGAATCGGCTGGCACTGCTCTCGGCTATTGACCAGGAATTGAAGCAATTTGCCGACTTTGGCAAGCTTGTTTGGGCATAATAAGCACACGACTAAATGAAAGGGGGTCCCCGCATGTCTTCGAGAATTGTTGTTGACGGGGACTCTTGTCCTGTCAAAGCCGAAATTATTGAGATTGCCAGCCAGTTCGGCATTTCCGTACTGATGGTGTCGTCCTTCGACCATGTTCTGAAGGAGGCATCCGGTGTAGAGGTCGTTCAGGTTGACCGCAGTCAGCAAAGCGCCGATCTTTATATCGTCAATCATATCCGGCGCGGCGATGTTGTGGTGACCCAGGATTACGGTCTGGCCGCGCTTGTGCTAGCCAAGGCTTGCCAGGCGCTGTCTCCCCGGGGCGATATATTTCACCCGGGGAATATTGATTACTTGCTGGAACGAAGACATGCCCAGGCAAAGGCAAGACGGTCGGGCAAGCATTCCAGGGGTCCGCGCCCCTTTTCTGAAGAAGATCGGCAGCACTTTCGATCGAGCCTGATAAATCTTTTGCGGGATTTGCAGGAGAATGTACAATTTTAGCGAATTATAATTAAATGTGTTTTATGAAAGATGAAGGTGGTTAGATGAATACCGGGCGAGGCATTCCTGAGGAAGTCATCGAGGCCGTCCTGCGGCAGCATGATATTGTCGATACGGTCAGCAAGCACGTTCATTTAACAAAGCAAGGCAAGTATATGAAGGGGCTTTGTCCGTTTCACTCGGAGAAGACGCCTTCATTTACTGTTACGCCTGACAGGCAGATTTTTCACTGCTACGGGTGCGGCAAGGGCGGTAATGCGATCAAATTCCGGATGGAGCTCGAAGGGTTGACATTCCCGGAAGCCGTTCGGCTGATGGCGGATGAAGCTCATATTCCCTATGAGGCCGGAACGGGCGGTTCTGCCGGAGATTCTCCGCGGAATCTGGAGCTGGAGCAGCAGCTGCAAGCGCACGAATGGACAGCGAAGCTGTATCATTTCCTGCTGAAGAATACGGAGTATGGAAAGTCTGCAATGGACTATTTAAAGTCAAGAGGATTCAGCGAAAAGGCGATTGACACGTTCCAAATCGGCTATGCGCCTGCACGTTGGGATACGCTTGTTCAATTTTTGGAGAAGCGTTCTTTTAATCTTGATGTCATGGAGAAGGGCGGACTTTTGTCGTCCAAACAGGACGGCAGCGGCTACGTCGATCGATTCCGAGATCGGGTCATGTTTCCGCTCCATAATCGAAGCGGCAAAGTGATTGCTTTTGCAGGACGAGTTCTGGGAGAGGGTCAGCCGAAATATCTGAATTCATCCGAGAGCAAGCTGTTCAGCAAGAGCCGGACTTTATACAATCTTCATATGGCCAAGGGCGAAATACGAAAATCACGTCAATTTGTATTATTTGAGGGCTATGGAGATGTGATTAGTGCCTGGGAAGCCGGGGTGCATAACGGAGTAGCGACAATGGGCACGGCGCTGACCGAGAGTCATGCCGCCATGATGCGGGGATTGGCCGATGAGGTCATTGTCTGCTATGACGGAGATCAAGCCGGACAGGCAGCTGCGTTGAAGAGCATACCGATTTTGGAAGACGCGGGATTTCAGGTAAGAATTGCAATGCTGAGCGAAGGGCTCGATCCGGACGACTTTATTCGGAAATACGGAGCAGAGCGGTTTCATCGGAAAATTTTGGATGGAGCTGTTTCATCTGTAAAATTCAAGCTTATATATTTGAGAAAAAACCATATACTGCTAGAAGAAGACGGAAAGGTTGCCTACATCAAAGATGCGATGGAAGTAATTGCTCCCTTATCGTCACCAACCGAACGAGAGATTTACTTGAAGGAGTTGTCGGCTGAACTGCAGGTTTCCTTCGAAAGCCTGAAGCAGGAATGCAATGAGAAGCGCCAATCCATGCAAAAAAACAACTATGCAGGGGATAATAAGGGCAAAAGGTGGAATAATGGTAGGCATAAAACGGGGCAGGCTTCCATGCCGGAGCTGTTGCCTGCTTATCATGTTGCCGAACGCCGGCTTCTTGCATTTATGCTCCAGGATGATGAGGTAGCCCGTTATGTGGGTGACTCGCTTGGAGACCAATTTAACCTCGAAGATCATGCAGCCATTGCTGCTTATCTATACGCATACTATGCACAAGGCAAACCGCCGGATGCAAGCCGCTTTATTGCTTCGTTGCAGGATGAACGGCTTGAGCAATCCGTCATTGGAATCGCCATGATGGAGCTTCCTGCAGAATGGAGCACCCAGGAACTTGACGACTGTATCCGGGAAGTCAAGAAGGTGCCTCAGATGAAGCAAATCAGACGAAAGAAAGAAGAAATGGTATCGGCTGAAAAAGCCGGGGATTTTTTGCGTGCAGCACAAATAGCCAGTGAGATTATTGCCCTAGAGAGACAATAGACGTTGAACCGTGGTTAGTTTCTAGGGAGGAGGGAGCCAGAAATGACGAATGAACAACATACTGAACTAGAAACCGAATTAACACTGGAACAGGTCAAGGATCGTCTGATTGAGCAGGGCAAGAAGAGATCTTCTTTGACTTATAAAGAAATTATGGAGAAGCTGTCGCCATTTGAGCAGGATCCTGAACAGATGGACGAGTTCTATGAGCAGTTAGCTGATCTTGGCATTGATATTACTGGTGACAGCGATGAAGAGCTTGCGACTCGCCGCAATGATGATGAGCATGGAGAGCACGGGGAATTCGGCTTCGACGATGACTTGACACTTCCTCCCGGGATCAAAATTAATGATCCGGTCCGTATGTATTTGAAGGAAATCGGAAGAGTTCCCTTGTTATCCGGTGATGACGAGATGGAGCTTGCCAAACGGATCGAGAATGGCGACGAAGAAGCGAAGCGCCGTCTGGCCGAAGCAAATCTGCGGCTGGTTGTAAGCATCGCCAAGCGTTATGTAGGACGCGGCATGCTGTTCCTTGATCTGATTCAGGAAGGCAATATGGGCCTGATCAAAGCGGTTGAGAAATTTGACCACAAGAAAGGCTTCAAGTTCAGTACTTATGCCACTTGGTGGATTCGCCAGGCGATTACCCGCGCGATTGCCGACCAGGCAAGAACGATTCGGATTCCTGTGCATATGGTGGAGACCATTAATAAACTGATTCGGGTCTCCCGTCAATTGCTGCAGGAGCTTGGGCGTGAGCCTGCGCCTGAGGAGATCGCAGCCGAGATGGAATTAAGCGTTGAGAAAGTACGAGAAATTATGAAAATTGCCCAAGAGCCGGTCTCGCTGGAAACGCCGATTGGTGAAGAAGATGACTCCCATCTGGGTGATTTCATCGAAGATCAGGAAGCACTGGCCCCTGCCGATGCAGCGGCGTATGAGCTTCTCAAGGAACAGCTCGAAGATGTCCTGGATACGCTGACCGAGCGTGAAGAGAATGTGCTTCGACTGCGCTTCGGACTGGACGATGGACGTACCAGAACACTGGAAGAAGTCGGCAAAGTGTTTGGCGTCACCCGCGAGCGTATACGCCAAATCGAGGCGAAGGCCCTTCGGAAGCTGCGCCATCCGAGCCGGAGCAAACGGCTGAAGGACTTTCTGGAATAGTCCAAGGCACCCGACCTTCTGCTGATTCAGAGCAGCAAGGTCTTTTTTTTGATGAAAGAGGTTGTTCAAAAAGTAACTCTCTCAGAAGGAAGGTTATAATGTGAATCCGGATAAAAGAGACATCATTCTCCGAGAAATCGCTCATTGGCGGCGAAGCCGGTTGTTGCCCGAGCAGTATTGCGACTTTCTAGAGAACTTGTATCGGGATCATGACGAGCCGCCAGCTGCTGCCCGTCCGATGCTGTCGTTGGGCTCGTTCAGTCAAGGCAGCTGGAAGGCTTGGTTACTTTCTTTTGGAATTATTTCCTTCTTTTTCTTTATTTCTTTTTATTTTAGCCTTTTTGCCTGGCCATTGCAAATCGGAATTACGTTACTGGTTCCGGCTATCTGTTACGTCATCTCCGGATATTATCGTGAGCAGAGAGACCTGTTCTCGTTGGTGACAGCCGGTACGGGGAGCATTATCCTGCTTGGCCTCGGAAGCTGGATTCTTCTCCTGCAGGGGTGGAGCAGCGGTCTCGCCTTTATGGCCTTGATTTCGGGCTGTGGTCTGATCTGGCTATGCGCAGGAGCTATACTAAAGATAGGAATTCTGATGTATTGCGGTTTTGCGGCCTTCATACTTGTCTACGCTTTTATATTTGATTATTTGCACCCTGAGTATTCATGGATCTGGTTACAGGTCGTCTGGCTTCCGATCAGCATCATTATTTTCTGGTTGGTCTGGCTTGTTCATCAGCGCTCGGTTATGGTGTCCAGAGTGCTTTTCGCCCTGTCGGTGACCCTTTGGTTCATGCCGGAGGCGGATTATTTCCTGCTTCGGCAGCAACCGATTCAAGGAATGGGGCTATTTCTTTTATTAAAGATTGTGCTGGCCCTGGGCGTTTTGTTTGGATTACGAAAAAAATGGGTGGTGTGGATTTCTTCATGAAATTATCAGCAAGGTTGATACAGATTGCGGAACGGCTGCCAATGGGCTGTAAACTGGCCGATATTGGCTCGGATCATGCGCTTCTTCCGGTGTATGCTGTGAAGAATGGGCTTGCCTTGAGCGCTGTTGCCGGTGAGGTGAATGAGGGGCCGTTGAAGGCGGCGCAGCAGCAGGTAGCTCAAGCGGGCTTAACCTCTTCCATTGCTGTACGAAAAGGAGACGGGCTAGCGGTTGTCAGTCCTGGAGAGGTGGACACAATTACGATCGCAGGCATGGGAGGAGCATTAATCGCTTCGATTCTAGAAGCCGGTCAGGAGAAGCTTGCAGGGGTCCATACCCTTGTGCTTCAGCCGAATGTAGGCGAAGATTTAGTTCGGCGCTGGCTGCTTCGTCATGAATGGGCTTTAACCGAAGAGAGCATTCTGGAGGAGGACGGCAAGATTTATGAAATTCTGACGGCAAGACGTCTTTCTGACAGCGCAGGATTTAATGCCCAGCTGTATGCGCCCCGAGCACTGCCTGGCAGTGAAATGAAGCTAACGGAGGAGCTGCTGCTATTGCTCGGTCCTTGGTTGATTAAGGAGCCGAATGCAGTCTGGTTTGAAAAGTGGCACGGAGAAATCAAACAGCTGGAGCGGATTCGCAGCTCTGTGGCCTCCTCTTCGCATGAGGCGTCGAGGATCAAGGAGCAGGAGCTGGCAGAACTGGCCCGGCAGTTGAAGGAGGTAATGGAATGCTTGCAAAAGGACAAGCAGTAATTCAGTATATGGAGCAATTGGCTCCCAAGCATGTTGCGATGGAGGGCGACAAAATTGGTCTCCAGCTTGGCAGCCTGCAAAAGGATATCAAATGTGTGCTGACTGCATTGGATGTGAATGAGGCAGTAGTAGATGAGGCAATCAAGCTGGGTGCTGATTTGATTGTAGCGCACCATGCGATCATTTTCCGTCCCCTTGCGCAGTTGCAAACCGATACGCCGATGGGCAAGGTGTATGAGAAGCTGATCAAGCATGATATTGCTGTCTATATCGCTCATACAAACCTTGATGTTACAGACGGAGGAATGAATGACTGGATGGCTGAGGCGTTGGGGATTGAGCCTGGCGAAGCTCTGGAGGATATCCATACGGACCGGCTGCATAAGCTGGTCGTGTTTGTTCCGAAAGACCATCACCGTCAGGTGCTGGAGGCCATTCTCAATGCGGGAGCCGGAGCCATCGGGCAATACAGCCATTGCAGCTTCAATACGGAAGGTCAGGGAACCTTTATTCCCGGTGCGGAGACAGATCCCTACATTGGAACTCCAGGCAAGCTGGAGACCGTAGAGGAAATGAGGATTGAGACGATTGTTCCCGAGAGCCTGCAAAAAAGAGTGATTCAAGCCATGCTCAAAAGCCATCCCTATGAAGAGGTTGCTTATGACCTATACCCGATGGATTTGAAGGGAAGAACCTTTGGACTTGGACGTGTGGGGAAGCTGCGTGAACCGGCCACTCTTGGTGAATTCGTAGAACGAGTCAAAGAGAAGCTGGACGTGCCTTTCGTTCGTGTTGTCGGTGATCTGAATCGTCCGCTCCGTAAAGCCGCAGTAGTCGGAGGCTCTGGAGGGAAGTACTGGAAAGCGTCGATGTTCCGAGGGGCGGATGTGCTGGTGACGGGAGATATTGATTACCATACGGCACAGGATGCCCAGATGGCGGGGATCGCTTTGATCGACCCAGGTCATAATGCCGAGAAGATTATGAAGGCCAAGGTGGCGGAATGGCTTGAGCAAAAGCTGAGAGAGGGTAAGTACGAGACAAAGGTATTTGCTTCCGGCATAGATACGGAGCCCTTCCGCTTTATTTAATCATTACGACTTTTTCCTGCAGTTTCATACTTGTGATCTCGAGGAGATGCCTGTATACTAACATGTGTTGCTATTGAAAGTTTGACAGACAATCGCCGGCGGCCTTGTTGCCGCGGGAGGAAAGTCCGGGCTCCATAGGGCAGGGTGCTGGATAACGTCCAGTCGGCGCGAGCCGAAGGATAGTGCCACAGAAATGGACCGCCGATGGCCGCAAGCAATTGCGGATCAGGCAAGGATGGAACCGAGGTGTAAGAGACCCCGAGGAACGCTGGTGACTTCGTTCCTGGTAAACCCCATCTGGAGCAAGACCTAATGGGACGCAGCTTCCTTCGTGAAGCAGCCTTTGCCCGAGGCGCGTCCGGGTTGGTCGCTGGAGCCGTCCAGTAATGTACGGCCTAGATAGATGATTGTCACTCCAAGCGGGAGGGTTGTTCCCGTGATTACCGCCAAGAGTACAGAACCCGGCTTACGGCAAACTTTCTTCACTGCAACCACCTATATCATTAATGTTTTTTTATGAATGAAATGAGGCTATTCCCGAGAGATCCTGAATCCGACGGAATAGCCTCTTTTTCTTCAGCAGATTATTTGTGTTTGTCCAGAATCCGGTTAATCTTGCGCTGAACAGCCTGCGGCCAGAGCTGCAGCGCTGAATCCCCTGCTCCTGCAGCGGACAGTGCAGCATAGACATCGATCTGTCCATAGCCGTAATCCTTGTCGCGTCCTGTTGGGCCGAGATCGATCACATTGCTGCGGATCAGATCCATCACCTCGGTATTTCGCAGATCGGGATTGACGGAGCGGATCAGGGCGGCCAATGCGGTGACATGCGGACAGGCCATGGAGGTACCGGACAAAGCGGCATACTGATTGTCCGGGTAAGTGCTGGCAATGCTCTCGCCGGGAGCCATGACGTCAACATAATCGCCGTAATTGGAGAACGAAGCGCGCTGGAGCTGAAAGTCTGTAGCGGATACTGCCAATACTTCCGGATAAGCCGCCGGGTAGCCGGGCCGCTCGGTGTTGTCGTTTCCGGTAGCGGCAATCAGAACTACGTCCCGGTCAAAGGCGTACTTGACTGCTTCATGCAGAAATTGGGCATCCGCATAATTCCCCAGACTGAGATTGATTACCTTGGCTCCATGGTCGGTAGCCCAGATAATGCCCTCAGCCACAGAGTAGGATGTTCCCGCGCCGGTATTGTCAAGCGCTTTTACAGGCAAGATCTTGCCTCCCCACATCATGCCGGCAATGCCCTCGTTGTTATTGACATTCGCTGCGATAATTCCGGCGACATGCGTCCCATGGCCAACATCGTCATAGGGCTCCTCCTCCTGCTCGATGGCGTTATAGCCTTCCAGCAAGCGCCCGTTCAAATCGGGATGCTTCAGGTCCACTCCGGTATCGACCACGGCAACAATGACATTATCGCTCCCCTTGGACAGTTTCCAGGCACGATTAGTCTCTATAACCGGAAGATTCCATTGATATTCAGAGAATAATAAATCATTCGGAATTACCGGGGATTCATCAGTCAGATTCATGCTCAAGTTGTCATTTGTCATGTACAAGTAATGGGGCTCCACATAATTCGGCTTCCATTTCGTCTGGAAATAGTGTTTCAGCTGCTTCATATCCATCGTTTCAGAACGAAAAATGTAGGTGTTGGCAATCCGCTTTGGTTGGCCGCATTGCAGTTCTTGGGTCATTCTACTCAACTCTTCTGTTGAGGGGGGCTCCGCAAAGGTCACAACGATTTCATTTTCGTAATAGTGGCTTGCCTTTTCGTTGTCATGGCCTGTCTTGACGGTCATATCCTTGAGTGTATCGGCATGTATGGATTCCACCTTGTACTTCCCTTCCTTGGGATACGGAATCAGCCGCAGGTTCTTGTCTTGATGCTCTTCCACCCGTCTCAGGATCCCCATGTCCATAACAGCAATCATACCGGACTGTCCTTGACCGGACGGCTCGGCAACAACATAATACTTGGGGTGATCCTGAGGGAATGAAGGCGATTCGTAGGCTTGCTTCCGCTGGAGAGCCTTTCGGGCATACTGAAGATAGCCTCGCAGCTGCTTCTGCTCCTTCTGATCAAGCTTATAGGAAGCGGCCTTTGTTTCTCGCTCCTGGCCGTCCTTTACCCAGATGATCGACAAGAATTGACCGTGATCCTTCTGTAGCTCCCGGGCATAGGAAGGGGTTTCGCCGCTCTTACGGACTGCAGCATATTGTTCAGCCAACTGCCGGACATGACGTTTTGCATCCAGACGCGCCAAACGCTCGGTAGCTGTCATGTCACGCTGCTTCATCATTTGTTTCAGCTTGTGTTCCTGATGATTCCCAAGCTTCTTTGGCCCGGTTGTTGATGCGGTTTCGGGTTGTGAGGCGTTATTCGAATGTGAATTCTGCTGTGGATCAGATGCAAATGTATACAAGACAATGACTCCGGCGGCTAATAGCGCTAGCAGAGCCCAGCTTTTCCGCTTCATAGGTAAGGCCTCCTCAAGACTAGTCTGAACAGGCTTAGAATGAGGAAAACCGGAAGATTTTATTCTGAGATGCCGAAAGGCATCTTTTTTGTATTCATTTAACAGCAGCCGCTTCGCATATCAAACCGGCGGGACGGAAAAAATGTAGCTTGAGGTGATTATAAATGGCTAAAGAAGATAAGCCGATTGTAAAATGCAGCGTCTCCAACTGCACGTATTGGGGTGAGAAAAACTTATGCCAAGCGGACATGATCATGATCGACATTGACACTCATGCCTCCCGGGATTACAACGCGGAATTTGCAGGGGAATCGTTCGATACAGAGCATCAGGATATTGCCGAATCCTCATCAGCAACTTGCTGTCACACCTTTAAGCCTAAATCGTAATTTGCAAAAAGCAAGTGCATGATCCATTCTACAGGAGGTGCCAGTTATGGATAACTTAGGTCCGAATGATAACTCCAGAAAGTTTGATAATTCGAACAGTTCGGATAACTCATTAAAGAGCCGTACTGATTATCCACGAATGCCGCACGAGGAGCACAACGAGGAATATGCAGCCGAATTTGCTCCTACCCGAACGGCCTTTACGGAGACCGAACGGCAGGAAATCAATCCGGATAACGCAGGAGCTAAGGGAAGAGAAGCGGGGAAAACAGTGGGCTATATCGGCGTAGGCCTGGGCATCGCATCTTTGTTTATGTGGTCCATAATTCTAGGTCCGATTGCAGCCGTACTGGGCTTCTACGCATACAGCCAAGGCCGGAAGACTTCAGGCGCATGGGCGGCGGGACTAGGTATTGTAGCGACGCTCAGTTATTTCGTACTCATTCCGTTCACTCGGTAAACCGCATAGCCGATCTGCGAAAGGGCTGTCCCAACAGACTTGATCTGGCGGGAGGCCCTGTTTTGTTAGGGGCTGCACTGCAACAAGCATTCCGACTACGACATTTAGGCAGGAAAATGTGCAGCAGCAGAAAACAAGCAACCTTTACACGTTACCCCCGGAACGCAGAAACGTCAGCTGTTTTATACTGCTGCGCACTTGCACGATTTTTTGCCATTTTGAATGGAAACTGACTTACGGCTGGTCAAGCTGGTGGAACAAGTGTAAAATAAAGGCTATATTAGACTTTGTCCATAACAAGGTGGAGGAATTACCGTCATGCAAATTGATCCAAGAACCATGGTGCAGCTGATTCAGACACAGTCGAGAAGCGCTGTCGATTTCAGCAATACGGAGAGCCGCGCAAAAGCAGAAACCGACCGTTCGCTGTTTGATATATTATTGCAGGAGTTAATGAGAGCAGAAAGCGGCGATCCGGCAGGGCAAGAGGATATCTTGAGCAATGTTCCGTGGACCGCTGCAGATTTAAGCACGCTCTCTTCGGGCATGATGAACGATGACAACGCCTGGGAGGGCCTGTCCGGATTGGATACGGAGTCATTTGCGGCATTAAGCCAACTGCTTGCAGCCCGGTCAAGCACGAGTTCCTCAGCAACTGCCGGGGATCTGGAGCCGCTCATTACGCAAGCCGCACAAAAATATGGCGTATCTGCCAGCTTGATTAAAGCCGTTATTGAGACGGAGTCTTCCTTTAATCCTCAGGCAGTATCGTCTGCCGGGGCTAAGGGCTTGATGCAGCTGATGGATGGTACGGCCCAGGGACTTGGAGTAACAGATCCATTTGATCCGGCCCAAAATATCGACGCAGGCACCCGTTATCTGGCTGCTCAGATAAAGCGTTTCGGCGGAGATGAAAATACCGCTTTGGCTGCTTATAACGCAGGACCTGGACGCCTTGCCAAGCTCGGCATTTCCGGGGATTCGCAACTGATGGAGAAGCTGGAGCTGTTGCCGGGCGAGACCCAACGGTATATTGTAAAGATCGCCGCAGCTCGGGCTAAATATGAGGGCTGAGAATATGAAATATTTTGACCATGCCGCTGCAACCCCGCCTTATGAAGATGTAGTGCGAACTGTAGCAGAGGTGATGGCTGCTCATTATGGCAACCCCTCCTCCCTGCATAAGCTTGGCGAGGAGAGCGGAAGACTGCTTATAAAGGCACGGGAGGTATGCGCCGCCGCGCTTGGCGTAAAGCCCGGAGAAATTATATTTACCTCCGGAGCCACTGAGAGCAATAACCTGGCCGTAAAGGGAGCAGCAATGCGATATGCTGGCCGCGGCCGGCATTTGATTACGACCCAGGTCGAGCATCCTTCGGTATGGGAATGCTATGTTCAGTTAGAGAAGCAGGGCTGGGAGGTTACTTTTCTCCCCGTGGATAAAAACGGGCAAATCTCTGTGCAGGATGCGCTTGACGCCGTGCGCAAGGATACGGTTCTCCTGTCCGTGATGCACGTGAACAATGAAACAGGCTGCATCCAGCCCGTGGAAGAGCTTGGACGCAGACTTAAAAAGGAACATCCTCGCGTGATTTTCCATGTCGACGGTGTCCAGGGCTTTGGTAAAGTTCCGCTGTCTCTCATGGACAGCGGAATTGATTTGTATAGCCTTTCTGCGCATAAGCTAAGGGGACCGAGAGGGGCCGGACTGCTCATGGTGCGGGAAGGTCTTTCGCTTGTTCCGCTCATGTCGGGCGGCGGACAGGAGGATAGCCTGCGGCCGGGCACGGAGAATATCCCGGCCGTTGTCGGGATGGCAAAGGCGATCCGCCTTGCCAAGGAGGGTGAACAGCAACGCGCAGGCAAGCTAAATGCCCTGCGGAAGCAGCTGATTCAAGGCTTAGCTGCCTGGCCTGAGCTGATCGTTCATTCGGGCGAAGCTGCGGCTCCGCACATCGTACATTTCTCGTATCCTGGCATGAAGGCGGAGGCGTTCCTGCATATGCTGGAAGAGCAAGGATTTCTTGTCTCTACGAAGTCAGCCTGCTCTTCAAAGAAAGCCGAGCCCAGCCGGGTGCTTTTGGCAATGGGAGCCGGCAAGGCTGAGGCCGAGTCCGGCGTTCGCATCAGTCTTGCCGAGGAGCACGCAGCAGGTGATATTCAGGAGCTGCTCGCGGCGATCGGAAAGTCTGTGGACCGCGTGCGTAGATTAAAGGGAGAGAATTAAAACATGATAGCTTACGATATGCTTCTGCTCCGTTTTGGAGAGATAACGATAAAAGGGAAGAACCGCTCCCGTTTTGAAAAGGCAGCTCTGTCCCATGTCAAGGTGCTGCTTAAGAAGTATCCCGCAGTTAAGATCGTCAGGGAGTATGGCCGGATTTATGTCGAGTTAAACGGCGAATCCGCGCAGGAAATGATTTCGATCCTGAAGCATGTCTTCGGTGTAACCTCGATTAGCCCTGTAGTTGTCGTTCCTTCCAGGCTTGAGGATATCATCGAAGCGGCAAAGCTCTTTGTCCGCGACCTGCCGACAGATCGTCAGATGCGGTTCAAAGTGAGTGCCCGGCGAGTATGGAAGGAGTTCCCGCACGGCACCCAGGAAATGAATCGGCTGATCGGCAGTCCGGTTCTGCAGCTCTGCCCTCAATTGAAGGTAGACGTCCATAATCCTGAATTGGAATTGCGCGCGGAAATCCGGGAACAAGGCACCTACTTGTACTCTGAAGTGGTTCCGGCAGCCGGCGGCTTCCCGCTGGGCACAAATGGCAAAGGTTTATTGCTATTGTCCGGCGGCATCGACAGCCCGGTAGCGGGCTGGTCTGCCATGCGGCGGGGGCTGGAAATTGAATGCGTGCATTTTCATAGCTACCCCTTTACAAGTAAGAAGGCGGAGGAGAAGGTGATCGAGCTTGCCAAGGTCTTGTCCCGCTTTGCTTGCCAAATCAAGCTTCATCTAGTTCCCTTCACAGAGATTCAGACGGCGATTGCAGGAACGGGACAGGAAAACCTGACGATTACCCTGATGCGCCGATCCATGCTGCGGATTGCATCGCTGCTTGCGGAACGCAACGGAGCATTGGCTATCGTGACCGGGGATAGTCTGGGACAGGTGGCAAGCCAGACGCTTGCAAGCATGAATGTAATCGGCAGGGTAACCGACCTTCCGCTTTTGCGCCCGCTTGTCATGATCGATAAAGAGGAAATCATTAGCCAAGCAAGGGAGATCGGGACATATGACATTTCGATTCTGCCCTATGAGGATTGCTGCACGCTGTTCGTCCCCAAGTCACCGACTACAAATCCTAACTTGCGGGTCGTGGAGCGAATCGAAGCCGGTATTGCCGGATTGGAGAAGCTGATTGAAGCTGCGGTATCAGATACGGAGACCTTGATCATCCGTCCGGATGAAGAGGTAGTTCGGCAAAATGAAGAAGCTGCGGCAGTTTCGGATAACTGGTTCTAAGAGATCGATTCACCCATCGGCTCCATCAACCATCTCGGCGTTGAAGAGCCAATTTTCTGAATTGAATTTATGGAGCGCAGCTATAAAAAAAGATCAACCGGTTTGTTTGCGGTTGATCTTTTTTTGTTACCTTACCGGGTGGCCGGCCTTGAGCTTGAACCTCGTGCGGTCTCGGCTTCTTTCCGCCGCTTCTTTTGCCGCGCTTTTTTGAAATACCCTGCGACAAGAACAGCGGCGATTACGAGGGCGATGAACAAAATACGAAGGACGACATGCTCTTCAAAGAAGGGAAGGAAATGGGGCTCCTCGGTAATCATGTGGGACGCTGTATATGCCAGAACCGCTGCTCCGATATAGGCAATCCAAGGGAACCTGCCCAGGATTTTAATGAAAATGGTGCTGCCCCAAACAACAATCGGCACGCTGATCAGCAGACCGATTACGACGAGAATGGTATGCTGTCCCGAGGCGCCTGCAACAGCAATGACATTGTCGAGTCCCATAGCCGCATCTGCAATGACAATCGTTCGTACTGCCGGCCACAGCTTGTCCTTCGCTTCAATGGTATCATGATCCCCATCATCGGCCAGCACCTTATAGGCAATAAATATAAGCATCACCCCGCCTACGGCAAGCAGCCAAGGAATACCCAGCAGCCACACAACAACGAGCGTAGCCAGAATCCGGAGCACGACCGCACCGGCGGTCCCGTAAAGGATCGCTTTTTTCTGAACCGTGTGCGGGAGCTTGCGAGCGGCCATTCCGATTACGATCGCGTTGTCGCCGGCAAGAATCAGATCAATAAAGATGATGTTGAGTAAAGAAAACCAGAATGTTGCCTGAAATAAATCCAATTGATGTCACTTCCTTATTCGGTATATAGGTATTAAAAAACTAATGCCACCATTTGTCCAGCCTTTTATGATTGCCAGGCATAGCTTGGCCCTTCGTTTCATAATTATGATCGAGGGGGGATAAGCTTGGAGCAGCTCTTGCTATTGGTTGAGATACTGATAATTAATCTGGTGCTAAGCGGTGATAATGCGCTGGTCATTGCTATGGCAAGCAAGGATTTACCCTTGAAGCAGCGGAAGCGTGCTATATGGTGGGGAGCGTTGGGGGCCATCATGCTTCGATGCGCCCTCACCTGGATTGCCCTTGTTCTGCTGAAAATTCCATTTATCCAAGCTGCCGGAGGGCTCATGCTGGCCGGGATTGCTTTCAAACTGCTGATGCCTCACGACGAGGTGAGCGATGCACGCGAGGCGGGTACCTTGTGGAAGGCGATTCAGGTAATTCTTATAGCCGATTTCGTCATGAGTCTGGATAACGTTCTTGCGATAGCCGCATTGGCAAAAGGCGATGTAGCCGTTATTGTGATCGGTATTGCGCTCAGCATTCCAATCGTCATCTGGGGAAGTAATCTGATTGCGGCTTTACTGCACAAATTACCCCTGTTGAACTATGCGGGGGCCGGAATCCTCGCCTATACCGCAGGTGAAATGCTGATGAATGATCCGAAAATGGGCAAGCTGCTTGCTTCCTTACTGCCTTCACTTGCACAATTGCTTCCTTTCATCCTCGCAGTGTTGGTTATTATGTTCGGCTGGATTAGAAAATATAATATCGGACGACGCTGATCGCCCTCAAAAAATCATTCTCAAGGCATAGGTTGAGAGTGGTTTTTTGTGCTGTTTTCAGCTAAACTGAAGACAAAGGGAAATGTCGTTTTTTGATGCGGCCTGTCCCTCATTGTCCACTGGAAGGTGTGTGATGGGATGTCCGACAACAACAAACTAACAACAGGGATACTGATTTTAGCTGCGGGGATCATCATCCTGCTCGGTAAGCTTGGTGTATTCGGCTTTCTCGGGAGAGCGTTCTGGCCGCTCCTGTTATTGATCCCTGGGCTGTTACTCCACATGCTATATTTTTGGCGGAAAGGACCAGCGGAATTGCTCGTCCCGGGAGCCATGCTGGTGCTTTACAGCGTTATGTTTTTTATCGCCATTATCTGGGGCTGGCAGACGATGAAGCATATCTGGCCTGGATTCATTCTCGGAATCGCGGCCGGGCTGTATGAATACTTATTGCTGTCGGGCACGCGCCATAACGGATTATGGATCGTCACCTTGATTCTGACCGCTGTTTCACTTGTTTTGTTCGGGTTCACTTTGTTCTCGATGGCATTTATCTACTTGCTTGCCATCTTGATGATTGTCGCGGGAATTTGGCTGATTGCTGCACGCGGACGCAGGAATACCCGCCGAAGTTGGTGAAGTTTGTAAAGTTATTGAATTTTTCATGGATTTGCGTATAATATAAGGGATATGTCCAAGCGTCGGTTATGTCAAATTACCGGCGCTTGTTTTAATGGTGCTTCAGGCTGAGATTAGCTGTTTTCAGTAAACACATATAGAGACGAAAGGATTTGGAGAAAAGACCATGCATGAAAGAACAATCATTCGCAATATCGCTATTATTGCTCACGTAGACCACGGCAAGACAACACTTGTAGACAAACTGCTTCAACAATCCGGAATCTTCCGCGAAAATGAAGCCTTGCAGGAGCGCGCAATGGATTCCAACGATCTGGAGCGTGAACGTGGGATTACCATTTTGGCTAAAAACACAGCGATCACTTACAAGGATTACCTGATTAACATCGTGGATACTCCGGGACACGCCGATTTTGGCGGAGAGGTAGAGCGGATCATGAAAATGGTGGATGGCGTGTTGCTTGTGGTTGACGCCTATGAAGGCTGCATGCCGCAAACCAAATTCGTACTCCGCAAAGCACTTGAGCATCAACTTACCCCGATTGTTGTAGTGAACAAAATCGACCGCCCTGCAGCACGTCCGGCAGAAGTTATCGATGAAGTACTTGATTTGTTCATCGAGCTGGAAGCAAATGACGAGCAGTTGGAATTCCCGGTTGTCTACGCCTCCGCATTGAACGGAACCTCCAGTCTGGATCCTGAGAAACAGGATGACAATATGCTTGCTCTCTATGAGACCATTATTGAAAAAATCCCCGCACCTACTGAAACCGTAGAGGAACCTCTGCAATTTCTTGTGACCTTGATGGATTATAATGAATATCTGGGACGGATTGCGATCGGACGTGTGAATCGCGGTGTGATCCGTCAAGGACAGCCTGTCACTGTAATGACGCGCGAAGGCGGCAAGAAGTCTGCGCGCATCGAGAAGTTATTCGGCTTCCAGGGCCTCCGCCGTGTAGAAACCGAAGAAGCTGGTGCCGGGGATATTGTGGCCATCGCCGGGATCAAGGACATTAATATCGGTGAGACGATTGCCGACCCGAATCACCCTGAAGCATTGCCGGTGCTAAAGATTGATGAGCCGACCCTGCAAATGACCTTCCTCGTAAATAATAGTCCGTTTGCTGGCCGGGAAGGGAAATGGGTCACCTCCCGCAAGCTTCGTGAGCGGTTGTTAAAGGAATTGGAGACGGACGTGTCGCTTCGTGTGGATGAAACCGATAGCCCGGATGCCTTCATTGTATCGGGACGCGGAGAGCTTCATTTGGGTATTCTGATTGAGAATATGCGCCGTGAAGGCTATGAGCTGCAAGTGTCGAAGCCTGAAGTAATTATCAAGGAAATTGATGGTGTCAAGATGGAACCGATCGAACGTCTGCTGATTGATGTCCCAGAAGAAAGCATGGGCGCTGTTATGGAGAGTCTCGGAACACGCAAAGCCGAGATGGTGAACATGATTAATAACGGAACAGGTCAGGTGCGTCTTGAGTTTCTGATTCCTGCGCGTGGCTTGATCGGATATGCGACACATTTTCTTACACTGACACGGGGTTATGGAGTCATGAATCATGCCTTTGACAGCTATGGACCTCGAGTTGGCGGGCAGGTTGGCGGACGTCATGAAGGGGTTCTGGTATCTAGCGAAAATGGGGTATCGACGCTTTACGGGATACTTTCGATCGAAGACCGGGGCACCTTGTTCCTGGAACCGGGGGTCGAGATTTATGAAGGGATGATCGTCGGCGAGCATACAAGAGATAACGATATTGTTGTGAATATCTGTAAGGAGAAGCAGGTAACCAATATTCGTTCCGCAACGAAGGACGATACCGTGAAGATGAAGACGCCTCGTCTGTTCTCGCTGGAACAGGCGCTGGAATATTTGAATGATGATGAATATTGCGAGATTACGCCGAAGTCTATTCGCCTGAGAAAGAAAATTTTGAACAAGAGCGAACGGGAACGTGCCGAAAAACATCGCAAAATGGCAGAAGCCAATCTATAATAGAAATATAAGCAAGTGCGAGAAGGAGGGAATCCGCTATGCAAGCTTGGCTGGCGCAAAATCCGGTAATATCGTATATTCTTATTTTTGTGTTGGTGGCTTTCGTATACAACAAGGTCTTTCGGGCACAGCAAAAGCTTCCATTGCTTAAAGAAATCGTGCTGTATGTGATCATGGCAATCGGTTCATTCCTTCTGCTCATTTTTCAAATCGACAAACTGCCGATTATTCAGTGCTTGTTAGTAGCGGTTATCCTGATGCTGATGGTTCGAATCCGCTATTTTGTAGAGGGCCGGCGCAAGCGGAAGGAATCCCTTTCGTCAACAGCTGTGAGCAAGCAAGACTAATGCTTGTCTGTCTGTGGTACATGCTGTAACCTTGCAGGCTTCTGCAACGTTCTTATTCATGTGACATAATCCAGATGAAATTAGGTGTTGAGGTTCATGAGTTCTTCCAACAGCGGCTTGCCTCCTCGGGGGCAAAGCCAAAGAAATGCTCCTGCTAATAAAGCTTCCAAATCGAAAAAGCGAAAGAAATCAGCAGGAAAAACATTTCTGAAGATATTTCTAAGCATCATCATCGTGGCTATAATTGGTGTGGGCGCCTATATTGGTTATTTGTACCTTACGCTGGACAAGGTTATTGAAGACACAGGCAGTGACGTCGAGGTGGCTCCTGAAGAATCTGCCAAGGTCAAACCGATCACAATGCTCTTGTTAGGGACGGATTACAGGCCCGAGACAGGGACACATCTGAGCGATGTCATTATGATCATTGCGATGAATCCCGACACGAAATCTGCCACCGTAGTATCTTTACCGCGGGATACGCGTTTCTCGATGGATGGATACAAGACAAACAAGCTTAATGCATTCTATCCGAATTTCCTGGTTGCCGAGAAGAAATCGGGAATTTCAGCCGAGGATGAAATGAAGACGATGCTTGGGAAATATATGGATATACCGATAGACTATGTTACCGTATTGAACTTCCAGGGATTCAGGGACATTGTAGATGCGCTTGGCGGTGTTGATGTGAATGTGGATGCAGACATGTGCTATCGCGATACGGCTGACGGTACGGATATTAATCTGAAGAAGGGTCCCCAGCATCTAAACGGGGAGGATGCCCTTGGATATGTTCGTTACCGGAAGACCTCCTCCAATTGTAAGCCGAGAACGAAGGCGTCAGATGATTTCTCGCGTAACAAGCGCCAGAATGAAGTGCTTCACGGCTTGATTGAACAGGCCAAATCCTTAAATGGTGTACTTGGGGCCGGGAAAGTAATTGAGGCTGTCGGAGATAATCTGGAGACAGATCTAGAATCCCAACAGATGAAGAATATGATCTCTGCCTACTGGAGCATCTCCAAGGAGGATGTGGATTTCATGCCGGTGACCGGCGAGTGGAAGAGTCCTTACGTTTACCTTAATGATTCGGAGCTGGAGCAAGCCAAACTGGCGCTCAAAAACGAGCTTGCCGGAACCAAGCAGCCAGAGCCTAATACCCCAACGGAGGAAACGGCAGGCGAGTGACGATTGAAGGCAAGTTTTTGAACATGGTATAATACAATTAATTAATCCAGTGATCATGTAATGGAGGGCTGGCTGTATGTCTGAACTTGTGACCCAATTATCAGAGGCTTTATTCGAAACCTTTCAGTCTGAGACCTTCGTTTTGCTAAGCACGGTTGATCAGGAGTCCGGCGGACCGACATCCAGCGCGATCTCCTGGATCTATGCGCAGGATCATTACACCCTTCGCTTTGCATTGGATCATCGTTCAAGACTTGTCAACAACATCAAGCTTCAGCCAAGAGTTACAATTACGGTATTCGGCGAAGATACGATCTACGCCATTAATGGAACGGCTGTGACGGTCCAGGATCCCCTTGAGGGGGTTCCGTTTAAAATGTGCTGCTTCGATCTGAAGATCGATGCGGTGCGCAATGCGCTTTTCTACGGAGCGCAGCTTGCTTCTGCGCCGGCTTATGCCAAGGTGTATGACCAGCGTGCAGCAGAGCTGTTGGACAATCAAGTATTTGTAGCCATGAAAAAAGCCTAGCGATTTATTCGCCGGGCTTTTTATTTTGGGACATTCTGTCAGCCTCGCGGCTGCTCGGTTAAATGCTCAGAGCCTTGATTGTTCCCGCCGGGTGCAATTTCCATGCTATCATTCTTTTGATTGCCGGTCTGATCCTTGGTGCGAGGGACCGTATCACTTGGGAGCTGAGGAACGATTCTTCCGATCATATCGGCCAGCTCGGTTGCAAAGCCGGATACAGGATGCCCTTCCCTGATTTTGTTGCCTATCTCGACAAGACGCTGATTGATGTCGATATCTGCAGTTACCACAGCGCCTGCACCCTGCGGGTCTTTACGCAGCGCTTCGGCCACTGAATATTTGATGCTGCCGACACGTGCCCGCTCCAGCTTAGCATCGACATCAATACCGACGATTGCGGTCTTTCCCATAATGATGCAATGGGCTCCGTTAACTCCGGGAACACGCTGAGCCAGTTCTTCCAGATGAATCTGTCTCTGCTCTGCAGTCATGGTGCCCCCTGTATTCATTTGCTCGACATTCTCTGTGGTACTCTGGGTCCTAAAACCATCCGTGTTGTTTTGATCCTGTGGAGAGGGTGATGCCGTTCTAGAATTGGTTCCGCAGCCTGCAAGCAGTAAAATCGTCATTCCTAAACACAGCCATATTCGCATGTGGGGTGTTCATCCTTTCGATCGGGATTTGGCTTCATTTTTCCCGAATGGAAGAAAACTATGTATGTGAATTAGAGGCTGCAAGATGTTTGTGGAGGGGATAGCCATGAAAAAAATCTTTGTTCTCGATACCAATGTTCTATTGCATGATCCGACTGCCTTATTCGCATTTGATGAACACGAGGTTATCATACCGGCGATTGTGCTTGAAGAGATTGATTCCAAGAAACGAAATGCAGAGGAGATCGGGCGCAACGCCCGCAGAGTGTCGAGGCTGCTTGACGGATTAAGGGATCGGGGACATCTTCATGACGGGGTCCTTCTTGAGCATGGAGGTACGCTTAAGGTGGAACTCAACCATCGCAGCTTCCTCAAGGTTCAGGAGATGTTTGGTGAGATATCGAACGACAACCGGATTTTGGCGGTAGCCTTGAATTACCATCTGGAGCAGGCAGAGCTGGAGCAGCCGGCTTCGGTTATTCTGGTAAGCAAGGATGTGCTGGTTCGGGTAAAAGCCGATGTGCTTGGTCTGGCTGCCGAGGATTACTTGTCTGATCGGACAGCGGGACTGGATGAACTGTATCCGGGTTATGTCACCATCCGAGTGCACCCTTCCGTGATTGATGAGTTTTACAGCTACCGCAGCCTGGCGATTAAGCCTCTTGGGCTGTCCTATTCGCTGAATCCGAACGAATTTGTAATTCTGAAGGATGAGATGGGTACAGGGAAGTCAGCGCTACTGCGGGTGAACAAGGAAGCTACGCGGCTGGAGCCGCTCTTTCTCAGCAATGATCCGGTATGGGGAATCAGTGCACGGAATGCTCAGCAGAGAATGGCGCTGGAATTATTACTGAATGATGATATTCCACTGGTCACAATCACGGGCAAGGCAGGGACCGGAAAGACGCTCCTTGCGCTTGCAGCGGGCTTGATGAAGGTGGAGGATGACCATAAATACAAGAAGCTGCTCATTGCCCGTCCGGTAGTGCCTATGGGGAAGGATATCGGTTATCTGCCGGGAGAAAAGGAGGAGAAGCTTCGTCCGTGGATGCAGCCCATCTACGATAATCTGGAGTATCTATTCGATACCAAAAAATCTGGCGATATTGACAAAATACTTATGGGTCTTGGGAGTATCCAGGTTGAAGCGCTAACCTATATTCGAGGCAGATCGATCCCTGGCCAGTTTATTATTATTGATGAAGCGCAAAATTTGACCCGGCATGAGGTGAAGACGATCGTCTCTCGGGTAGGAGAAGGGAGCAAGATCATTCTAATGGGGGATCCGGAACAGATTGATCATCCTTATCTGGATTCTGCGAGCAATGGTCTGACCTATCTGGTCGAACGCTTCAAGGAAGAGGGAATAAGTGGACATATTACCTTGGAAAAGGGGGAAAGATCCAAACTGGCACAGGTAGCCGCCGATCTGTTGTAGCTTCCTGAGCTCGAGTAAACAAGCTGCCTTGACGGGAATCACTTCCGAAAAGGCAGCTTTTTGTTGTGATTTGTAAGGACAAGCAAGGGGAAAGTTGTTACAATAGGGAAAGGGTTATCATCCGGAGAGGAAGAACTGGTGTGAAGCGAAAAAACCATTGGGTCCTTTTTGCCATCCTTTTGCTTGCCTTGATCAACTTATCACCCAGCAATACAGCAACTCCTCCTCGCTCTGATCGGACGGGGGAGTTCGAGCCTGCCCAGCCGAAAGTGCTGGAGACAGAGCAGGAGCCAAAGTTATTAAAGGTAGCCGTTCAAATGACAGAGTCGGAATTCTCCAGACTCCAGCAAATGAACAGTAAAATTTCAGAAGAGCTTAGTATGGATGTGGAATTGACGAATTTCCCGTATGATTCGGATTATACTTCACTTCAAAACGAGCTAAGACTTGGTGAAGCGCCGGATGTACTGCTTCTTAATAATATCTGGGTTCGCCGATTCGCAGCAGAAGGCTATTTGTCACCAACCGAAAGCTATTACACAGGGTCATTAACCGGGGAATTATTAACCGCTTCTCTGGCCCCTGGGGAATGGAATGGTTACATGTGGTCCGTTCCAATGGATGCGGATACATATGTATGGATGATCCAAAAGGATCGTGTACAGGATGCTGGCTTGTCGATGCCTAAGCACGCAAACGACTGGATGCAGCTGATCTCAGCCTATGAAGAGAAACAAGGGATACCCTATTTGTTTGCACTTGATTTTACTGATCCTTATGCCGTGCTCTCCCTGTTGTGGCAATTGTCCGGCAATGACGAGGACGACAAGTCCTGCGGAGCTTTTTTGCCGGATGATGCAATGGAGCGAGCGGTACTTTCTATCGAAGGGATACGTCATCTGCTTCTCAACCTGGAGGGTACGGAGCTGAAAGAGCTGTCCTCCAGTCTGAATGAGGGGAAGGCCATGTTTGCCCTGGTTCGTTGGAGTGAAGTTGCCAGCCGCATGGATGCGGGGATGGAAATTTTGTATCCGAACCTTGATGATCCGGCAGCAGGATGGATGTGGATTGATGGACGGAGTTATGTCGTATCAGCCCAATCAGCCAATAAAGATGCGGCCGGGCAATGGATTGCAGCTATGACTGACCAGTTTGAGCAGCGGCAATGGTATGAAGGAACCGGCAAACTGCCGGTCCTCAAGACTATATATTATCAATCGACTCGCGGAGGCCTGCCGTCCTGGATTCCTGCATCATTTGTTAATAATTCGGGGGTAATCCCCGCAGATACCGGATTTCCGGAATGGCTGCAGCATTTTTCGAAGATTGCTGCGCCGTTTCTTGCAGATGGGAAGGATAGGCACACCTTTCTCATGGAGTGGAAGGCTGAGCTATAAACCCAATTTTAATTTGACCTTCAAGGTTCCTTCGCTGATCGCCGCTTCGGTGGCTTCAACGAACGGAACTATTTTTTTGGGATAAAATCCGAGGTCAAAGTCCTGTTCCAGTTCATTGCGCGTGGTGTCAGGAAGCTCCAGACCGTTAAAAATCAGCCGTTCAACATGGAATTTGATACAATTTTCGGGATCATTCACTACCGAGTAACTTCCTTCAAGCTGAAGCTCCAGCGAATCGCGCTTTCCCTTGGCGATAATGAGCCCGTTCTCAAATTGAAAGGACATATCCTTTAACAATTCGCTCTTTCCGTGCAGGAAGCTGTTTAAGTCCTCTTCACGGACAATCAAGGTGTAACCGCTTCTGTCCGAAGTGAGGCTTTCTTTATGCTCCTGTAAGAAGTCCGGGAAATCCGCCATCGCAGAAGCGAGTTCCCGAAAGTAACGACGAACCTCGTACAAGCCGACATTCTCCCAATACATCCCTAGCTCGCGGATAAGTGCAGCCAGCTTCTCCGGGTCGCTGCTGGCACTCAGGACGCCCTGGACGCTATTTTGCAGTTCAGAGATTCGGGCCCTCTGTTTAAGCAAATTTTCCTTCATCCCTGCGAGCTCGACGGACAAATTGTCTATTTTCTTCTTTGTTGCCTTGATTCCGGCATACTCTGATTTATAGGCATCGAGGACATCGCGATCCCGCTCCGCGATGATCTGGTAGTAATCCATAACTGCAAAGAAGTCCTTCAAGCTGTTCACTGACAATATGGCGGCCATCAAGGATTCGCGTTCCCCCATATAATAGGCGGCGAGACGTTTTCCGGCCTGCTCACGGCTTCGATGGATCTGTTCGTTTTTCCGCTCGAGCTCCAGTTGCAATTGCTCTGCGGTTCGATGCGCTTCCTCTTGCTGGACCTCGATTCTGGCAATCTCTCTGTCAAGCTCGATAATAGACAGACTGTCCTGTAAAATACGGAGCTCTTCATCGGACATCGCAGCAGCATGGACACGGTGTGGCTGCAGAAGATTAAACAGCAGCAAGGCTGCGAGAAAAATAGCCATAATGTTTCTGTTCAACTCCCGATCAGCCCCCTTTTGTCATAAACTGCTTGTTCATATATATGATAACAGGAAGTTAATTATCAGTCCTCTTCATTCCGGATAAATGCAAAAAAAAGACGCTGGCGAATTAACCAAACGTCTAAAGTATTTGCACACTTGCAATTAGAGGGGAAGACCCATCTGAAAGATCGTCCAGTAACTAAAACCGGTAAAAGTAACAATCATATATCCCCAAAACAAAAGAATATAGGTTCTCTCCGTAAATTTCAAGTAACCGAACAGTACGAAAAAGGCGGTCTGCAAAAAGAATAACAGTGCCATTTCAATGAGGTTTCCCGCAAAAGCCATTAACCCGATTGCCAGGGTAAAGAACCCGAGAACACGGAACATGCGAGCCAAGAACATTGCCCCCTTTCCTATGTATAACGTAACCGTTTACTATTTCTCATTATACCCTCAACAATATAAAGTGTAAATGAAAAGACACAAATTGCGCTTGAATTCATTATCTAACTGTGATTTTTGTTCTTGTTCATTTTGTGGTTCTGAATGTTTATTTCTTGTTCAAGCTTTCAAAGGTATGGAGAAGGTTTATTTTGGAAATACATTTTAGTATCAAATAGATTCTATGAACTCTATGAGAGGCATAGTAATGGAGTAAGCAGTTTTTACAGTGATATCAGGAAGTCGTTGGGAGGTTTTTATAGCATGGCAGCAGTCAGACAAGACGCATGGAGTGCTGAAGATGATTTGATTCTGGCAGAGGTAACACTGCGCCACATTCGGGAGGGCAGCACTCAACTTACCGCTTTTGAGGAAGTCGGTGAGCGAATTGGCAGAACAGCGGCAGCTTGCGGTTTTCGGTGGAACAGCTGTGTCCGCAAAAAATACGAAGCTGCAATAGGGATCGCGAAAGCACAACGGCAGAAGCGGAACTATATGAAGAAGCAGGGGGTTCTCTCGGGGAATCCGGCAATTTCGTCACTGGCTCAGGCGGAAGTAGAAGATGCAGGAAGCTATAAGGGAGAAGGCGTTAGTGAAGAGACGATCTCCATTGATGCTGTAATCCGTTTCCTGCGCGGATGGAAGAACACGATTGTTGAAAGTAATCGTCATATGAAATCCTTGGAGAAAGAGCTCCGGGAAAAAGAAGAACAGCTCGCCAGGCTGCGTGTCGAGAATGAGCATTTGAATGCTCAGGTGAGCGAGGTTCAGACCGATTACCGGGTTGTAAACGATGATTACAAGGCGCTGATTCAGATTATGGATCGTGCCAGAAGGCTGGCCTTCCTTAATGAAGAAGATGAAGAGCTGAAGAAGCGATTCAAGATGGATGCCAACGGAAATCTGGAACGGATTGAATGAGGTTATCTGACAAAAGGAGCTGCCCTGTTGGGCAGTTCTTTTTTGTATTCCTCGGAAGGCTTTGGTATAAAGAAAGAAGCAAGCGTGAAAGAGGAGAATAAAGAATGAACATACATATTGTAGGCGCAGGAGCTATTGGTTTGCTCTATGGAGGGTATCTGGCCAAAGCAGGGGAGAAAATTACCTTCTGGACGCGTAAGGAAGCTCAAAGAAAATTGCTGCTTGAGCAAGGCATCTATATTGAAGAAGCCGATGGAAATACAGTAAGAATTGAGGCGGGACATTGGACTGCACGTGTCTTGAAGCAAAGTGAATGTGATGAACATGCTGCTGCGCAGCGGGAGGCGCCTGAGTGGATTCTGATTGCGGTGAAGCAGAGCCATTTAGAGGAGGAGATGATATCAGCCTTATCACACATCGCCGGTCCGGACACCCGAATTGCCTGTCTGCAAAATGGTATCGGCCACATCGATAAAATATCTCGCAGGCTTGACGGAAGGTCCGTGTATACGATCATTACAACCGAAGGCTCCACAAGACTGGCGGATAATGGAGTCCGCAGGGCTGGACTGGGAGAGAGCAGGCTTGGAATATCTAAAGTCCAGGCCAGCAGTAGCCTTGATGCACTTCATGATAAAGCAACTGAAACTTTGCTGAATACACTTAGAAAGGCAGGATTTCCAACATTTTTGTCGAATGACATCGATAAGGATATCTACCGCAAATTATTGATTAATTCGGTGATTAATCCGCTTACCGCAATTCTGCGTGTTCCAAACGGTGATTTGCTTGTGAGTGAGGAACGCATGACGATGGTCCGGATGTTATGTGCAGAAGCGGAGCGAGCCTATAAAGCTTGCGGTATTTCGCTGGATGATGATGCATTCGAATTAGTAGCAAGCGTATGCCGGTCTACCTCGACGAATACATCCTCCATGCTGGGAGATGTTCTTCATCATCGCGCAACGGAAATCGATGCGATTAACGGACAGTTGGTTGGATTGGCTGAGTCAGTTGGAATCGACCTTCCGATGCATAGAATGCTATGGCTCCTGGTTAAGTCCTTGCATCCTTGACAGCCATATAAAATTATTACGCTATCCTTAATTATACGCAGCACCCAAATTTTCGAGGAGGTGTGAACACTTGGATATTATTTTCACATCAGTTACCGTGCTGTCTATCATTCCATTCGTTCCTTTTGTATTAGTCTATCTGGTAAGCTTCTATTTTGCGAATAAAGACCAGAAAGCCGCAATCAAGCTTGCTATGGATGTAAGTACGTTTTTCTTGATTCTCTCTGTCTCGGCCTTGTTCAATATAGTGTTTTCTTCAAGCTCCGGATTTTATTTGATCCTGCTGGTGATCCTTATTGCTACGGGCTTAATTGGAGGGGCGCAGACGCGCATGAAGGGAAAGGTCAACATCCGCAAGCTGGTTCGCGTGGTTTGGAGACTGACGTTCGCTGGCACCGGGGTTCTTTATATCGTGCTTTTCCTGATCAGCTTTTTTACATACATTACGACCGCTTAGTACAAAATAGATCCTGCTGATGATGATGAGCATAATCCTACATAATAATATGACATGATTCGTTAATTGTTAAGAAAATGAAAAGTCAATATTGTATAATAGACAATTTTGTTGACGAATTGATGTGTTTTATCAAAATTAGATTAACTTTCTGAAAATTTATGTTGGATTTTTTTGACCGCTGGTTGTATAATCTAAAAACATATACCACACTATTTTTTTTAAGGGGGATCTTGCAAGATGAAGAAGAGTAAGAGTCTTTTGCTTCTTTTGACGCTTGTTCTCGCGGTAGGTACGCTGCTCTCTGCATGCGGATCGAACGACAAGAACAACACGGCGTCAAATAGTGGCAACGGTGGAAACACCGCAACTTCGAACAATGATACTGCAAACAGCGGTGATGAAACGCTGGCAGCAGATCAAACACTGAGAATCAACCTGAGCTCCGAGCCGCCAACATTTGACCCGGCTCAAGCCCAAGACAGCCAAGCCAACACGGTGCTGAAGCTGATGTACGAAGGTTTGACTCGCATGGATGAAGCTGGCGAAGCTCAACCGGCTGCCGCTGAATCCTGGGAAATCGACGGAACCAAGTATACGTTCCATCTTCGTGAAGGAGCAACTTGGAGCAATGGCGATCCTGTAACAGCAAATGATTTCGTATTTGCTTGGGAACGTGTTCTGAGTCCTGAAACGTTGCCTGCTCCTCCATATGCTTACCAATTGTATTACCTTAAAAATGCGCAAGAGTTTAATGAAGGGAAAATTACAGACTTCTCCCAAGTGGGTGTGAAAGCTGTAGACGAACATACCTTGGAAGTAGAACTCGTAACACCAACTCCATACTTCCTGGGTCTGACTTCCTTCTATACATTCTATCCAGTTCATCAATCCGTTAAGGATGACCAAGCTTGGGCGGTAGACGCCAACAAGATGATCACAAATGGCGCTTTCACTTTGACGACTTGGGCGAAAGGCCAGTCGATCGAAGTAACCAAGAGTGATTCTTACTGGGGTAAAGATGAGATCAAGCTGAATAAAGTAACAATGTCGCTTGTAAACAGCGGCGCTACTGAGCTTGCTTCTTACAGAAACGGCGAATTGGATCGTGCCGGACATCCGAACGGCGAAATTCCAACCGACCAAATTCCGATTGTTCAGCAAGAGCTGAAAGATGAAGTTGAAATCAAGGGGACTGCATCTACTTACTACTATGAATTCAACGTAACTGCAGAACCATTCGATAACGTTAATATCCGTAGAGCGTTTGCAATGGCTATCGATCGTCAAGCGATCGTAGATAAAGTTACCTTGGGCGGACAACTCCCGGCTTATGGCTATGTCCCTCCTGGTATCAAAGGTGTGAACGATGAGTTCCGTAACGAAGTAGACGATAAAGCTTACTTCAAGGAAGACTATGAAGAAGCCAAGAAATTGCTTGAGCAAGGCATGCAAGAAAAAGGCTATACACAACTGCCGGAGATCACTTTAATGTACAATACAAGCGAAGGCCACAAGAAAATCGCTTTGGCTGTAGCTGACATGTGGAAGAAGAACCTGGGTGTTGACGTGAAGCTGGAAAACCAAGAATGGGCTGTGTTCCTTGAAAACCGTCAAAGCCTGAACTACCAAGTCGCTCGCGCAGGTTGGAGTGCGGACTATAACGATCCAATGACCTTCCTCGATATGTGGGTAACTGGCGGCGGTAACAATGATTCCGGTTATGCTAATGCCGATTACGATGCTTTGATCAACCAAGCGAAGAGCACGGATGATGCTGCTGCGCGTAACGAGGCATTCAAAAAGGCTGAGGAAAACCTGATCAAGGACAACCAAGTTCTGTTGCCGATCTACTACTATACAAGTGTTTCCGTATCTAAACCTTATCTGAAAGGCGTAATACTTGACTTTAGCGGTGCGGTTGACTACTCTCGCGCCTACCTGCTGGAACATTAATCCAAGTACGCTTGGAAATTGCATAGTTTCATCGGGATATATATGTGATTATCCGTATATATCCCGATTTTTTTGTGCGTATCTACAATAGGTTATTAATCGAGCTTGAAGCTTGAGGATATTGTATCCAATAGACAAAAGCTCTTAATTGTCTTAAAATCTTAATGTCGAATTTTATCAAAAGGAGGTGCTAACGGGCATGGTACGTTATATAGCCAATAAGTTATTTTACATGTTGGTTTCGTTGTTCATTCTGATCTCGGCCACCTTCTTTCTGATGAAAGCCATTCCAGGCGACCCTTTCACGTCGGAGAAAAAGGTCCCAGACCAGATTAGGGAACGCTTGTATGAGCAATATGGATTCGACAAGCCCGTCTATCAGCAGTATTTCAAGTATTTAGGTGACATCGTGCAAGGTGACTTCGGAATTTCGATGAAGAAGATCAATCATGAGGTTGCTGATATTATTACCGGTTCTTTTGCTCCATCCTTGAAGCTTGGACTTGTGGCTATTATTGTGGCGGTTATCGTAGGTGTTACCCTAGGGATGCTGGCAGCGCTATATCATCGAAAGCTGCTGGATAATATAGCCATGGTCTTAGCTGTGCTGGGGATTGCGGTCCCAAGCTTTGTTATTGCAACACTACTACAGTATGTTTTTGCTTCCAAGCTCCATTGGTTGCCTACCATGGGCTTTAAAGGCCCGATTTATTATTTCCTTCCGGTGGCGGCGTTAACTGCTCAACCGATTGCATTTATCGCACGGCTTACCCGCTCCAGCATGCTTGAGGTTTTGCATGCGGATTATATCAAGACGGCAAAGGCCAAAGGTCTTAACTGGATTGCCATTTTGTTTAGACACGTCATTCGCAACGGCATTATGCCTGTTGTTACTTATCTGGGACCAATGACGGCGAACATTGTAACTGGTTCTGTCGTTATCGAACAGATCTTCGGTATCGGCGGCATCGGGAAGCAGTTTGTTGATGCCATTAGCGGCCGGGATTACCCGGTGATTATGGGGATTACCATTTTTTACGGCGCCCTGCTGATGATTGCCCGGTTCTTGACTGATATTGCTTATGTATTTGTGGATCCGAGAATTAAACTTTCCAAAGGAAAGGAGGGCTAGAAGTGGATAGCAATCAAGTTCAAGTTATGAATTCTCCGGTTGAGCTTAAGCCAGATGACTTCAGAAAGATAGGTACAGACGAAAAACAAGCAGAAGTGATTCAGCGCGAAAGTATTTCCGCTTTGCGAGATGCATGGCAGCGCTTGTGTGCTAACAAACTGGCTATGACAGCCTTATGGGTGCTTGCATTTATAGTGGTTGCATCAGTTCTTGGTCCTCTCATTTCGGGGTGGGTTCACGGCTATGACTACTATTCAAATGATCTGCTTGCTACAAATGAAAGCCCCTCATTGACGCACTGGTTTGGCACAGACGATCTGGGACGGGACATGTTTGTCCGTACTTGGAGAGGTGCTCAGATCTCACTGTTTGTAGGTCTGGTTGCTGCTTGTATTGACCTGATTATCGGTGTCATTTATGGCGGAACCATGGGCTACTTCGGCGGCCGCGTCGATGAGATTATGAATAAATTTTCGGAAATTTTGTACGCGATTCCTTACCTTCTGGTCACAATCCTGCTGCTGGTTGTACTTGAGCCGAGCTTGGGGACCATTATTCTTGCGCTCACGATTACAGGCTGGATCAACATGTCCTGGATAGTGCGCGGTGAAATCATGCAATTAAAAAATCGTGAGTTCGTGCTTGCATCCCGCTCGATGGGAGCCGGGTCTGGACGTCTCTTGTTCAAGCATTTGTTGCCGAATGCAGTAGGGCCGATTATCGTTACAGTTACACTGTCGGTTCCGAATGCAATCTTCGCGGAGGCCTTCCTGAGCTTCTTGGGATTGGGTGTACAAGCTCCGGTTGCTTCGCTGGGTTCGATGATCAATGATGCCTTGACCGGCTGGTTGTACTACCCTTGGCGGATGATGTTCCCGGCCGCGGTAATCAGCTTGACCATGCTGGCATTTAACATTTTTGGCGATGGTCTTCGCGACGCGCTGGATCCTAAACTGAAGAAATAGGAGGTGGAATGATGGAGCCGATTTTACAAGTCAAAGACTTGCACGTATCTTTCCAAGTGAAAGGCGGCGAGGTAAAGGCCGTTCGCGGCATGAACTTTGAAGTAGGTAAAGGGGAGACGGTTGCGATCGTAGGTGAGTCCGGAAGCGGCAAGAGCGTAACGGCCCAAACAATCATGCGCCTGATTCCGTCCCCTCCGTCAATCATCAAGCAAGGTGAGATCCTGTTCCAGGGACAGGACATGCTTAAAAAGACGAATAAGCAAATGGAAGCAGTTCGCGGCAAAGATATTGGTATGATTTTTCAGGATCCGATGACCTCTTTGAATCCTACTATTAAAGTAGGAAAACAAATTACAGAAGTTCTCATCAAACATCAGAAAATGTCAGCGGCTCAGGCAAAGCAGGAAGGGATTGAAATGCTGAAACTGGTCGGCATTAAAAATGCTGAAGCCCGCTTTAACCAATATCCTCACGAATTCTCCGGCGGTATGCGCCAACGGGTGATGATTGCGATTGCCTTGGCTTGCCGTCCATCCCTGCTGATTGCCGATGAACCGACAACAGCGCTGGACGTAACCATTCAGGCACAAATTATGGATGTTATGAAGGAAATGCAGCAACGTCTCGGTACTTCTATTATTTTGATTACCCATGACCTGGGTGTGGTTGCAGGTATGTGTGACCGTGTTATCGTTATGTATGCCGGTGAAGTAGTCGAGACCGGTACGAAATGGGAAATCTTTAAAAATCCTCAACATCCTTATACCAAAGGCTTGCTCAGATCGATGCCGCGGCTGGATCAAAAGAAGGGTGAGCCGTTGATTCCGATCATCGGAACGCCTCCGGATCTGATCAAGCCGCCGATCGGCTGTCCATTCGCAGCACGTTGTGATCAGGCGATGAAGATCTGCGAACAAATCGACCCAAGTGCGACTGTATTCAGCGATACTCATTCGGCCCGTTGCTGGGATCTTCACCCTATGGCCAAAGAGGGAGGACAGTCGTCATGAGTAAAAACCTGATTGAAGTGGAAGGTTTGAAAAAGTATTTTAATGTCGGCAGCGGCAGTGTATTGAAGGCTGTCAATGATATCAGCTTCTCGATTGCTGAAGGCGAAACACTCGGCCTCGTAGGCGAATCGGGATGCGGTAAGTCTACAGCCGGACGTACGATTTTGCGATTATACGAGCCTACCGGCGGCAGTGTCCGCTTTAACGGTGTAGATATCAATCAGCTTTCTCCGCGTAAGATGAAGCATATGCGCCGTGATATGCAGATGATTTTCCAGGATCCTTATGCTTCGTTGAATCCTCGCTTTACTGTTACTGATATTATTGGTGAAGCCCTGGACATTCACGGCATGGCAGGATCGCGTGCGGAAAGAAAGAAACGGGTTGAAGATCTGCTCGATATGGTTGGTCTGAACCCGGATCATGCTACCCGTTATCCGCATGAGTTCTCCGGCGGTCAGCGCCAACGGATCGGAATTGCCCGTGCCCTGGCGGTAAATCCAAAGTTCATTATCTGTGACGAACCGATCTCTGCGCTCGACGTATCGATTCAGGCTCAGGTCGTCAACCTTTTGAAGGATCTGCAAGATCGCCTGGGATTGACTTATCTGTTTATTGCGCATGACTTGTCCATGGTTAAGCATATCAGTGACCGGGTAGCAGTTATGTATCTGGGACGCATCGTCGAGCTAGCGGAAAGCGAAGAACTGTACGCCAATCCGCTCCACCCTTACACCAAGACGCTATTGTCCGCAATTCCAATTCCCGATCCGGAAATTGAAGCGAACAAGAAGCGGATTCTGCTTGATGATCATGGAAATGGTCCGATTCATGGAAAAGGTGATCATGCAGGCGGCGGCTTGTTCGACTTGGACAACTCGGAGCTTGTGGAAGTTTCCAAAGGCCATTGGGTTTCCATGCCCAAGAAGGGCTAAATCCTTGTTTAAGATAGCGGTTGTTCAGGAAATATTCCTGAATGGCCGCTTTTTGCGCATTTACCAAAGTGTTGTGAGCAGCTTCGCGATTTTACGCTACTTGTGCTATATTGAGAGATAGTTTAGTAACTACAGGAGGATTATGAGCCCCATGAATATCGAACAACAACCGTTGCCTTCATCACAGCCGCTGGCAGAGGCAATGATACACCATTATAGTAAGGTTGGGTATTTCTATGAGTATGATTTGACCCGCCGGGAAGAATGGGTCAGAAGAATAGATTGGCTTAAGCAGAGCGATGGTAGACGCCTCGACCGCATCAAGCTGACTCAAGTACTTAAGGATTTTAATAGAGAACATAATCCGCATGAAGCAGTGATGGCATCCATTGACCTGCTGGAGCAAGAAGGCACAGCTGTGATCGTCGGGGGACAGCAGAGCGGTTTATTGACGGGACCGTTATTTGTAATTTATAAGGCTTTATCGATTATTAAAGCGGCGAAAGAAGCACAAGAAAAGCTCTCCCATCCCGTTGTCCCTGTCTTCTGGATTGCAGGAGAGGATCATGACTGGGATGAGGTGGATCATACTTATCTGTTATCCGCTGACCAGCAGATCAAACGAATTCGGATCGCAAAAAGGTCAGAGCAGCGAACCCCTGTCAGCCAGGTGAAAGTGATGCAGGAGGATTGGGGGCAAATTGCCGATGAATTGGATAACCTGCTTCAGAATACAGAATTCAAATCGGGGCTGCTGGATGCATACCGCACTCTTGCTTCCCAGTCGGGCACATTGACAGAATGCTTTGCCAAGCTGATCGGGACACTGTTTGGCCGATTCGGGCTGATTGTGATGGATTCTGCTGACCCGCATCTGCGAAAGCTGGAAGTTCCCGTCTTTGAACGAATGATCAAGCAAAACGACGAGTTGGAACAGGCTTACCTTAGTGCGGGGAAGGAGCTTGCAGCCGGGGGATTCTCCCTTCAAGCAGATGTTCATGAAGGCGGGGCCAATTTGTTCTATGTTCATGAAGGGGAACGGAAGCTGCTCTTCAAGCAGAAGGGTGTCTTTACCGACAGGAAAGGGACCTGCTCTTTTTCGGCTGATGAATTGCTTGCCGAGCTTCATGCGCATCCCGAACGATTCAGCAATAATGTATTGACCCGTCCGTTAATGCAGGACTCGGTGCTGCCGGTCTTGGGAACGGTACTTGGTGCTGGAGAGATTGCATATTGGGCGTTGACGGGCAAAGCCTTCCAGGCGTTCGGCATCCAGATGCCTGTTTTAGTTCCCCGGGAATCCTTCACGATGATCGACGGGGCAGTTCAAAGAAATATGGAGAAGTACGGGCTGGAGTGGAACGATGTGAATAATAAGGATTCACTTTCGGACAAGCGTGAGGCCTGGCTGAAGGAACAGGATCATCTCCATTTGGAGGAACGATTTGCGGAGATTAAGTCTTCCTTTGAAGCCATGTACAATCCGTTGATCGAGCAACTGGGAACAGTGCAAGCAGGCTTGATCAAGCTGGGCGGAGCTAATCGGGACAAAATTATTGAACAAATCGAATATCTCCGCAATAAGTCGATGGATGCTTTGGCAAAGAGCAACGATTCCGGAGTCAGACATTTCGAACGTATCGAGCAATCCGTCATTCCGATGGGCAGGTTGCAAGAGCGGACATATAATGCGTTTTATTATTTAAATCGATATGGATGGAGCTGGATTGACGAGCTTGCAGGAATTCCTTATGATGTAACGGGAACGCATCGGATACTTTATTTGTAGGAGGATTCAGGATGAGTCAGGAAGCGGTTAGGAATAGTATTGTTACGGATATGAAGCTTGCCCCGGAAGGGCATTTGAAGATTGATTGGGTAGAGGCTCACATGCCTGTTTTGGGACGGATCCGCAAGCAATTTGAAGCCGAGCAGCCTTTCAAGGGGCTTAAGGTAACGATTTCTTTGCATCTGGAGGCCAAAACGGCCTATTTGGCTAAAGTAGTACAGGCCGGCGGGGCAGAGGTTACGATTACAGGAAGCAACCCGCTGTCTACGCAGGATGATGTATGCGCAGCCCTTGTCGAGGATGGCATTACGGTATTTGCGAAGTACAATCCGGAGCCAGCCGAATACAAACAATTGCTCATCCGTGCATTGGAAATAAAGCCCGACCTCATCATCGATGATGGCGGCGATCTTGTAACGATTCTGCATTCAGAACGGCAGGATTTGCTGGAAAATATCCGCGGAGGCGCAGAGGAGACAACGACGGGAATCTTGCGGCTGAAGGCAATGGATAAGGAAGGCAAACTGCAATTTCCAATGGTTGCTGTTAACGATGCTTATTGCAAATATTTGTTCGATAACCGTTATGGTACAGGTCAATCGGTCTGGGACGGGATCAACCGGACAACAAACCTGGTTGTCGCAGGGAAGACGGTTGTCGTTGTAGGCTACGGCTGGTGCGGCAAAGGGGTTGCGATGCGGGCAAAAGGACTTGGCGCCAACGTAATCGTCACCGAGGTGGATGCAATTAAAGCAGTGGAAGCTTATATGGATGGATTCCGCGTGATGCCGATGATGGAAGCAGCCAAGCTTGGCGACTTCTTCGTCACTGTAACCGGGAATCGTGACGTCATACGCGGTGAGCATTATGATGTCATGAAGGATGGAGCAATTCTGTCCAATGCCGGCCATTTCGATGTGGAAGTGAATAAACCGGAGCTGGCGGAACGCTCAAGCAGCATTCGCACGGTTCGCCGCAATATCGAAGAATATCAGCTGAAGGACGGCCGTAAAGTCTACATTCTAGCTGAAGGACGTCTTGTGAATCTGGCAGCAGGCGATGGACATCCTGCCGAGATAATGGATATGACCTTTGCGCTGCAAGCTCTGTCCCTGAAATACGTCAATGATAGATATCAGCAGATCGGAAAAACAGTTGTAAATGTGCCGTATGAGCTGGATGAACAGGTGGCGCGCTTCAAGCTGGAGAGTCTGGGCCTGAGCATTGACTCGCTGACTTCCGAGCAGATCAGCTATCTGGACAGCTGGCAGGAGCACTGAGCTAGCAAGGAAACGATTTGAATAGTAAGGAGCCGAGGGACAATCCTCCGGCTCTTTTTTTAGTTTTTCGGAGTTCAGAAGAAGGCGCTTACGACCTGTATAAAATTTCCTTCGAAAAAAAGTTTGAATTTGAGCAGGAATTTACGTTCATATGACGAATAATTACTATTCAAGTGGTGGAAAGTGGTGCAAAGTGGGGAATTGGGGTAAGGAGTGAGACACAACAATGTTTATGGGGGAATTCCAACATAGCATTGATGAGAAAGGCCGGATTATTATCCCGGCTAAGTTTCGTGATCTCCTCGGGACCTCTTTTGTCGTCACCCGCGGCTTGGATCAATGCTTGTTCGTCTACCCGCAAGCAGAATGGGAAGTGATGGAGCAGAAGCTCAAGGCGCTCCCATTAATGAAGTCCGATGCGCGTGCGTTCACCCGGTTCTTTTTCTCCGGGGCCACCGAATGCGGATGGGATAAACAGGGAAGGGTAAATTTACCCGGAACTCTTAGGCAGTACGCCAAGCTGGAGAAGGATTGTGTTGTTCTCGGCGTGTCGAATCGGGTTGAAATCTGGAGCCTGGAAACATGGCAGCAGTACTTCCAGCAATCCGAGGATACCTTTAACGAGATTGCTGAGAAGCTGGTGGATTTTAATTTTGAATTGTAAGAGGTTGTTCAATAAGTCAACTTTTGATTACGAAGTATAGGTTTTTAACGTCTGGAGGCGTAAGTCTTGTTCCATCACATCACGGTGCTTAAAAAGGAAGCAACAGAAGGGCTGCGCATCAAGCCGGATGGCATTTATGTCGATTGTACATTAGGAGGCGGCGGGCATAGCTCGGTCATTTTGTCCCGGCTGGGAGAAGGCGGCAGGCTGATTGCGTTTGATCAGGACGACTGGGCGCTGGATAATGCAAGAAGAAATCTTGCTCCCGATGATCCGCGTCTGACGCTCGTGAAGAGCAATTTCAGATATATTGAACAGAAGCTAAGAGAAGTAGACGGAGTACCGCAAGTGAACGGGGTTCCCCAGGTTGACGGATTCTTGTTCGATATCGGCGTGTCTTCTCCTCAATTTGATGAAGGCGAACGCGGATTCAGCTACAATGCGGATGCGCCGCTGGACATGAGAATGGACCAATCCGCAGCATTGACGGCCCGTGAGATTGTTAATGAATGGCCGGAACGCGAAATTTCTCGGATATTGTTCCAATATGGGGAGGAGAAATTCGCTAGACGGATCGCTTCCGTTATTGGCGAAGCAAGAGCGAACACCCCGATTGAGACCACCGGACAGCTTGTGGAGCTGATCAAGGAAGGAATTCCGGCAGCAGCAAGAAGAACCGGAGGACATCCGGCAAAGCGAAGCTTTCAGGCGCTTAGAATCGCCGTTAATGATGAGCTTGGCGCGCTGGAGGAGGGCCTGCATGCGGCAGTCCGCTGTTTGGCGCCGGGGGGCCGGGTTTCGGTGATCACCTTCCATTCACTTGAAGATCGGATTTGCAAGCAAATCCTGGCGAGTTATGTTGAGAAATGTACTTGCCCGCCTGATTTCCCGATGTGTGTATGCGGGGGACAGGGGCAATTGAAGTTGATTAACCGGAAGCCCATTGTGGCTTCGCCTGAAGAATTGGACATGAATGCGAGAGCGCGTTCGGCAAAGCTGCGTGTTGCAGAAAAACTTGAGACGAGAGCGGAGGAAAAATAACATGGCTTATACAAGAGGAAACTTGGCGGTTAAGGAACGCGCTGCCGAGCGCAGTTATCAATCTCCGCGTTATCGTGAGACTACCAAGGTAGTCACCCGTCGTACATCGCTGCCCGTTCGCGAGAAGCTTCTCTATATCATGACGGTTATTTTTTGTGTGGCGGTCATGGCTGGTTTGCTGTGGCAAAATGCGAATCTGTACAATATCAAGCGGCAGCTGTACAATATGAATTCGGAAATTCAAACCATGACGCTGGAAGTGAAAGAGTTAACCGTTCAAAAGGAACGACTTGAGGAGTCCATCCCTTCCGAGGCTGCCAAGCTTGGCTATGTGAAGCCGGATATGAATATGTTTCAGATTGAAGTGCCGGCTACTACGGATGCAGGCGGTACTTCGGAGGATATGACGACAGCCCGTAAATAATTCTGATTCCAAAAGGGGTTGTTATGATGCTTAAAAGAATACGGCTGCGCACACTGCTGATAGGGGGATGTATTACCCTCTTTTTTGCTTTAATCATGATAAGAGTGTTTATGCTGCAAGTGGTTCAGGCTGACTTCTGGCAGGAGCATGCGGAACAGCAATGGTCCACGAAGAAGATCCTGCCTGCTTCACGGGGAACGATAACGGACCGCAACGGGAATGTGCTTGCCGTGGATGCCCCGGCTTATACAGTAGCCATCAATCCCAAGCTCATCCAGCAGTTCGGCATTCAGGATGACGTGGTGAATGGACTTCACGAGCTGCTTGGCAAGGACAAGGCCGAATTGGAGCAGCTTGTGTCGGCCACGAAGAAGGATGGCGAATATTATTCCCAGCGCGAGGTGCGCAATGAAGGCTGGAAGATCGATCAGGAGCTTCGTGATCAGGTTGCTGCATTCAGCGAGCAGCTGAAGGAAGAACATAAACTGGAGGACTCCGGAATCTATCTGATCAAGGAACAGAAGCGCTATTATCCGGAGAACAATCTGGCGTCGCATGTGCTTGGCTATTTGAGTCGGGAGGGGGAGGCTGTCTCCGGACTGGAAGCTTATTTTGACGAGGAGCTGAAAGGGCAGAACGGTTCAATAGAGTACAAGAGGGACGGCCGGGGAATTGAAATTCCGAAGGCCAGTGAAATCTATACGCCGGAGAAGGACGGAAAGAACATCCAGCTGACCATCGACTATACGATCCAGTATTATGTTCAGGAAGCGATGGAGGAGGCCTTTGCCGATCTGCAGCCGATTAGTATGACGGCTATAGTAGCTGATCCGAATACGATGGAGATCCTTGCGATGGCCAACCTCCCTGATTATAATCCCAACTCGTACTGGGAGGATGTAGAACAGAAAAATTTCTACAATCATGCGATCAAATCCGTCTATGAACCCGGATCCACCTTCAAAATCGTTACTTTGGCGGGGGCTGTCCAGGAAGGGCTGTTCAATCCGGATGCCACTTACAAATCAGGCAGCATCCGTGTGCCGGGCCAGACCATCCATGACCTCAAGCGCGCCGGCTGGGGAGAAATCAGCTACCTGGAAGGGGTTAAGCGCTCGAGTAACGTTGCCTTTGTCAAGCTGGGATATGAGATGCTCGGTCCTGAAATGTTGAAGCAATACGTCGATCATTTTGGCTTCGGCAGCAAGACAGGAATCGAGCTGCCCGGAGAGGCGAAGGGGCAAGTAACGCCGGTACAGCAGGCCGACTTTGCGGCGATGGCCTACGGACACGGGCAATTGCTCGTAACCCCGCTGCAACAATTGGCAGCTATTTCTGCCGTAGCAAACGGAGGGAAGCTGCTGGAGCCTCATATCGTCAAATCGATTAATGATCCGCAGACCGGTGAAACGATGAAAACCTCGGTCAAGGAAGTCCGGCAAGTGCTCACTTCGGAGAAAGCGGAGGAAGTCGGAAGCTATCTGGAACAGGTCGTATCGGACCAGAAGATTGGGACCGGCCGGCATGCTTATATTGACGGTTACCGTGTAGCCGGGAAGACCGGGACGGCGGTAAAGGTCGTTAAAGGTGTATATGACTACACCAAACAAGTAGTTTCATTTATCGGTTATGCGCCGGTGGATGATCCTAAGGTCGCCATTATAGTTCTGATTGATGAGCCGAAGAACTCCGAGCTTGGCGGCGGGGCTGCGGCTGCTCCGGTATTCCAGAAGATTGCAAGCCAGACGCTTCAGTATTTGGGCGTGCCCAAGGACAAGGCTCACAGGACGGAGACAGGAAGCCAGAAAACGCAGTCCAGCAGCGTCAAGACACCTGATTTGACGGGGATGTCCCTGCAGAATGCGAAGGATACCTTGAAGAGTAAAGGGATTTCTTACGCTACACTGGGCCATGGCCAATCCCTGGTTTCTCAATTCCCGAAAGCCGGGAGCGCACTTAAGCAAGGACAACCGATGTATCTTCTGACTGAAGACCAGCAGCAGCTAAGTATACCTGTGCTTACCGGCCAATCCTTGCGGGAAGCGTTGGAGCTTCTCTCAGTGATGGGTATTGCTGTTACGATCGAGGGTGAGGGCTACGTTGTATCTCAAGAGGTAAGGGAGACCGACGGCAAGAGAACCGTTCATCTGGTCCTGAGCCCGCCGAACAGCCCGGATCCTGATCTCGTAGAGGAAGAAGGTGAGGATACCGCTTCCGATTCTCCATAGCTTGTTCTATCCCCTGTTTGTCCTGAATATCCTTGTGATGAGTCTGGAAGGAACAGGGGGCTAGTACAATGAGAATTTCGAAAGTGACGGTCAGACGAAGACTGTTCATATTATTGATGCTGCTGTGTGTATTATTTGCAGCCTTAGTCATCCGGCTTGCTTATGTGCAGCTTGGCGAAGGAGAAGAGCTGTCCGCCAAAGCGGAGGACTCCTGGAGAAGAAATATCCCTTACTCGGCTAAGCGCGGCGAGATCAGCGACCGCAACGGGGAGGTGCTGGCTTACAACATTACAACACCTACGGTTATGGTCATTCCCGTTCAAGTGAAGGAGAAGGATAAGACGGCGAACCTGCTGGCGCCGCTGCTTGGCATGAACGAAAGCGATGTGCTCCAAGCGGTAACGAAGAAACAATCTATAGTCAGGCTGCAACCCGGCGGACGCAAAATTACGATGGATAAAGCGCAGCAAATTCGTGATTTGGCTCTTCCGGGTATTGTTGTTGCTGAGGACAATAAAAGATTCTACCCTTATGGCGGCCTTGCGGCCCATATTCTTGGATTTACGGGTGGGTACAATCAAGGACTGACAGGTGTCGAGAGCAAGTATGATAGTGAGCTCAGCGGGAAGAACGGGAGCGTCTCCTATCTGTCGGATGCAGGGGGGCGGTTAATGCCGGGATCCTCTGAGAAGTACAATGAGCCGAAGGACGGGCTCAGTTTGACACTGACCATCGATAAATCGATCCAAAGCATTGTGGAGCGCGAGCTGGACCAGGCCATGGAGCGATTGCAGGCAAATTCAGCCCTATCGATCGCCATGAACCCGAAAACGGGTGAAATCCTGGCTATGGCGGCAAGGCCTGGCTATGACCCAGCTTCTTATCAAGAGGTGGATGCCGAGGTCTACAACAGGAACCTGCCTATCTGGATGACCTATGAGCCTGGTTCCACCTTCAAGATTATTACACTGGCGGCAGCGCTTGAGGAGAAGAAGGTGGACCTGCTTCATGAGCGGTTCTTCGACCCAGGCTATGCAAAGGTAGGCGGAGCCACCCTGCGCTGCTGGAAGCGAGGCGGGCATGGCAGCCAGACCTTCCTGCAGGTCGTCGAGAACTCCTGCAACCCGGGGTTTGTGGCCCTGGGGCAGCGATTGGGCAAGGAGACACTGTTCCAGTATATCAAGGACTTTGGCTTCGGAACGAAGACCGGGATTGACCTGGGGGGCGAGGAGAACGGGATTCTGTTCAAGCTGGCCAATGTCGGGCCGGTGGAGCTGGCAACGACCTCCTTCGGACAGGGGGTGTCTGTGACACCCATCCAGCAGATTACAGCCGTGTCCGCGGCTATTAATGGGGGCAATCTGTATCAGCCCTTTGTCGCAAAGTCTTGGACGAATCCGGAAACCGGAGAAGTCGTGTCCGAGAATGAGCCTCAACTTGTGAGACAGGTGATTTCCGAGGAGACGTCCCGTCAGGTGCGTGAAGCGCTGGAGAGCGTGGTTGCAAAGGGTACCGGCGGCAATGCCTTTATCGATGGCTATCGAGTCGGCGGCAAGACAGGTACGGCGCAGAAGGTTATTAATGGACGCTATTCGCAAAATGAACATATCGTATCCTTCATCGGCTTTGCACCGGCGGATGATCCGCAGATCGTGGTCTATACCGCTGTAGATAATCCCCAAGGTATCCAGTTTGGAGGGGTCGTGGCGGCTCCGATTGTGCGCAATATACTGAAGGATGCGCTGGAATATATGGAGATTCCTCCACGGGAGGAGCAAGTGACCAAAAAGTATAAATACGGGGAAATCCCGATTGTTACGGTACCGGACCTCATTGGACATTCCACGCAGGAAATCTATGAGAATATGAATATGAACTTTAACCTGGCGAGGTCCGGAGCAGGAACGATTGTGATTAATCAGGCTCCAAAGGCTGGAACCAGGGTGGAGAAAGGCTCTACGATAAGGATTTATATGGGAACTGAAGCGGATGCCGAGAGCATGCATAATCATGACGACATGGAAAGTGAATAAAATTCCTGAACTTCATAATTTTTGGTGATAATATATGTAGTGGCGATTCGAAGTAACAGACGGAGGGGTATGTATGCTGCTAAAGGATTTATCGACTTATATGGTGGCTTCTGAGATCAGAGGCAATGAAAATACAGAACTGAACGGGGTTGCGGTCGATTCCCGCAAGGTTACACAAGGCGACCTGTTCATCTGCTTGCCTGGCCATACGGTTGACGGGCATGATTATGCGGGTAAGGCTAAGGAGGCCGGGGCGGCTGCACTGGTAGTTCAGCGCTGGCTGGAGGATTGCCCCCTGCCGCAATTGAAGGTGAAGGACAGCAGATTGGCGATGGCTGTGTTTGGGAATGTCTTCTTCGGTCACCCCAGCTACGGCATGAAGGTAATCGGGGTCACCGGAACGAACGGAAAGACGACGACCACCTATCTGATTGAACGCATTCTTCAGGATCAGGGGCGGAATACAGGCTTGATCGGGACGATTCAGCGCCGCTACGGCGGACAGACCTTTGCTATGTCGGGCACGACCCCGGAATCTCTTGATTTACAGCAATATTTGCGTGAAATGAAGGATGCAGATACCGACTATTGCGTGATGGAGGTGTCTTCTCACGCGCTGGATCAGGGCCGGGTCAAAGGGACGAAGTTCCGTACGGCTGTATTTACCAATCTCACCCAGGACCATTTGGACTATCATAAATCGATGGAAGAATACAGGGGCGCTAAAGGGCTGCTTTTTGCAAGGCTTGGCAATACACTGGGCGGCGAAGCTGGAGAGCGGAGTTATGCGGTGCTGAATGCGGATGATCCGGCTTCTGCTTACTTTGCCAAGCTAACAGCGGTTGAGACGATTACTTATGGTGTGGAGCAAGCTGCGGATGTTCGCGCTTCACAGATCAAGATTACGGCCAAGGGGACGTCGTTCCATGTCGACACCTTCCGCGGCAGCTGTGATATCCAGCTTCGTATGGTTGGTAAATTCAATGTGTACAACGCATTGGCAGCCATCTCTGCTACCCTTCTGGAGGATATTCCATTAGCTGAGATCAAGCGCAGCCTGGAGGCCGTTGAGGGAGTGGAAGGACGGGTTGAAGCCGTCGATGCAGGCCAGCCTTTTGCGGTTATCGTTGATTACGCGCATACACCGGATGGCCTGGAAAACGTTCTGAACACGGTCAATGAATTTGCGGAAGGAAAGGTGATTACCGTATTTGGCTGCGGCGGAGACCGCGACCGGACGAAGCGTCCGATCATGGGGAAAATTGCGGCCCGGTTGTCCGGACATATGATGGTCACCTCCGACAACCCGCGGACAGAGGATCCGCTGCTGATCCTGCAAGATATCGAGCAGGGACTGAAGGAAGATCAAGTGTCCCCTGAGCGTTATGAATTGATCGCGGACCGCCGGGAAGCAATTCGGAAGGCGGTTGAGATGGCGGGACCTTCCGATGTGGTCTTAATTGCGGGCAAAGGCCATGAAACCTATCAGATTATCGGTAAAGAGGTTCATGATTTTGATGATCGGCTGGTAGCGAAAGAAGCGATAAGGGGTATGGACAAGTGATTATTCGGACATTATCTCAGATTGCAGCCATGAGCGGCGGAGCGGTTACTACCCCGTCTGCCGAAAGCATCAGAATCGAAGGCATTGTGACGGACTCCCGTAAAATCCAGCCTGGCTGCCTGTTTGTTCCGCTTGCCGGCGAGCGGTTTGACGGACATGCATTTGCCGCTGACTGCCTTGCGGCGGGGGCTGCTGCCGTACTGTGGGCGAAGGACAAAGGAGAGGCTCCCGGTCCGGCGGTGTTGGTCGAGGACACCCTTCTTGCCTTGCAGCAATTGGCCAAGAGCTATTTGAATCAATGCGGGACCCGGGTGATCGGCATAACCGGCAGTAACGGCAAGACGACGACTAAGGATTTGGTCTTTGCTTTATTGGCAACCACCTTTCATGTGCATAAGACAAGTGGAAATTTTAACAATCACATTGGTCTTCCGCTGACATTGCTGTCGATGCCTGAATCGACGGAAATTGCCGTGCTGGAGATGGGAATGAGCGGAAGGCGCGAAATCGAGCTGCTCTCCAATCTGGCTGAGCCGGAAACAGCGCTGATTACCAATATCGGTGAATCCCATTTGCTTCAGCTCGGATCTAGAAAGGAAATTGCGCGCGCCAAGCTGGAAATCCTGTCAGGTATGAAACCTGGCGGGCTGCTGGTCTTTAATGGCGACGAGCCGCTCCTGCATGAGGTGCTGGAGGAGACGGATACCCTGAAACCGGAGGAGTTAAAGACGCTGACCTTCGGCTTGAAGGACGGGAATGACGTCTATCCGACCATGATTCAGTATTCGGAGAGCAAGACGGCTTTTACCTCCAGTCAGGATCCTGCCCCGGATAAGCAAGTGTTCGAATTGCATCTGCCCGGCGAGCATAATGTCGTCAATGCGCTGGCTGCCATATCGATTGCGCGCCATTACGGCGTGGCTGAGCAAGCGATTGCCGCAGGGCTGAAGCAGGCAGAATTTACCGGAATGCGGATCGAGACAGTTATCGGGTCTAGCGGAATTACCATTTTAAATGATGCCTATAATGCAAGCCCTACCTCGGTGAAGGCTGCCATCGGCGTGCTGGAGAAGAAGCAGGGTTACCGAAAAAAGATAGCCGTGCTTGGCGATATGCTGGAGCTGGGACCCGAGGAAGGGGAGTACCATCTGGAAGTCGGACGCTGCCTCCATCCGGATAAAGTGGATTTGCTGTTTACATACGGCAAGCTTTCCGATAAAATCGCAGAGGGCGCAGCGGAAACGATGAAACATGACACTATTTTTGCATATCATGATAAAAGCGAGCTTATTGAGAGCTTGGTCTCGGTGCTGCATGGAAATGATGTGGTGCTGGTCAAGGCTTCACGGGGGATGAAGCTTGAGGAAGTCGTCGATGTGCTCAAAGGAAGCACTTTTCCTCAATGATTACGGTGAAAGGGGGGTGATCCCATGGATTTTGGACTTATCTTGCTAACAATCGGTGTATCGTTTATCTTAGCGGTCATCTCAGCCCCTTTGCTGATCCCGCTCCTTCGGAGGCTCAAATTTGGCCAGCAAATCCGCGGAGAAGGTCCGCAAAGTCATCAGAAGAAGGCGGGAACGCCTACAATGGGCGGGATCGTCATTATTTTGGCGTTTACCTTGGCTTTTCTGAAATTTTCAGTTGTAAATACGGATTTTTACGTCCTCCTGATTGCTACACTAGGGTTCGGCCTGGTCGGCTTTCTGGATGATTATATCAAAATTGTATTCAAGCGATCACTCGGGTTGACGGCTCGGCAGAAGCTGTTCGGGCAACTGCTGTTTTCGGGGATACTCTGCGCGCTGCTGCTGTCCGAGGGACACAGCACGGCCATTGGCATTCCGGGAACAGGGATTTCGTTTGACTGGGGTCCCTGGTTCTATTATCCGTTTATTGTTGTGATGCTGCTGGCAATCAGCAATGCGGTTAATTTTACAGATGGTCTGGATGGCTTGCTGTCGGGCGTGAGTGCCATTGCGCTTGGGGCCTATGCTGTTATTGCAATGCAGGCTACCTCATTGCCTGCAGCCGTGTGCGCCGCAGCCATGATTGGAGCCGTGCTCGGCTTTCTAGTGTTCAATGCGCATCCGGCGAAGGTGTTTATGGGCGATACGGGCTCGCTGGGGATCGGCGGAGCCATCGGAGCGATTGCCATCGTGACGAAGAGCGAGCTGCTCTTCCTGATCATTGGCGGCGTCTTCGTCATAGAAATGCTCTCGGTCGTGATTCAGGTCGTTTCCTTCAAGACCCGAGGCAAACGGGTATTTAAAATGAGCCCGATCCATCACCATTTTGAATTATCAGGTTGGTCGGAGTGGCGAGTCGTAGTGACCTTCTGGGCGGTCGGCCTCCTGCTGGCTTGCATTGGACTTTACTTGAACAAGGGGTTGTAGGAATGAATCATCCAGAGGATTACCGCGGGCGGCAGGTTGTCGTCCTCGGTTTAGCGAAGAGCGGCGTACAGGTTGCAAAGACCCTGCATCAATATGGGGCGATTGTTACTGTGAATGATAAAAAGGCGAGAGAAGAGAGTCCCGAAGCATCCGAGCTGGAAGCTTTGGGCATTTCTGTTGTATGCGGCGGACATCCGGATGGCTTGATTCATCCAGAGGTGAAGCTGCTGGTAAAAAATCCGGGGATTCCGTACAGTGCGCCTCCAGTGGTTCGCGCCCTTGAGCTTGGAATTGAGGTTGTAACTGAGGTTGAGGTCGCCTACTATTTGACCGCGGCTCCCATCATCGGGATTACCGGCTCCAACGGGAAGACGACAACGACCACCTGGATCGGAGAAATGTTGGCTGCAGCGGGAATGAAGCCCATCGTAGCCGGAAATATCGGTACACCGCTCTGCGCCGCTGCCGAGTCTGCCAAGCCTGACGATTGTCTGGTCGTTGAGCTTAGCAGCTTCCAGCTAAAAGGAACTGAAGCATTTCGGCCTGCAGTTGCCGTGCTGCTGAATGTGGCTGAGACGCATCTCGACTATCACGGAACGATGGAGGATTACATCACCTCGAAGTCCAAGCTATTTGCGAACCAGAGGGCGGAGGATACAGCGGTCATCAATTGGGATGATCCGGTTTGCCGGCAGCTGGTCCCATATCTGAAGGCGCGGCTCCTTCCCTTTTCGCTCACGGAGGAGCTTACGGTTCCGGGAGTATTCGTACGCCCGTCCTATGTATCAGAAGGAGATGACGGACTTAGCAGATCTATCATCTACCGGGATGAGGACGGCACGGAGCATTCCATCATGGATGTGAGCGAGCTTATGCTGCCGGGAAGATTCAACATAGGGAATGCCCTGGCGGCAATCGCCGCGTCTGTAGCAGCAGGGGCGGCTCCGGCTGCTCTGATTGAACCGCTGCGGACATTCCGGGGAGTAGAGCATCGATTGGAATTCGTAGCCCATAAGTCTGGCATCACTTACTATAACAATTCAAAGGCGACCAATTCGAAGGCTACGGTAACAGCGTTAAATGCGCTGTCCGGACCGATTGTCCTGATCGCCGGAGGACTGGACCGCGGATCTGATTATATGGAGCTGCTCCCTGCCCTTCAAAATAAGGTGAAGGCTGTCGTGGCCCTCGGGCAGACCAGAGAGAAAATAGGTCAGGTTGCAGAGTTGGCCGGTCTAGCAAAAGTGGTGTTGGTCGATAATGAAGACAGTGCCGCCAACACGCTTCGCACTGCGCTTCATCAGGCCGCCGAGCTGGCTGAGGAGGGAGATATCGTGCTGCTCTCGCCTGCCTGCGCCAGCTGGGACATGTTCTCTTCCTATGAAGAGCGTGGACGCATTTTTAAAGAGGCGGTGCATACCCTTTAAGTAGGGGGGTGGAAAAGCCCCTACTTCATGTGAAAAGGTGGCATCCACGATGGTCAAGGGCCGCTCGGCACCGGATTTCTGGTTACTGGCCAGCATACTCGGTTTACTGACAATAGGGATTGTAATGGTGTATAGTGCGGGCTCGGTGCTCGCGTTCCATGATTACGGCGATTCATTCTACTTTGTCAAGCGTCAGTTATTGTTTGCAGTGCTAGGCTTGATTGCGATGTTCTTTACGATGAATCTGGATTATCGGGTACTGAAAAAATATGCCAAGCCCTTGCTTCTCGTTTGCTTCGCACTGCTGGTGATCGTGCTGATTCCGGGAATCGGGGTCGTCCGCGGAGGAGCCCGAAGCTGGTTGGGAATCAGTTCCTTTGGCATCCAGCCTTCGGAGTTCATGAAGCTGGGCATGATTCTGTTCCTGTCCTATTGGCTAAGTAAAGAAGACTACAGAATCACTCAATTTACGAAGGGCCTGTTGCCGCCGCTTGGCGTCATCGGACTAGCCTTCGGCTTGATCATGCTTCAGCCCGATCTCGGCACCGGGACCGTGATGCTTGGCGCTTCGCTGTTGATCGTCTTTACGGCCGGCGCAAAGATTCGGCACCTGGCAGGGCTTGCCGCGGTGGGGGCTGCCGGTTTTGTCGGGCTTATCTTGGCGGCCCCTTACCGGCTGCAGCGAATTACAGCGTTTCTTGACCCTTGGTCCGACCCGCTCGGGGCAGGTTACCAGATCATACAATCGCTCTATGCGATTGGTCCTGGAGGGCTGGCTGGATTGGGGCTTGGCATGAGCCGGCAGAAATACAGCTATGTGCCGGAGCCGCAGACGGATTTTATCTTCTCTATTTTGGCTGAAGAACTGGGCTTTATCGGCGGTCTGCTTGTCCTGATGCTCTTCTTGATATTAATATGGAGAGGCATGAGGGTCGCCATGACGGTCGATGATATGTTCGGCAGCTTGCTTGCGGTAGGGATTGTTGGTATGGTGGGAGTTCAGGTTGTTATCAACATAGGCGTCGTTATCGGTCTCATGCCTGTTACCGGAATTACGCTGCCGCTGATCAGCTATGGGGGCTCCTCACTGACCCTGATGCTGACTGCACTCGGCATTTTACTTAATTTATCCCGTTATGCGAGGTGAGATTATGCGCGTCGTTCTTAGCGGCGGAGGCACGGGGGGACACATTTATCCCGCTCTTGCAGTAGCCGCCCAATGCGCAGCGGAGGATTCCGCTTCAGAATTTCTATATATAGGTGGACAACGGGGGCTGGAAAGCTCTATCGTTCCCAAATCAGGATTGCCCTTCCGGGCAATCGATATTACCGGGTTCCGGCGGAAGCTCTCGGTGGACAATGTCAAGACCGTGATGCTTTTCTTGAAAGGGGTCCGCAATTCCAAGCAGATGCTAAAGGAATTCAAGCCTGACGTCGTGGTTGGAACAGGCGGGTATGTCTGCGGACCGGTGGTGTATGCGGCAGCGAAGCTGGGCATACCAACTGTCATTCATGAACAGAATGCCGTTCCCGGATTAACCAACAAGTTTCTTAGCAAATACGTTTCTACCGTCGCAGTAAGCTTCGAAGGCTCGGAGTCTGCTTTTTCCGGGGCCGGACGGGTCATTTATACAGGAAATCCGCGGGCAACCGTTGTACATACTGCGGATAAGCGGATGGGCTATAAAAGCCTGGGTTTACCTGATGACAGCAGGATCGTTCTTGTGGTTGGCGGCAGCCGCGGAGCGAAGGCAATTAATGAGGCGATGGTCGAAATGGCTTCGGAGCTGCCGAAGCTGGGCCATCTTTCTTTTGTTTATGTCACCGGTGAGAGCTATTATGATTCGACCCGGGAAGCGATTGCCGGCAAGCTGGGACAGCTGCCCGGCAATTTGAAGGTGTTGGCTTACGTCCATAATATGCCGGAGGTGCTGGCAGCCACCTCTCTGATTGTGAACCGGGCGGGAGCTTCCTTTTTGGCGGAGATCACTTCCTTGGGATTGCCTTCGATCCTGATCCCGTCCCCGAACGTTACCAATAACCATCAAGAGAAAAATGCGAGAATGCTGGAAAAAGCGGGTGCCGCAAGTGTTATTTTGGAGCCGGAGCTCAGCGGACAGAGACTGTTCCGGTCGATTCAGGACATTATGCAGAGCCCGGAGCGTCATGCGGGGATGTCTGCAGCTTCGAAGGGGCTGGGCAAGCCTGATTCTGCACAGCTGCTGGTTTCCGAATTGCAACGACTGGCAAGCACGAGCAAGCATAAATAAGTCTGTCCAGCCAGCGATCTGGGCTGGTGTCACACTCCTGTGCCCCTGGGCATAAGATACCGTATAATTCGTGACACCCTGACGCTTGCATGGATTTTTAGCGCCGGCGCGGTACCGGTAACATCAACAGGAGGGATTTGCGATGCAGCAGTGGATTTCGAAACTATCAGAACAAGAGGTCGGGGCAATCTTGCCGAACGAGCCGATGTCCAAGTATACGACCTGGAAGATCGGCGGACCGGCGGATGCGATGATCGTACCTGACACGAAAGCTCAGCTTCTCTCTCTGATCCGCCAGCTTCGGGAGGAACAAATTCCCTGGATGACAATCGGCAAGGGCTCCAACATGCTTATATCGGACAAAGGAATCCGCGGCGCTGTCATTCGTCTTGGCAAAGGATTCGAGGATATCCGGTTCGACGGCAGCGCGGTTACAGCCGGTGGAGGAGCCTCCTTTGTCAGACTGAGCGTAATGGCAGGCAAACAAGGCCTGACCGGTCTGGAATTCGCTGCAGGTGTTCCCGGAACGGTGGGCGGAGCTGTGTACATGAATGCCGGCGCACATGGGTCCGATGTGTCACGTATATTCAAATCTGCTGATATTGTTTTGGAGACAGGTGAATTGGTTACTTACACAAGCGAGGATATGGATTTCAGGTATCGTCACTCCCTCCTGCATGACCAACGCGGTATTGTTGCAGAAGCCCGTTTCGTGCTGAGCGAAGGCGACCGACTTGAGATCGCGGCTGCCATGGCCACCTATAAAGACCGCCGCAGAAAGACCCAGCCGCTGCAGCAGCCTTGTGCAGGGAGCGTATTCCGCAATCCTCCGGGCGACTATGCCGCAAGGCTGATCGAATCCGCAGGCTTGAAGGGACGAAGCGTAGGTGGAGCCGAGGTTTCTACGCTGCACGCCAATTTCATCGTCAATACCGGGCAAGCAACAGCAGAGAACGTTCTTGAGCTCATGGAGATCATTAAGGCCGCTATTTTGTCTGAATACGACATTGTATTGGTACCGGAGGTATTCTTCGTGGGCGAACGTTAAACTCGGAGGTGATACATTGGACAAATTGGTGATTGAAGGCGGGCAACCCCTATCAGGATCCATACGTATCCATGGAGCGAAAAATGCTGCCCTGCCGATTCTGGCGGCTACCTTGTTGACGGAAGGCAAAATCCAGCTGCGCAATGTTCCCCGTCTGCTGGATATTGAAGTGATGCTGGAGATATTGAATGCATTAGGCTGTATAGCTGTGCAGCGAGATGATCTTGTGACTGTGGACACTTCAGGGGCTGACTCCAGTCATGTTCCGGAGCAGTTGATGAAGCTGATGCGTTCCTCTATTTTTCTGATGGGCCCGCTGCTTGCCAGATTCGGTGAGGTGTGCATCTATCAGCCGGGCGGTTGCGCCATAGGTGAACGCAAGATCGATCTGCATCTGAAGGGGCTGTCTGCGCTGGGTGCCGTGATTGAAGAGCAGGACAATCAGCTTTGGTGCAGAGCTTCCAGATTGAAGGGCTGCGATATCCACCTGGACTTCCCGAGTGTGGGCGCCACCGAGAATATTATGATGGCTGCTGCAACGGCTGAAGGGACAACCGTGATTACCAATGCGGCGCGGGAGCCGGAAATTCAGGATCTGCAGCGTTTCCTGAATGAACTCGGAGCCAGTATCATAGGCGCGGGCACGGATACGATAACGATTCGGGGAGTCAACAAACTTACTCCTTGCGAGTATGAGATTATTCCGGACCGAATAGTTGCGGGAACGGTGATGATTGCTGCGGCTGCTACCCGGGGAACGATTCGGCTCACACATGCCAATCCGGTCCACCTTACCTCACTGATTCATGTCCTGCGCCGTGCCGGTGTTCAAATCGGGATCTGCGATGATATAATTACCGTAAGCAGTAGCGGGAGGCCCAAGGCAGTTGACCGGATTGTTACGTCCCCATATCCGTCCTTTCCTACCGACCTCCAGTCGCAAATCATGGTTCTGCTCTCGTTAGCCGAAGGGATGACCCTGATGAAGGAGACCGTGTTCGAAGGAAGATTCAAGCATGTCGACGAGCTTGTCCGCATGGGCGCAGATATCTCGGTGGATTTGAATGCGGCATTCATTCGGGGCGTTCCCAGATTGTACGGAGCCACGGTGGAGGCTACGGATTTACGCGCCGGAGCGGCTCTCGTCATTGCCGGCTTGGCCGCGCAAGGAAAGACTGTGGTGGAACAGATTCATCATATCGATCGCGGCTATGATCGGATCGAGCTGATGTTTCAACGGCTAGGCGGTAAGATGCATCGTCAGACGCCGGCTATGAAGCTGGATCTGGCTTGAGCACATGCCTGAGGGACCCCTCCCCGGAGGGGAACCAGGGCAAATTTAGCATTTGACGGAGAATAGATATGCATAAAGCGAATGTGCCTGTATTGAAGAATCCGATTCCTCCCAAGAAAAAGGGCGGCCGCAAAGTAGCTGTGATTTTGTTTGTATTGGTTCTGGTGCTGCTCTGCGTTTTATTTTTCCGTTCTTCGCTCAGTAAAATCTCGGAGATTACGTTTGAAGGCAATATGTATCACTCCAATGAGGAACTTCTGGAGATTGCAGGCGTGCAGATGGGCGATCCCTATTTTGGGACAAGCAACGGGAAAATAGAAGGGAGATTAGCTGAGGTGCCTTCCATCGAGGCGGTGACCGTGGACAAGTCTTTCCCTGGCAAGCTCCATATCTTGGTGAAGGAGCATCCAGTTGTCGCCTATGAATTCACGGATGCCGGCGAGGTAAACGGCCTTCTGGCCAATGGGACGAAGGTACCGCAGACGAACGGGTCCACCTTGATGGATAAGCCGATTCTGACGGGATGGGATGACAAGGATCCGTATTTGCCAAAGCTTTGCATGAAGCTCGCAAATATTCCGGATGCCTTATTACTGGACATTTCAGAGATCATACCATCGCCAACGGTCTCTTATCCCGATCGTATCAAGATGTATACACGTTCAGGCTTTGAAGTGATTTCTTCCATATCTGTTCTGCAGGATAAAGCGGAATACATGGGGATGATCATGGATTCCCAAGACCCGGGTTTGCTCACACTTTTGGAGGCGGACACTTATGTTCCCTTCGATGCGATGGAAGTTGAGAACGGGGATGAAAATGATACTACTCATGACTGAAAAACAATGATAAAATACATTTTATGGGCTAGTTTCCTATCTGCGTTTTTTTACGCTCCTACCAGTAAAATTTGGAACTAAAAAAAATGTAGAAAAAAGAGGGAAAGAATCATCCGCGTTGAATAAGTAGAGTGTATGTTTTCAATATGATCATAATTTTTAAAGGGAAATAGGAGGTGCCAGGGCTTGAGCAACAATGACATCATTGTTAGTTTGGACATCGGTACATCCAAAGTTCGTGCTATTATCGGTGAAATTAGTAATGGAGCCTTTAATATTATTGGGGTTGGATCTGCCGACTCGGAAGGAATTCGCAAAGGTGCGATTGTAGATATTGACCAGACAGTCCAGTCCATTCGCAGTGCTGTGGACCATGCTGAGCGTATGGTGGGTATTCAAATATCTGAAGTATACGTCGGTATATCGGGAAATCATATCGGACTCCAAACGAGCCACGGAGTTGTAGCCGTACAGAATCAGGACCGGGAAATCGGTGAAGAGGATATTGAGCGCGTTCTGAAGGCGGCGGAGGTAATTGCACTTCCACCAGAACGCGAAATTATTGATGTAGTCGCCAAGCAGTATATCGTTGACGGATTAGAGGGAATTCAGGATCCGCGGGGAATGATCGGAGTTCGGTTGGAGGTGGAAGCCACCATCGTGACCGGTGCCAAGACAGCCATACATAATCTGCTTCGCTGTGTGGAAAAGTCGGGGCTGAAGGTTCGCGATCTCGTGCTTCTATCGCTGGGATCAGGGCAGCTTGCCTTGTCAAAGGACGAGAAGAGTATGGGTGCCATCCTGGTGGATATCGGGGCCGGCTCTACGACGATTGCAGCATTTGAGAACGGAGCCATTCTTGCGACATCCACGCTTCCGATCGGGGGGGAATTTATAACGAACGACATCGCGTACGGGCTGCGTACTTTAACAGATCAGGCGGAGAAGGTTAAGCTGAAATACGGCTGCGCTTCGATCGCTGATGCTGCTTCGGATGTCACATTTAAAGTAACTCGTATCGGCAGCAATGTTGATAAGGAGTTTACCCAAGAGGATTTGGCAGCGATTGCCGAGCCGCGCGTTCAAGAGATTTTTCAATTGATTGGACAAGAAGTCAAGCGTCTTGGTTACAGTGAGCTGCCTGGAGGGTATATTCTTACGGGAGGTACCGTGTCGATGCCGGGGCTTCTGAAGATTGCGCAGGAGGAACTGGCCGCATCCGTAAGAATCGCAGTTCCCGATTACATCGGGGTACGTGATCCTGGATTTACAAGCGGCGTGGGCATTTTGTATAAGGTCATCAAGAATATACGTGTCCGCAATTCGGGAGCCAAGAAATCTGCGAACCGGCCAAAGCCGGCAGCGAATCAGGAAACCGCCGGTAAACCGGGCGTTATGGAGCGCCTTAAGAAATTATTTAGCGAATTCATATAGTTATATCATTTGAATCAGCACGAGGAACGAGCCATCCAGGCACAATGAGGGGGAGATGGAAGAGTATGTTGGAATTTGATTTTGAAATGGAAAGCTTGGCTCAAATAAAAGTCATCGGTGTTGGCGGCGGCGGTAGCAATGCCGTAAACCGGATGATCGAGAACGGTGTTCAGGGCGTGGAATTCATCACAGTGAATACGGATGCCCAGGCACTGCATTTGGCCAAGTCCGAGCATAAGCTTCAAATCGGGGACAAGCTGACCCGTGGACTAGGCGCAGGAGCTAATCCTGAGGTCGGCAAGAAGGCGGCTGAAGAATCCCGCGATCTGATTGCCAACACGCTCAAGGGAGCGGACATGGTATTTGTAACGGCAGGCATGGGCGGGGGTACGGGAACCGGCGCTGCTCCTGTCATTGCAGAGATTGCCAGAGAATGCGGCGCTTTGACGGTCGGGGTTGTGACCCGTCCGTTTACCTTTGAAGGACGTAAGCGTTCCTCGCAAGCCGAATTGGGAATCGAGGGGCTGAAAGAAAAGGTTGATACGCTGATCGTTATCCCGAATGACCGGTTGCTGGAGATTGTGGATAAGAAGACTCCAATGCTGGAAGCGTTCCGGGAAGCTGATAATGTCTTGCGCCAGGCGGTTCAAGGTATCTCTGACCTGATTGCTGTACCGGGTCTGATCAACCTCGACTTTGCCGACGTGAAGACGATCATGACCGAGCGCGGATCCGCACTCATGGGTATCGGTCTTGCTACCGGCGAGAACCGTGCTGCTGAAGCGGCCCGCAAAGCGATCATGAGTCCGCTGCTGGAGACCTCCATCGAGGGAGCACGCGGCGTTATTATGAATATTACCGGCGGGGCCAACCTGTCGCTTTATGAAGTGAATGAGGCTGCCGAGATCGTTATTTCCGCTTCCGATCCGGAAGTGAACATGATCTTCGGTGCGATTATCGATGAGGAAATGAAGGAAGAAATCAAGGTGACTGTGATCGCGACGGGCTTTGAGCATAAAGCAAATACGATGCCTAGCCGCAAGCCGGCAACCAGTGCAGGCACAGGTCCTGCTGCTACTGAGCAAGCTGATTCCCGCAGTACGTCGTCCACGTTGCGTCCGTTTGGAAATCAGACGAGCAGCGATCAATTGGACATCCCAACCTTTCTTCGTAACCGCCGGAATAATGAATAGCTAATTACTAAATAACGTCTTCCCCGAAGAGGGCTGTCCCAAAGGATCTTGGATCCGGCGGGGCGGTCCTCTTTTTCGATTGGGAGATGTTGTGGAGACTCGTGAGAGGCGCTGTGAGTGAAGCTGTCCTTGCGGTCGCTGTTGCTTCACGGATATCCTTTGATTGAACTCCACAAAGGAAGTTATCCACTCGCAAAGGCGGGCGCTCCGCTTCTTCAGAAAACCTCCAGTCTCCGCTGACCTCGCCACACATCTCACCACAACGCCAGACGGACCAGCATACACAGATGAACGCATATCATATACTTTCGGAGCAGCTTCCTTTCAGATAGCCTTCATAGGGGTCTAGGATCCTTTGACCCGAAGCTCTATTGAAAGAAGAAGATATTTGTACGAATTTTCGTACAAGTTGTTCTCAAATTTACTACATTCATTGCGTGTTGGGCGAAAAATCGTACAAAAAGAATGACAGAGCATCCTTAAATCGAAAAGTTATATGGTTTTTCGTATAAAACACTCGACATGACCTTGTAGAGATCGCTCTTTGTACGAAATACCCTACAAAATACTAAGACGGCAACGAAGCTAGGCAAGAGTGTGAAATGATCTGAAGTAGAAGCTTTCTGTAAGAAAGCTGCTTCGGAAGCATATGCTCGGGAGCGTTCGCCTTTGAGAGAGGATTTCTCCCTTGTAAGAACTTAGTCCAATTATAGAAATCCGCGAACAACAGCGATCGTAAGATCATTTCACACGGCTGCCCTGCAACGTTCAATAACTAGTTCAATTGTTATATTTCCTGCAATCGACAAAACTAGTGTGTTCCTGTCTTCAATTTTAGACAGACTTTACATATCGAACTCTTTATACTGATAACCATCTGCACAAAGGTCAGCATCACTAGATTCAGAAACGGGCAGATTCAGAGCGGGTGATAGAGCTTGGTCGTTTATCTTGATCTGATCTTTCTAATGAATTTTGCTATTGATGGCTGTTTGCTGCTGCTTACCGCATGGTTCAGAAAGCGAAAGGTGGTCATTTGGAGACTGCTGCTTTCGGCAGGGGTCGGCGCATCCTATGTTGTAATGATGTTTATGCCCGCATTATCCTTTTTGTTCACGTTTTTGGTAAAGTTTTTATTTTCCGTAGTGATGCTGTGGATTGCCTTCGGATTTGTTAGTTTGCAGAGTTACATTCGCAATCTTGGCGCCTTCTATATTGTCAATTTTGCCGCAGCCGGAGGGATTTTGGGCATCCATTATTTGCTGCAGAGCTCAGGCGAGCTCTGGAATGGAATTTGGTACACCGCAACCGGAGGCATGGGCTTCTCGCTGGAGATTGGGACGTTGTTCACCCTCGTTGTCTTTACCCTCGTGCTGCTCTGGTTCAGGATGGTAGTGGCCGGGCGCCGCAGGCAGGAGAATCTATCCTCTTACTATGCGGAGGTTCTCATTGAGCTTGGACAGACCAGGATTTCATGCACAGGTTTGATTGACACGGGTAATCAACTCCGGGATCCGCTGAGCCGCTTGCCGGTTATGGTCACTGAAATGTCGCTATGGCAGCCCTATATGCCGCAAAGCTTCAGCCAGGCGGCGCAGAATAGCGGATTGTCTGCGGACAACCTTATTCTTCAATGGACGGAGGACGAAGCCTTCCCATGGCGGGATCGGCTGAGATTAATTCCTTACAGGGGTGTGAACAGAGGCTCTCAGTTTATGCTGGCCCTGAAACCCGATAAGGTGACGGTGACGCTGGAGAACAAGAGCTATTTGACAACTAGAGTGCTTGTGGGGCTGGATGGGGGAACGCTGTCCTCGGAAGGAAGCTACAGGGCAATCATTCATCCCGCACTGATGGAAGAACATGAACAGCAGGCTGGGATTGGAATAGGGGAGGATACAAGATCATGCGTGTAAAATGGAAGCTGATGCTGCAACTGCAATATTACAGACTGTTGTTTCTTTTCGGACTTAAGAGCGACGAAATCTATTATATCGGGGGAAGCGAGGCTCTTCCGCCGCCGCTTACACGCGAAGAGGAAGAGTATTTGCTGCAACGCTTGCCTTCAGGAGATACCGCCATCCGGGCGATGCTCATAGAGCGGAATCTGCGCCTGGTTGTCTACATAGCCAGAAAATTTGAGAATACGGGCATTAACATTGAAGACCTGGTGTCGATCGGAACCATCGGTCTGATCAAAGCGGTAAATACCTTCGATCCGGAGAAAAAAATCAAGCTGGCAACCTATGCTTCCCGCTGTATTGAGAACGAAATTCTCATGTACCTGCGACGGAACAGTAAAATACGCACCGAGGTTTCTTTTGACGAGCCGCTCAATATCGACTGGGATGGGAATGAGCTGCTGCTGTCCGATGTGTTGGGGACTGAAAATGATACGATTTATCGTAATATCGAGGAACAGGTGGACCGCAAGCTGCTGCACAAGGCGCTGGATAAGCTGAGTGAGAGAGAACGGCTCATCATGGAGCTGCGGTTCGGCCTTGTGGATGGGGATGAGAAGACGCAGAAGGATGTGGCTGATCTGCTGGGAATTTCCCAGTCCTATATTTCACGTCTTGAGAAGCGGATTATTAAGCGGCTGCGTAAGGAATTTAACAAAATGGTGTAGATGCCGAAGCAGGCTTCGACAGAATTTCAGGAATAAAAATACAGGCCCGGGAGATAATGATCATTAATGTTTCTCCTTGGGAGGTAGACTTGATGACCCGAAATAAAGTCGAGATTTGCGGTGTCGATACCGCTAAATTGCCGGTTCTAACCAATGCGGAAATGCGTGAACTGTTCCATTCGCTGCAGCAAGACCACGTAAGATCAGCCAGAGAAAAGTTAGTAAATGGCAACCTCAGACTCGTACTGAGTGTCATCCAGCGGTTCAATAATCGGGGAGAGTATGTGGACGACCTGTTCCAGGTGGGCTGCATCGGACTCATGAAAGCTATCGATAATTTTGATTTGTCGCAGAACGTCAAATTTTCAACCTACGCGGTTCCCATGATCATCGGAGAGATTCGCCGCTATCTTCGAGATAATAATCCGATCCGCGTCTCCCGCAGCTTGCGAGATATCGCTTATAAGGCGCTTCAGATGCGGGACAGCCTGACAAATCAAAATTCACGAGAACCGACGATATTTGAGATTTCTGAAGCGCTGGGCTTGCCGAAGGAGGATGTCGTCTTCGCATTGGATGCGATTCAGGATCCTGTTTCCCTGTTTGAGCCGATCTATCATGATGGAGGCGACCCGATCTATGTGATGGATCAGATCAGTGATGACAAGAACAAGGATGTGTCCTGGATCGAGGAGATCGCGCTTCGTGAAGCGATGCAAAGACTGGGAAGGCGGGAGAAAATGATTCTCTCGATGCGATTCTTTGAAGGCAAAACCCAGATGGAGGTTGCCGATGAGATCGGCATATCGCAGGCCCAGGTATCCAGGCTGGAGAAATCCGCTATTCTGCAGATGCAGAAGCATGTCAAATCTTAAGTCCCATGTGTGCCCTTAAAGCAAATTTTACCGTTCGGAGATGATCCGGACGGTTTTTTATGTGCTTATGTTTTTAAAGCGACGGACATATAGTATAGGGAATAGCAAATGGGCGGGGGGCATGAATAGATGGACAACATCGTCAGAGCAAGCATGAAAATTTCCGATTTCCAGACGAAGGATGTCATTAATGTGGTAGACGGCAGACGGCTGGGCCAAATCAGCGACCTGGAGCTTGATCTTCGCCAAGGAGTCATTGAGGCCATTGTGGTTCCTGCCGGCGGTCGGTTTCTGGGGCTGTTCGGTAATGGCGGAGACCTGATCATTCCTTGGAAAAATATCGTCAAGATCGGATCGGACGTCGTCCTGGTGAAAATGGAAGAGGCGCGTGACCGTCCGGCTAATTATGAGACTACGGTATACATCGATCGGGATGGCCGGACCGAGCGGAGAAGCTGACGGCAGCGGCACCCGGACTTTAGTCCGGGGCGCAGCCGGGGCCGAGTTATGGTACACTGTGTAATTATATATGTCTTATTTGTGATGCGCGGTAAGGAGAGATGGATGATGGAACCGTTTGTAAGGAATGCTAGTGAAGGAGCACCTGAACTGTACGGCTTGAAAGCTTGGGAATCACAGCTGCCACTTGTCCGTGTCGGCTTTACAGGACGGGGCGGCGGAGTAAGCAGCGCTCCTTACAACAGCTTCAATCTGGCCCTTCACGTCGGAGACAAGCCGGACGATGTACTGGAGAATCGAAGCAGGCTGACAGCAGCGCTTGGGTTCGCGCAGGATGCCTGGACTTGCGGGGAGCAGGTGCATGGAATACGCGTTGCTTGTGTAAGGGCAGAGGATAAGGGAAGAGGCTTGCGGCAGCGGGAGAACGCTTTTCAAGCTACGGATGGTCTTGTTACAGATGTGCCGGGAATTCTCTTAACTTCATTCTATGCCGATTGCGTGCCGCTTTACTTTATGGATCCGGTTAAAAAGGTGGTTGGATTGGCCCATGCAGGCTGGAAGGGGACGGTTGGCTTGATCGCCGAGGAGGTCGTCCGGGTGATGGAACAGGAGTACGGGAGCCTCAGAAGCGAGATCAGAGCAGCGATCGGGCCGAGTATCGGAGGGTGCTGTTATGAGGTGGACGAAGCTGTGATGGGGCGCGTCCGGGAAGTCATGGCGCAGCTTGATGAACAGGATGGCGCACTTGAAGCTGTTGCGGCTCCTTCTGAGACAGAAGGCCGAAGCATGCTGAACTTGAAAGAATTGAATCGAATTATTATGATAAAAGCAGGAATATTGCCGATGAATATCGAATGTACAAGTTGGTGTACAAGCTGCCATGACGACGCGTTCTTCTCTTATCGTAAGCATCAGGGGGTAACCGGAAGAATGGCAAGCTGGATTGGGTTGAAGGAGAGGTGATCCTTTCTTGGCATTGGAACAGCGAATACAGCATGTAAGGGAACGGATCGCGGCGGCCTGCGCACGCAGTGGAAGACTACCGGAAGAGGTGGGAATTGTCGCAGTCACCAAGTACGTGTCTGTGGATATGACCCGTCAGATCCTGGAGTCCGGTATCGCCGATATAGGGGAGAACCGGCCGGGAGTCGCAGTGCCGAAATGGGAAGCCCTTGAAGGGCAGGGGGTATGGCATTTTATCGGCCACCTTCAGAGCAGAAAAGTGAAGGACATCATAGGTAAATTTCAATATATTCATTCACTTGACCGATGGTCGCTGGCTGAGGAGCTGGAGAAGCGGGCAACTGCTGCCAGCACTGAAGTCAAGGCATTCCTGCAGGTGAATGTATCCGGAGAGGCTTCCAAGCAGGGCATTGCGCCCGAGGAAGCGGAGAGCTTCTTGAGAGAGGCTGCGAAGCTGCAGCACGTATCGGTTATCGGGCTTATGACGATGGCGCCGGACTGTGACGATCCGGAGGAGACGCGTCCTGTCTTCCGCGGGCTTCGAGAGCTCAGGGACAAGCTTAACGCAACTAATGTATATGGCAAGCCGCTGACTGAGCTGTCTATGGGTATGTCGGGTGATTTTGAAGTAGCAGTGGAAGAAGGGGCGACATGGGTTCGCCTTGGAACTCTTTTAGTGGGAGGGGAACAGATCTAATGGGAGTTATGAACCGGTTTATGAACTTTTTGGGGCTGCAGGAAGAGGAAGAAGTCGTAGAGCGTGAACAATTTTCGGTACAGGAACAGCCGGAATTTGAAACCCCTAGCTTTGAAAATCGTAAAAACCAAAAGGGAAGCAACGTAGTCAGCATTCACTCGCAAAAAAATGTCAAGGTCATTCTGTATGAGCCGCGTTCTTATGACGAGGCCCAGGAAATTGCGGACCATCTGCGTTCTCATCGAAGTGTGGTCGTAAATCTGCAGCGTGTCCGCAATGATCAGGCGATGCGAATTATCGATTTCCTTAGCGGAACAATTTATGCGCTCAGTGGAAGCATTTCAAAAATTGGGGGCAATATTTTCCTCTGCACACCGGATACGGTGGAGATTCAAGGATCGATTACGGAAATACTGACCGAGGATTCCGATTACAACAAAATGAGGTGAGGACAGCTTGGGGATCTATAATACTGTAATGATGCTATATCAGATTTATTTTTACATGATTTTGATTTATATTCTGATGTCCTGGCTGCCTAATGCTCGTGAGAGCTTTATTGGCGAGTGGCTCGGGAAGCTGGTTGAGCCGTATTTGTCGCCGTTCCGGCGCTTTATTCCGCCGCTGATGGGGATGATTGACTTCTCGCCGATCGTGGCGATTTTCGTCCTTCGTCTGGCAGCCTTTGGTCTGATTGCTGTCCTGGAATTTGTTTTTTAAGGTGAGAGCTTACCATGCGACATGACATCTATGATCATTTCAAACCGGAGGAACGTCCCTTTGTGGACAAGGCTTGGGAATGGGTGGTGAATGCCGGGGATTATCATGAGGTCAAGCTCACTGATTTTCTGGATCCGCGGCAAGGCTTTATATTGCAAACACTGGTTAACCGGCATCCCGATGCCGCCTTGTGTTTGGACGGCGGCTATGAGGGGGCTGAACGAAGACGCGCCTTGATCGCTCCCGACTACCGTGACGTATCCAGCGAGCCGATGCGCATGAAGGTACTGGATATTACCTCAGATGATCAGCGGCTTTCATCGCTGCAGCATGGAGATTACCTTGGAGCCGTGCTCGGGATTGGGCTGAAGCGTGAAAAAATCGGGGATATCCATGTACGGGAAGACGGTTGTCATATCGTTGTTGCGGAGGAGATTGCTCCTTTTCTCACGATGAGTCTCCATCAGGTGCACCGTGTAAACGTAATGACAGAGATCCTTGAATTGAATGCATTGAAGACGACAGAAGCTGCCCTTGAGCCGCTAGACTTGACAGTGGCTTCTTTACGTTTAGACGGGATTGCAAGCGACGTGTTCCGGCTAAGCCGCAGCAAGGTGCTCGTACCGATCAAGGCAGGGCGCTGCAGGGTTAACTTTCGAACGGAGGAGGATCCCTCCACGGCGCTTAAGGCAGGGGATATCGTCGCGCTTCAAGGCTTCGGCCGCTTCAAGGTTTTGGAATGCGAAGGCATCACCAAAAAGGGCAGACTTAGAGTAAAGATCGGCAAATTTATCTGATCCGTTTGCAGGAAATTTTCTGTTTCTGTCGAAATAGACTACTTTATAGGAGGTGCGGATCATGCCATTGACACCGCTGGATATACATAACAAGGAGTTTTCTAGACGCATTCGCGGTTATGATGAGGATGAGGTTAACGAATTTCTTGACCAGGTCATTAAAGATTACGAGATTGTGATCCGAGAGAATAAGGAGCTGCACAATCAACTGCTGACCCTGCAGGAGAAGCTGGATCATTTCTCCAATATAGAGGAAACCCTTAGCAAGACGATTATCGTCGCGCAAGAAGCGGCTGACGAAGTGAAGAATAACGCGAAGAAGGAAGCGCAGCTGATCGTGAAGGAAGCGGAGAAGAACGCAGACCGAATCGTCAACGAGTCGTTGTCCAAGTCCCGCAAAATTGCGCTTGAGGTGGAAGAGCTCAAGAAGCAGGCTTCGATTTACCGCGCCCGTTTCCGGACATTGGTTGAAGCCCAGCTCGATCTGCTCAGTCAGGATGGTTGGGATTCGCTAGACAGCAGCCGTGACCGGAACGAGGAAATTGAGCGTCAACGCGAGGTAAAGGAACTGTACTAGTGACTTGCCCGGTTGACATTTATAGAGCGAATGCGTTATAAATAAATTTATATTCAAGATTCGATGTCGAAACATCATCATGAATTACTTCGTGATCAAAAGTTGTTTTTTGAACTACCTCTAATATGGATTCGATGATGGGAAAGAGTACGCAGCCTTTTGTTCCTCAGAGAGTTGGCGATTGCTGAAAGCCAATGTTCAAGGCGCTGACGGAAGATCATCCCGGAGAAGTCTGGCTGAAACGACCTGCTTGGCAGGAGGAGTAAGTCATACCGGCTGTCGGCCGTTATACCGGCCCCATATGATGCGTATGGGATCAGAGTGTCACGTACCTCCCGGCAGCTTAGAATTGCCGGAATGCAGGATCACGTGGAACAAGGGTGGTAACGCGAGCAGAGTCTCGTCCCTTCCGGGGCGGGGCTTTTTTTGTTGTTTCTAAGACAGCAGTCATGCAAATTGAAGAAGGGAAGCTGAAATGAAATGAAAAAGGTCGATGTAAGGGAAAAAGCACGAGCCAGAGACATGCGGATCCTGGATAAATGGAATGCTGAGGATACTTTCAAGAGAAGTATCGAGAACCGGGAAGGACGACCGAATTATGTGTTCTTTGAAGGTCCTCCTACTGCGAACGGCATGCCGCATATCGGTCACGTGCTGGGCCGTGTAATCAAGGATTTTGTCGGCCGCTATCAGACGATGAAGGGTTACAGGGTTGTGCGCAAGGCTGGCTGGGATACGCATGGGCTGCCGGTTGAGCTGGGCGTAGAGAAGGTGCTTGGTATTTCGGGTAAGCAAGAGATCGAGAAGTATGGTGTGGAAGCATTTATCAAGAAGTGTAAGGACAGTGTATTCGGCTACGAGAAGCAATGGCGTGAATTCACAGAGGCTATCGCCTATTGGACCGATCTGGATCACCCTTACATCACCCTTGAAAATAATTATATCGAAAGTGTATGGAACATTCTGGCCACCATTCATGAGAAGGGACTGTTGTATAAGGGTCATCGGGTAAGCCCTTATTGCCCTTGCTGCCAGACCTCGCTTAGTTCGCATGAGGTTGCGCAAGGTTATGAGGATGTAAAGGATCTGAGTGCTACAGCCAAGTTCAAATTGAATGATAGCGGCGAATATGTACTAGCCTGGACGACTACGCCTTGGACGCTGCCGGCCCACGTTGCCCTTGCCGTGAATCCGGACATGGAATATGCAAAAGTGAAGCAGGAGGATGGGGTATATATTGTCGCCCGTAATTTGGTGGAGAAGGTCATGAAGGGCGACTACTCTATTGAATCTACACTTCAGGGCGCCGAGCTTGTCGGCAAAACCTATACTCCGCCATTTAGCTATGTACAGGCTGATAAAATTAATGTGATCGTCGGTGCATCCTTTGTTACCGATGCAAGCGGTACAGGGATCGTCCATATGGCGCCGGCACATGGCGAGGACGACTATCGTACCTGCCGTGAGAATGGTATCAGTTATGTGAGCGTGGTGAACAACCAAGGGCGCTATCAGGATACGGTAAGTGATTTTGCCGGACGGTTCGTTAAGGACTGTGATCTTGATATCGTAAAGAACCTGTCTGAGCGTGGTCTCTTGTACAGTAAAGAAAAGTATGAGCATAGCTATCCGTTCTGCTGGCGCTGTAAATCCCCGCTGCTCTATTATGCCATGGACAGCTGGTTCATTGAGACGACAGCTGTGAAGGATCAATTGATTGCAAATAATAATTCCGTGACCTGGTATCCGGGCCATGTAAGGGAAGGACGCTTCGGCAAATTCCTCGAGGAGCTGGTGGATTGGAATATCAGCCGGAACCGTTATTGGGGAACGCCGCTTAATGTCTGGGTATGCCCGGATTGCGGAGGACAATTCGCTCCGCATAGCCTGGAGGAGCTTCGCGCTCATGCGGCTCATGAGGTTAGCGAGAATCTGGAGCTGCACAAGCCTTATGTTGACGAAGTAAAGGTAGCTTGCCCGCATTGTGAGGGGGGCGTCATGGAGCGGACCAGCGAAGTCATCGACGTGTGGTTCGACAGCGGTTCGATGCCATTCGCCCAGCATCATTACCCGTTCGAGAACAAGGAGGTATTTGAGGAGCAATTCCCTGCCGATATGATCTGTGAAGGCATCGATCAGACCCGCGGCTGGTTCTACAGCCTCCTGGCGGTGTCCACCTTGTATACAGGCAAGACTCCTTATAAAGCGGTTATTGCAACCGGCCACATCCTGGATGAGAACGGACAGAAGATGTCCAAATCGAAGGGCAATGTGATTGATCCGTGGGAGATCATCAATGAATTTGGAACCGATGCATTCCGGTGGGCTATCTTGTCGGACAGCGCGCCATGGAGTACCAAGCGTTTCTCCAAGGGAATTGTGGCTGAAGCCAAGTCCAAGGTTGTCGATACCCTGGTGAATACGCACGCATTCCTCACGTTATACGCCGGAATCGATGGCTATAATCCGGAAGAGCATTCGTATCGCTCTTCCTCGAACAAGCTGGACCGCTGGATTCTGTCTCGCTTGAATAGCCTGATCTTGCTGGTGGATAAGGGCCTTGCCGTCAATGACTTTGTAAATACTTCCAAGGCAATTGAGACGTTCATCGATGAGCTCAGCAACTGGTACATTCGCCGTTCCCGTGACCGTTTCTGGGGCAGCGGACTTGGCGAGGACAAATTATCTGCCTACCAGACCCTTGTTCAGGTGCTGCTGACCGTATCGAAGCTGATGGCTCCATTCACACCAATGCTGTCCGAGGATATCTTTACGAATCTCGGAGGCGGCGAGAGTGTCCATCTGGCGGATTATCCGGTTGCAGACGAGGCGCTGATTGATGCGGCTCTGGAAGCGGATATGGAAAGCGCGCGTCAAATTGTGGAGCTGGCGCGGAATGTTCGCAACGAGACCGGCATCAAGACACGCCAGCCGTTATCGGCGCTGATCGTATCGATGGATCGTGATTTTGCAGTAGCTGATTATGAAGAGATCATCAAGGACGAGATCAATGTCAAGGCGATCGAGATCGAGCATAGTGACAGCGGGTTTGTTGATTTCACGCTCAAGATGAATTTGAAGGTGGCCGGCAAAAAGTATGGGAAAAATATCGGCTTCCTTCAGGGCTACCTCAAAGAGCTGGAAGCTGCGCAGACACGTGCCATCGTGGAAAAGGGCGGCTTCAATGTGACTTCTCCTGAAGGGGAGGAGCTAAGCATCACTGCAGAGGAGCTGCTTGTGGAAAAGCAGGCGAAATCCGGATTTGCCTCGGCATCGGGATATGGTATAACCGTAGCCCTGAATACGGATATTACGCCTGAGCTTGAACAAGAGGGCTGGGTACGCGAGGTTGTCCGCGCGGTGCAGGATACCCGCAAGAAGCTGGATCTGCCGATCGAAAAGCGGGTTCATCTGACGCTGCGTGTAGATGAGGAGCTGAAGTCGGCGATTACTTCCTTTGAACAAGTCCTCCGCGATAATGTGCTTTTAACCGATGTGGCTTATACAGACGATGAAAAGCTCGGAGAATCCGTGGATCTTGGGTCTAAGCAAATCGGTGTTTATATTCAAGCCTAAAGGCCATACTAGGCTATAACGAACAAAGAAACGAGCTTGGGCAGAGCAAGTCCTCCTGATTAGGGGGACGCTCTGCTTGGGGCTCGTTTCCATTTTGCGGAGGAGGTACGGGATGAGGCAGGGCGAGACGGATAGGACATCAGGAAGCTCCGGCGGTACGGCTGAGGGACAAACTGGGCCGAAGACGGAGCTGGAACAACAAATGAATGAGCTGCACCGTCTGACGCTAACCTGGACCCAGCAATTAGAGAAATCACGTATTGCGGAATATACGCAGTTGCTGAACAGACCATGGCGGCTGATCTGGCTCAACCTGCTGTCAGGAACGTCGCGCGGTGTGGGAATTGCGATTGGCTTTACTTTTTTTGCCGCTACGATTATTTATCTTCTCCAGTTGCTTGGGGCCTTGAATTTGCCGATCATCGGAGATTATATCGCCGATGTTGTGCGGATCGTTCAGCGCCAGCTCGAGCTTAATACGTATTAGAGCCGCCGCTTAAAGTACGAGTTCAAAAAGTCAGGTTTCGGTGAACGCAAGATTCGATATCGAATGACCATCTTGAATTACTTCGTGATCAAAAGCTGACTTTTTGAACATCCTCCTAAGAGTCCTCGCTGTTCAGGTGCTCTGTAGCTTCCATATGCTTGCGATATACGCCATTACGGTAAAAGAACACATTTTGGCCATAAATATCGGTAGCAACAAAGGATTCATAAGGCTCTACGAATCCGTCCAGTTCAGCAGAGGCTTCAATCTCCATGTCATTATAGTCATCGATCTCGTTGTCCTCTGCCATGGCTGGCGAATTGGAAGTACCGAAGCCCTCAACGATCTGCCAGGCGTCCTCTCCGTCAAATCCATTTTGCTCCTCGTGTTCATCCAGGCTTGTGCGGCCAAATGGAGGGGCGAGGAACTGTTCCTCGATCGGACGTTTTGCAGAGACAAAGGACTGAGGGCTGTGCTCCCGGCAGTATTCGGTCTCGGGAATGGCTTGAAGCCGCTCGTAGCCAATCGCTTGTCCACAAGCCTCGCAGCAGCCGTAGGTGCCATTCTCCAGCTTGGCCAGGGCATCCTGAATGCGTGTGAGCCGCAGCTCGGCATGCTCGTTCAAGGCCAGGTCCTTGCCCCGCTCAAAGGTTTCACTACCGATGTCGGCGGGATGATTGTCGATCGCAGACAGCTCGCTCGTATTATCACGAAGGGACCCGTTCAGGCCATAATGTTCTTGCTCTGCGAGCCTGTGCCGCAGATCAGCCTCTGCCCGCTCGAGCTGGTCCTTCAATTCGGCTAATTGTGCGTTGTTCAAGTTAGCTGAGCTCATGGTTATATCGTACTCCTTTCCGAGCTTTCGTTTACTGAATCCGAAGGAATGGCGAATCATGCACGGGTGCTTTGGTCATACTGCTATTCTGCACCGAGACATGACGTTTTACCTAAGGAAAATCCTTTCGCACATGGACGGCTCATTTCCCGCTGTGCTACAATATACAGGTCTTAGAAGTGGTTATTTCTGCCGGGATCTTCCCTAGGCATAACTAAATTAACGAGGTGACTTCCCGAGTGATATTTTTTCTGATCGCATTGATCGCATTTCTCATTGACCAGGCAACGAAGTATTGGATTGCAACGAGCCTGACCATTAACGAACAAATTCCGGTCATCGGCAACTTTTTCCTGATTACCTCGCATCGGAACCGCGGCGCAGCCTTTGGAATTTTACAGGACCAGCGATGGTTTTTTATTGTGGTGACTACGGTCGTATTGATCGGTATTGTGTGGTACATGCTTAAGATAAGAAAATCGGGCAACCGTCTGCTTCAAACAGCACTTGCGCTTGTGCTTGGCGGTGCGGTCGGCAATTTCTTTGATCGTGCGCTGACCGGAGAAGTTGTGGATTTCCTGCAATTCAATTTCGGGTCCTATACCTTCCCGATCTTTAATGTTGCGGATTCTTGCATTGTTGTCGGCGTGGCTCTGATCATTCTGGATTCCATTTTGGAGATTCGCCGGGAGAAGCAGCAAGCAGCAGAGATCAAACAAGAGGAGCAAGTATGACTCATAACGAAGAAAACTGGCTTGATCTGGAGGAAGGCACGGGCCAGGAATGGACTGTAGAGCCGGAGAGTGCCAGAGAGAGAATTGATAAATACGTCAAGTCCATCACCGGGGACGAATATTCCCGCAGTCAAATACAGCTATGGATTGAGAATGGCAATATTGCCGTCAATGGTGAACAAGTAAAGTCGAATTATAAAATGAACGCCGGAGATACGGTTACATTAACGATTCCCGATGCTCAACCGGTAGAGATTGTGCCTGAAGCGATCCCGTTGGATGTTTACTACGAGGACAGCGATGTTATCGTTGTGAACAAGCAGCGCGGGATGGTCGTTCACCCGGCACCGGGACATGCTTCCGGAACCCTGGTCAATGCGCTCATGCATCACTGCAAGGACCTGTCGGGAATTAATGGAGAACTGCGGCCTGGTATTGTTCACCGCATTGATAAGGATACCTCCGGGCTATTGATGGCCGCTAAGAATGATATGGCTCACGCTTCTCTGGCTGCTCAATTGAAGGAGCATTCTGTAACCCGGAAGTATTATGCGCTCGTGCACGGGCATGTCAGTCATGATCAAGGAACGGTGGATGCGCCGATTGGCCGGGATCCTCATGACCGGAAAATGTACACGGTTATCGAGCGGAACAGCAAGCCTGCAGTGACGCATTTTCAGGTTGTCGAGCGATTCGGCGACTACACCTTGCTGGAGCTGAAGCTTGAGACGGGCCGTACCCACCAAATCCGGGTGCATATGAAATTTATCGGACATCCGCTTGTGGGAGATCCATTGTATGGCAGAAGCAAAGGCATTAAAATGCAAGGACAAGCTCTTCATGCCGCGGTACTGGGCTTTGTCCATCCGGCAAACGGAGAGTATAAAGAATTCTCGGCACCCCTCCCTGATGATATGGAGGAATTGCTTCATTCCTTGCGAAATCGGTAATGAAGATTCCCTGGCTTAGCATCGCACGTAGCGATAGCTGAGCCGGGGATTTTTTGTATCTATATGAGTTGAACTAAATAAGCTACGTTGCCCCGAAACGTAAATCAATAGTTCAACTTATATAGAAACCAGGGGATGAACGATATCTCTCTATGTAGTCGAATAGTACAAACGTTCTGGTGTTTAATCCATTGTTAAAAAACCGGCATTCCAGCAATATAAAAAGGGAAAATGTTTCGCATTTCCAAGCTGAATAAGGAGTTGTCGGTTATGAGCATAGAGCAATATCAAGATACGTTTATCCAACGGCAGTTTGCTGACCGAATTGGCGGAGCAAATTATGGTAAGGATACTGCAATTTATAAATTTGAGAAGATCAAGCGGGCCAAAGCGGCTGCCAGGAAGGATTTCCCGGATATCGAATTGATCGATATGGGAGTGGGCGAGCCCGATGAAATGGCGGATGCCGGAATTGTGGCCAAGCTGGCTGAGGAAGCTGCCAAACCGGAAAACCGCGGTTATGCAGATAACGGGATTCCCGAGTTTAAGGAAGCAGCCTCCAGGTATCTGAAGGAAGTCTTTGGTGTGGAGGGGATTGATCCGGCTACAGAAATCGTTCATTCGATTGGCTCCAAGCCGGCGTTGGCGATGCTGCCGTCCTGCTTCATCAACCCGGGAGACCTTGCCATATTGACGGTGCCGGGATATCCGGTACTCGGAACCCATACTAAATATCTGGGCGGCGAAGTATATCATGTGCCTCTCACGGAAGAAAATCAGTTCCTTCCGGATCTGTCCTCCATCCCGGAGGAAGTTGCAGCAAAAGCGAAATTGATCTACCTGAACTATCCGAACAATCCCACGGGAGCTAGTGCGACAAAGGAGTTCTTCATCGAGGTTGTGGCCTGGGCCAAGAAATACGATATTGTCGTAGTTCATGATGCGCCCTATGCTGCTCTGACTTATGACGGCCTTAAGCCGCTCAGCTTCTTGTCCGTTCCCGGAGCCAAAGAGGTGGGCGTCGAATTGCATTCTTTGTCCAAGTCGTATAATATGACCGGCTGGAGAATCGGATTTGTCGCCGGGAATCCCTTGATTGTTAAGGCATTTAGCGATGTGAAGGACAATAATGATTCAGGACAGTTTATCGCCATTCAGAAGGCGGCGGCATATGGACTGTCAAAGCCGGAGATTACCGAGAAGATTGCGGAGAAGTATTCGCGGCGTCACAATCTGTTGGTCGAGGCGCTGAATGAATTAGGCTTCAAGGCGAAAAAACCGCAAGGCTCCTTTTTCCTTTATGTCGAAGCTCCGCAAGGCGTGGAGGGAGGCCCGTCCTTCGCATCTGCGGAAGAATTCTCTCAATATTTAATTTGTGAGAAGCTGATCTCGACCGTGCCTTGGGATGATGCCGGGCATTACGTCCGTTTTTCTGTAACCTTTGCCGCTAACGGTATTGAAGCCGAGAAGCAGGTGATCGAAGAGATCAAGCGCCGCCTTGGCGGAGTGAAGTTTGTGTTCTAGGCAGCATTCTGGCGAGTGACTGCGGCCTGCAAGCGGGAAAGTGTGCAATAGCGGAAAACAGTTAAACATTTAGAGGGCGGGTTAGAGGGGCAACGTGTGAAGTGTGCTTACGATCGCTGTTGTTCGCGGATTTCTATGATTGACCAAGTTCAAACAAGGGAGAAATCCGCTCACAAAGGCGAACGCTGACGCTTCTTCAGCACAATTCACACTTATGCCCTGTTCACTTCGCCTTTGGAGTTTAACTGAAATGCAGTTTGCACGTGCCTGCGCCCACATGCATTACAGTAAATTGGCCGCCTGTGGACGCAAGCAGGATACACCCCGCAAGCCTCCTCCAAACTTTCCCCTGTTGCAGGCTCTCCTTAGGCTAGGCATCACAAATGGAAGCCTGCGCGATTCACTTTACGAATTGCCAATGGAACACTGAGCGCCTGAAGTTGCGCCCAGTCGCACGTTGCTTCGATCTTGCGCAGAACGCGGAACTTCGTTATTCGACTACGCATTCCAGTCTTGTTCCAAGCTTTACTCATCCCACTTATCCAGTCTCATTCCATCATGCTCCAGTGAAATTACTTACCTTAAATTTAGCATTCGACGCTCGAACCCACATTTAGTGAAAAAACTTACCTTAGATCTCCAGTAACTAGCCAAACCTACGTTTTAGTCTACTTTAAGTACAAAAATTTCACTATATCCGCATTCCCACCATTTTACCTATATTTAGAGTAACTTTTTTCACTGCATGTGTGTGATCCGTATATGCATAGGGTCTGCCAACCGTCGTCATGCTGTGAAGCACCGTACATTGGGAGCTTTACGCAGTGTGAGATCTTCATGATGCGAGGTGTGTGCGTATACATACTTTGTTGCCATTTTACTGAATCCAGCTACCCGCTGGAGGTGCAATGATGCGCAGTTACTGTTGTAATGCATCAGGTATCAAGATGCTATGCTGAATGAACGAGCCTGTAAGCTAGGAAAGTTGATTCTGGTGCATTTTTCCATGCCTCTGACGTACGGAGGGGGAGCTACAATAGTGCATCCAGGCACATTTAAAGCCGAAGAGCCTGCGTAAAAGGCAAAAGTGTGAAGTGTGCTGTAGAAGCGAAAGCGTTCGCCTTTGTGAGTGGATTCCTACAATTTCAGATTTTATTTAATCAAAGGAATCCGCGAACAACAGCGATCGTAAGCACACTTCACACGTTGCCCCGACACGCAGAATCATTAATCCGGTTTCTATTGCTGTTAAAGCATTGTGCTGCGCACTTGCACGAAACTGTGACGATGGAGCGTTTTCTTCGTAGTTTTTTTAGCTCAGTAGAAGGACATCCTAAGGATCAAGATCTTTAGGGTGTTTTTGTTCTGGAGAAAATCTGTACGGGATGGGAAAAATAATTAAGTGAATGGATTGAATAAATATTAATTGTAATGTATATTTATTAGTATCATTAATGAATTTTATAGCCTTTCACAGGGAGCACGCAGCCATATTGCCAAATAGGGTCTGCTTGACAGGCGCTCACGGGTCTGTCATAATTCATGTAAATCAATAAGAACCTTTAATTCAGTCCCGTGAGGCTGGCAAGGTAACGTGAATGAGGTTGGGGATAGATATGCCTGAAGCGGCATGCTATGCCTTGGACCTACATGATTGTCATAGTGGGACACTATGACCAGCGACTCCTTGCCTGAATGCGGCAAGGAGTTTTTTTGTGGCCAATCACGGACCTGGATGAGGAATTCTCTGGGGAGGCTAATTCCAATGAGCAACGAGAGTCATATGATCATGGATGAAATGGCAATGAAACGGGCGTTGACCCGGATTGCCCATGAAATTCTTGAACGCAACAGCGGTGTTGAAGGATGCATTCTGGCCGGAATCAAGACAAGAGGAGTATATCTCGCACAGCGCCTGGCCGAACGCCTGGAGGCGATTGAGGGAACAGCGATCCCATGGATGGAGCTTGACGTAACCTCCTATCGTGATGATCGGGCAGAACAAGGCAAGAATAGCGCATCAGCTCAATTATCCGTATCCGTGCAAGGTAAGAAGGTCATTCTGCTGGACGATGTCCTGTATACAGGCAGAACGATCCGGGCTGCGATGGATGCGATTATGGACGCAGGGCGTCCGGATTCGATCCAGCTCGCCGTGCTTGTTGACCGAGGTCACCGGGAACTGCCGATCCGACCGGATTACATTGGCAAGAATGTGCCAACTTCCAAATCGGAGGAAATTGAGGTTCTGCTGCAGGAGACGGACGGAACCGATCTGGTCAGAATCTTGCAGGCACGGGGGGATGAGTAACATGACGATCACATCCTCTAGCTTGAAGGAACACAGCCTCCTTGGTCTGAAAGAATTGAGCGCTGCGGAGATCAGTTCCATCTTGGATCGCGCAGCTTATTGGGAAAGCCGGACTGAGAAGAAGACACCGATTTTAAAGGATTGTTTTGTAGCCAATATGTTCTTTGAAAACAGCACCCGTACCCGCTTCTCCTTCGAAATGGCCGAGAAAAGACTTGGTGCCGAAGTGCTGAACTTTGCGGCGGCCGCATCCAGTGTGGAAAAAGGAGAGTCCATTTATGACACTGTCCGCACTCTGGAATCGATGGGTATAGACGCCGGAGTCATCCGCTTGAAGCCAAACGGCCTGCTGGCAGATTTGGCCCAGCGTGTATCGGTACCGCTGATCAATGCCGGGGATGGAAATAACGAGCATCCGACACAAGCGCTGCTCGACTTGTACACCATGCGCAAGCATTTTGGTGAGCTAAAGGGACTCAAGGTCTCGATCATCGGTGACATCAAGCATAGCCGGGTCGCGCGCTCCAATCTGTGGGCTTTGCAAAAATTCGGCGCCGAGGTGAAGTTCTGTGCCCCGCCTAGTATGCAAGCACCGGAGCTAGCGGTACACGCTCCATATGTGCCCATGGAGGAAGCGCTGTGCGCCGATGCGGTCATGATGCTGCGGGTCCAGCTTGAGCGCCATGCCGAGGGATTGTTGAAGTCCGCGGATCAATACCGGCAGGAGTATGGCCTCACGGAAGAGCGTGCCGCCTTGCTGCCGCCGCACGTGATTATCATGCATCCTGCGCCGGTGAACAGAAATGTCGAGATTGACGATCTGGTTGTAGAGCACGCACAGTCGAGGATCTTCCAGCAAATGTCGAACGGGGTTCCAATCCGGATGGCTGTAATGGAGAGAGCGTTAAAATAGACATTTCGAAAGCGAGGGTGATATAAGATGCTGTTTATCATAAATAATGCCCGACTTCTGAATGAAGCAGGCGAATTGGTTACAGGACATATTGTAGTGAAAGATGGAATCATTCAAGAGGTCAAGTTCGGAGAGAGTGTCTCGGAACTAACGGAGAATACCGGAGCTGAGGTTATCGATGCTGCTGGCAAGCTGGTTACACCAGGTTTCATTGATATGCATGTCCATCTTCGGGAACCGGGCTTCGAGCATAAAGAAACGATTGAGACGGGAGCGCGTTCTGCGGCTAAGGGAGGATTCACAACCATCGCTTGCATGCCGAACACGAAGCCTGTTACCGACAATGCAGAGGTTGTAAGCTTCGTTCGCGAGAAGGCCCGGCAAGCCGGGTTAGTGAAGGTGCTGCCTTATGCAGCCATCACGAAAGGGGAGCAAGGACAGGAACTGACGGACTTTGCCGCCCTGAAAGAAGCTGGTGCAATCGGCTATACCGATGATGGTGTAGGCGTGCAAAGCGCTCAAATGATGAAGGATGCCATGGCACTGGCGGCTTCACTGGATATGCCGGTGATCGCGCACTGCGAGGATAACTCGCTGGTGGTCGGGGCACCGGTCGCTGAGGGCTCCTTCGCCGAGCGCCATGGGCTGAAGGGGATTCCGAATGAATCGGAGGCTATCCATGTCGGAAGAGACATTCTGCTGGCTGAAGCGACGGGCGTGCACTATCATGTGTGCCACGTCAGTACGGAGCAGTCGATCAGGTTGATCCGGCAAGCCAAGGAAATTGGAATTCGGGTAACCGCAGAGGTATGTCCTCATCATCTGATCCTGTCAGAAGAGGATATTCCAGGGCTGGATACCAATTGGAAGATGAATCCGCCGCTAAGGTCACGGCGTGATGTGGAGGCCTGCATCCAGGCGCTGGAGGATGGAACCATTGATATGATCGTTACAGATCACGCGCCCCACAGTGCGGAGGAGAAAGCTAGAGGGATGCTTCAAGCGCCGTTCGGAATTGTTGGCTTCGAGACAGCTTTCCCGCTCCTGTATACAAAATTCGTCAAGACCGGCCGATGGAGCCTGGATTTTCTGGTCAAAAGAATGACGGAAACACCGGCCGATGTATTCCGGCTAAGCGCAGGCCGTCTGCAAGCCGGCGCACCTGCAGACTTGACGGTGGTTGATCTGGAGAAGGAACAGGAAGTCAATCCGGCGCAATTTGAATCCAAGTCGAACAATACGCCGTTTGGCGGCTGGAAGCTCTCGGGCTGGCCTGTTATGACTGTCGTTCAAGGCCGCATTATTTTCAGAGAAAATTAAGTTAATTAAGAAAGCATGGGCTTATTTAGAACATACACGTAAAGGAGTGCTGCAAGATGCAGGCAAGATTGTTGTTGGAAGACGGCACGCTGTTCACCGGACTCTCGTTCGGCGCAGAAGCGGAAATGACCGGCGAAGTCGTATTTAATACCGGAATTACAGGATACCAGGAGGTTCTGTCCGATCCGTCCTATTGCGGGCAAATCGTGACAATGACCTATCCCTTGATCGGCAACTACGGTATTTCCCGCGACGATTTCGAGTCGATTGCCCCGTCGATCCACGGGTTTGTCGTCCGCCGCTACGAGCCTTCGCCAAGTAATTGGCGGGCGCAGTACTGCCTTGGAGACTTACTTAAGGAATACGGGATTCCAGGTATCAGCGATATTGATACCCGCATGCTGACCCGGATTATCCGCCAGCACGGTACGATGAAGGGGATTATCACAACCTCGGCGAAGTCGGTGGCGGAATTACAGGAGCAAATGAAGTTAACCAGTATAGATGAGCTTCGTAATCAGGTGGCTCGCACCTCGACCACGCATGTCTATAGCAGCCCGGGCTCGAAGGAGCGGATCGTTCTGGTGGATTTTGGGGCCAAGAGCGGCATCCTGAGAGAACTCAACAAGCGTGACTGCGATGTGGTCATTGTCCCGCATAATACGACAGCCGAGGAGATTCGCCGGCTTGATCCGGATGGCATTCAGCTATCCAACGGCCCTGGCGATCCAAAAGACGTTCCTTATGCTGTGGAAATGATCTCCGAGCTGCTTGGTGAATATCCGATCTTCGGCATCTGCCTGGGCCATCAGCTGCTGTCGCTGGCCTGCGGAGCAGATACGGAAAAGCTGAAATTCGGACATCGCGGCGGAAATCACCCGGTTAAAGAGCTGGAAAGCGGGCGCTGCTATATTACATCGCAAAATCACGGCTACACCGTCAACGAGGCTTCACTGCAAGGGACGGATCTGGTCGTTACCCATATTAATAACAATGACAAGACTGTAGAGGGCGTCAAGCATACGAAGCATCCGGCATTCTCGGTACAGTACCACCCCGAAGCCGCGCCTGGACCACATGATAACGGATATCTGTTCGACCGCTTCATCGAGATGATTCGCGAACATAAGCGTCAGCATCCACAGAAGCCGCGTCAAACGAAATGGATCTCCATCGCGAAAGGAGAGCAACAAGTACATGCCTATAAATAAAGATCTCAAGAAAATTCTCGTCATCGGCTCCGGTCCGATCGTGATCGGTCAGGCCGCTGAATTTGACTATGCCGGTACGCAAGCGTGCCAAGCGCTGAAAGAAGAGGGCGTAGAGGTTGTCTTGATCAATAGCAACCCTGCAACGATCATGACGGATACAAATATGGCGGATAAGGTGTACATCGAACCGATCACGCTTGATTTCGTCACCCAGATCATCCGCCAGGAGCGTCCGGATGGGCTTCTGCCGACGCTCGGCGGTCAGACGGGTCTGAATATGGCTGTTGAGCTTGCCCGTGCAGGCGTACTGGAGAGCGAAAATGTCCGGTTGCTCGGAACCCAGTTGAATTCCATTGAAAAGGCGGAAGACCGGGACCTGTTCCGCGAGCTGATGCGCGAGCTGGAGCAGCCGGTTCCGGAAAGTACAATTATTACCACGGTGGAGGAGGCTCTGGCGTTTGCGGAAGAGATCGGCTACCCGGTTATCGTTCGTCCGGCCTACACGCTGGGAGGAACAGGCGGGGGAATCTGCGCGAATGTCAGTGAGCTTAAAGAGACCGTTGCCTCAGGTATCCGTTACAGCCCGATCGGGCAGTGCCTGATCGAGAAATCGATCGCAGGCTTGAAGGAAGTCGAGTATGAGGTGATGCGAGATGCAAATGACAACTGCATTGTCGTCTGCAACATGGAGAACTTTGATCCGGTTGGCGTACATACCGGGGACAGTATTGTTGTAGCTCCAAGCCAGACGCTGTCTGACCGGGAGTACCAAATGCTTCGCTCGGCCTCGCTTAAGATCATCCGCGCTCTGAACATTGAAGGCGGCTGCAACGTACAGTTTGCTCTGGATCCTCAGAGCTTCCAATACTATGTGATTGAAGTGAATCCGCGGGTAAGCCGCTCCTCGGCGCTCGCATCCAAGGCGACAGGCTATCCGATCGCCAAGATGGCGGCTAAGATTGCACTGGGATATACCCTGGATGAAATCGTGAACCCGGTAACCGGACAGACCTATGCCTGCTTCGAGCCGACCCTTGATTATATCGTCAGCAAAATTCCACGCTGGCCGTTCGACAAGTTCGTCCATGCCAACCGCAAGCTCGGCACGCAGATGAAGGCGACCGGGGAAGTGATGGCGATTGGACGCACCTTTGAAGAGTCGATTCAAAAAGCGGTTCGTTCGCTGGAGATTGGCACCCACCGTTTGTATCTTAAGGGGGCCGACCTGCTTGAAGAAGAGGTGCTGAATCAACGCCTCATTAAAGCGGATGATGAGCGGCTGTTCCTGATCGCCGAAGCGTTCCGCAGAGGCTATACGCTCCAGCAAATTCAGGATCTGACGCAAGTGGATTGGTGGTTCCTGGACAAAATTGAGCGGCTCGTACAGTTCGAGCGCAACATTGCTGCTGAGCGCGAACTGGACTACGAGACACTGTTTGAAGCGAAGCGTCTTGGATTCACCGACCGTGCCATTGCAGAACTGCGGGCGGCGGGACAACCGCAGGGGACCCATCTGACCGAGCAAAGCGTTACCCAATTCCGCAAGGAGCGGGGGCTGAAGCCGGTCTATAAAATGGTGGACACCTGTGCGGCCGAGTTCGAGGCGTCTACGCCTTACTACTACTCGACCTACGAGACAGAAAATGAAGTCATTCATACGAATAAAGAAAAGATTGTGGTCCTCGGCTCCGGTCCGATCCGAATCGGGCAAGGCATTGAGTTTGACTACTCCACGGTTCATGCCGTATGGGCCATTCAAAAGGCCGGGTACGAGGCAGTAATTATAAACAACAATCCAGAGACGGTGTCCACTGACTTTAATACATCGGATCGCTTGTACTTCGAGCCGCTCTTCATCGAGGATGTCATGAATGTCATTGAGCAGGAGCAGCCGGTCGGTGTGATCGTACAGTTCGGAGGACAGACCGCAATTAATCTGGCGGCTCCGCTGCAAGCGGCAGGTGTGCGGATTCTCGGAACGAGTCTGGACAGCATCGATGAAGCGGAGGATCGCAAGAAGTTCGAGGCGCTTCTCTCCAAGCTGGGCATCGCGCAGCCGAAGGGCAGTACGGTTACCTCGGTAGAGGAAGCGGCCGCAACCGCCCAATCGCTCGGATATCCGGTGCTGGTTCGTCCGTCGTATGTACTTGGCGGCCGGGCGATGGAAATCGTCTACTCCGATGAAGAATTGCTGAAATACATGAAAGAAGCGGTGAACATCAACCCGCAGCATCCGGTACTGATTGACCGGTACATGCTCGGTAAAGAAGTAGAGGTTGACGCGATCTGCGACGGAGAGACCGTATTGATCCCGGGTATCATGGAGCATGTAGAACGCGCAGGCGTCCATTCGGGCGACTCCATTGCGGTCTATCCGCCTCAGCATCTGTCAGAGGAACTGAAAAGCAAAGTCACCGAAATAACAATGAAGATTGCCAAGGAACTGAAAACCGTGGGTCTGGTTAACATTCAGTTCGTCATCTACAAAGATGAAGTATACGTTATCGAAGTGAATCCGCGCTCCTCCCGGACGGTACCGTTCCTGAGCAAAGTCACCAATATTCCGATGGCGAATGTAGCTACGAAATGTATCCTCGGAACGAAGCTGAAGGATTTGGGCTATCAGGATGGACTCTGGCCGGAGAGCAAGCAGGTGGCGGTCAAGGTACCGGTATTCTCCTTCGCCAAGCTGCGCAGAGTGGAGCCGACACTTGGACCGGAAATGAAATCAACAGGCGAGGTTATGGGCCGTGATCCTCAGTATGCAAAGGCATTGTATAAGGGCTTGATCGGCGCGGGGATGAAGATTCCGGCCACCGGGGCTGTCATTGCCACGGTTGCGGATAAAGATAAGGAAGAAGCGGTAGAGCTGTTGAAGGGCTTCTACAAGCTGGGCTATAAAATCATCGCGACCGAAGGCACGGCTGCAACGCTCACAGAAGCAGGCATACGCGTGACTACGGTTCACAAACTGACCGAAGGCGTGCCGAATATTCTTGATCTGATCCGCAGCGGCGAGGCTCACTTTGTCATCAATACCTTGACCAAGGGCAAGGAACCGGAGCGCGACGGCTTCCGGATTCGCCGGGAAGCGGTTGAGAACGGCATCGTATGTATGACTTCGCTCGATACGGTGCGGGCACTGCTGAATATGCTGGAGACGATCAACTTCTCGTCCCAGGCGATGCCGAGCCTGTAATAATCGGATAGTTGATTAAAACCCAATATAAGATCCTGCGGCTCCGAAGCTATAAGAAGCAACGGAGCCGCAGGTGTGACGGGAGGAGAAAGAATGTCGTTATCGTACAGCGAGGCCGCGGGCAAGCTGATGGTGGCACTGGATTATTCTTCGGCTGAGCAAGCAAAGACCTTGATCCGTGAATTGGAGGGGATCCCTTGCTATATGAAGGTGGGAATGCAGCTTTTCTATGCGGCCGGAGCGGATTTTGTCAAGGAGCTGAAAGCAAGCGGCTACAAGGTATTTCTGGATCTAAAACTCCATGATATCCCGAACACGGTGAAAGGAGGCGCAAACAGCATCACCCGCCTTGGGGTAGATATGTTCAATGTTCATGCCGCCGGAGGGAAGAGCATGATGGCTTCCGCGATGGAAGGCGTGCTTGAAGCGCTTGATAATCACTCAGCAGCAAGACCTTTACTGATTGGTGTTACCCAGCTTACAAGTACAGATCAAGAGACGATGAACCGGGAGATCGGTATTCCGGGAAGCGTGGAGTCAGCCGTATTGTCTTATGCCTCATTGACAAAGGAGGCCGGGCTTGATGGCGTGGTGGCATCGCCGCTTGAAGTGCCTGCGATTAAGGCTCATTGCGGCAAAGACTTTATTACGGTGACGCCGGGCATCCGTCCTGCGGGCAGCAGCCGGGGAGATCAATCCCGCACCCTGACGCCGGCGGAAGCCGTACGTTCAGGCACAGATTATATGGTAATCGGGCGTCCGATTACCGGGGCAGCCGTACCGCGCGAAGCGGCGGAACAGATTATTGGGGAGATGATGGAAGCATGATGAACACGGAAAATATTGCAAGGCAAATCGCAGAAGGGCTGCTCTCAATTGGTGCTGTAGCCCTGCGTCCGCACCAGCCCTTTACCTGGACATCAGGCATTAAATCGCCGATCTATTGCGATAACCGACTAACGATGTCCTATCCTGAGATTCGGGATCTGATCGCAGCATCTTTTGCAGCGGTGATCTCGGAGAGATATCCGGAAGCGGAGGTTGTAGCTGGAACATCAACGGCAGGGATTCCGCATGCCGCCTTCACCGCTCAGAAGCTGGGTCTGCCTATGGCTTATGTCCGGGACAAGGCCAAGGGCCATGGCAAGGAGAATCAAATCGAAGGGTTGATTAAGCCGGGGCAGAAAGTGATCGTCATCGAAGATCTGATCTCCACTGGAGGCAGTTCTATTAAAGCAGCGCAGGCAATCCGCGAGGCAGGAGCCGAGCCGTTGGCAGTTTTGGCTATTTTCAGCTATCAGTTGGATAAGGCTGCGCAAGCCTTTGAAGAGTCAGGGGTTGTGCTGCAGACGCTGTCTAACTATTCAGCACTGATCGAGGTAGCGGTGGAGCAAGGGTTGATCAAGCCGGAGGATTTGGCATTGCTGAAGTCCTGGCGGGAGGATCCAAGCTCGTTCGGACAGTAAATCATACATTTTTATAGGCCGAGTCAATGTTTTCGATTTATCATGTCAGTCCGGCTATCGATCCCAACCCGGAGAATTGGGTGACAGAGATCTGTTATCCGGTTATTCCGAAATAGCAGGTATACAAGAACAAGCCCGCATCAGTCACGCGCGGGCTTGTTCCTATTAATCAGGGCTGCTTTAATGTGTGGTACTTGGCCGCATTCCGCAGAGCAGGCCAGATGTCGGACGTCTCTCCCCCAATGTGCCAGTAGGCAAATCCGGCGACGTCTCGCTCCAGGGCCATGCTGTATTTTGAAGATAAGGAGCGGCTGTCCTCCAACCAAATTTGATGGGTCTTCCCGCCAGAGACATAGCTTGCTACATATTGGCCCAGTTTGCTGTTCCAGCTAGGACGTAGGCCAAACGTAGTAACTCGCTGCGTTTGCTCCCCGAGCCTCAGATCCTCGGAGCTCTGTGCAGCTCCCGAGGGGTTAACTGTCCAATCTCTTGTGTAAAGCGGCATGCCGAGGATCACCTTGGAAGCCTCAACCTCCTCAAGCAGTGTATCCAAGCCGCTTTGCACCCAAGGCAGCGAAGCGACCGGGCCTGCTTCCCCTCCGCTCCAGTGCTCGTCATACCCCATTAGAACGACATAATCGGCTTGCTTGCCAATTGCTGCATAATCGAACGCTTCGGTCCAATCCGTACCCAGATCCGGTGAGACATCGACGGATAATGTAATGTCCTTATCGTGAAGCTGCTTGGCAAGCTCGGTCACGAAGGAGGTGAAGGCCTTGCGATTTGCTGGGGCTACATTTTCAAAGTCGAGGTTAATTCCATCCAGGCCGTATTTCTGGGCAAGTTGAACCACTTTTGTGATTGCAGCTGATGTTTTGGCGGGGGAGGCTAGTAAAGCTTTGGTATTTTCCTGATTCAGCCGGTTGCCGAACATGGCCCATACCTTCTTTCCATGCTGATGCGCCCAACTGACAAGCTCGCTGCTCCCGCTATCCGAGATTCCGCCGTCCGCATCGAGAAAGAACCATCTTGGCGACAGTACATTCACATTGGATGACAGCACGGATTGCTTGAATTCGGCATTGCTCTGCTGGTATTGCCAGCCAAGCTGGACCCTATCGGGCACCTTGGCGGCAAGCTTGCTTGACCAGACCGTGTTCTGAAGCAATCGGTCCAAAATGACAGCGGTCTCCTGCCGGGACAACGCCCGCTGCGGCTCGAATTTTCCTTCGTTTCCTTGCATGAGCTGAAGCTTGGCCATCGCATATACAGCCCCGCTGGCCCAGGAAGAGATTGCCGCATGATCCCGGAATTCCAGACGTTGGATATCCACCGATGAGGCGGAAGAAGTGCCGGTGATCTTCTGCAGCCAAATGGCCGCCTCCTGTCTTGTCAACGCATTCTTGGGCGCAAACCTTCCACCCCCCAGGCCTTCAGTGAGCCCGGCCCCGGTTGCGGCTTGAATGGCTGAGTAGTACCAGTCGCTTGGTTTTACATCCTTGTACGATGCAACGGCCGATGAAACCGATTCAAGTCCCAGCAGGCGGTTAAGGGTAACTAGAAATTCTGCACGAGTAATAGATTGAGCAGGAGAAAAGGTAGATGCCGAGGTTCCTTTCATAATGTTCTTTTCAGTTAATGAAATAATAGCTTCTTTGGCATAGCTGCCATCCAGATCCCGAAAAGAGAGGCCGCTGCCAAGCACCGGGGCTTGTGCTGGAAGGAATGCTATGCCGAGCAGTACAGTCAGCAGTACAACGCGAAGAAATTTCATGAATAAAGTCCGCCTCACATTTAGGAAATAAATAACTTCCATAATTCTACCAAAAATGCTAGACTCTATCAGTGATAAAAATATGGAAATTAAATCTCAATATCGTAAAATACATTGTAACTTTTTGGCATGTTTTTTCGTTTATAATGCATGACATGAGTGATACATAAAGGAGAACGATAAAAGATGATAGGGTGGCTTCGCAAAAGTACAAGGCGTGGAGATGAAGCTTCACTGTCCGAGCATTCGGAGGGAGACGTGACGGAAGCGGAAGATTTGCTCGAGGAGGAGCATTCCGATAAACCCGTCGATCATGAACCAGGTGACAAGGCAGTACCGGTTCCTCTTGAGACGGGGGCGATTCTGTCTGTTCGGGAGGTTCATCGATCCTTTCCGGTTGGCGGTGGAGAAATCCATGTCCTGAAAGGCATTAACATGGAGGTATTACCTGGCCAGCTCGTCATGCTAAAGGGACGGTCCGGCTCCGGCAAGACGACGCTATTGAATATGCTCGGCGGCCTTGATCAGCCTTCCTCGGGGGAGATTCTGTTCCGTGGACAGCCGATGCATGAGCTGAATGATGACAGGCGCACGCTCATGCGCAGACATGATATCGGGTTTATTTTTCAAGCGTATGCCTTGCTTCCTTTACTTTCGGCTTGGGAGAATGTCGAACTCTCGCTGCGGATGGCTGGCGTTCCTTCGAGTGAATGGAAGCAAAGGGTAGCCCACTGTCTGGAACTGGTGGGTCTGGGCAAGCGGATGTTCCATCGGCCGTTCGAGCTGTCAGGCGGGGAGCAGCAACGGGTTGCGATTGCCAAGGCGATCGCCCATAAGCCGAAGCTGCTGCTGGCGGACGAACCGACGGCGAATCTGGATTCCCAGATGGGCGCTCAGGTCATGGCTGTGTTTAGAAATATCATTCATACCGAGCATATGACAATTTGCATGACAACTCATGATCCTACAATTTTGGAGGTTGCAGACCATGTTTACGAAATGGTGGATGGAAAATTTATCGGGAAGTAGGAAAGGCGCCCGCAGAATGCTGGGAGTGATGTCAATCTGTCTGGCCGTTGCAACGGCAGCTACAGGCTGTTCACTGCTCCCGAACGAGGATGAGGAGGAGGTCCTTCCGGTCATTACGCCTCCTACTATCTCTAAGAAGCCGGAGTACGAGGTGCGATCCGAGACGATCGAACTGAAGGTTAGTGCTGTCGGTAAAATTATGAGCCAGCGCGAAGAGCCGCTGTATTTTACAGAGGACGGGCTTCATATCCAGGAAGTGAAGGTGAAGGCCGGCGATAAAGTCAGCGAGGGCGATGTTCTGATCGTGCTGGATGTGAAGGAGCTGGAGAAGGATCTTCGCAAGAAACGCCTCGATTTCCGTCAGCAGGAGCTATCCATGAAGGAAACGCTTCGAACGAAGGATGAGATGGATGAGATTGAGTTCGAAAAAGCATCCATCGTCTTTGAAGAGCAGCGACAGGCGCTGGTCGATCTGGAGCAGAAAATTGCCGACGGTACACTGCGTGCGCCATTTTCAGGCACGATTGTCTCCATGACCGCTCAGAAGGGCGGAACGATAAAGGCATATGAATCGCTGGGCATTATCTCCGATACGTCTTCACTGGTTGTAGCGGCTTCTTTTGCCAAGGAGGATTTGACCAAGCTGGCAGTCGGGATGAATGCGCAGGTGGACATTAATGCTGCCGGGGTGTTCCAGGGTAAGGTCAAGGCGATGCCTGTCACGACCAGCGACTCGAACAATAATGGAAATCAGGGGGGCATGGGGCCCGAGAAGGATACGGCAGATAAGTATCTGATTGTGGAGCTGGATAAGTGGCCTGCTGATGTGGAGCGCGGGCGGCAGCTTAGCGTATCCATTGTGACCGAACGGAAGGAGAATGCAACGCTGATTCCGATCTCTGCGCTTCGCTCCATCGGATCAAGAACCTACGTCCAGGTGGCAGAGCCTGACGGCTCGAAACGGGAGGCGGATGTGGAGGTTGGCATGCAGACCTCGACGGATGTCGAAATCATTAAAGGGCTTGAGCCGGGACAGAAAGTTGTGGGTCGCTAATGGGAGTTCCTTTGCTTCGGCTATTATTTCGAAAAATGTGGAATACGAAATGGCTGACGCTCAGTACGCTATTGGGATTGATCGTAGCTGTTTCGTTTACGGTGAGTATACCGATGTATTCGGACGGGTCGCTGAAAAGGGTGGTCTCCAGCACGCTTCAGGCGGAGAGCGAAGGGCTCCCTGCCGGCTCGCTTATTATGAGCTATCAGGCTCCTGGCGGAACCAAGACGGACCTGTCCGGACTGGAAGCCGTCAGTCAATACATAGCTTCGGAGGTGCCTGAGCAGGTTGGGTTCCCGTATGAAGCATATGTTAACTCCCGGTCAATCCGTGGTACTGAGGTATATCCGGAGGATCCGACCAAGGTGGATGCCAGCCGTACTCGTACGATGGGCATCGTCTCGATGAGCGGCTTGGGAGACCGGATCTCGATAACGGGAGGACAGTTGTTCTCAGAAGCAGCAGGCGGAGACGTGCTTGAGGCGTTGATGCTTGAAGAGGCGATGTACCGTCAGGATCTTCACGTCGGCGATGTGATGGAATACCCGGTATACAGCGGTGTCGATGTTACTTTGAAAGTAAAAATCGTAGGCACCTTCGTTCCGGAAAATGAGAGCGATCCTTATTGGTACCAGGGCTACGAAGGCATGATGAATACATTCTATGTCAGCGAGCAGGCCTTTAACGGGAAGCTGCTCAATGAGCTTGGCATTCCGCTTCATAATTCAAGCTGGTACTACGCCTTTGATCTTCGCGAGATCAAGACGGGGCAGCTCTCTCCGCTGTCCAGCACATTGGAGAGACTGAATGTCGAGCTATACCAGAAGCTGAAGGACACCAAGGTCGATCTCTCCTTCGGCAGCTTGTTGGATGATTTCCGCAGGCAAAGCCTGCAAATGCAAACCATGTTGTTTACACTGGCGGCGCCGATGATTGCCATGGTCTTCTATTTTATCGTGATGAATGCCCGCCAGTCTCTGGATAAGCAGCAAAGCGATATTGCCGTTTTGCGCAGCCGGGGTGCTTCCACAAAGCAGATTATATTCATATATTTGCTGGAGGGGCTGCTTCTCGGAGCCGTTGCCTTAATTGCCGGACCGCTTCTCGGATGGTTTATGTCCAAAAGCATCGGCTCGGCGGACGGGTTTCTGGCCTTTGTCAACCGCAAATCGATTCCGGTCGGGTTTAATGCCGACGCTCTCTTGCTAGGGGCTGCCGCAGTTATTATTGCGATTCTGGCGACGGTGCTTCCGGCGGTATCCTATGCAAGAGCTTCGATCGTGAATGCCAAGCAGAAGCAGGCGAGATCTGATCGCAGACCGGGATGGCAGCGCTGGTTCATCGATATTGTGCTGATGGGCCTGGCGGGTTACGGTTATTATTTGTTCTATGAACGGCAAATGCTGACCTTCCAGACGGGTATGACGACAGATCAGCTGCAGGTACAGCCATTTCTATTCTTCGTACCCGCGTTGGCAATTTTCTCTATCGGACTCTTCTTCCTGCGTGTGTTCCCGTGGATTCTGAAGCTGATCGGCTGGATCGGCAAGAAGTGGCTTCCGGTCCCTTACTATTTAAGCTTGACGCAATTATCACGTTCTTCATCTTCATACTATCCGCTCATGATTTTGCTCGTTCTGACGCTAGGGCTAGGTGTTTATAACGCCTCGGCTGCAAGAACGATCGACTTGAACTCCACCGAGCGGACACTGTACAAGTACGGTGCCGACGTTGTGATGCAGACGGTATGGGAGGCTACTCCCGAGCTGTCGAAGAACCCTCCGAAGGGTGGAAATAACGGCGGAGGTAATGGAGGCGGCAACGGTGGTAATGGAGGCGGAAGCGGCGGCGGTGGCGGCCAAGGTGGTGGAGGCCAAGGCGGCGGACAGGGACAGCAGCCGGCGAAGCTGATCTACTCGGAGCCTCCGTTTGAAGTGTTCCGCAAGCTTGAAGGAGTGGAGCACGCTGCAAGAGTATTGCAGACAAAGGCGAACATCATTATATCCGGGAAATCAGCCGGGCAAGGGAATTTGATGGGGATAGACAACGATCAATTTGCCGAAGTGGCTTGGTTCCGCAATGACTTGTTCCCGGCTCACCCTTATCAATATCTGAACTTGCTGGGAATGCATGAGAGCGCAGCGCTGGTGCCTTCCAGATTGGCTGAGAAATATCAGCTCAAGCCAGGCGATGTGTTTACGGTATCGCTGGGAGAGGCTACGCTCGAATTCGCAGTTTACGGCATTCTGCCTTATTGGCCAAGTCAGTATCCGGATGAACAGCCGTTTGTTATTGCCAATCTTGACTATATTTACGATCAGTCCCCGCTCACCCCTTACGAGGTATGGCTGAAGATGGAGCCCGATGCCAAGGTGGGTCCGCTGGTTACGAAGCTGGCCGAGGAGGGCGTAGACCTCTATTCTGTGAAGGATGTTCGCAGTGAGCTAGCGACCCAGAGCAAGCACCCGACCAGGGGCGGGGTATTCGGGATTCTAAGTTTGGGCTTTATGGTATCTGTTATCGTATCACTGATCGGATACGTATTATATTGGTTCTTCAATCTGTCTGGCCGGGTCGTACAATTCGGTATTTTGCGGGCGATGGGCTTATCCCGCAGACAGTTGACGTTCATGCTGCTTACAGAGCAGCTGCTCACAGCAGGACTATCGATTATACTAGGGATTGTCATCGGCAAGGTTGCCGGCAAGCTATACTTGCCGTTCCTGCAGACAGCGGACAATGTAACTACACAGGTGCCGCCGTTCCGAATTATCTTCAACTCTTCCGATACGTTGAAATTATATGTCGTCGTGTTCGTGATGCTGCTGATGGGAGCAGGGCTCCTGTTCTGGCAAATCCGCAGACTGCGCGTGCATCAGGCCGTGAAGATGGGAGAGGAGCGGTAAGGTATGATCCATTGCGAAGGACTAGTTAAAATTTTTAAAACAGAAGATCTCGAGGTAGTGGCCTTGCAGGGGTTGAACCTGAATGTCCAGCAGGGTGAGATGATGGCGATTATCGGCAACAGCGGCAGCGGCAAGTCAACTCTGCTCAACATTCTGGGCGGACTTGACCGCCCGTCTGCCGGCCAGGTTAATGTCGGAGGCTGGGATCTGCTCAAGATCCGAGATGATCAGTTGGTGGAATATAAACGCAATACGGTCGGATTTGTCTGGCAGAATAATGCCCGCAACCTGCTTCCTTATCTGTCAGCCCTGGAGAATGTGGAGATGCCGATGCTGCTGACAGGGAAGCTGGACCGTGCCTATGCCAAGCAACTGCTCGAATGGGTCGGACTGAAGGACAGAATGCACAATAAGCTGCATCAGCTGTCCGGGGGGGAGCAGCAGCGGGTAGCTATTGCGATCTCGCTCTCCAATCGTCCGAAAATGCTGCTTGCGGATGAACCGACAGGCTCGGTCGATACAGCGACCTCTGACCAGATTATGAATATTTTCCGGCAGGTTAACCGCGAGCTTGGGATCACTATCGTCATTGTTACTCATGATCTGGCTCTGGCCGGCAAAGTGGACCGTGTGGTAGCCATCCGAGACGGACTTACAAGCACCGAGTTCGTCAAGCGGAATCCGAATCTGGATCTGGCCTCCATCGATTCGGGAGCAGGTGCGCTGCAAGAGGTGCACGAGGCTTTTGTCGTGGTCGATCGCGTCGGCCGTCTGCAGGTTCCGAAGGAATATCTTGAAGCCATTGGGATTGGCGGACGCGCAAGCATGGAATTTGAAGGGGATAAGATCATTATTACAGCACCAAAAACTTTAGAGGGGGAGAATACGAATGAGTCATAAGGGATTCGGCAAGCTGAAAAAAATCGGTTCTGTATTGCTTAGCTCTATGGTAGTGATGGGTTTGCTAGCTGGATGTACGGGCGGCAAATCCGCACAACAACAAGAAGAGAAGGTGCTGAGAATCGGGGTCCTCTACGGCAGTACGGATGACTCCTATTTCCGCCAGCAATACACGGATATTTTTGAATATGCGAACTCCAATATTACGATTGAAATTGTTCCTGCGATTGATCAGAACCAATACCGCTACAATGACGGGTCAGAGCCATATGTGCAGCCTGATTACCTGGAGAGCATGAAGAAAATTATGACAGGCAGCAATCCGGTTGATGTGGTCGTTGCCGATACATCTACGTTGAAGCAGTTGATTGCCGAGAATCTTTTGAAGCAGTTGGATCCGCTTATACAGGAAGATAAATTTGATACAACGGATTATGTTCCGTCGGTAATCGAGGGGATCAAGGATTTAGGAGACGGGAATTTATATGCCCTCACTCCTTCCTTCTCTTCTTCAGCGCTCTTCTATAATAAGAAGCTGTTCACGGATGCAGGGGTCACACCTCCTACAGATAAAATGACCTGGGACGAAATTTTTGATAAAGCGCGATTAGTAGCAAAAGGCGAAGGGAATGACCGTGTATACGGATTTGCATTTAACCGTTACAAAGGAAATGATCCTTACTGGGATATGCAAAATAACTATTTAAATACGCTGCAGTTAAAAACGTTCGATGATAAAGCTGAGACTATGACCGTGGATACACCGCAATGGACAAAGGTCTGGGAGACGGTCAGCAAGCTGGCGAAGGATGAAGTTATCCCTAACAACAACAATATCGACTACTCCGAGCCATGGACAGCGATCAGCAGTGATTTGTTCCTGTCCGGTAAGGTAGCTATGACGGTGGCAGAGAGCTACTACATCAATGAAGTTGCAGATGCTAATAACAATGCCTCGAAGATTAAAAATTTCACGGCGGTCGATTGGGATGTAGTTACCGTGCCTGTGCATCCGGAGAAACCGGATATGGGCGGGAATATTTGGCTGAATAACACCTTCTCCATCAACAGCAGCGCACCAAATGCTGATTCCGCATGGGAATTCATCAAGTTCATCAATGGCGAAGAGTTCGCCAAGCTGAAATCCCGCAGCAACACCTATGAGATGGTATCTCGCAAATCCTATATCCAGCCCAAACAAGGTCTCGATTACAATGTTCAGGCGTTCTACCTGTTGAAGCCGGTACCGCCGACCGACTCGAAGCTGGAAAGTCTGATGATGGAGAAGCAGGGTTTGTATAGTATAAACAGTATGGGCCGTAATTACTTCCAGGAAGTGCTTGAGAACAAGAAGACGCCGGCTGAAGCTCTGAAGGCCTGGTCCGAGAAAGGCAATTCCATGCTTCAGGAGATCAAGCTTAATCCAAAAACATTGTTCCAGGAAGATGGAACGCCGTTTATTCCGGAGGATACCGGGAATACGGGAATTTAACTAATATGAACGAAGTCGCCGAATGAAATTTGGCGGCTTTTTTTTGTTTATTTGGGTAATCTATAGGTAAGTTCCAAAGCCTATTCTGATTCTTGCACGGGAGGTGACTCAAACTTGCGGTGGGTATATTTCAATAAGTTATACAGAACGAAGTTTCAGGCTGGCTGTCTTGCCAAGCGGCTTGAGCATGACGGCTGGATTTACGGCTTTGACGAAATGCGGGTCATTGAAATTTTTCGTTCCAGAAGAGGAAAGTACGGAGTCAGATTTATTCCTTAAGGACCTTGACGCCGAGCGTCAAGGTCGTGTATATTAATAAATGTCGCTATTTACGACGCGGGGTGGAGCAGCTCGGTAGCTCGTCGGGCTCATAACCCGAAGGCCGCAGGTTCAAATCCTGCCCCCGCAATTCTTTACCCCGAATCGGGGGCCCTTAGCTCAGTTGGTTAGAGCACTCGGCTCATAACCGATCGGTCACAGGTTCGAGTCCTGTAGGGCCCATAAGTGCGAAACCCCTTGCTATGCAAGGGGTTTTTGCTTTGTGCCGGATGAACGAACTCAGGAGGGCCATTTCCGGCCCTCTTGCCAACTGTATGGTCTTATTTTTAGGTGAAAAGCTTGATGATGAGTCTTGGAAGATAAAACAAAGCTTCAGACAACCAAGTGATAGCGTCAGCGAATCTTTCCGATTTTTAATCTTCCAAATTTCATAAAGCCACCTCGCATATGGAAGTATTTTACTATATCATATCAGATTTAAGAAGGTTAAACCACATGACTGAGCAAGAACGCCGGCGGGCGTTTCAAAAAGTAGAATCTATGTCAAATGAAAAGTTTTGGCATTGGATGAAATTTCATACACTCCCGAGCCTACGCCAAGGCAGCACAGCACTAGAGGAAGCTATGGCTATCGTTCTGTAATTTGAATCGGCGGGTCTGGACAGGGAACGTATAATTATAGGACAACAATGATTACGCCTGATAATTCTCCTGCCTCAGATTGCAAAAAAAGCAGGAGAGGCTTTTTTTAACCCTAATTGATTTTCCAATAGCATATTTAAACATGTCATGCCCATATACTCTGCTATCAAGTAAATATAATGGTTGTCTTTAAGTTTACCTAAAGGAGTGGGATATGGTTTGTCGGATCCTTTTGTAGTCAGATCATTAGACGAAATACGTTTTTGGTCACGCATTATGAAAGAACATTCCTTATTTCTTCGACTTGGATTTAGGTGTGAAGACACGCAGTTAATTAATGAGGCTAATCAATTTTATGCAATCTTTGAGGATATTGAAAGAAGATCACATTCATATCAAGCAGATACTGATCCCCAAACAATTAGACAGTTTAATTCAGAAGTTCACAGTGCCGCTTCACACATTTGGGCATTTAAGAGGAAGGTACTTGGGCTTATACTAAGGTGCCAACTTCCTGGGGGAACAAATTTCCCTTTGCTTGTAGATCATGTTAGCCGAGAAGCAAATTACTTTAGAAATCGGTTAGAGGAACTCAATAGCGGGAGACTTGAACCATTACCTGATGCGATTATCGATGAAAATGTCTTTTTCCTAAAAATCATGGCTGACCATGCAAAATTTATAGGTCATCTGCTTGATCCATCCGAGCGAAAATTAGTGGAACAAGCAAGGGAGTTTAGCCAAGATTTTGATACGTTGATGTTTCAAGCCATTGACTTAAGTTCCATGCGTCCACAATCGCAAACCCATCCATTACTAAGTCAATTTGTTGATGAAAACCGCATTTCAGTCAAATCATTGCGAGATTTTAAGAAGACTGCGCGCGACTTAATTGAGGAGTGTCGAGTCAAAAGTATCATTCACCCTTTATTAGCGGATCATGTTTTTCGTGAAGCCGAACGATTCTTGTTTATTCTTGACATGTTCGATCGGTCATTGTGTGGTATGAAGGTAAACAAGAAAGAAATCTTGTTTTAATGTAGGGGAGGTATTATGTGATGGAAATACAAGTAACGGGAATTGTTGTTCATTCCAATGACTCCGATTCGGGACATTCACATCAACTTTTTCTTACATCTTGGGATGGAAGGCCCGTTAACGTTCATGTTCATCCCTTTGAAGGAGATACATCCTTTGATGTTGGACATTTCCATCATTACGTGGGTGTAACTGAACCGGCTCCAAGTGGTGTTCCACACGTCCATAAATATCATGCCCAAACATCATTTAATGACCAACATAAACACATGATTAGAGGAACAACTGGCCCTGCCATACCCTTGGCAGGTGGTGGGCACTATCATTATTTTGAGGGGTATACCACAATAGATGGCAGGATCCCACATAATCACCGTTATGGTGGAAACACAGGTAATGAAAGAGCTAAACAGTAACTTCTCACACAGAATTGTCCACACCATTATCCCAGGTTCTAATCCAATCTAAAAAGCGCTTCCCTGACCGATTGTCGATCAGGGAAGTGCTTTTTTATCTTTCAGCTAATTCCTCACGCAAAGCTTTTTGCAAGACTTGTGAGAAATTTAGTCCAGCTGCTTCGGCAGCAAGATTAAGGTCATGCGGTAAGGTTAATGTTTTCTTGTCGTATTTGATTTTTTCTTTTATTACACATTTTGCAACAATCGTGCGCTGACCATCATGTAAGGCAATTTTGTCTAACGGAGTCGGCTCAGGAATTTCTTCCTCATCCTCAATGCGACTCTCGATTGTCAGCTTCAGCACTTCATCTGCTCTTCGTATGGCTGTCTCGATATCGTTTGCTTGTGATAATGCTTCGTCGAGATCAGGGAAAGTAATGGCAATATGCTTTCCTGTAAAATCTAGCACAGCCACATATTGAAACTCATTCTTCAAGGAACTCATTCCTTTCATCGAAAATTAATATACCAACTTGCATTTTTTATTCTTATGTTTAAGAGAAGAGGGGCTAGAATTCGAGCCCCGATTTCTTCTCGATATCCTTTAGGATATGTATAGCTACGTCCTTTTCTGGATGAACTATGGTGACTTTAGCTCTTATAGTTGGATGTTTGAACTGCCAATGGTCCCCAACTGTCTTCACCCAAACCATTCGTTATTCTTAAGCATTTTTATAATTTCTCTTGAAGAATAACTTCGCATCCTTTTCGCCTCCACATTCATTATAACACGTGTTGATACGTGCTTCAATATTGTTATTGAATGGAGTGGATTAGAGGAATTGTTTTGTATATAATTCTTGATAGTTCTGACCAAAACGTAATTCAAGAAGTATAAATGAGAAGTCGAGAAGTTGATGAAAGGTAACGGAGTAGCGTTTATAACCGGATGAACGAACTCGGGAGGTCCATTTCCGGCCCATTTGCCAAATGTATGGTCTTATTTTTAGGTGAAAAGCTTGATGATGAGTCTTGGAAGATAAAACAAAGCTTCAGACAACCAAGTAATAGCGTCAGCGAATCTTTCCGATTTAATGCTTCCGAGCAAGAACACCGGCGGGCGTTTCAAAAGTAAGATCTATGTCAAATGAAAAGTTTTGGTACTGGAGAAATTAATAAAATAGGCGGACTATCCCACCTAAAAGGATGAACAAACGCTTTTGAGTGGGGATAGTCCACCATACATCTTTAAATGAAAAACGGAAGCAAAAATAACCCGGTAACTGCACCAAATGGTATGCGTCTCGGAAAGAAGCGGCGGCGTGGAAAAAAACCTGGAAAGAATCCAAATTGTCTATACGTAGCTTCTCTTGCAGGCATTCCGTTCATCTGCCCATACATCTCGTTTGTGGGAATAGCAAGCGTAATATAGTCTTGATCAACATGTGCTATAAACCCGTCATGAGACTGTCCGTCAGAAGTAGTAATACCAACATATTTATTCAACAGTGCCATGCGACTTGTTGATAATTGGTATCCATGGATAACCTCCTCAAAATTTTTACTCGAGTACAGTCTATGGACTTCAACCCATTCCGCTCACGGCAAATGCCCATAGATCAAAAAAATGAAATCGAATTTTAATGATAAACAAATGAAGCGAAGAAGGGAAATCCTTCCTAATGTCGAATTATGATGTCAAGGAGGTGGGGAATATGTATCAGATTAAGATATTTCAAAGCGATGACTTGGCTTCCCTTGAACAGGAAGCAAATGCTTATCTTTCCGAACTTTCTGAGGTTGTAGAAGTGGATGTTAAGTATCAAATTGAGCATCGAGCTATGTCCAGCTTGGCGCTTAAACCTGATCTTCGACACACTATTATTTTGACCATGCATTAGAGCTCCGAATTTTCAATGAGCATCCTTCGGGTGCTTTTTTATTTTGCCCGGAAAGGGGTCATTGATTTTGCTGAAATGGAATTTTGGACAAGAAAGAGTATACAGGAAGAGACAATATCTGGTACAATCCCCTTAAGCATTTTACAATATTAAACACTAATAGCATATTGATTATTGTAAGTGCTTCCATTGGGCTAAGTTACACACTTTATAGAAAGGAGGAGGGAAGTTAAAACAAGAGCACACAAGGATTCCTGGCATAATTATTTTTTTATTAAACGGAAGCGAAGCGAGTATAAGCTAAAATTCAAACGTTTGCACAAAAAATGAGAGGAGACAATTTTGTGATGAGAGAATTCAAGAAGATCAGTTCTTTATTTCTTAGCATTGTTTTTCTAGTCACCTCCATCTATGTCCTACAAGGATTTGAGCCTCAAAAAGCTGCTGCTGCAACAAGGCAAGCAACTGAGCTTGCAAATAAACCTTTCAGTTGGGATAACGCTAACATATATTTTGTACTGACGGATCGATTTAAAGATGGAAACCCGAACAACAACAATTCTTACGGCCGACCAAGCGTCGACGTAACCGGGAAAAGTATTGGGACTTTCCACGGCGGTGATTTGAAAGGGCTTACACAAAAACTGAATGAAGGATATTTTACCGAGCTAGGAACGAATGCGATCTGGATTACGGCCCCTTATGAACAGATGCATGGCTGGGTGGGCGGAGGAACTGGCGGAGACTTCGCTCATTATGGCTATCATGGATATTATGCGCTTGATTTCACGATGATGGACAAAAATATGGGCACTGTGGAAGAGATGCGCGAGTTTGTCGATACGGCTCATGCCAAGGGAATTCGAGTTGTGCTCGACGTGGTTATGAATCACGCGGGATATGGGACCTTGAAGGATATGGAGGAATATGGCTTCGGCGCAAGGAACGGGATCGGTGCCGACTGGACGCCGGTCAGCGGTCAGACATGGCACAGCTATCATGACTATATTAATTATAATGATTCTTCCGCTTGGTCCTCCTGGTGGGGCGGTTGGGTACGTGCAGGAATTGCCGGTTATGAAAATTGCGGCGGAAGTGATTTGACGCTATGTGTAGGCGATTTGCCGGATTTTCGCACGAATGTGACGAGCAGCATCGGGCTACCGCCGCTTCTTGTAACGAAATGGGGAAAGGAGACCAGCGGTTATGAGCCGTGGATTGTTCCTGCAGCCAAAAATTTGCGTAAAGACTTGGGCATCGCGCCGGCAGACTACTTGAGCAAGTGGCTTGCAGCATGGGTCGAAGAATTCGGGATTGACGGGTTCCGTGCAGATACGGCAAAGCATGTAGAATTAAACCGCTGGAAGCAGCTAAAGAACGATAGCAGCGCTGCGCTCGAACGGTGGAGACAAAACAATCCGGGTAAGCCTGGAGCAGACTGGACAGACAACTTCTGGATGACCGGGGAGGTATGGGGTCATGGCGTAGGCAAAAGCGAATATTTCAACAACGGCTTTGACTCGATCATCAACTTCTCGTTCCAGGATGCCAACATCAATTCGCTGGAAGGAATCTATGCGGATTATGCCTCAAAAATCAACAGCGATCCTAACTTCAATGTACTTAGCTACATTTCCTCACATGATACGCGACTCTACGATCGAAGTCGATTAATCCAGGCCGGGACCGCTTTGCTTCTTCTGCCTGGAGGGATTCAAACCTTCTACGGCGATGAATCGGCTCGGGCTTTTGGCGAGACCGGATCCGATCCGCAGCAAGGAACGCGTTCATCGATGGATTGGAACAACTTGGATCAGAATGTTTTGTCGCATTGGCAGAAAGTAGGGCAGTTCCGCAATAATCATATTTCTGTGGGGGCAGGCAGTCATGAAAAAATCAGTGACACCCCCTATACGTTTAAACGGGCCTATAGCAAGGACGGAATTGAGGACAAGGTAGTCGTTGTTGTGGGGGCATCGGGATCTACGAGTGTGAATGTAGCTGCGGCATTCCCTGACGGGACCATGGTTCGGGATTCTTATACTGGAAACGAGACTATAGTAAGCGGCGGCATGGTTTCTTTTACGCCGGGGGAGAACGGGCTGATATTAATTGAGCAGGGAGCGGAAACCAAGCTTCCGATTCTATCGGCATCGCCTGCCGGAGGAACCTTCAAGACCGAAACATTGACGATTAAGCTGCTCTTGGATAAGGCAGCAAGCGGGAAGTATACCCTGGATGGCACGGATCCGCGTCAGGGTATCGAATTTACAGATGGAACATTATTATCGATCGGCGAAGATATGAGTTTTGATGAAGTGACCACGCTGAGATTGTATGCGGAGAATGAGGAAGGAGTATCGACGCAGCAGTATCAATATACTAAGAAGGATCCTAATGCCGGACTGACAATCCATTTCAAGAAGCCGGCAGACTGGGGAAATCCGTATTTGTATTACTATGGCACCTCACCCAAGATTGCTGAGCCAACCTGGGCTACTGCCCCGGCCATGGTCCACGAAGCCGGAGATTGGTATTCTTATAAGATCGACGGTGTTGACACTGCCTCGGTGATTTTCCGGGACGGAACCGGCAAGCAAAACCCTGGGCAAAATCAAGCCGGATTCATTAGGAGTGCCGAAGGCTGGTATGATGGCGCTTGGCATGATGCGAACCCGGATGGAGAAGGAGATACGGTTGCTCCAAGTGCACCTGGAAATTTGTGTTCCACTAAGGCGACGGATAAGACTATTACATTAGTCTGGGATGCTTCAACCGATAATATTGCAGTAACAAGCTATGATATTTATCGGAATGGAGTTAAGGCCGGGAGTTCCACTGCTACTACCTTTACGGACTCAGGACTTTCTCCGGAAACGTCGTATTCATATATCGTTAAAGCTCGTGATGCCGCCAACAATGAGTCGGACCCGAGTGAAGCTTTAGAAGCCGCTACGGAACCTAGCGGAACGGGCAACAAAGTGACAGTATACTATAAGCACGGCTTCAGCACGCCTTACATGCACTATCGTTCCGAAGGAGGAATCTGGACATCCGTACCGGGAGTTGCCATGGAAGCTTCTGAAGTTCCCGGCTACAGCAAGCTTACGGTTGATATTGGAACAGCAGCGCGCCTGGAGGCTTGCTTTAATAACGGGGCCGGGCAATGGGACAGCAATAATCAGAGAAACTATTTTTTCGGCACGGGTACATGGACATACAATGGTAATGGTCAGATCGTAGAAGGAGCACCCGATCCGACAACTGCCAATACTGTGACGGTATATTATAAGCATGGCTTCAGCACACCTTACTTGCATTACCGCCCGGAAGGTGGGACATGGACAGCCGTGCCGGGAGTAGCGATGGAAGTCTCAGAATTAATGGGCTATAGCAAGCTTACAGTCAATATTGGAGAAGCAACTCGCTTAGAGGCATGCTTCAACAACGGAAATGGGCAATGGGATAGCAATAACGGCAGAAATTATTTCTTTAATACTGGAACGTGGACTTATTCGGGCTCTGGAAATATCCAGCCAGGGGCTCCAGTATCCCCAGTTTCAGCTTTGCAGCTGAGACCAGGGCTGACTGCATCATAGAGCCTGATAAGGATAGGGATATGATAAAGAGTCCTCCCCTTGTGAGCCAAGGGGGGGACTCTATGGTATAATAGCAAGCATGAAACCTCAAGCGGGGTGAGCAGCATCTCTTTCATACCCAATTTTATAACGCTGGTAAGAGTATTTGGCGCTGTGAGCTTGTTATTTGCGGAGCCTTTCTCTCCTCCTTTCTATACACTTTATATAGTCTGTGGTCTAAGTGATGTGCTGGACGGCTATTTGGCGAGAAGGCTGGGTGCGACCAGCAATTTTGGTCAGGCGCTTGACAGTGTTTCTGATTTTCTATTTATTGGCATTGTGCTCTTCATCTATATTACATATATAGCACTTCCAGGGTGGTCCATCCCATGGATTATTCTGATTGCTGCTGCCCGATTTTTATCTATCATCGTGGGGTTCAGAAAATACGGTAAACTAACATTTTTACATACTTATAGTAACAAGGCGACCGGGTTCGCTTTATTCCTCTTTCCGTTTCTTTATTCGATGTTTCCGCTGAGCATAACGATTCTACTGCTTTGCAGTGTCGCAAGTATATCGGCATTAGAAGAGCTGTTAATCAATGCGACGTCCAAAGTGCTGCATCGGGACATAAAGTCTATATTTCACCATTAATTCATCTAGAAAGGGTATTCGATATGAAGGGCGAAATGAAGGCCATTACTATAAAACAGCCTTGGGCCACTTTAATTGCAGTGGGAGAAAAGAAATTAGAAACTCGAAGCTGGCCTGTCCGTTACCGGGGACAAATTGCCATTCATGCTAGCAAAACCGCGGATATGAGTGCTTGCAACTCCGAACCGATACGCAGGGTGCTTGCAAAGCACGGGTACGGTTCCCCGGCAGACTTGCCTACCGGGGCCGTAATTGCTGTGGGCGAGCTTGCAGCGTGCTATCAAATTCAATCCTTTTCTGAAGAAAAACAGGATGTAATTCTGGTGCATGACGACGAGTTCGTCCATCTTAGCGCCGAACGCGATGCCCTCGAAATCGGCTTTGGCGATTATTCCGAAGGGCGTTATGCATGGGAAATTCGTGGCCTGAATAAGCTGATCTTACCGACTCCTTGCAAAGGCAAGCTTGGTTTATGGAGTTGGACCTACTAATAATTCCCCTTCAAGATACTGAATGGCATGTCCTCCGATTTTGACCCTTTCACCCTTATGTTCACAATAGAGCACGCCTCCACGCTTGGAGACCTGTCGTGCAATGAGCTTTGATTTTCCCAGCTTATCGGTCCAATAGGGAATCAGGGTGGTGTGGATCGACCCCGTCACCGGATCCTCATTGACTCCTGCTGCAGGAGCAAAAAAGCGAGACACGAAGTCCTCCTTGTCGCCTTTTGCCGTAAGGACCAGACCAAAATTGCCGGGGATAGCTTTAATCTTGGCAAAATCGGGAGCAAAGCTTCGGACTTGCAGCTCATTCTCAAGCACGGCATAATAACGAATTCCTATGTCATTTACGGTCATAAAGGTCTCCACAGGTGTGCTTCCCAAGACTTCTTCAAGCAGCTCAGTGGTGTTGCTGTACACAGGCGGACGAGACGGAAAATCCAATTCATACAGCGGTTCATGCACGCTGATGGTAAGTACACCGCTTAAAGTGTGAAATGAGATCTCCTTCAGGCTGGAATCGACATGATGATGGACAACATAAGCGCTTGCGATGGTGGCATGTCCGCACAATTCAATTTCGAGTTCCGGCGTATACCATTTCAAGTCGAAATGTCCTTGTTGTTCTCTCGGGACGAGGAATGCGGTCTCGGAAAGATTGTTTTCCATGGCAATGTTCTGCATAAGGCGTGCGTCTGGAAATGAATCGGAAATACAGACACCTGCGGGGTTTCCTTTAAATAATTGTTCACTGAACGCATCCACTACATAATATTTCATGTGGTCTCCTCCTTTTCTTTTACTATAATAGAATTAGAATAGAACAGATTGCCAAAAATAGAACAGAGGGATCGCGATGTCGAAATCAGAGCAGGTGTATGAAACAGTAGTTCAAGCCATTCTAAAAGGGGAATGGAAGCCGGGAGACAAGCTTCCCTCGGTCCGATGCATGGGCAGCAGGCTTGGCGTTCACCGGTTGACTGTACTTAAGGCATATCAGCGCTTGCAGGAGGATGGATGGATTGATGTAAGAACCAAGTCCGGTTTCTATGTATGTGAGAAGTCTGTGGAGACAAAGAAGCCTTATGTTGAGTCCCCGAGTTATAAAGATGATTCGATCCTGTATCAGATGTCCCGTGCCCTGATTGCCCCGGATTTACTTCCAAACAGGCATTTATCGAGCGATATCAAGCAATTGCTGGATATGGAGCCAAGGCTCTTAGGAACCTATTCGTCAACCGCCGGCGATTTGCGTTTAAGAGAGAGCTTGGCTGATTATTTGCTGGAGACCTCCAACTTCTCGGTAACAGCGGACGAGCTGCTGATTACAAGCGGTGCTCAGCAGGCTATTGATCTCGCTGCGCGTGCATTCGTGAAGCCGGGGGATCATGTGCTGATTGAACGGCCTACCTATGGTCCGGCGATTGAAGCTTTGCAGGAGCAGAAGGCGACGCTTCATCCTGTTGATTTTACGGAAAGTGGATACGATATGAATCAGGTGGAGCATTTGATGCGAACACACCAGCCTGTCCTATTTTATATAATTCCGACCTTTCATAATCCAACCGGATTTACCTTGTCAGCCTATCAGCGCAAGGAACTGGTGGAATTGGCGGAACAGTATAAGTGCCTTCTTTTGGAGGATGATGTTTGCCATGACATATACTTTGACGCACCGCCTCCGCCTCCATGCTTCTTTTATGATACCGAAGGAGTAGTGGTCTATATTCGCAGCTTCAGTAAGTATATTTCACCTGGCCTGAGAATTTCAGTTATGATGGCCCGAGGAGACCGGATCGTCAAGTTGCTGCGCATAAAAGCGATGACAGACAATGGAAGTCCCTTGTTTAATCAAGCGGTATTCCGGCATATTTTTTTTACAGATCGGATGCAGGGACATATCGCAAAGCTTCGAATAGCGATGCAACTCCGTAAAGCGTCTATGGAGCAGCAGTTAGAAGGCAGCGGCCTAACATGGATTAGTCCGAAGGGAGGTCTCAATCTTTGGGTGAAGCTTCCCCCAGGCTGGGATGTGAACATGCTAATCCATCATTCATTGAAGGCATCCGTCAGTTTTCTGCCGGGAGCTATTTGCGATCCGTGGGATTCGTCCACTCCGTACATCCGTCTTAGTTATTCTTATCTGAATGAGAAGCAGCTTGCTGAAGGGATGAAATTGCTTCTCCACGCTGGCAAAATGCTGCAGCCTTAGGACTGCTCCATCTATTGAAGGCTACGGGATATACCCGATGCCTAGGATTCAGCAGGATATCATCTTCGATTCCACCCAGTACCGATCAGGTGCCGGGTTATTTTTTTGTCTATGAAACCCAGTTCGACAGGGGTTCAGGAAGGCTTAGGAGAGGGGGAATAGAGGAGCCACTTAGAGATGAAGGAAGCAACTGACTGACTAACCTAAGCCGATGGTTAAAAAGAACAAATCATTGCAATCAATATCCAACCGTTGTTATATGGTGGACGTTCAGGCCAGCAGATAGAATGGAGGCAAAGGGGGAGGTACTCGTGGGCAGTCTTTATAAGTACCGCTGGCAGTATCTAATGATCTTGCCAGCAGTGATTTTGTTGTTCCTGTTCAATTATATACCCATGGCAGGCATTCAGATTGCATTCAGGGATTTTCAAATTGGCTCGTCAATATGGAGCAGTTCGTGGGTTGGGTTGGAAAACTTTATATTTCTCAGTGAGCCTCAGTTTTGGGTAGTGGTAACAAACACGCTTTTTATTTCCGTCCTGAAGTTCATTTTTGGATTTCCGGCACCCATTTTGCTTGCGCTGATGATTAACGAGGTTCGTCATTCAGGGTTCAAAAGATTCGTCCAATCCGTTAGCTACTTGCCTCACTTCTTTTCATGGATTGTTGTAGCATACATTTTGCAGTCATTCTTGACCATGGACGGGGGATTAGTAAACGATTTGATTTTAAAGGCAGGCGGGGATTCCATTTTCTTCCTTGGGTCAACCGAATGGTTCCGGCCTATTATTGTATCCAGCGGTTTGTGGAAAGAAGTGGGATGGAACACCATTCTCTATCTGGCTGCAATTACAACCATTGATCCACAGCTCTATGAAGCAGCAAAGGTTGAAGGAGCCGGTAAAATGGCACAAATTCGACACATTACTCTTCCGGGGATTGCACCAACGATTTCGATCATCCTGATTCTCAGCATTCCAAGTCTGATTACGGTAGGGATGGATCAAATCTATCCGATGATGAATCCGGCCAACATGGCAGTTTCGGATGTCCTCGATACTTACGTGCTTAGAAGCGGACTGCAGCAGGGTTACTTCGGCATGGCGACTGCGGTTGGACTAATCTCGTCTGTGATTGCCTTGATTCTTGTGCTAGCGACAAATCAGATGTCCAGAAAAATCAACGGCGAAGGGTTATGGTAAGCAATGAAGATATCAATGAGCGAGAAAATAGGACAGACCGTTATTGTCTTTCTACTGTCGCTGCTGTGTCTGTCGGTACTGTATCCGTTCTTGTACATGCTTGCAATTTCGTTGAATGAAGGTGCGGATGCAGCTAAAGGCGGGGTTTACTTGTGGCCAAGGTCTTTTACCTGGATTAACTACGAAATCGTACTGGGCAACGCAGTTATTCGCCACTCCTACCTTATTACAATTAGCCGTACAATTATCGGTACGATTACGGGGCTGCTGATCACATTACTTGCGGCCTTCGGTTTGTCCTACCGGATGCTGCCGATGCGCAATGCGCTGCTCAGCTATATATTGATTACCATGCTGTTCAATGGCGGCCTAATTCCGTTCTACATTCAGCTGTACAATCTTGGTCTGGTTAACACGTTCTGGGTCTATATCATCCCCGGTATGTTTTCAGCTTGGAATATGTTTGTCATGCTGAAATTCATCCAAGGTATTCCGGAGGCGCTGGTTGAGTCGGCCGAACTGGATGGAGCAGGTCCGATCAGAGTATTATTTCAGATCATTGTGCCGCTTTCCAAGCCAATGCTTGCAGCGTTGGGGCTGTTTACGGCTGTAGGTCACTGGAACGACTGGTTTGCAGGCGCGTTCTATGTGACTGACCAGTCACTGATTCCGGTACAGACTTTCTTGCAGCAGCTTTTGAATGCATCTGACCTGTCAGCCGTATTCGGTTCAAATACAAATCAGGAGGCACTGGCGAGAGGAGCGCAGACACAAAATGTCACACTCATGTCGATCAAAATGGCGGTTGTCATGGTCAGTGCGCTTCCGATATTGTGCGTGTATCCATTCCTTCAAAAATATTTTGTTAAGGGAGTATTGATAGGCTCAGTGAAAGGCTAACTATAAATTCGCTTGTCTACTAAGGGTATACTGCTTCGCAACATATACCAAAAATCAGAAGGCAAAGGGGAGGTAACACATGAAGGCGGGAAAGAGAAGTGCAAGTTTTGTTGCAGGAATACTGGCACTATTGCTGCTCATCGTAACGGCTTGCTCGAGTCCGGGAGCCAAGACAGGCAATGAAGCTCAAGGCGGTACGGGAAAGCCGAACGAAAGCAGCGGAGAGGCATCCTCGGGAGATTCAAATACGTTCAATTTATGGCTGGGATGGACGGCAACCATAAACAACGATAGTCTTATTCAAAAGTATTGGAAAGAAGAAGAGCCGGGAATCCAGGTAGAACTGGAGGCGATGCAGGGTGATGCCATGACTGCATTGAATCTGCGGTTGAACACGGGCGGCTTCAAGGATGCTGCTATCTTCAGCCGCAGCGAGACGGTCAAAAATGCCATGATCCGCTCCGGGCAGGTGATGGCCCTGGAGCAATATTTTGAAATGCCTGATAAATATCCTAATCTGGCGGCGATTCCTAAGGAGTATCTGGAGCGGATGCGCGATACAGACGGGCACATCTGGTCCATTCCGACCTGGTTCGACCAGAATCCTGACGAGCCTTGGCCAGGCTGGGTGTCTACGGCTTGGCTCGTACGGACAGATGTTGTTGAGAAGACGGGGATGAAGCTAGAGGATCTGGCCAGCCTTGAAGGTATCGAAAGCTTCCTCAAGAAGGCGGCAGAACAAAAGGATGAGTCCGGCAAAGCGTTGAATCCAATGGGCTTCTTGATGGATCAGAACGATTCGGCAGGCTGGAATGACGAGAATGCAGTGCTAAGTGCCTTTGGCGTAACAACCGGCAGCGCGGGCGGTGTCATTCCTGTCGAGGAGAAGAATGGCGAATTCGTATTCCTATATGATGATCCGGGATATAAGGCGGCCTATCAATGGATAAGCCGGATGTACCGTGAAAAGCTGATTGATCCAGAGGTTGTTACGGACAAGAAGGAACGCTATAAAGAAAAGAATAAATCTGGCCGTACAGCCATGAACGTCGGCAGCTTCTGGAATGTCGATCAGACGATCTGGGAGACGCTGGATGGGCCTACCGAGTCTGGCTGGTATTATGAACCGATAGCGTTTCCAAAGGTAAATGGTGTTGAATCGGTGGGCTATAATCAGATCGTCAATCCGTATCCCGGATACGATGTATATATCAGCGAGAGCACGAAAAACCTTGAAGCAATCCTGAAATTCCTTGACTATACACTCCAGCCTAAGGCTGAAATGCAGCAGATCGTTAATGAGGGGCCGGCGGGCTTATACTGGGACTGGATTGACCAGCCTCTGGGATCGTGGAAATACATTGATGAAGCCTACAGCGGACCTCGCAATTCGGGCGACGCTGCACAGAAGGCAACGGTTACTCCGGAGCTTTATATGCTAGCTTCCTTTAACTATGAATGGTATCCTTGGTGGAACAATGAGGTAAGCGTAGCCGGCGCTGCCAAGACGCAGAAGTTCTCTAAAGTGATTGGACAAATGGGAGGAGTTCGCACTGCACACCTCTATGACACAATAACAGCAAAGCCTGGAAGTCTGTGGGAGAAGTATGGCCCTGAACTGGAGAATTTGCGAAAGGAATACCGAGCCAAGCTTATTATGTCCAAGGACGATGCGCAGTTTGAAGAAATCTGGCAGGCCTTCCGCGATGCACTGGAGAAGCGTGTTCGCTGGAGCGAATTGAAGCAGGAATGGCATGAATCGTATCAAGCGCTTGTTCAGGAAAACGGCGAATACTAAACGCTTATCGGCATGGAGCAGCCTTCACAAGGGCTTGCTCCCTTTGCTGTTTAGATCCATGTCGATTAAGATCGGGGGACAGCTATGATGCTGCTGAGATTTATTGAGGGAGCGGCTATCAGACTGACGAGTTCTCTTAACCTTCAAAGGAAGATGTTGCTGCTCTACGGCATTATTGTACTTGCTCCAACGATCGTGCTTGGTATTTTGGCCGGCTATTATACCCTGCAGAATGTGCGAAACAATTACATGATTACAATTAAGGAAGCATTGCGTCAGACGGCGCAAAATATTGAATTCCGGAAGCAGGGATATGACCTGTTGGCCATGCGTACCGCGACGGATGGAGAATTGATCATAAGATTATTCAGGGAATACAATGATATGTCTGAGCAACTGAATACGGTTGAATACGTCGATCGATCGTTCACGGAGATGAGTAAATATTTGCCAGGCATCGAGAATTTCCGTATTTATCATGAGAATTCTACGCTGGTTCAAGACGGCCGGCTGTTGTGGAAACCGGAGCAGCGCTTCTTGTCCGGCATTTCGGAATTGACCTGGTATCAGCAGACACTGAAGTCGGAGCTAGCACCGAAATGGCAAAATGTGCGGAGTCGATCTGATGAGCTTGCCATCACTCATAAAATCATGGCACCGACTGGCGAAGGAATCGGTATGGTGTTCATGCAGCTTGACTACGACACTGTCTTCGGCCAGTTGCTGGCTCAGCCGTTCAATGGTGCGGGGGAGCTTTATATTCTGGATGCTGATCAGCGCATTATTGCGGCCACAGATACTAGTCAGATCGCCAGACTGGCGGACTCCATACTGCCCGGAGTACTGGAAGGGATCACCGATGAGGATGGAATGATATCAGATGGAGACCGATACTTTTCCCAGGCAATTGGAGCGGATTGGAGTATCGTAGCCGTTATTGATCTGGATCAGCTTGAGCATCAATCTAAATGGGTACTATACGGCATTGCCGGTGGTGTAGCATTTTTCCTTCTGTTATCCACCTTTATGATTATGACGGTTATGAAAAACATTGTCTGGCGTATCCGTAAGCTGGGAAACCGGATGAATGATATTTCCCATGGCGAATTCGATGTGAGTGTTCGGAGCCGTGACAAGGATGAGCTTGGCGAATTGGAGCTGCTGTTCAACTCCATGTCCGGCAAGCTGGGCAAGCTGGTCACAGATATGGCGGAAGCGAAGCTGAAGGAACGAGAGCAAGCGTTCCGCGTCCTGCAGGCTCAGATCAATCCTCACTTTATTTATAATTCGCTCAGTCTGATTCGTTGGCGCGCAATGGATCTTGACGACCAAATGCAGGTCCGGACAATTGATGCGCTGACGACGTTTTATCGGCTTGCGCTGGACAATCGCATCAATGTCACACCAATTGAAGCTGAGCTGCAGCATGTTCAAGCCTACTTAGAAATACAGCAGCTTCGATTTCCGGATCTGGTGAGAGTGGAGTGGGATATCGACCATGAGGTTTATCCGTTCTATACGATCAAGTTGCTCCTCCAGCCGATTGTTGAAAATTGCTATTTGCATGGTGCCATTACGAGTAAACAAGGTGCCTTCATTCGGATTTCAGCCAGCCGGGAGGGTGATCGGATTCGATTCGAGGTTGAGGACAACGGAGCCGGTATTATGCCTGATACTCTAAAGCTGCTCAAGCACGGGGAACGGGTCGGCAAGGGCAACGGATTTGGAACCGCTAACATCAGAGAGCGCCTGAAGCTTTATTTCGGAAGCGAGAGCCATTTCGGTATTGATAGCGATGCGGGCTGCGGAACACGGGTTACCATTATCATTCCGGCATGCGCCGAACGTCCAGAAATTCGGAAGGAGGGGGAGCATGATTCAAGCATTGATCGTAGACGATGAGCCTATGCACGTGGAGGGGTTGGCGCGCCATGTCCAGTGGGAATCACTCGGTTACGCGCAGCCGCTGACCGCTATGTCTGGTGAAGCAGCACTGGCTATCCTGCGGGAGCGCCGGATTGATGTACTGGTAACGGACGTGTCCATGCCTGGGATAAATGGAATTGAGCTGGCTGCCCGCTGTAAAAAAGCGAACCCGGGCATCCAGGTGCTGATGGTTAGCGGCTACGATGAATTTGAATTTGTGCAGGAGGCTATTGAGGTAGGCGCACGGGGATATGTGCTAAAGCCCATTAAGGTAGCAGAGATAGAAGGCAAGTTGGCTGCCTTTCGCGCCTCTCTGGAGAAGATGCGCCGGATTGAAGCAGAAACAACCGAACTGCAGGCAAAGGTATCAGGAAGCCTGGATGTCGTGAAGGAAAGGTTTATTCATGATCTGATTGAAGGGGCTGTTGAGTCTGAGACAGTAGCTTCATGGACGCGCTTGCTCGAGTTGCCTGACCTGCAAGAAGGCGTTCGGCTCGTTCTTTTCAGCTCGGATCGCTTGCTGGTCGAAGGAACAGATGCCAGAAGCAGAGTCATGCGCGGGGCAGCATTTTTCAAAGCGGTAAGTGTCAGTCTGTCGGATATATGCTCAGTGATCATAGCAAAGCTTGGCCCGGAGGAGGTGTTGACGGTTCATATCAATCCTGCTTCGGAGGATAAGGCCAGGCTGGAGAAGCAGATTTCATTTATCCAGGATGTCATGCTGGAGCAGCATGGCTTGTCGATTACGGTGGGCATTAGCCAAACCTGCCCGAAATGGAGCGATGTGCCGCTAGCCTACAGAAGGATGAAATTTATGATGGCTCGAGCAAGGTTGCTGGAGCGTGGTCTTGTGCTATATGAGAATCAGTTGGATGACAATGACTTTCAGAACCAGCGAGTAAGCGAGGAGTATATCCCCGAAATCATCCATATGCTGGGAGAAGCGAAGCAAGCTGACAAGGCGCTTGAATATGCTAGTAACGTATTTGCCTTGCTGGAAACAGGACAGTCGCTCTCCTATCTTCAGGCCTTTGCCCTTGGGCTTCTCAGCGAGCTATCCCGAAAGCCGACCCGTCCGGAAGCGCTGAATGCTGAAATGAATGTGTCTGTTATGCAGCAAATTCTGGATTGCAGTCAGGCTTCCCAAGTTCGTCAACTGGCGCTCCGGTATTTGGCTCAATATGCGACAGCAAGCCGCAATGAGCAGGCTACTCAGCAGCATCATCTTATCCAGGCCATTTGTGAATATATTTACGAGCATCTGCATGAGAACGTGACCGTAAAGCAACTGGCAGAGATGAATCATATTAACGCAAGTTATCTGAGTGTGCTGTTTAAGAAGGAAACGGGACAAACCATCTCGGATTATATTCAGGAGGTGCGGATAAATCGTGCGAAAGAACTGCTTCACAACCCTACCGTGAGGGTTTATGAGGTGGCCGAAAAAGTGGGATTTCAGACAGCGGCTTATTTTGCTTATCTGTTCAAAAAGATTACGGGGCAAACCCCGCAGGAATACAGAAATTATCATTAATGAGAGAAAAATGATGATGGCGTTAAAAGTTTAAATGTCAGGTCCGATGAATGGCTGGGATCTATGTGCTGGCAAAATGCTGCAGCCTTAAATCTGCATAAGTGCCTGGGCTTCCGGGAAGCTTACCATCGTAAGCAAAAATATCGATGGAGGTGTTACGGTTGGACAAAAAATTAACTGCACTTATTGCAACCATGTCCTTATCAGCAGCTTTAGTTGTTCCAGCAAGTGCTTACGGTACGCTTGGTGACACGACCACCGGCGGAGCACCCGTGCGGGGAAATATGGCGAACAATCCCATTGAAAGAATGACCAACAATCTGGACCGGGATTTGTCCACTAACGGCTATTCCGGCAATGGTTATCGGATGAATGTTCCAAATACCAATATGGGTACCAATATGCTGAACGATGGCCCGAATATGTTCAACGGTACAAATAACAATGGGATGAATCCGAATATGAACACTAATCGAAATACGATGAGAAGCAATTCCCTGAATAACCGTACAACGACACGGGACTACAATACGACAGGAACAGGCAACTACCGGACAAATACGGTCCGTGCCCGGGCTGTGACCGGGACAGGATCCAATTGGGGATGGCTTGGTCTGCTTGGACTATTTGGTCTGGCAGGAATGCGCAGACGCGAAAGCGACCGTGCATAAGCCGAATTAGCTCCAGTATATTCAAATTACAACCCCATAGCGACTCCGTATGGAGTAAGCTGTGGGGTTGGCTCATTTTAAAATGTGAATTAAGGATTGCAATGATGACAAAAACATGGTATATTCATTTTTGCGCTGATATTTTGCCGGGGTGGCGGAATTGGCAGACGCACAGGACTTAAAATCCTGCGGTAGGTGACTACCGTACCGGTTCGATCCCGGTCCTCGGCATATGATCGACTGAACGAAAACAGCTGGTTTTGAATCGCGACTATGATTCAAAACCAGCTGTTTTTTGTTGTAGCAAATTGTAGTAACTAATTAATTCTGGAAAACAGACTCCTAGGACAATGGTCATGTTTTTTGGGATGGAGGTTACTTTTGATGCTGCTTTTTCCGATAAAAAACCTATAGGCCTGGAATGGACTCCGGCAAATAATGGAATTAAAGGAGAAAACGAATGGTGAAGAGAAAAATGACGGGCTGGCTCCTGATGCTCACCTTACTGCTTACAACTATACTGCCTCATGGAGCGATGGCGGCTACGGGTGATCTTAAATCCATTGCCATTGATGGAGAAGGAACCACGCTGGAGATGACGGTAGGCGGCTCTAAAGAGATTAAGGTGTGGGGGACATTTGAAGGCTCCACAGGGACGCAAGATTTAACGAATACTGCAAACTGGAGTTCCTCCGATAATTCGGTTGTTACAGTGGTGAAGGGAACGCTGACTGCCATTAAGGTGGGTACGGCAACAATTCGTGCCGATTACAACAGTGCGACCTCTTCAATTACAGTAATCATTAAAGAATCTCATAAGGAATTGAAGCTGGAATACAGTTCTGAAGGCAAATACAGTCTCGATGCAGAGGAAAGCGATCTTGCAGTCAAGGCGCTGGTGACGAGCGTTTTGGACGGAGCTGGGACGTCGAAGGACACGGATGTTACGAAAGATGCAACCTGGAGCTCTTCCGATACTTCTGTACTTACCGTTGAAAAAGGCCAGCTAACTCTGGTTGGCGAAGGTACGGCGACGGTAACGGCCAAATATGCAGGATTGACTGAGACATTCAAGGTCACGGTAATCTTGCCTTATTCCAAATTGGAGCTGCAATACACTCCGAATGGAACAACAGAAACGGCCGAGGATTTGGAGCTTGTCGTTGGCGATGAATTGCAAGTAAATGCGCAATCAACGCATACAGACGATAAGGATTCCAAGACAGATGTTACAGAAAAAGCAACCTGGAGTACTTCGGACAGTTCTGTAGTCACTGTTGAAAAGGGGAAGATCAAAGCGGTTGGCTTGGGGAAAGCTACTGTAACTGCGACCCACCTCGGAGTAACGGCGAAAACGGACGTTTATGTTCGTACGCCTTATGAGGTCATTATTGTGAATCCGTCCGCAGATCAGTCGATGTTCATCGCTGAACAGATTGATGCGGAAGCAAGAATGAGAAGCGGTGCAAACAGGGATGATAATGTTACGTCTGTTGCGGAATGGACATCCTCCAATCTGCTGGTGGCTACGGTAAGCGATGGCAAGATCGTTGCAAGAGCAGCTGGTTCGGCTACCATTAAGGTCAGCCATATGGGGATCAGCAAATCGATCAAAGTAACGGTATATCCAACTGTAACAGCTCTGAAGGCGGAGAAGACGAAGCTGGAGCTGTTCAAGGGAGATTCCTCCAGCCTGCCGAAGATAACAGCAACGAAGCTGGACGAGGAGGAACTGGATGTCAGCGATATTGTGAAGTGGACCTCAGCAGATGAGAGCATTGCCAAAATCGAGAACGGCAAGGTTGTTGCTGTTGCCAAGGGAACGGTGACACTTACGGCGAAGCTTCCGTCTCTTGCAGGCACGGGCTTAAGCGTCCGTGACAGCGAGATCAGTGTTACTCTTGAAGTAACTGAAAAGGTGCTCACCTTGCTGTCGGATGAAGAGAAATTAAGCGTGGTAATTGGTGAAGAGACGAAGTTGCCTGCAATTACTGCTGTCTGGGAAGATGGAGAAGAGGGCGATGTTTCGGCAACGGTAGAGTGGACACTCTCAGGATCGAACAGCGTAATTAAAACTTCTGCAACAGGAAAAACGATTAAAGGCTTGACGAAGGGATCGGCTACGCTGAAAGGCACCTTCTCCAATAAGACCATTTCGATTCCAGTAACGATTGAACAGAAGATTACAAAGATTGTTGTGAATCCAACCAGTATTGAACTGAACCTTAAGAAGTCCAAGTCGATCAAGGTAACTGGATTCTATAGCAATGGCAAGACAGTCAACCTGTCCAGCAAAATGGGCTGGGAATCCTCGAATCCCGAAGTGGCTACGATTTCTTCGACATCCGTCAAGGCAGTAGCTCTGGGAACTACGACACTGACCGGGTCCTATCAAGGACATAAGGCTAGCATTAATGTTAGTGTTGTAGCCAAATTAAGCAAGGTTACTGTGGATGAGAAGTCCCTGGTTCTGCCTCCAGGCTCCGCCAAAACAGTTGTTCTGACAGCAGAATACGATACAGGCAGCAAGGCGACTGTAACGGGCAGTGCGGTCTGGACAAGCTCAAAGCCATCTGTTGCTAAGGTAACCGGAGGCAAGATTGAGGCTGTTGCCAAGGGCAGCACAACAATCAAAGCGGTCTATGGCGGCAAGACAGTGACGATTCGCGTATCTGTAAAATAATTAACTTTTACAATCTGGGCTGTTCTGAAGGATCATGGATCCAACGGAGCAGCCCTTTTTTTGCTTGGTAATAGATGAGAAACGGCAATCATTTATGCTATAGTAGAAAAAGATTTATGAAGAAGAGGTAATGGCAACTATGGGCAGACACGATCGGGTTAGGCAATTAAAGAAGTTAAGCAAGACAATCGGCATCTATGTATTGGGCTTTTGTCTACTGCTGGGATTGGCCGGCTGTTCAGCGAATTGGACAGAGCTTCTCTCGGAAGCGGGCCAAGAACATGAGGTTTGGAATGCATCTTCCGATGCGCAGAACGGGAATCTGCGGGTTGTTTTCCTGGATGTAGGCCAAGGAGCTTCCCAGCTGTTAATTAGTCCATCAGGAAAAACGATGCTGATTGATGGAGGGAATAACGATCAGGAGCAGGTAATGCTGGATTATCTGGAGATGTATGGAATTGGCCGGATCGACGTGATGATTGGAACCCACCCGGACGCGGATCATATCGGCGGATTGGATCGTGTCATCGATCACCATGATATTGGCGCTATCTATATGCCGAAGATCCAGGCGAATACGAGGACGTTCGAGTCCTTGCTGGAATCGATCCAGCGCAAAGGACTGAAGGTGAAGACAGCCAAGGCAGGGGTGGTCCCTGATTGGGACGGGGAAGTTCAGATTCAGATGCTTGCCCCGGTGAAGACGAGTGATGACAGCAATAATATGAGTGCAGTGCTGAAGGTCACTTACGGAAAAGTCTCGTTCCTGCTGACCGGAGATGCGGAGCGTGAGAGCGAGAAATTAATGCTGGAATCCGGCGCCGATCTGCAAGCAGATGTCCTCTTGGTGGGTCATCATGGGTCGAAGTCCTCGACGTCAGTCAGCTTTCTGGAGCGTGTTCGTCCTCAGGTGGGTGTTATTCAGGTGGGGGAGAACTCTTACGGCCATCCCAAGGAAGAGATTCTGAACCGTCTGGCTGAGGCCGGAGTAAGGGTATATCGTAATGATCTTCAAGGCTCCATCGAGATCTCCACAAATGGAGAACAAATCGAGGTCTTGACAGGGAGGTGAGGCGTTTGACAGCCATCGTCGAGGGAATGGAAGAGGAAATATGTATTCTGGAGATTGATGGGGTCCATCAGGACGTGCCGCGAGCGCTTGTGTCGCCGGAAGTGAAGCCTGGAGATGTTGTTGTATGGGATGGACACAAGTGGAATGTGGATATTGCCTTAACGAAAGAAAGGTCGTCGAAGATCCGGAGACTGATGGAGCAAGTATGGGAAGATTGAAGCTGTGAATGATGATATGAACCTTACAGGAGTGTGATTATATGCTGGAGCGCCCGTTGGCTGGAGAATATGGAAGTCATTTTGAACCGTATGTTGAAAAAGTTCCAGATGTTGATTTAGCCGTGTTGCTGGAATCACAAATTGAAGAATGCATTCAACTATTGTCAGGCATTTCTGAGGAACAATCTAAATTCCGTTATGCAGAGGGAAAATGGAGTCTGAAGGAAGTGCTTGGGCATATTGCGGATACGGAGCGTATCATGAGCTACAGACTTTTGCGGATAGCCAGAGGGGATAAGACCCCGCTTCCCGGCTTTGAGGAAAATTTGTTCGTTGCTCATTCTCAGGCCGACACTCGCTCAATTAATGATCTGCTTCAGGATTTTGCTGCTGTAAGAATCGCTACACTCTCTCTGTTCCGTCAACTGGATGATGAGGCCTGGATGCGTGTCGGCAATGCCTCGGGGCATGATACTACTGCAAGAGCAATTGCCTATATTATCGCAGGACATGCTATCCATCATATGGGAATTATGAAAGACCGTTATCTTTCAGCTATTCAAGATCAATAAAAATAAAGGCCGGGTCGTGTTCGTTATGAACAGCAACCCGGCCTATTTATATGCGCTCTATTCGTGAGCAACGATCATTGTTAATTCTCCGGACAAAGCAAATGCTCCAAAGTCCACCGGTGCAATAAAGTGCGTACCTTTCTTCAATGGGTATACGGAATCTTGATGGCGAAGCTCACCGCTGCCTTCAATGACGCTGAACAAGGTGTATTTGGCTTGCTCGGCTGCCTCAGCCTGACCGGACACTTCCCATTTTTCCACCGTAAAGAAGGAGTTCGAGACAAAGGAGGTTTTCTTAAGGTTCTTCTCCTCGGATACGGTATATGATACAGGAACATAGCTTTGAGGTACTGTTGTCACGTCGATCGCCTTTTCTAGATGCAGATCCCGCAGATTTCCTTGAGCATCTCTCCGGTCATAATCATATACACGGTAGGTCGTATCGGAGCTCTGCTGTGTTTCCAGTACGACGATTCCCTTTCCTAATGCATGTACGGTACCGCTAGGTACATAGAAGAAGTCTCCGGCTTTAACAGGGACTTTGGTGAGGAGCTGGTCCCACTCGCCTGCACGGATCATACGTACAAGTTCTTCCTTGGTAGTTGCTTCAATTCCATAAATAATCTCGGATCCTGGCTCAGCATCAACGATATACCAGCATTCCGTCTTGCCCAATTCACCATTCTCATGCTTGCCGGCATATTCATCATCAGGATGAACCTGTACAGACAGGTCATCAGAAGCATCGAGAAGCTTCGTTAACAGAGGGAATACAGAGGAAGAGGAACGGAACAGCTCCGGATGCCGGCTCCATAGCTCGCCGAGCTTGAGACCTTGATAGGCTCCGCCGCTGACAATACTCTGTCCGTTCGGGTGCGCTGAGATGGCCCAGCATTCCCCAGTATGTTCACTAGGAATGTCGTACTGGAAGAGCTCCTTCAATTTCGTACCGCCCCAGATTCGTTCTTGAAATACAGGCTCTAAAAAAATGGGTTGATTCATTATGAAATTCCTCCTATGTGGTTCATTTATGGTTCATTATTAATATGATACGTGTACCAACGCTGCCGCACCGATCAGGCCGGCATCTTGGGATAACGCAGCAGGGACAATCCGTGTCTCGCGGCCGGTCGGATTAAGCGCATAGCGGGATACATAATCTTTGACCGCATTGAACAATGGTTCTCCTACCTGGCTTACTCCGCCACCGAGCACGAGCATTTCGGGATCCTGCGTATTAATCAGGGTTACACAGCCCACCCCAATGTATTTGAAGATTCGCTCAATCAGTGCGGTCATCTCAGGATGATCGCCAGAGACCGCCAAATCAATGGCTTCCTTGGTAGACACGGGGCGTCCGAGAAGCTCGCTGGCTTGTCTCGCAATGGCTGTGCCGGAGGCAACGAATTCCCAGCAGCCTTCTTGACCGCAGACGCATTGGCCTGCTTCTGGAGCGACGACAAAGTGTCCGACGTCTCCGGCGTTGCCGGAAGCGCCAGTAATCAGACGACCGTGGCTGTAAATGCCGGCTCCGATACCTGTGCTGATCGTGATGTAGATAAAATGCTGAGAGTTGCGTGCCGCACCGATCCATTTCTCCGCCAGCGCAGCGGCTGTAGCGTCGTTCTCGAAGAAGACCGGCAGATCAAAGTGCCGCTTTACGGCTTCAACAACCGGGAACCCCCACCAGCCGCGTAAGTTGGGCGGCTCGGAGATTTGTCCCAGCTTCGTGTTCAGCGGCCCGGGAGCACCTATTCCGATGCCTGTGAGCGATTCGATAGATAATCCAGCCTGATCAGCCAGCTGCCGCACCGCTGAAGCCATACGGTCCACCATTTCGCTAGGACTTACAGATTGGTCCGTCGGCAAGGATAGTTTATCCTTAACATTGCCTTCGGAATCCACGAGACCGATGGCGGTCTTCGTGCCGCCAATGTCGATACCAATTGCGTAATTCAATGGTTTAACCCTCCGATGTTTCATTGATTTACTTGACAAACTTGACAGAATTATTTTTGTAAAGTAATGTTAGGCCAAGTGTATCATGTTTTGGAAGGAATGAAAAGCTGATGGCCCGGAAAAAGAAAGTATCTATGCAGACGATTGCTGACCATTTACAAATTTCGAAGAATGCGGTATCGCTTGCCCTGCTGAATAAAAAGGGTGTCAGTGAAGAGGTAAGAAGACGGGTGATTGAAGCGGCGAAGGAGCTTGGTTACGGTCGGTTTGGAGAGCCTAGGCTGCCCGAGCGCGGAAATATTCTGGTGCTTGTACCGGAGCGGGTTATGGACTATGAGGATAACGATCACTTTCAGTTCTTTCACGATATGATCTGGGGAATTGAGGGCAGCATCCGGAACCGCGGGCTTAATGCCGTGCTGGTCAGAATTACCGCCGATATGGAACAGCGGCTGGAGCTTCCGCGTCATTGCGCGGAGATTGCGTACAGGGGAATTGTTCTGTTTGGCGCGCTTAAAGAAGCTTATGTGAGACGCGTGTGGGAGCTGGATGTACCGCTTGTTATGCTGGACTCGTATCACCGGAGCCTGCCTTGTCCCGCAGTCGTGTCCGCGAATGTAGAAGGTGCCTATGAGGCGGTATCCTTGTTGATTGCTTCGGGGCATCAGGAGATCGGATTTATTGGCCCCGTGAATCTGGCATCGAGCCACGAAGAGCGCTGGCAAGGCTACTGGAAGGCGATGTTTGATCACGATTTGACGATCCAGAGGGACTATATTCTTACGCATTCCGGCAGTTACCAGGACTCGGAGCGGGAAATTCACAACTTTGTAAAGGGAATGAATCCATTACCGCAGGCGTTTTTTTGCGGAAATGACCGGATCGCTTATTTGCTAGCTAAGGAATTGGAGCAGCGGGGATTAAAGATACCAGAAGATATTGCGTTAGTCGGGTTTGACGATCTTCAGTATAAAGGAAGCATTGATATTGCCTTAACAACGATGCGGGTGGAGAAGGAGCGGATGTGTGAAGCGGCGGCCGACTTGCTGCTCTCCTTGACTGAAAGTCTCCGGGAAGCAGTTCGGATCTACGTTCGCCCAACCTTGATATCCCGAACCTCACATTTGAAGCCATAAAACAAGCCGTTCTTGGAGCATTGAACTGATCATTGCTCCAAGAACGGCTTTTTTGTCGCTAAATAATCTTACGAAGACAACTTACAGGGCAGCTTCGTAACGTTTTTCCACTTCAGCCCAGTTAATAACATTGAAGAAGGCGTTAATGTAATCCGGACGCTTGTTTTGATATTTCAGGTAATAAGCATGCTCCCAGACATCCAGACCTAGGATCGGTGTCTTGCCTTCCATGATCGGGGAGTCTTGGTTAGGCAGGCTGTATACGGACAATTTGCCGTTAGCATCTACAGCCAGGAACGCCCAGCCGCTGCCGAAGCGGGTTGTAGCTGCTTTCGCAAAGTCTTCCTTGAACTTGTCGAAGCCGCCAAGCTCACTATCGATGGCTGCTGCCAGCTTGCCGGAAGGCTGTCCGCCGCCGTTAGGACCGATTGTCTCCCAGAACAAGGAGTGGTTGGCATGTCCGCCGCCATTGTTGCGGACAGCCGTACGGATACCTTCTGGAACACTGTCCAAATCTTTGATCAGTTCTTCAACGGATTTGGATTGGAGCTCAGGAGCAGATTCCAGAGCAGCGTTCAGGTTTGTAACATACGTATTGTGGTGACGATCATGGTGAATCATCATCGTTGTTTCATCGATATGCGGTTCAAGTGCGTTGTTGGCATAAGGCAATGCCGGTAATTGGTGTGCCATAAGTTATCAACCTCCAAATGGAATATGTAAGATAGTCTCAACACAATCTATTATAATTATCCTCACGAACTTAGTCAACATACATGTATAGTAAGTATGCTTTATCGTGATGTCAATCTTGAACACGTTGACAAAAGCCCACGTATTTATCATAATGATTGATCGGATAAATTATACCCTTAACAGGAGGTTTTGAAACATGGGATTAGGGATAGTTGTCGTTGAGATCTGTGAAGCGAACCTGCTGTCCTCGCTGGATATAGAGAAGTTGGAAGAGGAGTTCCCGGAAATCGCCGTATTGCGGCTCGATTGCTTGAACCTGTGCGGGCTTTGTAGAGCTAGACCTTATGCCATGGTTAATGGAAATAAAGTATTTGCTAAGACCTCCGAAGAATGTCTCGCGCTAATACGCCAACAAATTCAAGCGGAACTTGCGGCGTTCCATGGGATAGATCTATAAAAAAAATAGCCGGCCTCCACTATAATGCGGGAGATTACCGGCTATTCATTATGAATAAGTTCTATTTACTTTTGATGATATAGACGCATTTTCGCCCTTCTTGGGCAAGACATTCCGTTCGTTCAACATCGGCATCAAGCAGACTTTCGAACAGCTTGAGCTCACAGTCGCAAGCATGGTTATACCGGTTAGCGATTTGAGAGATCGGGCAATTGTACTCCATCAGAACATACTGGTCGTCGTCCTTTTTCACGCATTCGGTCATATAACCATTTTCATTCTGAATTTCAGCCAGACGTAATACCTTCTCATGAAAATCTTTTCCCTGCATCTCCGGCTCGTATTGATGGTTCAGCTTCACTTTGCGTCGATCGAACAAATGCTTCACCGTATCCTCGCCAAGCTCCTGCTCCAGCTCGCCAAGCAAATCCAATGTTAAAGAGTGGTAATTTTTAGGAAATAAGCTTTCTCCATGCTCAGTAAGCCCGAATACCGCGGTAGGACGCCCCAGCGTCTGGCGGATCATCTTCGACTCAATAAGCCCATCGCGCTCCATCACGCCCAGGTGACGGCGCACCGCCATCTCCGTAATTCCCAACTCGGCTGTTATTTCCCGGGTACTCATCGGTCCGGTAGTCTTCATCATCTGCAGAATTTTATTCCGCGTGGGCATTTCTTTGGGTTGACTCATGCCAGATCACCTGTTTATAGTAGATTCTACTGAATTGTAGAGAATTTTAAGCACTTAGTCAATATTGAAGTATAGTAAGTATAGAAATAGTTGGAGGGATCGATATGTGTAAAAATTTTACAGCGGCGTTTGTTTACGCTCATCCAGATGATGAAACATTCGGTTGTTCGTATTTAATTCAGGATATTACGGATCGAGGCGGTCAAGCGGTGCTTCTGACAGCAACCCGCGGGGAAGCGGGAAAGACTGGGCGGTTAGGTGAGATGAGCCGGGAGGAGCTGGCTGCGAGGCGTGATCAAGAGCTGGAGCAGGCAGCTAATGTGTTGGGGATTTCCGCAGTTAAGCAGCTGGATCTAGGAGACGGGAAATTGAAGGATGCTGACCCGGAACGGCTTCAGCAGGAGATTGCAGATTTTCTGAATCTTCATCAGGCCGACATCGTTGTCACCTTCCCTGAGGACGGTATTTCCGGTCATCAGGACCATATTGTCATTCATCATGCTGTGAACAGTGTTATCTACGGGGGAAAGGCTTCTTCTGTGCAAAAATTGTATTACAATCACTTGGGGTCACCTCTGTCGGATATGTCAGGAATGTCGGGACTTCTGAGAATAGACGGGGAAGGTAAATGGGATATAAAGCGTCGTGCCCTTGAAGCTCATGAATCCCAGATGTTCAGCGTTGAGCGTGTGTTCGGTCAATTAGGTCCGAATATGCTGCCGCAATACCGCTATGAAACCTTTGAGCTGGTCTGGGAGCGTCACCCGTCTGCTAAGTCAATGCCTGAGAAAAGCGTGTTTGATGGGCTGGAAGCTGGTGAGGATCTGAACTGAGTTTTTCGTAAAAAGAAAGAAGCGACAGTATTCATACACCTAACAAAAGAAGGGCCGCATGCACGTTCAGGAGACAGATTGCTCCACGTGTATGCGGCTCTTCATATGTTGGTAAGAGGGATGAATCGGCTCTTTAGTTTTTCTCTGAGGATTTAACTGGCTGCTGCGAGTCTGCATCCCCATTCATGAGCGCACCCACAATATCTTCCGGGCCATCTGTAGAAGATAACGGCTGTTTGGGCGTGGGAATAGAATCAACACCGGGGCCCAATTCTGTTTCCTTCTTAATTTGCTTAGAGGATTTTGAAGAAGCATGGCTATCCATAGTGTATAACTCCTTTTTCAGGATGATTAGTAGCTTACCTTGATGTGGTTCTTCGGGGCGACTTTATGCGAAAGCAGCTCGGACACTGTCACCAGGGAGTATCCTCGACGCTCCAGCTCAGGCAGAATGATCCGCAAGGCCTCGTAAGTCTGGGAGCTCCTATGCACAAAATCATGCATAAGCACGATGTCGCCGCTTCGTGCATTATCAAGCACCTTGTTTGCGATGACTTGCACGCCCGGTGAGCGCCAATCTTTTGTGTCCTGATGCCAGGACCACAAGACCATTTGAAGATGATGCAGCTTTGAAAGGGAAATCAGGCGCTCATTGTAGTAACCTCCGGGCGGGCGAAATAAGATCGGTCTTGTCCCTGTTGCCTTGAAGACCGCTTCCTGAGTACGATTTAATTCCTCCTCCATAGACCCGCTTGACAGACGCTGGAATGCCGGATGAGTATATGAGTGATTTGCCACCTCGTGGCCTTCCGCAAGTTCCCTGCGAACAATTTCGGGATATCGTTCCACCCGGTCGCCGACCACAAAGAACGTAGCCTTGGCATGATATTGGCTAAGCAAATCCAGAATGAGCAGCGTTTGCTTCTCATCGGGACCGTCATCGAAGGTCAGGGCGATATATTTCTCTTCCGTGGGAACCTCCCAGACGATATCACCGCGCTCCTCATAATATTCTCTGCCCCTCAGATTGGCTGCCGGGGCGGCATCCGTTGGTACCGATTGGATCAAAAACGTAAACGACAGGCATAAGGCTATACAGCTTGCAGTCTTGAGTCTCATCAATAAAGTTCCTCCATTGCACTTTACATTGATTGGCATCCGGGTCGGATGCAGGATGTCCGTTCAACTATTGTGCAGCAAGGAGGGGGAATCCATGCATGGCAGGAGCTATGTGGTATCGCCTGTAAGAGGTCCAGAATAAGGTGCATAAAAAGAAAATCCGATGCACCGGCACCGGATCGATTTACTTAATTCTTTTCAATTCAGCTTCTTGCTGGATAGAACGTGTAGAAAGCAGTTCAATGATTCTATGTTGATTCTCTAGGACGGATTCCATTTTCATTACCCGTTCATTCGTATCTAACACTGCTCTTTTAATTAAGTGCTGATCTTCTTCAATACGGCTGAGACGTTCGTCAACATGGCTGAGACGTTCGTCAACACGGCTGAGATGTTGGTCAACACGGCTGAGATGTTGGTCAACACGGCTGAGATGTTGGTCAACACTATCTAGGCGAGAGTTCATTTTCTCAAATTGCTGATTTATGATTTCAAATTGTTTATTATCCATAAGTCCCGCTCCTTGTCTTTATGATGACATTGTAACAAATACATTCATTCATTTCTACAGAGAAATGGTCCGTTCAAGGAAAATATAGGAGGAATCTAGTATGACCGTAAGTAAGGATAAGAATGTCAAGAAGAACCCTTGGAATTCGTCATTGGAGTTAGCAACGGAAAGGATCGAAAGTGAAATATGCGGCGTGGGTTCCTATTAAGCAGGATGCAATAAGAAGCCAAGGTAAGACAACGGACACTTTAGTTAAATAAAGGGCACCAATCCGGCACCAATTTCATATTGCGGGGCTTATTTAAGCACATCACATTGCCCATAAAAAGCAAAAAACCCTTGATATACAAGGGTTTTTCTGTATGATCTGCAGTGGGCTCGAACCACTGACCCCCACCCTGTCAAGATGGTGCTCTCCCAGCTGAGCTAGCAGATCGTTTGTATAGTGAAGATAAAATAGATAATATCAGGGACCAAGAGGAATGTCAATACAAACCCACAGACATACAAACCCACAGAGTGTCAGAACAGTAGAATGGAACCCTCCTTTCCTTAACTCGTAAATAGTAAGAAACAGCAGGAGGTGCAATTTTGAAGAAGAAGAGCTCATCGACCGGATCAGGCATAGCTATGGGAATAAGCTTTGGCGTGCTTTATTGGATCGTTTTTGACAATATTGCTATAGGAATAGCTTTAGGCGTGGCTTTGGGAGTTGCATTCGAAGCTGGTTTTTCAAAACAGGACAAGGACAAGACAAAGGAACCGCCCTCGGATTCTTAATGTCTTAATGAATGCGGATTTACCATAATAACACTGATCCATCCCCAGCTCCGGATATATCTATATCCGGGGTTGTTTTGCATGTGTCCGCTTCAAGGCGGTATAACCCTCTCTTCCATGGCAATACTGGACAGACAGATGTAGAGGGAGGATATTCGACTTATGACGATCTGGAAAAAGATAAGCGTGCTTGCGGCTGGGCTCTTAGTGATGTCTATATTGACCACAGGCTGCACCTTCACGGCCAGCCAGGCTACATTGGAGCGCCAGCAAAGTGAGCCTTGGTGGCTGGTGCCGGCGCTGGCGGATGAGGTGTACCCGCAAGAGGTGCTGAAGGAGGTCTATCCGGGTGTACCGATCTATCCGTAACCCGGGGACAATCGGCTACTCCTGCTCCTCGTCCCAGTTGCGGGAGTAGCCCTTTTTCGTTACATAGAACATTGATGAGATGAGAAGAATCGCGATGACAATAGAGGCGGCAATTGTTATACCCACGAAGATCGGCTCCTTCACTGCATGGTCTTTTTCTGTCCCAACTATACACGATAATACTTTTTTTGTATAATGCTACGATGTAAAGGAGGCGGAGGCACAGCTATGGCAGCAGTCATCATTCACGTAGAGAACGATATACAATTAAAGGAATGCCTGGAGATTCGCAAAGAGGTATTCGTGATAGAGCAGAAGGTGCCGGTGGATCTGGAGATCGATGAATATGATGTGATTGGAGATCAGGTGCATCATGTTCTTGTTGAAGTCGGCGGCGAGCCTGCTGCAACCGGCAGATTGATCTATTATGTCGATAATGCCGCCAAAATGCAGCGGATTGCTGTGCGTAAGGAATATCGCTCCCACGGAATAGGAAGTGTACTTCTGCTCGGCATGGAGGCGTTGGCCCGTGAACTCGGACTAACCAAGTCCGTGCTTGATGCTCAATGTCAGGCAGAAGCATTCTATACGAAGCTGGGCTATGAGACGATTTCGACGGAACCGTTCGATGATGCGGGAATTCCTCATGTACGGATGACCAAGTCCTTATAAGAAGTTGTTCAAAAAGTCATCTTTTGATCACGAAGTGTTCCAAGGGGTTGATTCGACATCGATTCTTGCGTTTACCCTCGAAGTCCAAGCGGATGCTTACGAGGTATGCTTCCTTTGGAAGCATTTTGCTCATGTAGGTTCTGCCTACACTCCGTGCCTCCTTCTTTGGGTTCTCGCAACCTTCTCGGTGCTGAAAAGCTGACTTTTTGAACTCGCATTATACGAGGGGTCATGTTTCTTTGAAAGGCAGGGCATACTATCTCTATCCCCAGATCCCCAGAGGGAAATAATACGGAGGAGATGAGTTCGTCATGGCACTCGATTCGAGAGAAACCTTCATCGCAGTTCAAAAAAACGGCGACGGTGATCTTAAAGCATTCAAGACATCAAGCGGCCGCATTCTGGATTATGAGCAGGCTAAGCAGGAGGTTCAGGCCGGGGCCATTGCGGGTGTGAATCTCTTTAAAGGAAGAGACGGCGAGTTGTATATTCGGGGCGATGCCGATGGAGATCCGTCTAACAACCTGGATTCTCTGCCAGGATTCGAAACTGAATAGCACGCACAAGGCCGCTCCCGAAAATGATGGATCTTCGGAGGCGGCCTTTCCTGTATTGTGCTTAGAGCGTATAGAGTTTATGCTGGCGTAGGAAGTCCATCTCTCCGGTCTGACCGTTAAATGACTCCATCTCATCCCCGTAGTGCATGAGCGAGATCATCGCCCGCAGCTTCCGGGGAAGCGAAAGCAGTTCGGACAGCGTGGTGTGGACTTCACCGGAGCCTGTAAGCTGAACCTCATGCAGGATCTTGCGGCAGCCCCTCTCGTCAACAAGCTGTTGCAGGAGCTTGGGCTGGAATATCATATCTGCACTATAGAAGATTTCCTCGTTGATGTAGAGGGAGAAGCTTGGTTTTCCCGGGATATGAGGAGTCCGGATCAATTCCACCTTCAAGCCCTCAGCGATTTTGCATGGAACTCCTTCCCTCAGCAAGCGAACATCAAAAACATCCTCAAGACAGGTTATCCCGTCTTGCCCGAGTCCTCCTTTTAACGTATGGTCCCATAGGGGGCCGGCCAAAGCCTCCGCCACATAAAGCACCGGCTTGCGCCCTGCGCCGTACTTCATCCGGAACGCAAATTCCTCCAGACCGCCGACGTGATCGCCGTGAATATGAGTGACGAGCAGCGCATCTATATTCTCCGGGGTGACCCCAAGCTGATGCATGGCCATCGGAGCTGTAATCCCGCAGTCGATCAGTAAGGTGAAATCATCTGTTGAGAGCAACGCGTTATTATTATAATAAGCCTTAGCGAAAGCGCCGCCCGTGCCCAGCATTTGTAAATGAAGCGCCAATTTACCTTCCTCCTTTATCGGGACAATAATAAATACGGCATTTTAAGTTAAAAATCTTCTTTTCTTTCGTGAAAATAGCGCAACTTGCCTTCTCTTATAGAGTATACATTTACATCAACATGAATTAAACCAATTGGAGGTTTTGAATAATGAAATGGAGAAGAGTTGCAATTCTAGTCGTTGCTTTCTCCTTAATGGGAGGATCGCTGCTGTTTGCGGATTCGGCTTCCCAGAAAGTGAAGCTTCTATTAAATGGAAGCGAGCTGGAGGAAGGCGGTTATGTGATTGATGGAAAGACCTATGTTCCGGTTCGTCAGCTTGAAGGACTGGTTAAATATGATGAGGGCTCCAAGACAGTAACCTATAATAAACCTAATGTGCACATGTTCCTGTTTGCGGATGATACCGTATTTGGTGAAATTAAGAAAACCGGGAAACTGAAGTTCAATGTCTTCTCCCAAATTGATAATCTGAGCGCCAATATTTCCGAGGTCCGTGTATCGATTACGTCGCCGGATGGCAGCTCGAAAGTGATTCAAAGCAGCGAGATTAAGGATCAAAAGGATAACTTTTGGTTCCGCACGGAAGATTACACGTATGATTTTAAAAGCTCAGGTAAATACACCGTTGGTTTTTATATGAAGCCTGCGGATGGCGCAGATTTTGTCCTCGTCTCCGAGAAGAGCATCAATGTGCTCAAATAAGGCTTCAAATTGACCTCTTTCTTTGAAAATGTTACGATACGAGAGAAACCGGCAGGTTAACTATCCAATAAATCAAAGCGAGGTATTTGAATGAGCGATCACAATCACGATCACGCGCATGGCGACGCTTGCGGCTGCGGACATGATCATGACCATGAGCACGAGCATGAGGAATTTGTATTAACGCTGACAGACGAAGAAGGCAAGGATGTTGAGATGGTTCTTGTCGAAACCTTCGACGTGGGCGAGAAGCTCTATGCATTGCTGCTTGAGCGTAACAATCCTGGTGCAGACGGCATTATTCTTCGGATGGAAGAAGAGAACGAAGAAATGGTGCTCTACAATATCGAAGACGAAGCGGAATGGAAGCAGGTCGAAGAAGCCTATAATGAATTGGTTCAATCTCAAGAATAGGCTGCAAACCTCCATTGGTTATATACAGAAGAAGCTCCCGCAAAGGGAGCTTCTTTTTTTCTCTTTTAGAAAATCGGATTTGCTTCAACGATGACCTTTACCTGATTAATGTAACGATCCTCCGGTCCTTTGACCGGCAGCCCGACCTCTACATGATCGACGATATAGTCAATGTGGCTCTGGGAGATTACCTCGCCCGGCAGCAGGATCGGAATTCCCGGCGGGTAGACATAGATGAACTCCGCAATAATCCGGCCTGCAGACTCCTTAAACGGAATAACCTCGGTATCCGCATAGAAGGCGTCCCGAGGGATCAGTGAGAGATGCGGAATCTCCGGGATTTTGACCACCAATTCGTTTGCATTGTTCTCTTTATAGTAAGTCTCTGACAATTCCCGCAGGGCTGCAAGCAAGGTATCCACCGATTCCTTCGTGTCTCCAGGGGTAATGATACAGAGAATATTATACATGTCGCTAAGCTCGACTTCGATCCGGTAATGCTCACGCAGCCAGTTCTCTGTCTCATAGCCGGTAATTCCAAGGTGCCGAACATGAATCGTTACCTTGGTCGGATCCAGATCAAAGGTGGCCTCGCCCCCCAGAATTTCACGCCCGAAGCTGTACAGGCCGGGAATTTCATTGATTTTACTTCGCAGATCATGGGCAAGCGCAAGCGTCTCCTGGATCATCTCATGCCCATGAAGGGCGAGGTTTCTCCGGGCCGCATCGAGCGAGGCCAGCAGCACATAGGAAGTCGAAGTTGTAGTCAGCATGCTGATAATCGTCTGCACGCGCTGAGGGTTGATGTAACCGTTCTTGGCGTTCAGATTAAGCACGGAGCTCTGGGTCATAGACCCGCCAAGCTTATGCACGCTGGTTGCCGCGAGATCAGCCCCGGCCTCCATTGCAGACATGGGCAGCTCCTCATGGAAATGAATATGCACGCCATGCGCCTCGTCTACGAGAACAGGCACATGGAAGCTGTGTGCTAGCTCAACAATTTCCTGCAAATGAGCACATACGCCGAAATAAGTCGGGTTGATAACAAGCACTGCCTTCGCATCAGGATGCCGCTCCAAGGCACGGCGAACCGAGGAGGTAGTAATCCCATGATCGATTCCAAGATTCTCGTCCTGAGCCGGAGATACGAATACAGGCTTGGCCCCGGCGAAAATAATAGCCGACATGACGGACTTATGGACATTTCGCGGGACGATAATCTTGTCCCCGGGAGAGCAGACAGACATGACCATAGTCATGATGGCCCCGCTTGTCCCCTGAATGGAGAAAAAGGTATAGTCAGCGCCGAAAGCATCGGCAGCGAGCTGTTGTGCTTCTTCAATAACTCCGGTCGGCTGATGAAGATCATCAAGCGGAGCAATATTGATCAAATCGATAGCAAGGGCGTTATCGCCGATAAATTCACGGAATTCGGTATCGGTTCCGAGCCCTTTTTTGTGCCCGGGAATATGAAACTGTACGGGACCAGCAGCAGCGTGCTGCTTCAGCGCGGAAAATAGCGGCGTTCTTTGATGATCCATAGAGCCGTCCCTGCCTTTCAAGTAAATTTTCAACAAGCTTGAGTATAGCAAAATGGGCCCGGAATGCAAGCGAAGTTTTGGGCGAAAGCCGTGTTGGATATCACTGGACAGTACCCAGGGTTATTAAGAAGCTTGGAGAGGAAATAATAGGATAGAAGGAGCACCAATCAGACTGTATACGGAGGAGGAGACCACATGGAGATTCCTTTGCCGAAAGTAAATCGTAACTTGCTTACGCCCACCTTCCTCAGCTTGTGGACGATGATGTTTCTAATTGAATTTGTAAAAGGCGCGCTCTTGGTCTCTATTCTCCCTGTCTATATGGGAGATGTGCTGGGACTTAGCGCTCTCGCGATTGGTTTGTCATTCTCCACTCAATATATCGGGGACAATCTATTCCGAGCCCCTGCTGGCTGGCTGATAAGCAGAATTGGCTTCCGGCTCGCGATGACGCTGGGCATCAGTATTATGCTGATTGCGGTCCTGCTGATTGCCTTCACACATCAGATCGGCTATATCGTGCTCGGCTGCGCGCTGCTTGGGGCGGGGACCTCTCCCTTGTGGCCCTGTGTCATGCTGGGTGTGTCATCGGTTACGGAAAAGAATCAGAATTTTGCCACGGCCATGGGCGTGATTCAAATCTCAAGTCTGGGCGGAACAGGTCTTGGCCCGGTCCTGATCAATTTTCTCGTCGGAATTTCGTATGCACTGGTGTTCAGCGTATTGCTTGGCTGTATCGGAGCCGTTCTGCTGATCTCATTGGCATTGCCTGGCGTAGTAAAGGAGGCGGAAGAAGAGGAGGCGCCAAGGAGAGGGAAAGTTAACACTTCAAGGCCATTTGACAAGCTCAAGCATCTTCAGGAGCGGTTGGCCCAGACGATAGGAGAGGTACGTCGAAATATTCATGTGAGCCGCTTGCTGTATCCGGCGTTATTTCTGCAGTCCTTTGCCGTGGGCCTGCTGACTCCAGTGATCACTCTGTTTGTGCGAACCGAGCTGGGGTTATCGCCTGAGCAGTTCAGCCTCATGCTGATTGTGGGCGGGGGATTTACTGTACTTGGGCTGATTCCGGTCGGACGGCTCGTGGATCAATGGGGAACAACCTCGTTTCTGAATGCCGGATTCGCTTTGGCTGCCGTGTCCATAGGCCTGTTTGCGTATGCAAAAGGAATGCCGGGCTTGCTGGTATGGGGGCTCGTCATTCTGATCGGGGCCAGCTATGCCTGTATCCTTCCGTCCTGGAATACGATGGTATCGACACTTCTGCCGAAGAAAGAGAAGGGGGCGGTCTGGGGATTCTTCCTTGCCATTCAGGGGACAGGCATGGTGATAGGGCCGGTCGTGTCCGGCAGGCTTTGGGACTTCTTCGGTCCGCATGCTCCTTTCTTGGCAAGCGCCGGGGCGATGAGCCTTTTGTTCCTCATTCATTTGCGGCTCTCACACAAAAATGTCCGCCGCGATGGACAGGAAGCACTTCCATCGGCAGCGGGCAGGGATCGCTTAGAATGAAGCTTTATACAATGGAAGCAGCGTCGTAAATGTCTCCTCAATCGTAGAGGAGAGGCGTTCTCCATCCGTCAGCAGCGGATCATCGCGGTCAATGCGCAGGCCGCAGAGAATTTCCGCTTTTTTAACAGTTCGCAGCTTCTCCGCCATTTCTTTCAGGCCCTTGATGCTAACCTCTCCGTTAGGCGTTCCTCCCGGATCCATATGATCCATGGACCAGTACAAATGGTCAGGCAGCATTTTTTTATACCTGGATGCTTGTTTCCGTAAAGATTCGGCGAAAATAGACTTATTCGGACTTTCATAAATAACTGCAAAGATCACGAATAAATGAGATTCAAACATGCCAACCTCAAAATGCGGGAATGCTTTATAGCCCCGTTTATTAGGCGCCCAGGCTACCCAGGTATCCTTTGGCGGATTGACTTTGCGTCTGGCATGCTTGGCTACATGATGATACATTTCTTCTCCGCACAGTGTGGAAAGAAAGGGAGCAAAGGACTGCCCGAGCTCCTCAAGCTTTGGTCTGATATGGGTAATGATCGCGTTCATCCGCGGCTCAAGCCCGGGCACAGTCAAGCTATCGAAATCTTGTCCGGTAAATCCGGGATAAGTCATCTTGATTCCTCCTGTCAAAAGTCTTCTCCTGTCGAACAGCAAGTCCTAAGTCATTATTATAGCACAGGCCCGGACGCCTGCTTGCGTCAGAAATAGCCCGAAACGGGTAAAAATAATCAATAAACCGAGTCCCGTTACATAGGATGTAGTAAACGCAGGAGTGTCATTCGATAGGGAGGGAGTGCCGTGAATAAAAGCTATGAGGTGGAATACTGCAATCTGGAACTCCGTTTTGACCGCCGGCACATACAGCAGCTGATTCGCGATTTGATCCAGGATGGATATTCCTTATATTGGAGCGAAAATGAAGATGTATTCATTATCTCTGTGCGCACGGGCCGCAAGCTGACCAAGCTGCATTTTCAGCGCATGGGCCAAGAATACCGGCTGGCCGGCGATTACGTGATCCGCGATGCAAGGCTGGCGGAGTGGCTGGAGAAGCTGATCGGCGACTTGCGGGGGCATGCCGTAGTGAAACGATTCAAGGACCGCCAGATTCTGGTGGAGAATATTTTGTTCGGAGAGGTCATCCGCCTTGTCGAGATTACGGGGGTAGAGCATCGGATCCTGTATCAGAAAAACATGATGATGGATGCGGAGCAAATGATCGACCTGTTCATCTCCCAGTCAGCCGAGCGGCAGCTGGAGCAGCTTCAGCGGGAGCTGGATCACGAGCTTGAACGGTTGCATGAAGCGCTCCAGAGCGGGGATAGGTCGGCTTCCGAGCAGTGCAAGGAGCGGCTGAAGAAGATCAGAAGGTTGCTGCTTCAGCTTGAATGGTAAGAAGAACGGGCATACTATAGCTTTCACCGGCTTCGGCTCAGCCCCCTGAGACTCAGGGGGATTGTTTTGTGAAAAAGGAGATCGGAATTTACGATTTAACGTCTGTACTCAAAACAGTTAAAATGATATTATTGTTAAAAAAGTGAGAAAAGGATGGAGAATATGTCAAAACAACAGATTGGCGTTATCGGCCTGGCTGTCATGGGCAAAAACCTGGCCTTGAATATTGAAAGCAGAGGCTTCACCGTATCGGTGTTTAACCGCTCCCCGGAGAAAACGCATGACCTTCTTGAACATGAAGGCAAGGGCAAGAATCTTGTAGGCACATTCTCTGTGCAGGAATTTGTTGAATCATTAGAGGTTCCTCGCAAAATTTTAATTATGGTACAAGCCGGTAAAGCAACAGACGCTACAATCGAGAGCCTGCTGCCTTACCTGGATCAAGGCGATATTATTATTGACGGAGGCAATGCCTACTTCCCGGACACACAGCGCCGCAGCAAGGAGCTGGAAGGAAAGGGCTTCCGGTTTATCGGTACCGGCGTATCCGGCGGCGAAGAGGGCGCGCTGAACGGTCCTGCCATCATGCCTGGCGGACAAGAGAGTGCCTACAAGCTGGTTGAACCGATTCTGACGGCAATTTCGGCTAAAGTAAACGGTGATCCTTGCTGTACATATATCGGACCTGACGGTGCAGGCCATTATGTGAAGATGGTTCATAACGGTATCGAATATGGCGATATGCAGCTGATTGGCGAGGCATATCATTTGCTCAAGGATGTTCTGGGTCTGGACGCCAAGGAGCTTCATGAGATCTTTACCGAATGGAATAAAGGCGAGCTGGACAGCTATCTGATCGAGATCACGGCGGATATCTTCTCGCAGTACGATGAAGAGACCGGCAAGCCGATGGTTGACGTAATCCTGGATGCTGCAGGACAAAAGGGTACGGGCAAATGGACAAGCCAAAGTGCATTGGATCTTGGTGTGCCTCTCTCCATGATTACGGAATCGGTGTTCTCCCGCTTCCTGTCTGCGATGAAGGACGAGCGGATTGCGGCAAGCAAGGTGCTGAGCGGCCCTGAAGTGAAATCCTTCGCCGGCGACAAGGCTGAGTTCATTGAGCAGGTACGCAAGGCGTTGTTCGCAAGCAAGATCGTATCCTATGCGCAAGGCTTCGCTCAAATGCGCTATGCTTCCGATGAATACGGCTGGGATTTGAAATACGGCAACATCGCGATGATTTTCCGCGGCGGCTGCATTATCCGTTCGCAGTTCCTGCAAAATATCAAGGATGCTTATGATCGTGATCCGCAGCTCAAGAACCTGCTGCTTGATTCCTATTTCAAGAATGTAGTCGAAAGCTATCAGGACGCATGGCGTAAGGTTGTGGCGGCTGCTGTAGAGAACGGAATTCCGGTTCCTGGCTTCTCCAGCGCGCTCTCCTACTATGACAGCTATCGTACGGAGCGTCTGCCAGCCAACCTGCTGCAGGCACAACGCGACTACTTTGGCGCTCATACGTTCCAACGTGTGGACAAGGAAGGCGTATTCCACCATCAATGGTTCTAAGAGCAGACGCTTGCTTGAAGAAGGGCGCCCGGCCGCGGAAATCCGCAGGCTGCGGCGCCTTTTTTTTAACCTGGATGCCGAAAGCTTCCGGCGTGTGTTATGATATGAAAAAGTTTAGTATATGAGAAAGTTGAATACGGCGGCCTGATGAAGCAGGCTGCGCTGAAGCGGGTGAGATGGTGAAGGAGAAGCAGGACAACATCGTGCTGATCGGCATGATGGGCACCGGCAAGACAACCGTTGGCGCAAGGCTGGCAGAGGAGACAGGCTATCCGCTCGTTGATCTGGATGCCTTGATCTCGGAGACGGCCGGTTGTCCGATCCCGCAGCTGTTTGCAGAGCGGGGAGAGCCCTATTTCCGAGACCTGGAGGCCGCTGTTCTGAAGGATGTGCTGGCACAGGAGGGCATCATCCTGGCTACTGGCGGCGGCGCGGTGCTCCGCAAAGAGAACTGCCTGGAGATGACCTCTCGGGGCTGGGTCGTGGCCTTGAAGGCTACCCTGGACGAGATTGTCAGCCGGGTCGGCGAGGACCCTGGGCGGCCGCTCTTGGCCGGCGGGGCCAGATCTCGGGTAGAGGCTTTACTGGAGCAACGAAGACAGGCGTACGATTTTGCCCATGTGATCATCGATACCTCCGGGAAAAGTCCGGAAGAAGTATCGGCTGAAATTTTAACGCATTACCGCGGTTCATCGAATTAATCAATGAGTGAAATGAATGAAGGGGAGCTGTATCCATGGACTTGATCGTGAGACCTACACCGGAATTGAATGGCGAAATCGGAGCATTATCGTCAAAAAATTATACGACACGCTATTTATTAGTTGCCGCTCTGGCGGAAGGAACGAGTACGGTCTATTATCCGGCTCATAGCGAAGACAGCGATGCCATGCGCCGCTGCATTCAGGATCTTGGCGCTGTGCTGGAAGAGGATGAAGAGAAAATTGTGATCACCGGCTTTGGAGGACGTCCGCGCGATGTGAAGGAGCTGAATGTTGGCAATGCCGGGGCGGTGCTGCGCTTTTTGATGGCGATCGCCTCGCTCTGTCCGGATGTTACCTTTGTGAACAGTTATCCTGATTCTCTTGGCAAGCGGCCGCACAGCGATCTGATTGTTGCGCTTGAAGGCATGGGAGTGCAAATCGAGCATCAGGACGGCAAGCTGCCGATCCGGATTATGGGCGGGAAGCCGCAAGGCGGCAAAATATCGGTCTCCGGCGAGGTCAGCTCCCAATATTTGAGCGCCCTGCTGTTCTTGGCGCCTCTGTTGGAGGAAGACAGCGAGATTACGGTGCTCGGCGATCTGAAGTCAAAGGTCGTGATCGGCCAGACTCTGGAGGTGCTTGAGCAGGCGGGCATCCAGATCGACGCTTCCTCCGATTACTCCCGGTTTCGTGTGCCCGGACGCCAGGCTTATCAGGCCAAGAACTACACCGTTCAAGGGGATTATCCTGGCTCTGCAGCGATTCTGGCGGCTGCGGCTGTCACGAAATCCGATGTGAAGGTACATCGCCTGATGGAGAAGAGCAAGCAGGGCGAACGGGCGATTGTAGATGTGCTGCAAATGATGGATGTGCCGCTGAAGCACCAGGACGGTACGGTTCATGTAACCGGTAACGGCCGCCTTCGCCCGGTTGAATTCGATGGAGATGCGGCAACGGATGCCGTGCTTGCGATGGTGGCAGCCGCCGTCTTTGCGGATGGAACCTCCAGATTCTATAACGTAGAGAACCTGCGGTATAAGGAATGCGACCGGATCACAGACTACTTGAACGAGCTGAAGAAGGCGGGAGCGAAGGTTGAGGAAGGCAGATCAGAGATCATTGTGCACGGCAGACCTGGCGGTCTGGAGGGCGGCGCGACGATCAATGCCCACTTTGATCACCGGGTGATCATGGCGCTCACCGTTGTCGGCTTACGCTGCAAGGAGCCGCTTTTGATCAAGGATGCGCATCATGTGGCCAAATCGTATCCGCAGTTTTTCGACCATTTGCAGGCGCTTGGCGCTTCGGTGGAATGGGTAAAATAAGCTTGAGTCTGAAAGGAGAGATGCTTTGTGGCATTTGAAAATCCGGATCGCGAGCAAATCAAGGAGATTCTTGAACAGGCAGGCAATATCGCTGTTGTAGGCTTGTCGGATAAAAGCGACCGTACCTCGTATATGGTTGCCGCTGCCATGCAGCAAAAAGGCTACCGGATCATTCCGGTAAACCCTGCGGTGCAGGGGGAAATTCTTGGAGAGAAGGTCTATGCCTCCCTGTCCGACATCCCGGAGCCGATTGATATCGTGAATGTATTCCGGCGCAGCGAGCATACGCCAGAGGTTGCCCGTGAAGCCGTTCAAATCGGGGCAAAGGTGCTGTGGCTGCAGCAAGGGATCGTGAGCGAGGAGGCAGGGAGCATCGCTGCCGAAGGCGGACTTACCGTGATCATGGATCGCTGTATCAAGGTGGAAGACAGTATTTTGCTCGGAAAAAGATAAATGAATCAAGCCATGATTGGCTGACCCGGCTGTGCTCAGACATCCGGGTCTTTCTTCGTTCTGCGGAATTTCCTTTGACAAATTTGACAGGCTGGGCTTACCATAAAGAACTAGAGAGAAGCAAATCCTAACTTGCGAGAATAAGCACGGCAGAAGATTAGGGGGTCGAAACATGATACAGGGTATCGGTGCAGCCTCGGGCGTAGCTATCGGCAAGGCTTTTGTGCTGCCCGCCTGGGAATGGGATGTTCCGGATCGCCGGATGGAAAAGGTGGATCTGGCCAAGGAATTTGAGCGCCTGTACGAAGGAATCCGTACGTCCAAGACCGAGATCGAGGTCATGAAGAATGAAATCAGGGAAACCGTCGGTGCTGAGGAATCCAGCATTTTCGATGCGCACATTGCAATTCTTGACGATCCTGTATTTATGAGTGAAATTCAAGGAATCATCGAGCGTCAGTATAAAGCGGCCGAGGTGGCGGTGAAAGAAGCCATCGACCACTTTGTCACGATGTTCGATCTGCTGGATGATGAATACATGAAGGAGCGGGCACTGGATATCAAGGATGTGGGGAACCGGCTGCTGAAGCATCTGCTGGGTACGCCGGAGATCACTTTGCCTTCTGATACACAGCCTTATATTCTGGTGGCTAAGGAACTGTCTCCCTCCCAACTGGTTCATTTGAATCCGGAAAATGTACTCGGCATGGTTACTATGTCAGGGGGAAAGACCTCCCATTCGGCCATTATGGCGCGGGCACTCGGAATCCCGCTGGTCTCGGGGCTGGAAAGCCTGACGGAAGAGCCGCTCTCAACCGGCGATCTGCTCATCATTGACGGGGATGAGGGCACCGTATATCGGGAGCCTTCCCGGGCGCTTCTAGAGCAGTTTAACCGGATTGCCGAGGAGCAGCGTTTGCGCAAGGAGCAGCTTCAACTGCTGGCATCGGTCGATGCGGTCACCAAGGACGGCTACCGCATGAGACTGGCCGGCAACATCAGCTCTGTGAAGGATGTAGAGCAAGCGGTCAAATATGGAGCCGAAGGGGTCGGATTGTTCCGGACGGAGTTTCTCTATATGGACCGTCCTGCCTTTCCATCCGAAGAGGAGCAGTTCGAAGTGTATCGACAGGTCGTGGAAGCGGCCGGCGGGCATCCGGTAGTGATTCGTACGCTCGATATTGGCGGAGATAAGCAGTTGGAGTACTTCCCGCTGTTTGAGGAAGAGAATCCTGTCCTCGGCTTCAGAGCGATCCGAATCAGTCTGGACGAGACTGAGATGTTTAAGACCCAGCTTCGGGCGCTTCTGCGGGCGAGTGCGTACGGACAGATCAAGATTTTGTATCCGATGATTCATACTCTGGAGGAGGTGCGGCAAGCCAATGCGCTTCTGGAGGAAGCCAAGCAGGAACTGCTTCGCCGTGAGCTGCCCTTCAACAAAGATATTGAGACCGGAATCATGATTGAGATTCCTGCGGCTGCCGCAATTGCTGATTTGCTGGCGCAGGAGGTCGACTTTTTCAGTATCGGCACGAATGACCTGGTCCAATATGTGCTGGCCGTAGACCGGATGAACGAGAAGGTTGCGCATCTCTATCATCCCTATCATCCTGCCGTTATTCGTCTGCTGCGGCAGACGGTGCTGGCCGCCAAGGAAGCCGGGATTTCCGTTAGCGTCTGCGGGGAAATGGCCGGCGATGAAAAGGCGCTTCCGCTCTGGCTCTATCTTGGTGTGACCAACCTGAGCATGTCGCCTCAATCCTTGCTTCGAGTGAAGCACCGGATTCTGAACAGCACATTGGCCGAGGGGATGGAGCAGGGCAAGCATTGCTACACGCTAACAACCTCTGAAGAGATTGAAGCAGCACTTACAAGATGGACGAAAAGCTAAAAAATATAAGCGAAAGGGCAATTTCACGGGAACGATCAGTTCTGTGAAATTGCCCTTTCGCTTATATCATGAGTTGAACTAGAAAACTACGTAGAAGGGGCATAAGTGTGCTTCACACGTTGCCCCCAGAACGTAAAATTCAGTAGTTCAACTTATATAACTTGCTTCAGTCCTGCCCTGCAACGGCATCAACAAATGCCTTGCCGTATTCCGGCAGGTCAGGCGGTCGGCGTGCGGAAACAATATGACCATCAACGACAACGGCTTCATCCTTCCAGATGGCCCCCGCATTTTCCATATCATCGCGAATGCCTGGGGTTGAGGTGACAGTGACCCCTTTTAGAATTCCTGCTGAAATTAGCACCCATCCCGCATGACAAATTTGCCCGATCGGCTTCTTCGCTTCATGCAGCTCTCGAACCACCTGAAGCACTTGCTTGTAGCGGCGAAGCTTGTCCGGGGCCCATCCGCCGGGAACGAGAATGCCGTCATAATCAGCGGCAGACAGCTCATCGAAGGAAAGCTCGCTTTCCGCGGGAACACCGTATTTCCCAATGTATTTTTTGCCTTTCTCCGGGCCGGCAAGATGTACAGTTGCCCCTTCCTCACGAACGCGATAAATCGGATACCAAAGCTCCAAATCCTCAAATTCATCATCGACCAAAGCAATAATTCTTTTACCAGATAATCTCAAATTCGTCTCCTCCTGTCTATTATTTCCGTTGACGAGCAGCCTATTCCATCCGTAATATTTAGATTGTATCAAAAAGTTGTGATTCATTAAAATTTTTTCTATGAAAATTGCTGATGATTAGATGAGGTGATCCTGTGCGCAAGCTATGCCGTTGCGGACATCGTATGAGCCTCGGCTTCCGTCTGGTTATATACAAGAATGGGATTCAGGTAGACCGGGTGCCGATTATGGAATGTGATGATTGCGAACGCTATGAAGTACTTTCTGCTGTGAAATCCGATCTGCTGGATCTTCTGTTCCAATTGGAGGAGCAGGGCGAGACCGGATTAATCCTGTTTCCTGAGGTGAATGAACTGGCTGACGTCCTGTATGGCTTGTTTACTGATCCGATGCTGGAAGCCGACCTCAATGAGGCCATGCTGGTGACGAGCTGCGAGGAGCGAATTAATCTTTTGCTCGACTTATACGGCTGTGCTCAAAAATCGAACGACAAAAATTGGATGAATGAAATCACGGTCCGCTTAGCCACTCTGTCGAATTTTGTTAGTAAACGCCAATTTTCTGGGGCGAAATAAAGAGAATTTTAGATGTTTTTCTTAAATGGAGTTGTGTTTAACTTTCTTTTTTTGGTAAGATATGATTAGAAAATGAAAAAGCAGTTTTCTGAAAGGGATGAAACTTGATGCCGGAATGGAAAAGAATCGTCTCCAAAGAGGAACTATCGGCCTTGCTGACACGGTCGGCAGAGCAGCCGGTCCTGCTGTTCAAGCACAGCACAAGATGTCCGATCAGTGCGGAAGCCTGTCGGGAAGCAGAAGCTTACTTGAGTCAGACACCGAATGAACAAGTTACATACGGTTTGATTTATGTAGTGGAAGATCGGGAGATATCCAATGAGGCTGCGGACAAGCTGAGGGTCAAGCATGAATCTCCGCAGGCGATTCTTGTCAAGAACGGACAGGCGGTATGGAATACCTCCCATTCGAGAATTACTGCAGACGCATTAGAGGAAGTCTTATCGAATTAAAGCGTTATCATTGCGTAAAGTATTTTTTTGTCGTATCATATTTTTAATTGAAAATCTATTGGCAATGGAGAGAAGAATGTGACAGTAACCATTTACGATGTGGCACGTGAAGCGGGCGTTTCGATGGCTACGGTTTCCCGGGTTGTGAACAACAATCCGAATGTGAAGCCGCAGACTCGAAAGAAAGTCTATGAAGCGATTGAACGGCTCGGATATCGCCCGAATGCTGTGGCAAGAGGCCTCGCCAGCAAGAAGACGACCACGGTAGGCGTGGTCATTCCCGATATTTCCAATTCGATTTTTGCGGAAATTGCACGCGGTATCGAGGATATTGCGAACATGTATCACTACAACATTATTTTGTGTAACGCCGACAAGAAGAAGGAGAAGGAAATCCGTGTAATCAATACCTTGCTTGAAAAGCAGGTGGACGGACTTCTGTTCATGGGCGGCACCGTAACCGATGAGCATCTTCAGGCGTTCCAGACCTCTGCGGTTCCGATTGTTCTGTGCGCGACGAGTGAAGAGCACGACACAATTCCTTCTGTCGACATCGACCATGAAGCAGCGGCATTTGATGCGGTCAGCACTTTGATTCGTCATGGGCATCGCCATATTGCGATGATCAGTGGTACGCTCCAGGATCCGGCGAACGGATATGCCCGGTTCCAGGGCTACAAGCGTGCGCTGGAGACGGCGGATATTCCGTATGATGAGGACTTGGTCCGAATCGGCAATTACCGCTACGAATCTGGTGTCGAGGCTATGAAGTATTTCCTTGGCTTCAAGAAGCGGCCGACGGCAGTATTCGCAGCAACGGATGAGATGGCAATCGGTGCGATTCACAGCATCCAGGATGAAGGCTTGCGGGTTCCGGATGATTTCTCCGTAATCAGTGTTGATAACATCCGCATGGCTTCCATGGTTCGGCCTCAGCTCACAACCGTGGCGCAGCCGATGTATGACCTTGGCGCGGTAGCGATGCGTCTGTTGACCAAGCTGATGAAGAAAGAAGCGGTGGACAACCCTCGGGTTATTTTGCCGCATGAGACGATCTTGCGTCTGTCTGTAAGTCATGTGTAACTAATAGCTGTACAAATAGAGATAATTATAAAGACAAATATATGAAAAAGGTTAACACGGAAAAAAGCTCCTTGCATAAGGAGCTTTTTTTGAAATTTCAAAAAATTTGGCACGTTGAGGAGCGTGAATTGGGGTAGTGGCCACACTTGGAATCATAGGCGCGATGGATGAAGAAATTCAGCTTTTATTACAGGGCTTGGAAGCAACCGAGAACTTCAGCTATGCAGGCACTTCCTTTAGCAAGGGAAATTTTCATGGTAAAGAAATTGTGGTATGCAAGTCCGGAGTTGGAAAGGTAAACGCGGCAATGACTGCCCAACTGTTGATTGACCGCTTCGATATCGGTGCCGTATGGTTTACGGGGGTGGCCGGTGCGGTCGATCCGTCGCTGGACATCGGAGATATCGTGATCTCCTCCTCTTGCCAGCAGCATGACATGGATTGCTCGCCGCTGGGATATCCGGTTGGAGTAACACCCTATCAGGAGGTATCCGATTTTCCGGCCCACCTGCCGTTTATCGCTCTTGCTCAGCAGGCTTGCGAGAGGGTCTGTACCAGCAGCAGTTATCTGACAGGCCGGGTGCTCTCCGGGGATCAATTTATCGCCGATTCAGTGCTCATCAAGCGATTCTATGAGGAGATGGATGGTGCCTGTGTGGAAATGGAGGGGGCGGCTGTAGCACAAGTGTGCTACAGGAATGAGATTCCGTATGTGATGCTCCGCTCCATGTCTGACAAGGCGGACGGTACGGCAAGCGCAAATTACTCGGAGTTCTCGGTAGAGGCCGCAAGCCGTTCTTATGAGATCATAGCGGACATGCTTGCTAATTATGAGGGCTGATCGTTCGCTGCTCCCGAATTTCCGGATACTCCTGCATGGCAACCGCGAGGGTCTCGCGGTTTTTTGCTGTAATCTCCGCTTTCCGGGGAATTCCTTCCCAGTGAGACATATCATCCAGCCAGCAGGCCGGCAGCTTGAACGACGTCTGCGGCTGCCATTTTTCGATCCAGGCGGAAGGCAGAGGCAGGAGAGGAGAAGACTCCAGCAGCTGCTGCTTGAGCGAATGGTGGCTCATCTCCAGCCACAGCAGGCTCCAGGCCCTAGGAACAACCCGCCAGATGTCGTAGCCCCCGCCGCCGATAGCGACCCAGCGGCCGCTGCAATAGGTATGAGCTAACTCATGAAGGATATGCGGCATCTGGTTATAGATCTCCATACTGCAATGGATGTGCGAGAGCGGATCTAATGCGTGGGCATCACAGCCATGCAGGCTCAAGATCAGGTCAGGCTTGAAGTGGTCAGCCAGCCTCCAGATCGACCGGGTAAAGCACTCCATCCAGGAGGCATCCTCCGTGTAGGGCTGGAGCGGAATGTTCACAGAGGCGCCATACCCATGATGCTCCCCGCGTTCCGTGACGAATCCGGTACCGGGGAACAGATATTTGCCAGTCTCATGGATAGAATAGGTGCATACATCTGGATCGGAGTAGAAGCTCCATTGCACTCCATCCCCATGATGAACATCTGTATCGATATATAAGACCCTTGCCCCATAGCGTCTCCGGGCATATTCGATTGCAACAGCGGCGTCGTTGTATACACAGAATCCGGCTGCTTTGGCAGGGAGTGCATGATGAAGACCGCCGCCCAGATGCAGGGCGTGCTCACATTGCCCGGACAGCACGGCTTCTACCGCCGTGATAGTCCCGCCTGCAACATCCGAAGCTGCCTCATGCATGCCTGTGAAGTAAGGTGTATCCTCATCCAGCAGTCCGTAACGTTCCGCGCTCCGGATGATCTCCGGTTGCGGAGACGGCACGCTCAGGGCTTTAACTGCCTCGATATATGCGGGCTGGTGGACCCACCTCAGTTCCTCTTCCTCGGCAGACCGGGATTTCAGTAAGTGTCCGGGCTCGAGAGCGCCGATGCAGGACAGCAGATCGACGGTAAGCTCCAGACGAATCGGATGAAAAGGATGCCGATCATGAAAACGGTAATTTGCCGCTCTATCATGATTTACAAATAATGCTCTTCCGCTCATAGCCTCCCCCATCCCTTTTCCATTCAAAACTTTAATTCTAATACATAAATCGCTGCTGGAACCGGATTCGGTCGAACTTTTCCTCCGACTCTATCGGTACCTCTTTACCTATGCGAACCATTAAGCAATTGGCCGGATGCGAGCATATTTCCGGATCGTCTGTAGCATACCAGACCATCCCGACCGTCTGCATCAGCCGTTCCATCATTTTGCGGTAATCCCAGACGGAGAGTCCGCTTGTCTTTAAGTCCCAATGCCAATAATACTCCGTGGTAAATACGATGTAGTTCTCCATTTGCTCCCCCTCGAACGCCGTTTGAATCATCCGGGACCCGATCTTAGAGGAGCGGTACGCATTCGCTACTTCGATGGCTCCGAGCTCAATCAAATCCTCCATCCTTCCCTGAGACCACCGCTCCATCTCATCGGGATAATGAAAGGTAACGTAGCCGATAATTTCGTCCAGTACCCGTGCGAGAATGATTCGCCCCTCCGGCAGCTCGGCGATCTCAATCAGGGCCTTCCATTGTTCCTGGGGCCTTCGGAAGGCGTCCAGATCGGGATGCATCCGCAAAGTACGAAGGTGGGAAGGTGATACAGGCCCCTCCAGTACAATTTCCTCTTCACCATAGGGTAGGGTGTGGCGGATATACGTTTTTCGATGCTCCATCCTGGCCGCCTCCTTGGTTCATTTCCCTCACTTATACCAAAAAAATCAATTCCTGAAAAGTATAGCCGCTTGCAGAGGGGTGTGCTATAATGTTCTCCGACATAATATTTTCACATTTACATCTTGACAATGTGATTTTAATATCAATTTCTGCTTCTTTCAAGCTCAATTCAGAAATTCTGCAATTTATGTTCTATTCAGATTTGAATCCGTTTTCATTGAAAGCAACAGCTATAAGTTGAAGAATTTCAAGGGGAGGATGGAACAATGAGTCAATTGCAAGGAGAGATTATAGCTGTAGGAGCTGCTTCTTCCAATTTGGGCAATTATGAAGAAGCCTGCAGTCAATTTCATTGGGAAGATGTGGAGAAGCAGTTCACCTGGTATGAGACCGGGAAGGTCAACATGGCCTATGAAGCGATTGATCGTCATGTGGACGAGGGAAGAGGGGGACGGATTGCTCTTCTGTATCAAGACGGCGATGGACGACAAGAATCCTATACCTTTGAAGAGCTCCAGGCAAAGTCGAACCAGTTTGCGAATGTGCTTCGAAGCAAGGGGATTTCAAAGGGAAACCGGGTATTTGTATTCATGCCTCGCAGCCCGGAGCTGTACATTTGCCTCCTTGGCATTCTCAAGATAGGAGCGATCGCCGGGCCCTTGTTCGAAGCCTTCATGGAGACAGCGGTTAAGGATCGTCTTGAGGATAGCGGAGCGGTTGCGCTTGTGACAACAACTGCGTTGCTGCCGCGTGTACGGCGGGATGAATTGCCGCTGCTGAAATATGTCTTTGTTGCTGGCGATCATGTGCAGAAGGAAGACGGGATCCTTGACTATCACAGTGAAATGAGTCAGGCCTCCACAAATGCGGAGATGGAGTGGGTGAACCGTGAGGACGGATTGATCCTGCATTATACCTCCGGTTCAACGGGAAAGCCGAAGGGCATCTACCATGTCCATAATGCCATGCTCCAGCACTATTATACCGGTAAAGTTGTACTGGACCTGAAGCAGGATGACGTATACTGGTGCACTGCCGATCCGGGCTGGGTTACAGGCACTTCCTATGGGATCTTTGCACCCTGGCTGCATGGCGTAACTAATGTGGTACGGGGCGGACGTTTCAGCCCGGGGGACTGGTATGACACCATCCAGCGTTACGCTGTCACAGTCTGGTATAGTGCTCCTACGGCCTTCCGGATGCTGATGGGCGCCGGTGAAGATATTGTTAGGGAGTATGACTTGTCCTCCTTGCGCCATGTCCTGTCTGTCGGAGAAGCCTTGAACCCGGAGGTTGTACGATGGGGGCATAAGACGTATGGACACCGGATTCATGATACCTGGTGGATGACGGAGACGGGAGGACAGCTGATTTGTAATTATCCGTCCCTGCCGATCAAGCCGGGTTCGATGGGGAAACCCGTTCCCGGTATTCAGGCGGCTATCATCGATGACAATGGCAAGGAATTGCCGCCGAACCGCATGGGGAATCTGGCCATCCGCACGCCTTGGCCGTCCATGATGCGGCTTGTCTGGAACAATGCGCCCAAATTCGAGGAATATTTCCGAATTCCCGGATGGTACATTTCCGGGGACACGGCCTATATGGATGAGGACGGGTATTTCTGGTTTCAAGGCCGGATCGATGACGTGATCAATTCATCCGGGGAGCGAGTAGGCCCCTTTGAAGTCGAGAGCAAGCTTGTCGAGCATCCGGCAGTGGCCGAAGCGGGCGTTATCGGAAAGCCTGATCCGGTGCGGGGAGAGGTGATCAAGGCATTTATCTCATTGAGAGAAGGCTATCACCCGACAGAAGAGCTGAAGGCAGAGATATCGCGCTTTGTGAAGGAAGGCTTGTCGGCGCATGCGGCTCCAAGGGAGATCGAGTTCAAGGATAAGCTGCCGAAGACCCGTTCAGGTAAGATTATGCGTCGTGTCCTGAAGGCATGGGAGCTGAATCTCCCGGCTGGTGATTTGTCGACAATTGAGGACTAGAGGGTTGAATATATGAGAATGGCTGTCTCAAGCTCTGCTATAGAGCTTGAGACAGCCATTTTTAATTCGTGATTTTGGCCGGTGCAGAAGGAGAAGATTCCCCAAGAGCATTCACAGCCGTTACCTGGACCCATCCGCCCTTGTCGCTCATAAAGCTGAATTGTGCGGTGGAGGAGGTGCCAAGCAGATTAAATGGACCTGCTTCATGCTCCGAATAGTAAATATTGTAGCTGATCACTTGATCCGCAAGACTTCCGGACTGCCAAGTTACCGTAATGCTGTTATCATTATTTTGTATGCTAACCTGTCCTGGTGCAGCTGGCGGCAGGAAGATTTCACCCTGCTGTTCTCCGGACGGATCGCTTCCTTCTCCGCTTCCTTCTCCGCCCTCCGAAGCGTCAGGGAAATCAGGGAACCAGTCATTGTAACCGACAATCGCACTTGGTACGGATTCTTTGCCTGCCACGTCAACCGCAGTCACATAATAGGAACTGCTAAAGCCGCCGTTGCCAGGATCCTTGATCACCGTGTCCCCGCCAGTCCGTGCAACGCTTCCTGTGTATTGGAAGGTGCTTCCGTCAATAGACCGGTAGAGCCTATAACCTACAACATCACTTTCCGGATTCTTGTCGAAGCTTACAACGGCTGCTCCGCTTGAGCTATCCAGCCTTACATTGGCTGGTGCGGCAGGAGGATTACCGTCGTCAACCCGCGGATCCGGCTTGCTAGGCGCATCTTCTCCGGCATCCTTCGGCATATAAAAGCTGAGCGACTTGTGATTCTTCATGACTTTAAAGGCATTTTCCAATTCTTCAATCAGCGCCTGGATCGGCTTTTCACGCTTCATGACGACCTTTTCGAGAACCATATCCTCAGGTGTGGCCTCTTGAGGGATATAATTGACGCCTTCATAAGTGATGTATTTCATACGGACCAATACATCATCCGGCTCGGTAGGCACGAATTTTGAGTTGAAAATATCTGTAACCGTCTTGCCGGCCTGCCTTGTCAAATCTGTCGGCAGCTTGCCGCTATAGCCGGACACGGTTTTACTGACGATACCCTCAGGCTTGGCAAATTCGTTCGTCACGAACAGATCGGGAACATTATCGGTCACTTCGTTCATAACGAGTGCCCAAATTTTTCTGGCACGAGATTTACCCTCACTGGAGAGGGTATTGACCGGCTCCTTGTAGCCGATCCAGATTCCCAGAGTCACATCCGGCGTATATCCCATGAACCAGACATCCGCATAATTTTGCGTCGATCCGGTTTTGCCGACCACAGGGATTTTTCCGTATTTATCAAAATCGCTCTTAATGGACGTCCCGGTTCCGCTTGTGATGACCGTGCGAAGCATATCGGTCATCAGGTAAGCTGTTTGCTTGGAGAACACACGCTGCGGGTCATTCTCGTGCAGGTAGACGACATTTCCGTTGGAATCGGTAATTTTAGAGATCATATAGGCGTCATTGAACTGTCCGCCATTGCCGATGGCGGAATAGGCATTCGTCAATTCCTCAACCGATACTCCGTATTTCAGGCCGCCAAGCACCCCGGTTTGCGCAGAATAATCCTGCTCATCCAGAGTAGTAATTCCGAGCTTTTTCGTAAAATCCCACGCTTTATCTATCCCTAAGATGTTATTGAAAATCTTCAGAGCAGGGACGTTTCGAGACTCGTTAAGTGCGGTTCTGGCGGTTACCAGTCCCTTATAGCCTCCGCTTGAATTTACCGGAATGTGATAACCCTTCTGGTAATCGCGCAGGATAATCGGCGAATCGTCGATGATGCTTGCCGGCTGGACGAGTCCTTCTTCCATTGCAGGCAGGAAGGCGGCTATCGGCTTCATGGTAGAGCCGGGCTGCCGGACCATCTGGGTGGCATAGTTCATCTGCTCTGTATAGAAGTCCCGACCCTCAATCATGCCTAGGATGGCTCCTGTGGTATTGTCGATCATCATGCCTGCAACCTGTTCCAAACCCTTGGTCTCGCTATAAGGCGAGAAGTTATTCGCATCGTCAGAGATTTTGTGCATGGAGTTGTAGACCTTTTTATCAATCGTCGTAAAGACGCGGTATCCACCGGTCAACAGCTCCTGCCTTGCCTCCTCCAGAATCTGAGAATTGCTGGACGCTTCTTCCTTGGTCAGCTCCGGATTGTTGAGCATTGCAATGACGATGGCTGCTTGACGCTCTGTCTCCAGCATCAGGTAAGGGAAGGTATCATAAGCCTTCTTCGTCTGCGGAGCCAGGGAAGACTTAATATCAAAGGCGAGTGCTTCATGATATTGAGACTCGGTAATTTTGTTCTCCTCAAGCATCCGCTGAAGCACCAACCGCTGTCTCTTCAGAGCGCGGTCGAAGGCTTCTTGGTTGAATTCCCCCTTGCCGTTGAAGGCCGAATAGGAGGAGGGAAGCTGCGGAAGACCCGCCAGATAAGCAGATTGTGCGATATTGAGATCCTCTAGATTAGTAATATTAAAAATTCCTTTGGCCGCAGCCTTGATTCCATAGACCTGATATCCGTTGGAACCATTGCCGAACGGAACCTTATTCAGGTAGGCGGTAAGAATCTCATCCTTACCTAAAAAACGCTCCAGACGCAGTGCAAGCAGAATTTCCTTGACCTTCCGGTTGTCCGTTCGATCGAGATTCAGAAATACTCTTCGGGCAAGCTGTTGGGTCAACGTACTTCCGCCGGTTTGAACGTCTTCGTTCAACAATCTTTGCTTGACGGCACGAAGGGTTCCCTTGAAGTCGATGCCGATATGCTCCCGAAAATGGTTATCTTCAATCGCGAGAACCGCGTCAATGACGGTTGCGGGAATTTCCTTATGATTCACGGGCCGGCGGTCCTCTTCCGAACGAAGCTGTCCAATCGGCTGCCCGTCACGGAAATATGCAAATCCGGTAATGGCATTGTAATTCATCTTTTTCTCAATATCAGCCTGGGAGCGTATAGGTTCTTCCTTTACAATGGAAGAGACATATCCGAATACAGCGCCCCCGGCGAACAAGCCCCCGGCAATGCCCAGCAGGAAAAGCCATCCGAGAGTTGCCCAGACCCAGCGTCCGCGTTTGCGTCTGCGGGTAGGTTGCGTCTTCTTCGGTTTCGATCTCCGCTTCTTTCCGGAGCTGTTCTCATTCTCTTGAACCATGGATGTTCCTCCTTTTTTACCGTCCCCATTATAGCATAAATTGGCTTTTAAGTTTAGCTTTCGTGCATTTTGGACATCATTCAGCACGAGCCGGTGAAGCCGAACGAAGGGAAAGTGGCCGGCCCGGATATTGAAATTCAATAGTCTGCCGGGGACATTTTCCAGGCAGGGAAACGGAAATTTGCCAGGCTTGTGATAAAATAGACAGAATTTTCACTTCTATAGGTCGAAGGTTCTATGAATTTGTGTAATTCTATTGTAGAATTGGATCGAGATCCGATTATCTCACAACCGCTTAACCTAATAGGACAGATTTGTATAAGACCGAATGGACCTTTCAGGCCCCATTAGGTCTTTTTTTTCAAGCAGGCGGCTTTTTTGGAGGAGGAGTGATGAATGAAAAAGGATAGTGCGGAGACAGAACTGGTCCGGCGGGTGTGTATCGCTGTTTTGATGATGCTGGCGTTCGTGAGCATGTTCACTCGCCCGCATCTTATTTTTGGAATCACCGTCGTTTTTACGAACATTTTTCTTATTGGGCTTATTCGACTCCAAGGGATCCGGATGGGTATCCTGGTATCTGCAAGCGCTTATGGAATCATGATTGCACTGAATGCCGCCCCTGCCTATGTGCTGATCTTTTTCCTGGAACTGCTCTGGATTGCGATTTGTATTCACAGAAATCAAGGACAGGTACTGAAGCTTGACCTGTACTTCTGGCTTTTGATCGGGCTCCCCTTAACGACGGCTTTATTCTTCACAAGCGGCTCCTATACCATGATCGAATTTGCACTTCTGTTTGCAATCACGGTGTCCAACAGCCTGTTTAATATCCTTACAGCCGATATGCTGGACTACTATGTGATGAGAAGAGTCATACCACCTGCAAAAGAATACCGTCCGCCGATTCCGTTCAAGCGCGTCTTATTCCATCTAACGGTCACCACCGTATCGCTCCCCTTCTTGATTAACCTGACCGTTGGTGGCTGGCATTCTATCGATTCCTCCAAGATGAATGCACTCAAGACGGCGGAGAGCACGGCTGAACGTATTTTAAGCGAGCTGGAGCACAGGGGAGAGGAGGGACTTCAGACCGGGGATCTGCAGGAGATTGCATCCCGCTTCGCAACCCCTGCTCCTGACCTGCTCAACATCGTTATTGCAGGCAAGGAGGGGGTTGCATTGGCTGCCAGCGATATGAGCTTATATGCAAACTGGAAGCCGAGGGAGCCGCTGAAGCCGGTCGAGAGCAGGTTCGAGATTGACCTTCCTGAGGAGAGCACCCTGCTTCCCACCGGACGCTGGCATGATGCGAATTATGTCTACACAGCATCTTCGGACAAGCAGGAATATCTGATATCGGTCATCCTGCCTGTTATGCCTTATCAGACAGCCATTTTTCTGGAGTACATATATCAAATCCTGTACATGATGGCAAGCGCTTCCATTGCGGTATGCTTGGCTCTGTGTATCAACGCCTGGCTTGAACGAAGCCTAAAACGGCTGGAGCTCAATTCAAGCCGTTTGCCGGTCAAGCTCAGGCAGATGGCTGTACCTGACTGGTCCTCCAGTGGGATTCTGGAGATTGATTCGTTAGCGCATAATTTTAAAAGCATATCAGACGAATTACTGAACAGGTTCGAAGAAATGGAGTCGATAAATAGCCAGTTGCGCGTTTCGGAGGAGAAGCTGAAATATCTTGCTTACTACGATACTTTGACCGGGCTGCCAAATCGGCTAAGGTTTCGTCAGCGGCTCAGTGAAATGATCAGGGATACGGGCTTACGGGAGAAGATAGCGGTCCTATTTGTCGACATTAACCGGTTTAAAGAAGTGAATGACGCCCTGGGACATATCTCAGGGGATTTGCTGCTGCTGAAGGTGTCACTTCGTTTTGAGCAGCTTGCTGATGAGCAGTGCGAGGTGTTCCGGCTGGGAGGAGATGAATTCATTTTCCTGTACAAATATATTTCGGATGACGATCTTCCTGAAATGGCCAAGCGGATCGGCAGGCTGTTTGACTCCCCGCTCGAGCTGGAGGGGAATTATATTTATATTACGTTGAGTATTGGAGTCAGTATCTATCCAGAGCATGGGATCAGTCAGGATGATATCGTCAGGAAAGCGGATATGGCCATGTATGCGGCCAGAGAGAAGGGGGAGGGCAGCTACTATATTTTCAACAGAGACAGAGAGAATGCGATGAATGAAACCGTGCTTCTGGAGAACGGTCTAAGAACCGCTTTGCATGAAGAGCAGTTATATCTGGTCTATCAGCCTAAAGTGAATCCGGTAACAGGGCGAATGAGGGGATATGAGGCGCTCATACGTTGGAATCATCCCGAACTGGGAGCGATTCCCCCGTCAAAGTTCATTCCGATTGCCGAAGCCTCGGGTGTGATCGCGGATATTGATTTCTGGATGCTCCGGGAAGCATGCAGACAGACGAAGGAATGGCATGAACTTAAGGTCCATAAACTGCCAATCTCTGTGAACCTGTCCACCAAGCATTTCTACCGGATGAACATTGTAGGACGCATACATTCAATCTTGCGCCAGACAGGTCTTGAGCCGCATTATTTGGGGCTAGAACTTACGGAAAGTGTATTTATGAATCAGACTGAACAGGTCGTCGAGGCCTTGCAGGAACTTAAGAGAATGGGAATTGAAATTGTCATTGAGGAATTTGGAACCGGTTATACCTCCTTAAGCAGACTTCGGCATCTGCCGGTTTCAACCGTGAAGCTGGATAGGACCTTTTTTCATAATGGAGAAGATCTTACCGAAGATAACGCCTCTGTAGTGAAAGGAATTGCCGGTCTGGTTAACAGCATGGGGCTCAAGGTTACTGCGGAAGGTATAGAGACAGAAACCGAGCAGGAATTGTTTGTAGAGTTAAATTGTGAGGAATTGCAAGGGAACTTTTTCAGTCCGCCGCTGGACTCCCGAAGCTTCGAAAGGTATGCTGCCGCAGAACAGGGGCTCCATACTGAAGAAATAATTTAGAGAAGATACATCTTGGAACATAAAGGAACAGCCGTCCACGCGGACGGCTGTTCTCGTTATTAACGGTTGTAGAATTCGACGATTTGCTTCTCGTCGATGTCTTGGGACAACTCGGAACGTTCTGGCAGGCGGATGTACTTGCCTTCCATAGCGTTGTCGTTGTACTCCAGGTAAGCTGGAAGATGCGAACGGTTTTCCAGGGCTTCCTTCACGGAAGACAAGCCGCGGCTTCTTTCGCGAAGACCAATTACGTCACCCAGGCTCACACGGTAGGAAGCGATATCCACTTTCTTGCCGTTCACTGTGATATGACCATGAGCTACCAATTGGCGTGCACCTGCACGGGAATTAGCGAAGCCAAGACGGTATACCAGGTTGTCCAGGCGGCTTTCGAGCAGGGCCATAAAGTTTTCACCGGCAATACCCGGTTGTTTTTGCGCGTGTGCGAAGAGTGTGCGGAATTGCTTTTCACCCAAACCGTACATATGACGCAGTTTTTGCTTCTCCAACAGCTGCATGCCGTAGTTGGAAACCTTTCTGCGTTGGTTAGGACCATGTTGTCCTGGAGGGAAAGGGCGTTTCAAGTCTTTGCCAGTACCGCTCAAGGAAATGCCAAGGCGGCGGCTGAGTTTAAATTTAGGACCAGTGTAACGTGCCATTGTATAGGTAGACTCCTTTTATCAATAATTTTCTGTGTAGGGTTCTACTTGCGCGGGTTTTGTTTGTGCGTGCGGAGGATAGATGTCCGCCCTCCGACAAGAAAGTTCAGCCGCTGTCTTGTCGGCAACAAAAACCGAGAGGGTGCTCGCATGCGTTACGCCCTAATCAAGATCCTATCCTGATCTTTATCAACAATAAATATTATATGAATTAGTGCTATAAAGTCAAGGGCGTAATATGCATGTTCTCCTGGAATTTTGTCGATAGTTCTTTTGTCCTAGGGAAAGCTTGGAAAATAGAGATTTTTTAATGCAAACGTGTTAATTAGATAGTAGAATGGATGTACATAAATTATACGGACAAGCGGCTGTCAATTCGTTAATCATCCTGCATCCAGAATCGAAAGGCTTCGAGTACATGACTTCTTCGCTTCTCAAGAGAAGACGAGAGTGAAAGGGAGCTATCTATGGCCAAACATCCCCATGACGATCTGATGACGACATTGCAAGGCAACGCTGGCTTTTCTCTCCAAACCGTAGATTCAGCCCGGACACGTATGGACTATACGGACTGGCTCGAATTCGTGGATATTACTTCTTATGACTATCCTTATATTACACCGCTACTCCTTGAGACCTATGAAGAATGGTCGAAGGAACTGCCTTTGCTTCCGGGCATAGATGAGGTCGTCTGGTTTATTGCCGACTATTCAGGACAATTGCTTCTTCATCAAGAGATGGAGGAGGGCAATCGGGTTGCACGGGATTGTGTGAACCGCTCCGCAGCCGTATCTTCTCTCTCCGAAGGCAGCCACTACCTTGCTGTACCCTTGCTGTCCAGGCATACTAAGGAGCTGTTTGCAGTGCTGGGCTGCAGGGTCAGCGGGTTGCAGCCGGACACCGCACCGCTCGCACTGTCCTGGGTTGAGTTGGCGGGAAGGTATTTTTTGTCGTGCTTTTACAAATTCTTTAAAGCGTTATTTGTCTCGGATGTACTGAGTCTTCAGCACAAGTCAAGCCAGGAGGAACACCGGAGGAACATTCTGTTTCAGGTGGTTCAAAAGCTGCACGATCAAATTGATGTGGATGCCGTGCTTACTGAAGTGTTCGAGCGGATTTCGGGAATGTATCCGGGAGTTGAGGTAGAACTTCTAATGTCCCAGGATTATCTTAGCCGAGACCCGAGGGTTAAATCCTTGCAGCTGCAGGGGGAAGACGACCACATGTGTGTTAGAGCATTTATGCAAGGGAAGATGCTTCGACATGAGTGTCTCAATGAAATGCGGCAACCATGTCTGGAAGTTGCAGTCCCGCTAACCGGAAAGCAAGGAGTATACGGCGTGTTTCATTTAGTGATTCCCCGGGATGATATTGAGGAAGCGGATCTCCGTTTGATTGAAATGTTGGCGGATACGGCCGGTTCTGCCTTTGAAAATGCCAAATTGTACGAGCAGTCCAATCTTCTTGTGAGCGAGTTTCGGCTGATTAATGAATTGACTAAGCGCTTAAATGGAAGCCTTCGTTTGAAGGAAGTATTCAAATTTGCAACAGAAGAACTTCTGTCTATTTTCCATGCGGAATACTGCTGCATCTGTCAGATTGACAGAGACGGCGAGTATTTTGAGGTGATGGCTTGCAATATTCCGGAGTTATCCAAAGAGCATTTTCCTAAGGATTATGGATTCTCAGGTGTGGTCTATTCCACTCGGGAGCCGATGATATTATCAGATTACAAGGCTGATAATAAAATGCAGTCCAAGCTTATGGAGGATACGGGCTCACGGTCATTGATCGTTACCCCGCTCATTGTGAGGGGAGAGGTGATCGGCACCATTATGCTTGCACATCGGAAGGAGCATTTCTTCTCCTATGATAACTATAGGCTGCTGCAAGTTCTGTCTTCCCATATAGCTCTTTCGATTGCGAATGCTTCGCTGCATGCGGAAGTGCAGCGAATGGCTAACCAGGACATGCTGACGGAGCTGTATGCTAGGCGGTATCTGGATGATCGGGTGTCGCAAATGCTTAGGCTTCATGAAAAGGGATGCTTGATTATCGTTGACATCGATTCCTTTAAGCAGATTAATGATACCTTTGGCCACCAGGTCGGTGATCGGATATTAAAGCAAGTATGTGCAATTATAAAGAGTACAGTCCGGAAAAGCGATATTTCAGCCCGCTGGGGCGGGGAAGAACTGGCAATCTACTTACCGGAGGCGGACGTTCATATCGGACAACAAATTGCGGAGAAGATACGTCTGAGAGTCGCCTCCGAGACCGATCCTCAGGTCACCGTTTCCTGCGGAATATCAGGGTGGACACTTGAATCGGAAAAGGTCAGCGTAGAGTCCTTGTTCTATTTGGCTGATATGGCGTTGTATAAAGCAAAAAAGAGCGGAAGAAACCAGTCGTGCGTTGGGTAGTGCGTCACTGGTGCAGGAAGTCTGCAGGTCGAATTATGCAGGCTTCTTTTTTTGTATAGATTTTCATGCGAAGGACAGTCTAAGCCTAAATAAACACCGGAATAAGTAAGGAAAACGGCGCCAGCATACAATACTGAAATACTGACCGGGAAGGTGAAGATCGGATGCGAAAATCTACGATAGGCAGAGTGGCTTGCCTGTACATGGTAATGTTTCTTTTAGCGTCTTGCGGTTGGCAGGAATCGAAAACGGCTGAGGAGTGGTTTGATTTCACCTGGTCCGGACTGGCAGGGATTGATACGCTCAAGTTCAAGGGGCAAGCGGCAGTAGCAAGGGGACAGCGCTGGAGTTTGGATGAGCAGTTAGGGTACAGCGGCGAGTTGAAGGATCATCAGAAGCTGAGCATGCAGAGCACTCTCCCTTCAACGAAAGCGGGCCAGGACAAGGGACAGCAGATCGAGGCGGCCGGTACCTCGCAAGCTCAGATTCAGCTTGCCTGGAACGGTGAAACCTGGAAAGTAGCAGATAGCCAAGTCTCCGCGCTCACGGCTGGGCTGTCCAGATTTAATCCGCTGGAACAGCTGGAATCTATTCGCCGCGCTTCCAAGACCATTACCGAGGAGCATGCGGCGGCGAGGGGAACCCGGGTATTGCGTATTCAGCTTGACCCGGAAGCCGCGAAGAAGGTATTGAACAAGCAATTGGTCGAGGAAATGGAAGCGGTGCGTACCGGCTGGAAGCGCAGGCTGCAGAACCTCTCGGGGGGACAGCGCAAAGAGGTGGAATCGGAACTGGAACGGGAATGGTCAAAGGGGAGGAAGCATCTCGATAACATGCTTGCTGTTTGTCAGGCAGAAACCGTCTATTATTTGACGATTAACCGGAACACAGGGCTTCCTGAACGTATGACCTCAGAGACCAGGCTGATCTATACGAATACCCGTGGTATTCAGGAGCAGGAGGCATTGCTTACGGACAGTAAATTTGAATACGGTAAATAGGCTGTGCTGACTTCTGTCCTGTGCCGTGCTACAATGAAATAGATAAATTAACCATTGTTCAACTAAATGTCGAACGGTGTTCAGGCAGCGGGCTCGCTGCGAAAATACGAAAGCAAGTATCTGGAGGAGGCTGCTCTACATGAAAGATCCAAGAATTCAGAAATTAGCGGAGAACCTGGTCGGTTATTCGGTCGATGTTCAACCAGGAGAAAATGTACTCGTAGAGATGATTGGCGACGAGCGCGACCTGCTTAAGGCAGTTGTCGAGGAAATCGGGAAGAAGGGCGGCAACGCCTTTGTGGAGCTGACAGACAAGGCCGTACAAAGCTCGCAGCTGAAATATGCGACTGAGGAAGGAATCAAAGCCTGGGCTGAATATGATCTGGTTCGCATGAAGATGATGGATTGCTATATCGGCATTCGTGCAGGCTCCAACGTCAACGACATGTCTGATGTGCCAAAAGACAAGATGAAGCTGTATAATTCGCTGTATTCTCACCCGGTACATAGCGAGCAACGGGTAAAGCAGACGAAGTGGGTTGTGCTTCGCTACCCGAATGCCAGCATGGCTCAGTTGGCAAGTATGAGCACAGAGGCCTTTGAGGACTTTTATTTTGACGTCTGCAATCTGGATTATGCCAAGATGGACCGGGCTCAGGACGCATTGTCCGAACTGATGAACCGGACCGACAAGGTACGCGTCACAGGACCGGGAACGGATCTGTCCTTCTCGATCAAGGGAATCGAATCCGAAAAATGCTCCGGTCAGAAAAATATTCCTGACGGCGAGGTATACACTGCTCCTGTGCGTGATTCCGTTAATGGTACGATCAGTTATAACGCGGCAACGCTCTATAATGGAATTACCTTTGAAAATATCAAATTCCGCTTTGAGAACGGCAAGATTGTGGAAGCGACCGGCAGTGATACAACTCGCCTGAATGAGATTCTGGATTCAGACGAAGGTGCGAGATACATCGGGGAATTTGCGATTGGCTTTAACCCGTATATTCTGCACCCGATGAAGGACATTTTGTTTGACGAGAAAATTGCGGGAAGTCTGCACTTTACTCCCGGTCAGGCCTATGAGGGTGTAACGGATAACGGCAACCGCTCCTCCATCCATTGGGACCTGGTTCTGATCCAACGTCCGGATTACGGCGGCGGGGAAATTTACTTTGATGATGTGCTCATTCGCAAGGATGGAATTTTTGTCCTTCCTGAATTGGAAGGATTGAATCCGGAGAATCTGAAATAGGAGAAATCCCTTGCTTGGAAAGCGGATTCAATGTATCATTGAGGTATGTTTTTAATGTTGCTCACGGAGGGATTACGATGTCGAATAACAATCAGGCTGTAGTAGAAATTGCGCAAACCGCTGGTAAGTACACTTCTTCGATCGTGCTTCAAGCAGACAATAAGTATATCGACGTAAAGAGTATTCTTGGCCTCTTCACTACTTTGGTTAATACGAAAAGCTATGAACTTCATGTTCACGGGCCGGATGCTGATGAAGCCAAGGCTGCCGTATCCGCTGTTTTTGCCAAACACGGTCTGGATGTAAAAGTTGTAGCCGAGTAAGAAGTGCGAGACACCCCTGCTAATAAGCGGGGGTGTTTTTTTTCAGGCTGTAATCGGATGCTGCTTCTTGTATTGGTCTGCAATTTCGTCTAATATTAAGAATAGAATAGATTTGTGGTTTATGCGGAGGATATAGGGGGGGATATACATGACTTCATCTGATTTGCAGGAGCAACTGAATCTCAGGGCATTACATCTTCTGAAGGAAGATGCCGATAAAATAGAAAAGCTGATTGAAGTGCAGATGGAGAATCTGGCTACTCGATATTGTCCTCTCTATGAGGAAGTATTGGATACTCAGATGTACGGCTTCTCCCGGCAAGTCGATTATGCTGTGCGTGTCGGGCTTGTACAGGAGGCCGTAGGCAAGCAAATCCTCAGCAAGCTGGAAAGAAACTTGGCAACGCTGTATGAGGCGCTGAATAATAAAGAATAATCCATCCTAATTCAGGAACAAAGCGCACGATCTCAGAGGATCGTGCGCTTCTTTTGTTCCTTTTAGACGAGATAGAACGAGTACCCCAGTATACAATAGACGGCGATGAGCAGCAGTCCCTCATACCAGTTGGTCTGGCCGTCCTGGGTGATGGATTTCGCGATAAAGACAGAGACGCCGATCGCCGCAAGCTCAACAACGGTAAAGACAATATCCATCGGCCTGCCGATCAAGTGGCTGATGAAGATCATGACCGGAGCGACAAACAAGGCGATCTGCAGACTGCTTCCTACTGCAATCTCGACGGCGGCACCAATCTTGTTTTTCATCGCCAGCATGATTGCCGCACTGTGTTCGGCAGCATTTCCGACGATCGCAACGACGAAGGCACCAACGAAAATTTCGCTCAGTCCGAACTTGGCGGTGAACGTATCCAGCGTATGAACCAGCCATTCACTGACAAAGGCTACCATGACGGTTGCAAGGACCAAATAGATGATGGAGCGTTGTTTGGACCAGGCAGGAGCATGCTCATGGGGCAATTCTTCCTGTGCATTGTCCGCAACATCGGCTAGAACATTTTTATGGGTGATCATCGAGAAGACGAGCCACAACAGATAGGCCACAATTAAGATGCCGGCTACGACAAGACTAACGGAATTGCGATCTTCTTCGTGCAGCACATGCGTATTAAGGAAGATTGCGGGCACAAACAGGGCGATGATCGCTACGATCATGAGCGAACCGTTCATTCCGGCCAGGGTAACATTATATCTCTGCACTTTATGCTTTAGCCCTCCTGCAAACAGGCTTAGTCCAAGCACGAGCAGCAGATTCCCGATAATCGAGCCGGTGATGCTGGCTTTAACCATATCGAAGAGTCCCTCACGGATCAGCAGCACGCCGATAATCAGCTCGGCTGCATTGCCGAAGGTTGCATTCAGGAAGCCGCCCAGACGCTGTCCTGCATAGTGGGCCACGCTTTCCGTAGCCTTTCCCAGAAAGCCTGCCACGAAGATAACGGCAACCGCTGACACGATGAACTCAAGAGTTGCCGGAAAGTGGGCGTAGTGCCCGATGGCGCTGAGTAGAAAGAAGAAGACCAGCAAGCCGGGAGATATGTACTTTTTCACGAATCAACACCTCTGCCTCCTTAAGAAATAGGAATCTAATTCAATATTCACCAATAACGTGAAGATTATAAACGATGGGTCGGAATCGGTCTATAATTTGCGAAAAAAGAGGTTAGGATTTACAATGAAATTAATGAGGTTAAAGGAGGAATGACCATGACCGAGCAATTACAATTAGATATGGGACATATTCGAATTTCAGATGACGTGGTTGCCAAGATCGCCGGAATGGCGGCTCTTGAAACGCCAGGCATTGCCGCCATGTCCGGAGGCTTGTCGGAAGGATGGGCCAAGCGTCTCAGCGGTAAAAATGTACAAAAAGGCGTCACCGTTGAAGTCGGTCAATTGGAAGCCGCAGTTGATCTCAGAATCATCGTACTGTACGAAACCCCGATTCATGAAGTGTGCCGCATGCTTCAGCAAAACGTGCGGGAAGCGGTTGAGAATATGAGCGGACTGAAGATTGTAGAAGTCAATGTCAAGGTTGAGGGCGTTGCCTTCAAGGATGACGAAATTTAAATTCGACAGTAGCAAAAAGACTTCAGGAGAGCTGCATGCAGCGTTCTCCGGAAGTCTTTTTTTGCGGATGCGACTATGGATCATTTTAACTCAGATGGTGGCGTCTGCGGCGGTCAGGCTCAAAGGGCACAGCTCCGGCCGTCTTGACGACAACAGATTTAGTACGCTCCTGTTTGACAGGAATTGACGAATCCCTGGAAATACTAAGCACGATTCCCATGGATACCATCATAACAAGCAGGGAAGAACCTCCATAACTGATGAACGGCAGGGTTACGCCGGTGATCGGAATGGTTCTTGTCACGCCGCCAATATTAATAAATGCCTGGATGGCAATAAGGCCCATGACTCCTACACCCATCAGCGTACCATAGGTAGTATGCGACCGCAGGGATACAAGAATCCCTCGCCAGATAAAGTAGATATAGACCAACAGAAACAGGATGTTGCCGATAAATCCGAATTCTTCACCGATAACGGAGAAAATAAAGTCATTGTAGGCATTCGGGAGATAGTGCAGCTTCTGGATCCCTTGTCCAAAGCCGGTGCCGGTCAATCCGCCGTGACCGATCGCAGTCATCGACTGGATCAGGTTGTAGCCGGAATCCTGAGTATCTTTCCAGGGATCAAGAAAAGCTTGAATCCGATTCAATTTATAACTGCTTTTGGCACTTGTTGTCTCACTCGGGTTGATCTTGTCCCATAGCGTGCTAGCTCCTAAGACGATGCTGGCGCCAAGTATGAGCAAGCCAATCGAGCCCAAAATATGCTTCAGATTTGCCCCGCCTGCAAAAATTAACAGACCAGCCGTCGCTACCAGGATGAAGCACGAGCCGAGGTCAGGCTGCAGCATGATCAGACCGGCAACAAAGCCGACGATCACCATGACCGGAATATAGCCGGTACGCAAATCCCGAAACCGTTCCCCTTTCTTGGAGATCAGGGCGGACAGATACATAATCGTCGTAATTTTCGCAAGCTCAGTAGGCTGAATGCCGAAGGTTCCGACCTTGAGCCAGCTGCTGGCACCGTTAATGCTGTCGGCGAAGGGAACGATCATCAAAAGGATAATCGCCAGTATAAACACCGGAACAAATAACTTCTTGAACTTCTCGTAGGGGATGTTCATCGTGATTAACATTCCAAGCATTCCTGCAACACCAAATGCGATTTGCCGCTTGGTAAAGTACATCGGGTCGTTATTAAAGGTCTGACTTACCTGTGCGATGCTGGAGCTGGAGCTGAACACCATGACGATCCCGAATCCAACGAGCAGCAAAGTTAAAATCAGCAGCTGGAAATCGGGAGCGCCGCGTCTCTCCTCTTCTTTGTTGTCCCTCATGATGGCCGGCTTAAGCCTCCAGTAGCTGCTTGAGCTCAGCGAGTCTCGCGCTGGCGGTCTTCATGACCTGAGCGGGAACTTCTGATTCATATTCAAGTCCGTGAGGGAAAGTGGCCCGCCCCATATAGACCGCTTCAATGGCCAGAACGGTATCCGGACGTTCCAGCTTACCCTCAATTGCGCGGGTATTAATCCGCAGGAAGTATTCATCTTGCTCAAACTCAATTTTATAGTCATATGTAGCGCGGTAGTACTCCCATTGCCAACGGATAAAGCCAACCTTTTCGGCGGATTCATCCAAATAGGCCAGATCGCTCTTAAGCCCGTCTAATCCTGAGTTTTCCACAATCATCTTCCTGAAGGCCCCCTTTAAAAGTTCGTAAAAAAGACACCAAAAGTTCTTCTCCCATGATATTATGTTTCCAACGCTTGTGCAAGCATGGGAAAGCCTTGCAGATCGTGAATTTTTCGCTATGGAACGAGTGCGGAGCTTGCAGGAAGCCCTGAAGTTTTTCTGCTACAATAAACTACATACATATCTGTAAAGAGGAAGTGGACTGTGTGGACAAGGAAACGCTCGTACAGTTATACCCTGTCATGGTAGGGCACCGCCGCTATCTGCATCGTCATCCGGAGCTGTCCTTCAAGGAAAAGGAAACCTCGGGCTATGTTGCCGGGCACTTGAAGCGTATGGGCATTGAACTTATTACCGGGATCGGAGGAACCGGAATCATCGGGAGAATTCGAGGCGGTAAACCCGGGAAGACCGTGGCTTTTCGCGCGGATATGGATGCCTTGCCGATCCAGGATGAGAAGCAGTGTGACTACGCTTCGCAGGTCCCCGGTGTCATGCATGCCTGCGGACATGATGGACACACGGCCACGCTGCTTGCCCTTGCGGAATACTATTCGTCGCGGCGGGAAGAGGTTGAAGGAAATATCGTATTGATCTTTCAGCCTGCTGAAGAGGTTTGTCCGGGGGGCGCCCGCTCTATGATTGAGGCAGGAGCCCTTAACGATGTAGACGTCATTTATGGAGTGCATCTGTGGACACCCATTCCAATCGGAACGGCAGGCAGTGCACCGGGGGCGCTGATGGCCTCCAACGATGATTTTGTGATTGAGCTGCGCGGCAAAGGGGGGCATGGGGGAATGCCGCATATGGCGATCGACAGCGTGGTGGCTGCCTCGGCTCTGGTGCTCCAGCTGCAATCTATTGTCAGCCGTTCGGTCGATCCGCTTCAGCCCGCAGTATTAACGATCGGCTCGATTCAGGGAGGCATGGCGCAGAATGTGATTGCAGACCGCTGCCGGCTCTCGGGGACGGTTCGCTGCTTCAACGAGGAGACGCGGACCATGATCGCCCGTCTGGTTCGCCAGGTGGTTGAGGGGACTGCTGCAGCTTACGGAGCCGAAGCAGAGATTGCTTATACCACCGGATATCCTAGCCTGATCAATCATAAGCAGGAGTACGATCGCTTTTATTCCATTGCAGGACCGGAAGCAGGCCTGAAGCCTGTACTGGCTGCACCTATCATGCCAGCCGAGGATTTTGCTTATTACTTGAAGGAAGTGCCCGGATGCTTTGTACTGGTTGGAGCGGGCAATAAGGACAAGGGGATCATCTATCCCCATCATCACCCGAAATTTGATATCGATGAAGAGAGCATGCTCCATGCCGCGACCCTTCTGGTTGCCATGAGAGAAGCGTATTGTCTGGAGAATAAAGCTTAAGAAATGAATGCAGGCACACCTTGCATGAGTACCGGACGCATAAAATTCCTGCTTTGCCGGAATGATATACCTCAAGGAGAGAAGTTCGCGGTTTGCAGCCGGCGAGCTTCTTTTTTTAAACTGGCTATACGCCTCGAACCTTAAGGAGGTATTCTGACCCGTGAACCAGAATGGTGCCTGTATCGTGCAGCGGGACTTCACTGTCTTGCTGGAGACGGATCATCCGGGATTTGAGTATGCGAGGGATTGTCTGGGAAGATTTGCGGAGCTCGTCAAGAGCCCGGCGGGCTTCCATACATACCGCATTACCCCTTTGTCGCTTTGGAACGCTGCTGCGGGAGGCAGCCGTCCTGAGGATATTTTAGGAATGCTTCGCAATATGTCTCGTTGGGAGCTGCCTCAAAGCCTTGAGCTTGAAATCGGAGAACACATGTCCAGATATGGGCTGCTCAGGCTGGGCAGAGCCCCGGAAGAACATGACAGGCTCCTTCTCAGCAGCAGCTCTGCGCGGCCAGGACTTCTCCTCAAGCTGCTGGGCGACAAGAAGAGGGCTTTCCAATTGCGTTTTACAGAGGATAGCTCCGACTCCTTAACGTTCCCTGCGAAATGGCGGGGAGCCATGAAGCAGGAGCTTATTCGCATGGGATATCCTGTTCTGGATCAAGCGGGATATCATCCGGGCCAAGCCTTGCCGCTTCAACTTGCCTTCTCCTCTGGAGCGGGCGGATTTATGCTGCGCCCGTATCAACAAGCGGCTGTGGAGGCTTTCACGGGGTCAGAGGGAGAAGGCGGAGGCGGAAGCGGGGTCATTGTTCTTCCTTGTGGAGCAGGAAAGACGATCGTTGGACTGGCGGCCATGGAGAGGCTGCAATGCGAGACGCTGATTTTAACCTCTAACGTCACATCTGTCCGCCAATGGATACATGAGATCGGAGCAAAGACGACATTGCCGCGAGAATCCGTCGGCGAGTATACCGGTCTCCACAAGCAGATCACTCCGGTTACCGTGTCCACGTATCAAATTTTGACCCACCGCGATCGGGCCGGCAACGACTTCAAGCATATGCGATTGTTTGGGGAGCGGGACTGGGGTCTGATTATTTATGATGAGGTTCATCTCTTGCCGGCCCCTGTTTTTCGCGCCACGGCAGAAATCCAGGCGACCAGAAGGCTTGGACTGACCGCAACGCTTGTCCGTGAGGATGGCTGTGAGCAGGATGTGTTCTCATTGATTGGACCGAAGCGGTATGAGCTGCCGTGGAAGGCTCTGGAGGAGCAAGGCTTTATTGCAGAAGTTGAATGCAGCGAGGTACGCATACCGCTCCCGGACAGCCTTAAGGATTCATATCTGGAGGCGGCGAGCCGGGAAAAGCACCGGATAGCAGCTGAGAATCCAAGAAAGCTGGAAGTCATCCGGAGGCTGCTGGCGCGCCACGAGGGCAGCGGCATATTAATTATCGGACAATATTTGGAGCAGCTGCGGCTGATTGCCGAAGAGCTGGGGGTTCCTTTAATCGCCGGAAATACGCCTCAGGAAGAGCGGGTTCAGCTTTTTGACCAGTTCAGACAGGGGGAGATTCCTGTGCTTGTTGTATCGAAGGTTGCCAATTTCGCTGTGGATCTGCCTGATGCCTCGGTTGCGATCCAGATATCAGGGAGCTTTGGATCCCGTCAGGAGGAGGCACAGCGCCTCGGGCGTATCCTTCGTCCCAAGGCGGACGGGCGAACGGCGCATTTTTATACAATCGTCTCGGAAGCGACGAGCGAGCAGGATTTTGCCCGGAAACGGCAATTATTTCTTATTGAGCAGGGATATCAATACGGAATAGTTCTGGAACAGGAGGGAACAGGGGATGATAGAGTATCTGTATCGCCGTTTCGCAGGACTTCCGTTCACGCTTGATCATGTGAATGGAGCGGCAGCAGGCAGAGTGAGCGGGGCTGAGCTGCGCGCATCGATTCCGGGAATGCTCCGAAGCGGACAGCTTATCGCTATGAAGAGGAGTCGGGATGAAAGAATCTACTGTATCTCCCGCTCCGCCATTCCGAGCATTTGGGAAGGGCTAAAGCCCGCAGCACCAAAAGCGATGGACGGATCAATGGCAAGGAGGATCAAAGAGCCTGGAAACGGGCTGGCTGCTGATCTGTTCCGCACATTGTCCTGGATAGGGCAGCAGGGCTTTCTTCCGTTCACCTCGAAGGGAACGATTCATCGGAGAACCATCGATAAGCTTCATGAAGTCATAAGTCTGCATGAGGAAGATTTGTCAGCACTGGGGTTGCAGTATTCTCACCAGGCTTGGTGTCCGCTAGGGCTTGCAGTTGTTCTGGACATGCTGCTGTCCCTTGGCCTGTTGTCTCAAGACCAAGACAGCTCCTGTCTAACGGTTGCACCGGAACAGCTGTCTGCCTGGCTCGCCCTGGATGCATCTGAACGGGATACAATTCTTCTTCAGGAGCTGCTGGATCGCTATCTTCCGGACGAGCCGGGGGTATGGCATATCGCTTATCGGCTGGTACAGCCTGATCTGGAAATGGCGCACTGGTATTCAGCCGATAGTCTGCTCCAGTCGCTGCTTGAGAGCGGTCTTATCGCGAGGGTTGCCGATCGCGAGCAGAACTGGCTGTATGGCTGGCTCTTTGCCTTGAGCGCATTCGGTTGGCTGGAGCTTGGGAAGGATCCTGAGGAGGATTTAATATTTCGCTGGTGCAGCAGACCAAGGCTAAAGGGTGAATTCCTTGCAGCAAGGGAACAACACAGCAATCCTGCCGGAGAGCCGGGGGGACGCTGCTACGTTCAGCCTGATTTCGAGATTCTGGTTCCTCCCGACGTCTCCCTTCATATTCGCTGGGAGCTGGAGTGCTGCTGCGAATGCCTGGTTAACGATAGAATGACCGTCTACAGACTGACCCGGAGCCGGGCGGTCCATGCTTATCAGCGGGGACGAACGCCACTTGATTTGCTGGAGCTTTTGACGTCATACTCCCATGGAGTTCCCGGCAACATTGCGCAGGTCCTTACGGATTGGGAACGCGAATTCGGGGGTACTGAGCAGCATCGGCTCACAGGCGAGGCCGGACAATCATTGGCCCTGAATGAGCGAAAACAACCCGTTTTGCTCTATCCTCGGATTAAGCCGGGTATACACGGCAGTTGCACATTTGCGACAAGACACGACGCGGCATGGATCAATCAAGGCTTCAGGCCATATCTTTATGAACCTGCCACCGAGATCCCGGGGGCGGAGGAGCTATTTCCAGGAAGAAGCCGCGTTCCTTCCATGTGGATTAGAGAGCGGAGGCAGTATCATGACTCGACGGCTCGCAGCCTGATGGATCAAGCCATGCTCTGGCGGACAGGGGTAGAAATGAATTTGAAAAGCGGAGAATGCGCGGTGTTCCTCCCTGTTCAAATTTCCGGAGAGCACAGCTGGATGGTTCGGGGGAACCTTGTAAGGGGAGAGTCGCAAGATCGGCATGTTGAAGAGGGCATCCTGCTTACACCGGATCAGTGGGAGGAGATAGGCTTGCTCCTGCCGCTGATCAATTAGCAGCAGGATGGATGCGGGAGCTTGCTGCCTTCTTCCGCACATAGACAGAGTATGGTATGATGATGAAGTCTGCATCATTGCAGATAACCATTTTACAAAGAATCGAGATGAAATTCATGAGCGTAATGGAATCCCACACGGTCGACATGGCCGAGCTGTTGATTAACGCCTATGAATTAGGCGATATGATAAACAATTCCACCGCCGTCTCCGATTATTTATATTGGAAGCAACGGGTGGAAGCCGATCGGGATATTCAGGCCCTGGTCCGGAAGCTGGATGCTCAGAAGGTATTATTTGAAGAGACACAGCGTTTCGGCCATTTCCATCCTAACTACCATGAAGCCAAGGATAAGGTGACAGAGGTAGAGGTGGAACTGGAGCAATTTGAAGCGGTCAGAAGATTCAAAGCAGCCGAGAAGGAACTGGACGACATATTGCACCAGATGTCGGAGACGATTGCCTACGCGGTCTCCGAGAGTATCAAGGTGCCGAGCAATGATCCTAATGTGAAGACGGGCGGCTGTGGAGGCGGCGGAAGCTGCGGATGCGGCTAAGGCCGTCTTAGAACTTCCGTGGATTGGAGAGGGGACAGCATGTTTCCAGAACGTACAGGTTATATCATTTGGGTAAGTGATTTGAAAGCGGCAAGAAATTTGGATAAATACGGGAGCGTACATTACTTATCCCGCCGAATGCACTATGTTGTGATGTATGTGAACGCGGACCGTGCGGAGGAGACGATGAAGAATGTGCGCAAGCTTCCTTATGTCCGCAAAATTGAACGCTCCTATCGGAATGAGATTAAGACGGAATATTCCAAGGATGTTCAGGATAAAACTCAGTATTACGGATTGTGATGAGTTTTACAGCTTTTATAGGCAACGCCAATGCAAAGCGGCCCTTCAGGCCGCTTTTTCTATATATTTAGATAAGTTTGCACAAAAAATACGATGAAGTCTTGTCGAAAGATAGCCAGTGCTGTAATATAATAGGTAATTATACTTAGTCTTTAAGACCTAACATTGCGAGGTGCGGCATGAGGGAAAAAGGCACGGCACTGAAGAGCGGCGCTATACATATTCCACTGGGTGACAAACGGGTGGCAGACATTGTCATTACACATCATGCCGAAAGACGTTATGCGGATCGAATCGGTCAGGGTGACAGCGGGGTTCATGAGATAGCCAAATGGGCATGGACTTGGTTGAGGGAAGGCAGGATCACCCCTTATTACCGAAATGAGCAGGATGTATATCTTGTCGATGATGATCTGGTGATGGTGGCTGAATTTGCGGACTTACCGGATCAGTTTGATGAGGCGGGACGTCCGCTTCATCGGATGATTGTCGTCACCTTTTTGGGGCGAATGTCGGAGACGATCGAGCTTCGTGATCTGAAATCCTATTATTCCTGGCTCCGTCATTCCAGACGAATGACCTTGATGAAGAATACGCGCAAACGGAGATAGAGACTTGATGAATAGCGTGCCTGCAGGCGCGCTTTTTTGTGTTTATGCTGTGTGTTTATGCCGTTTGTCGTTTCGGGGATAGAAATGATATTGTATAGGCAGTAAAGGAGAGATCGGTGACATGCCTTTAAACTATCATCAACTGCATATTTTCTATCTGGTGGCCGAACAGGGAAGCTTCTCCGCAGCCGCCCAGGCGCTGCATATGACCCAGCCAGCGGTGACAATGCAGATTCAATCGCTTGAGGACTATTTCGGGAGCAAGCTGCTGATCAGATCGACCAAAAAGCTGGAGCTAACCGAAGCAGGGAGAGCGCTGCTGCCTTATGCCAAGGATGCCATCGGGCTGATGCGCAGCACTGAGGAAGCGATGGCGGCCTTTGCCACCAAGCTTCAGGGCAGACTGCAGCTCGGAGCGAGCTTGACGATCGGAGAGTATGTGCTGCCCCGTCTGCTTGGCCCCTTCGGAAAGCAGTACCCGGATATTTCCATTGCATTAAAAGTCATGAATACGGCGCAAATTATGGACGAGATTGCAGGACATCAGTTGAATTTCGGACTAGTGGAGGCGCCGGTCCATCATCCGGATATGATATCCGAGCCGGTTATGGCGGATGAACTGAAGCTGATTGTTCCTTCGGGCCATCCGTTAACAGCACGAGGGCGGATTACCTTGGACGAGGTCGTGACTTATCCATTTGTCCTGCGGGAAAAGGGATCAGGTACACGCCAAGTGATGGAGACCGAGCTGATAAGGCTCGGGTTTCTGCCTGACCGGCTGGATGCGACGATGGAGCTGGGCAGTACGGGTGCCGTAAAATCAGCGGTAGAAGCGGGGCTTGGCATCACCATCATCTCGCCCTCCTCGGTTAAGCATGAACGCGAGCTGGGACTGGTCGAGGTGCTTGATATCGAAGATGCACGCTTCAAACGGCAATTTTACTCCGTCCACTTGAAGTCCATGCTTCTGCCGGGCTCGGCGGTTACCTTCTTGAATTATTTGCGCGAACAAACATTGACTGTATAGGCAGGCTATTGCAGAGCACAGTAGCTGCAGGTAAAGGAGTAGAAATGATGGAGACAGAGACAAAGCGATATGATATGCACACTCATACCCGTGCGTCTGACGGTATGAATTCCCCTTCGGAGCAGGTTCGCTTGGCTGGAGAACGAGGTCTGGCGGGCATAGCGATCACAGATCATGATACTCTGGCCGGAGTGAAGGAGGCGCTTGAGGAAGGGAGCCGGCTTGGCATCGCCATCGTTCCCGGTGTGGAGATCAGCACCCGTGCCGAGGAGAAGGACATTCATATTCTGGGGTATTATCCTGATATCGATAATGAGCAGCTGCAGCAGCGTCTGGCTAGTCTGCGTGCAACCCGCGACTCACGGAATGACCTGATGATTGCCAGGCTGCAGGAGCTCGGCCTTGAGATTACCCTCGACGAGGTTATTGCTGCTATGGGCAGACCGCTACGAAGCGGGGAGAGCCTTGGAAGACCGCATATTGCCGACGCGCTCGTCCATAAGGGCTACGCGAGAGATCTTAGAGACGCGTTTGACCGTTATCTTGCGGAAGGCAAGCCGGGCTATGTTTCTTTACCCCGTATCGCGCCGCTTGAGGCGATGGACTGGATCCGGGAGGCAGGCGGGGTGGCTGTTATCGCTCATCCGGGATTATATGGCGATGACCGGCTGGTGGAGGAGATCATTCTGCAAGGACGGCCGGATGGAATTGAAGTATACCATTCCGATCATGGCCCGGATGAAGAGAAACGTTACATGGCATTGGCAATGAGACACGCCCTGATTCCAACGGGCGGCTCCGACTATCACGGGGTCCGGCAGGGCGAGGTGTTTCACGGAGAGCTGGGCAGCAAATACGTAACGGCTGATATCGTCCAACACCTGCAGGAAAAAGCCGCTTCCCGTTCTTAGGGGGACGCGGCTGGAGCTGCACGTGACTATTTTATTTCTTAACCGTGCTTGGCAAATTCTTGATTAACTGTTCATCCGGAGTGATGAACAAAGTACGCTGATGATCGTAAATAACAAATCCGGGCTTTGCACCGTTTGGCTTGCGGACATAGCGGATCAGCGTGCAATCGACAGGTACGCTGCTGGACGACTTGGCCTGGCTGAAATAAGCGGCCAATTGAGCGGCCTCATTGAGCGTGGCGTCGCCAAAGGTCTGACTGCGGATCAGCACATGGGAGCCTGGAATATCCTTGGTATGCAGCCAGGTATCGTTCGGACTGCCGAGCCGGTTCGTTACATATTCATTTTGCAGGTTGTTTTTTCCGACATAGATCTCAATTCCCTCGGAAGAGGTGTATACATGCAGGGTAGGCTTATCCTGCTTCTTTTTCTTCTTTCCCTTCTTGCTCCGGTCCCGCAGGTATCCTTGCTGGATCAACTCCTCGCGAATTTCATCCACATCATTCATCGTCGCATAGGATAGCTGCTGCAGCAGTTCGTCCAGATATCGAATTTCCGAGCGGGTCTTGTTCATCTGCTCGTCGATTACGGCGAGGCTGTTTTTGAATTTATTGTACTTCTTGAAGTAACGTTGGGCATTTTCCGATGGAGTCAGCAGCGGGTCCAGAGGAATGGTCTCCACTGCCTGGTTCTCATCATAATAGTTAACGAGCTCAACGGATGGATCGCCCTTCTTAATGCTATGCAGCGAGGACAGAAGCAGCTCGCCCCGAATCCGGTACTGCTCGGCATCCTCCGCTTCGGCCAGATCCTTTTCCAAATTGGAGATTTTCTTCACGTTTTTATTGCGTTCATTTTGCAGGAAGCGCAGCAGATCGCTGGTCTTCTGCTTAACGGTATCCCGGAGCGCTTTTTCCCCGAAATACTCCTCCATACAGGCGCTGATCGAGTCGAATTCCTTACGATTTTCCTGAATTAGACTAAGCCGGACAGCAGAAAATACACTTTTTCCCTTGGCATTATCCCCGATCATGGGTGCATACTGATGCTCTCTTGCCTCTCCAGTCAGTTCCGAAAAGGCGTTCCAGAGCTTATCTGCGTCTACAGTCTGTTCCGCTCCAGCGGCTCCCGGCTTGCTGATGCCAAAGGCACGCCAATAGATTTCCTCTGCGATGAGGGGACTGAATCCGCTGTATGCAGCGACGAGCCATCCGGAATGGGCGGCATTTCCTTCTTCCACTGCATTTTTGAATGCAGCGAGGAACTGTTCTTTGCTGCTATCCAGCGGATCGATCTTATCCTGCGCAGGGGGCTCTGTGTAGGTGAATCCCGGCATAACGACCCGATAGCTGCTAATGGCCGGGGTCACATGATGTATACCGTCCAACTGCACCTGTGTTGCCGGGTCGAGCAAAATAATGTTGCTGTGCCGTCCCATCAATTCGATAACGAGACGCTTTAGCGAAACATCTCCCATCTCATCGCGTTGGCGAACCTCAATGTGAATAATCCGCTCTAATCCCGCTTGGGTAACCGACTCAATGGTTCCTCCCTCACAGTACTTCCGTAACAGCATACAGAACATCGGCGCCTCCTGGGGATTCGGGAAGCTCTCTTCGGTGAACTGGACCCTCGGATACGTAGGATTGGCCGATAACAGCAAGCGGCGTCCGCTGCCGGCTCCCCGCAGCTGGATTACGATATCGCTCTGGGAAGGCTGATGTATTTTGTTGATGCGCCCGCCGACGATGCTTTGCAGCTCCCGGACGATAGCGCGGGTTACGATTCCGTCTAATGCCATGACATAAGTTCTCCTGTCTATCAATCTGTCTTACCCAATTATGATGCCATACTTCCTCCGGATATTCAAAAGGTACCTTCAACTTTTGACGCGGTGTCGTGCGAGAGCGCAGCAATAAAAAGCTGGCTAGTGATGCTGCGTACGGGGGCAACGTGTGAAGTGTGCTTACGATCGCTGTTGCTCGCGGATTCCTTTGATTAAATAAAATCTGAAATTGTAGCAATCCACTCGCAAAGGCGAACACTCCGTTTCTTCAGCACTCTTCACACTTATGCCCTTTCTACGCAGGCTACTTAATTCGGCTTTATAGTGCCGGATGGACTATAGTAGTACCCCTCCGCACGTCGGATGCACGGCAGAATGCTCCAGAATCACTTGCCTAGCCTACAGGCTCGTTCATTCAGCATAGCATCTTGATGCCTGATGCATTACAAACAGTAAATAGACACACCGCATCATCATTAGGTCCCAATTTCAACAAGCAGACAGAGCAAGGGCTATTCCAGTAGATTCTGCATAATACCGGCCAAGTACGTTATGAGTAACCTCGCACCGAGCACAGCTTCCAGCGCGCGGTGTTTCGCAGTATGACGATCGGTCGTCCGCATGAAATATGAATCTTGCGGATGCAGTGAAGAAAGTTACCCTAAATTCAGTGGAAATGATAGAAATACGGATATAGTGAATTTTTTTCGCTTAAAGTGGGCTATACCGTGGGTTTAACTAGATACTGGAGATCTAAGGTAATTTTTTTCACTAAAATCGGATTTGAGCCCCGAATGAAGAATTTAAGGTAAGAAATTTCACTGGAGCATGACCGGAATGAGACTGAGTAAATGGGATGAGTAAAGCTCGGATCAAGACTGGAATACCAAGTAGGATAACAAAGTTCCGTGTTCCGCATAAGGCTGAAGCAACGTGCGACTGGGCGCAACTCCAGGCGCCAGTGTTCCATGGGCTGTGCGTACAGTGAATTGCGCAGGCTTCCATTTGCGATGCCTAGCCTAAGGCGACTAAGGCGAGCCTGGCAGCAAGGTGAAGTTTGAAGAAGGCTTGCGTGAAGTATTCTGCTTGCGTGCCGGAGGCGGCAAGCTTACTGTAATGCAACATGTGGCGCAGCCATGTGCAAACTGCATTTCAGTTAAACTGCAAAGGCGAAGTAGCAAGGGCATAAGTGTGAAGTGTTACAAGCTTTCTGTAAGAAAGCTACTTCGGAAGCATCAAGCGTCAGCGTTCGCCTTTGTGAGTGGATTTCTCCCTTGTTTGAACTTAGTCCAATAAGAGAAATCCGCGAGCAACAGCGATCGTAGGCACACCTCACACGTTGCCCCTCTAACGCGCCTCCTTTTGTTTAGCTGCCCCCTCCCGCTTGCATGCCGCTGGCTGACAATCTGCCCCAAACTTAAGTGTACGGGCTGTGATATTTTTGGACTGGCTGGAATACAGTTTACCAGTAGGTGGAAAAGCCTTAGCACTGTTTACCGCAAAATACGGGAGGGGAATCGGGAGGATGGAGCAAAAAAACTGGCACCAGTGGAGTGGAGAGGAAGTTTTGGCCCATCTCGGGGTTGAGCGTGATCTAGGTCTGACTCCGAGTGAGGCCGAGAAGCGGAGAGAGCAGTACGGCTGGAATGAACTGTCAGAGGGAGAACGCATTTCCCCGCTTCTGTTGTTCTTGAACCAGTTCAAGGATTTTATGATGCTGGTATTGATGGGGGCCACCTTGATCTCGGGAATTCTGGGTGAATATCTCGACGCCATAACGATAATAGCGATCATTATTTTGAACAGTGTGCTCGGGTTTGTGCAAGAATTTCGGGCAGAGCGTTCCCTCCGCGCGTTGAAGCAATTGTCAGCGCCCCATGCCAATGTTCTCCGGGAGGGAGTAGTCCGGAATATTCCGGCTAAAGAGCTGGTTCCTGGCGATATTATCGCTGTAGAGAGCGGAGACCGTATTCCGGCTGATATCCGCTGGTTGTCTGCGCATAGTCTGGATGTAGAGGAGTCGGCATTGACCGGTGAGTCACATCCGGTAGCCAAGCACGCAGGCAAATTGATCGAGGCGGAGGTGCCGCTTGGAGACCAGAAGAATCTTGGCTTTATGGGAACGATGGTCACCCGTGGCAGTGGAAGGGGCGTTGTCATCCGCAGCGGCATGGATACCGAAATGGGTAAGATCGCGGATCTGATTCAAAGTACAGATGTACAAGAGACCCCGCTTCAACGGCGGCTTGAGCAACTTGGGAAAATTTTGATTTATTTGGCACTCGGCCTGACTGTGCTTGTGGTCCTTGTGGGTATTATGCATGGGCAGCCTGCCGGGGCTATGTTCTTCGCGGGTGTAAGTCTGGCGGTAGCCGCGATTCCGGAGGGCTTGCCCGCCATCGTTACGATTGCCCTGGCGCTTGGTGTCCAGCGGATGATCAAGCGCAAGGCGATTGTGCGCAAGCTGCCTTCCGTAGAGACGCTGGGCTGTGCCTCTGTCATCTGCTCCGACAAGACGGGAACCTTGACGCAGAACAAGATGACCGTTACACGTCTATGGCTGGAGGGACGTACACTAGAGGTAACCGGAGAAGGATATGAGCCGGTCGGTCATATTTTGGAGAACGGCAAGCCGGTTGACCTCAAGAAGGATCAGAGCCTACGCCGGCTGCTGCAGGCAAGCGCGCTTTGCTCCAATGCGGAAATTTATGAGGAAGAGGCCAGTCTGCGGGGAAAAAAGAAAGCGCGGGAAGAGCCCGCCGAGCTGCAATGGAAGCTAAAGGGCGACCCGACCGAGGGAGCGCTGGTAGTTCTATCCGCCAAGCTGGGCTTGACCTCCCATGCACTGAGCACTGTCTACAAAAGAGAGCAGGAGTTTCCGTTTGACTCCCAACGCAAGATGATGTCCGTGGTTGTGGCCCACCAAGGCGGGCATATGGCGCTTGTCAAGGGAGCGCCGGATATGCTGCTTGATAAGTGCTCCTATATACTGTGGGATGGGAAGGTCGTTCCATTTACCGGGACCCTTCGCCACCGGGTGCAATGCGAGAATGAAGAGCTTGCCCGGGGTGCGCTTCGTGTGCTCGGTATGGCCTATCGTGATCTTAAGCCGAATGAAAATATGGAGAACCAGGATATTGTGGAATCTCATCTGGTCTTTGTAGGCCTGGCTGGCATGATTGATCCTCCCCGTAAGGAAGCGAAGGAGGCAATCTCGGTGTGTCGGCGGGCCGGAATCAAGACAATCATGATCACGGGCGATCACAAGCTGACGGCGGAGGCCATTGCGGCAGAGCTGGGGATTTTGCAGCGGGGCGGCTCTTCCTTGGCAGGACATCAACTGGCCGGAATGAGCGATGAGGAGCTGGAACGCCAGGTTGATCTGGTCTGTGTGTATTCCCGGGTTGCGCCGGAGCACAAGCTTCGCATCGTCAAGGCGCTCCAGCGGAAGGGCCATGTGGTAGCCATGACCGGGGATGGAGTAAATGATGCTCCGGCCATCAAAGCAGCGGACATTGGGATTGCCATGGGGATCACCGGAACGGACGTTTCCAAGGAAGCCTCATCTCTCATCCTGAGCGATGATAATTTCACCTCAATCGTCGCAGCGATTGAAGAGGGACGGAATATTTACGAAAATATCCGCAAATTTATCCGTTATTTGCTCGCATCCAATGTCGGTGAGATTCTGACCATGCTCTTCGCAATGCTTGCAGGCTTGCCGTTGCCGCTGCTCCCGATCCAGATCCTCTGGGTTAATCTGGTGACGGACGGTCTGCCGGCGATGGCGCTTGGCGTCGATCAGCCGGAGAAGGACCTGATGGAGCATAAGCCCCGTGGCGCAAACGAGAATATATTTGCCAGAAGACTGGGCTGGAAGATTCTTAGCCGGGGCTTGCTGATCGGTGTGTGCACCCTGGCTGCATTCTGGATTACGTACAGTGCGGACCCGAGCAGCGCACAGCAGCTTGCAACCGCACAGTCTGTAGCATTTGCAACGCTGGTAATGGCTCAACTCATTCACGTGTTTGACTGCCGCAGCTCCAGATCCATCTTCCATCGCAACATTCTGCAGAATAAATATTTGGTGGTTGCCGTCTTGTCATCCATACTGCTGCTTCTCGGAGTTATGTACATTGAGGCGCTTCAGCCGATCTTCAAGACAGTGCCGCTAGGAACCCGGGAATGGGCAATCACCCTGGTGGCGGCAGGCATTCCGACCTTCCTGCTCGGTGCCGGCAGTGTATGGTCCGGCCGGCGTCGCCGGAAGTATACCGGTCCAGGGCCGATGATGACCGCGAAAAGTACAAACATTCGTGCATAGAATCAATACCAATCCACCCCTGCAAAATATAGACTTACCCCATAAAGAGGAAGTTCATAAAAAGCTGACTTTTTGAACTCGCACTTAAAGGGGTGGACATCTGATGGAATTCACGAAAATGCACGGACTTGGTAACGACTTTCTTGTATTTTATGGCCTGAATGAGCTTCCTGCCAATGTGTCAGAGCTGGCTATTCAGTGGTGCAACCGGTTCTTTGGGGCTGGTGGGGATGGCCTGGTGTTTATTCTGCCTTCCGAACGGGCTGATTTTAAGATGAGAATTATTAATTCGGACGGAACCGAGGCGGAGCAGTGCGGGAACGCCATTCGCTGTGTATCCAAATACGTCTATGATCACGGGTATACAGATCGATCGCAGATTACGATAGAAACATTGGGTGCCGGCGTGCAGCAAGTTACGCTGAACGTCGTGGAGGGAGCGGTCAGCACGGTTACGGTTGACATGGGCGAGCCGATCCTGGATGGCCATGCTGTGCCGACAACCCTGTCCGGCAAGCCGGTGCTGGACCAACCGATCGAAGCGGCAGGACGCGAATTCAGGTTTACTGCGGTATCTATGGGAAATCCGCACTGTGTCATCTATGTGGATGATGCTCCGAGCTTTGAGGTGCTGGAATGGGGGCCGCGTCTGGAGACTCATCCTTATTTTCCGCGCAAAGTGAATGTGGAATTCGCTAGTGTGACTGCACGCGACCGGGTAGAAATGCGGGTATGGGAACGCGGGGCAGGATCAACCTTGGCTTGCGGCACGGGCGCATGCGCTACCCTGGTATCCTCTGTACTGAACGGGCACACGGATCGTGCCGCCTGGATTGGACTTAAGGGCGGAGACCTGTATATTGAATGGAATGAACAAAATAATCATGTCTATATGACCGGACCGGCAGAGGCAGTGTATCAGGGCCGCATCGGTTAAGGAACTGAATTGATGTTTGCTTGAGACTGTGATGTATATTAGTTGGACATAAGAAGCTAAGTAGAAATGGCATAAGTGTGAAGTGTTAAGAGGGTGTCCCAGAAGTGATCATAAGATGACAGCATAATGATTGGGGGCACCCTCTCTCATTTTGTCAAATAAAAAGAAACCGTTCTCTGGAAAATGGAGGTACCATCCAACCATAAACCAAGGAGACGGTTTCTTTTTACATACTTGGTCTAACGGGCATTATATCTCCTTACGGTCCGCCTTTGGATGAGCCAGAATTGTAACGGACATTTTGGCTTCTTAGAGAGTAGAATGGAGTGAATCAGAGTCGTTTGAGCGTCCTAAGCGCCCGAAATGTCCGTTAACCCTTCGAATCATGAGAACAAGTCTGCTAAGAGGCTAGAATGTCCGTTAGCGAGTTGAAATATCCGACAGCGAGCGGCAGATGGCTAATCAGAGAATCGGTTGCCCCCAAAGAGGAGTCTGATAAGGAGAGGCAGGCAAACTTTTTTTGTGTCGATAATTCTTATCATTCAGGTAGTTTTATGTTACATTAGAATGAAATTATCGACGGAGGTACTGCTATGAAACCGGACTTGCGTACAGCTTGGGAGACAGGCGTTATCATAGGCGATGGTGCAATGGGCACCTATTTATATAAATTCGGATTTCCCGTCGGGATATCCTTCGAGGAGCTTAATCTCCTGCAGCCTGAGATCATAGGCAGTGTTCATCGTGAATATATTGCGGCTGGAGCAGGTTTGATCGAGACGAACAGCTTCTCTGCCAATTACTATAAACTGTCCAAGCTCGGCCTGGAGTCCCAGGTGGAAGAGATTAACCGTGCAGCGGTTCGCATCGCGCGTGAGGCTGCGGGAGAGCAGGTGTACGTGGCCGGAGCTGTCGGCTCGATTTTGGGCGGAAAACGGTTGAATGTGACCGATGGGGAACTGGCAAGGTATTATGAGCAGCAGATGTCAGCTCTGCTTACCGAGGGAACGGATGCCTTGCTGCTGGAGACCTTTTACGAGCTGGAGGAAATGCGGCTTGCTCTTCGCCTTGCCCGCAAGCTTACAGAGCGCCCGGTTATTTGCCAGTTTGGTGTGGATCAGCTTGGACGCACATTGGACGGATATACCATTGAGGAAGCGTTCCATATTCTGAATCAAGAAGGCGCGGATGTGCTGGGCTTCAATTGTCATTCCGGGCCTAACGGTATTATGTCGGTTATGTCACGGCTGGACGGTCCGCTGACGTTCCCGCTCTCGGTGTTTCCGAATGCGGGTTTGGCCGACTATGTCGATGGAGAATATATATATGGAGCATCTCCCGATTATTTCGGGGATTGTGCAGTTTCCTTTGCGGATCTGGGCGCCAGACTGATCGGCGGATGCTGCGGTACAACGCCGGAGCACATTGCGGCGACGGCTCGAGCCTTACGGGATTATAAAGCAACGCCGCTGACAGAGGGCAAGCCGCTTCCAAAGGTGAAGGAGCGTCTGGAGATAAGAGAACGCGCTGTCTCCAGCCGTGGTGAGACCACAAATGCTGCTCCCGCATGCAGCTGTGGGGAGGAGCATACAGAACGCAGCATTACCGAGCTGGTTAGCGAGCGACACACTATTATTGTAGAGCTGGACCCGCCGCGGGATCTGGACATCAGCAAATTCATGGAGGGAGCAGCCGCTCTTAAAGAGGCTGGGGTAGACGCACTTACCTTGGCGGATAATTCGCTTGCGGTAACCCGGATGAGCAATATGGCGCTTGGACATTTGATCAAAACCCAGATTGGACTGCGGCCGTTGATTCATATTGCCTGCCGCGACCGGAACCTGATCGGTACGCAATCCCATATGATGGGCTTCGACGCACTGGGCATCGACCATGTCCTTGCCGTTACGGGAGATCCAGCAAGATTCGGCGATTTGCCTGGTGCAAGCTCGGTTTACGATACTACCTCCTTTGAGATCATTCGTATGATCAAGCAATTAAATGAAGGGATTGCCTTCTCCGGCAAGCCGCTGAAGCAGAAAGCCCGCTTCGTGGTCGGTGCGGCGTTCAATCCGAATGTGAAGCATCTTCATAAAGCCGTTGAGCGGCTGGAGAAGAAGATTGCTTCCGGAGCGGATTATATTATGACCCAGCCGGTCTATGACCGCGAATTGATCGTTCGCATCAAGGAGGCGACGGCTCACCTGGATATCCCGATCTTTATCGGGATTATGCCGCTTGCCAGCGGCAAGAACGCCGAGTATTTGCACAATGAAGTGCCGGGCATTCAATTGTCCGAGGAAGTGCTGGACCGGATGCGAGGACTGCAAGGCGAAGAGGGCCGGGCGATGGGAGTGGAGATTGCCAAGGAACTGCTGGATACGGCTATGGACCATTTTAATGGGATCTACCTGATGACACCGTTCATGTTCTATGAGATGAATGTGGCATTAACGAAATATGTGCAGGAGCGCACGAAAGAGACGCCCTCCCCCTTGTCTCGTCTGTAATTATCAATTACAATAGGGTAACGGATGTGATGCCTATGTCGCACAGTATGACAGGATACGGCCATTCCGCCAGACGCTGCGGGGGCTATCTGATTCAGATCGAAGCCAAATCCGTGAACCACCGCTATTGCGAAGTGGTAGTGCGCATGCCCAGAGAATGGACATGTTACGAGGATGGTCTGAAACGCCTGGTGCAGCGTTATATTAAGCGAGGGCGGATAGATGTATATATTAACAAGGAGCAGGAGCAAGCTGGCACCCTGCCCTTTGTTCTGAATACCGGACTGGCGGAGTCGTACTTGCGGGCTGCTGAAGAGCTTCGGGAACGGTATGGTCTGGAGAGCTCCCTTAGTGCGAGCGAGTTGTTGTCTCTGCCGGACATATTGATCGCTCCGGACTGGTCAAGCCAGGAGGCAAGGGATGAAGAGCCCTGGGAGGCAACGCTGCTGGATGGCCTGGAAGAGGCCATGATCAATCTGGTTACGATGCGCAAGCAGGAGGGGGAGCATCTCCGGAAGGACTTGGAGGAACGTTTTAACCGTCTGGAGGAAATGCATGCGGAACTGACGGCTCTGGCTCCGGAGGTTGCATTGGAATATCGGGCCAAGCTTCGCGGACGGTTGAACGAGCTGCTGGATGGCGCCGTGGATGAGCATCGCTTCGCCATGGAGGTCGCAGTTTTTGCGGACCGATCCAACATTGATGAGGAACTGATCCGGCTTGCCAGCCATTTTGCCCAGTGCCGTGAATTGTTGGGTTCCACAGAGCCTGTCGGCAGAAAGCTGGATTTCTTGATTCAGGAAATGAACCGGGAGACGAATACGATTGGATCGAAAGCCAACCATTTGGCTCTGGTCAACCGTGTCGTAGAAATGAAAGCGGAACTGGAGAAAATCCGCGAGCAAGCGGCAAATCTCGAATAACGTTACATTGGACACAGTAGAGTCAATTAAAATAGGGGGAACACCTTCATATGGCGATTAAACTTATTAACATTGGCTTTGGAAATATCGTTTCCGCCAATCGAATCATTTCGATTGTGAGCCCGGAGTCTGCACCGATCAAGCGAATCATCCAGGAGGCGAGAGATCGCCACATGCTGATTGATGCTACCTACGGACGCCGCACCCGTGCAGTAATTATTACGGATAGCGACCATGTCATCTTGTCGGCCGTGCAGCCGGAGACGGTTGCTCACCGCCTGTCAGCCAAAGATGATGACAACGACGAATAAAATGGAGAGAAATATGGGTAAAGGATTACTTATCGTACTATCAGGTCCTTCGGGAGTGGGAAAAGGAACAGTCTGCAACGAGCTTCGCAGACGCCTGCCCGATCTTGTCTACTCCGTCTCGGCCACTACGCGGAACCCCCGTCTTGGCGAAGAGAATGGAGTGAACTATTTTTTTAAGAGCCGGGAGCAATTTGAAGAAATGATCGCTAACGATCAGCTTCTGGAATTTGCCGAATATGTCGGCAACTATTACGGAACCCCCCGCGATTTCGTCGAGGCAACGCTCCAGAGCGGCAAGGATATTATTCTGGAGATTGAGGTGCAGGGGGCGCTGAAGGTTAAGAGTAAATTTCCGGAGGGCATCTTTGTGTTCCTGCTGCCGCCGTCGCTCGATGAGCTGAAGGGCCGGATTGTAGGACGGGGAACGGAGAATCAGGCGACGATTGATCACCGGATGTCCGTTGCTGCTGACGAGATTGGATTGATGGAAAATTACGATTATGCAGTCGTTAATGACGAGATCGATCAGGCCTGTCACAGAATCCAGTCGATTATCGTAGCCGAACACTGCAAAATCAGGCCTAAGTGCGAAGAGATTGCTGCCCGGTAATATAGAGTCTAAAAGAAGAGGTGCTGAGTTCATGCTGTATCCATCGATTGATAAGATGCTGGAGAAGGTTGGTAGTAAGTATTCGCTGGTGGTGGCTGCTTCCCGTAGAGCCAGACAACTGCGTGAAGGCGAGAAGACCGAGCTGCAAACGCCTAAGTCCCACAAACAGGTCGGCGTTGCGCTTGAAGAAATCTATGGTGATCTCGTGGTGCTGAAGCAAGGCTCCCAGGTTGAGCCTGACGAAAATAAATAATACCAATCGGACCTCGTGGTCGCAAGATATCTTCAACAACCTCTCTATGACAGCCGCGAGGTTGTTATTTTTTTCTGCAGCGGGCATTCAGGCTCGTTCAGATAGAAAGCGGGGGATTTACGTTGCTTAACGGGAAGAAGATTTTGCTGGGCGTATCAGGTGGTATTGCCGCCTTCAAAGCGGCTGCATTGTGCAGCAAGCTGGTGCAGCAGGGAGCGGAGGTACGGGTTATAATGACCGAATCGGCTACCAAATTGATCACCGAGCTGACGATGCAGGCGCTGTCCAAAAACCCGGTTTATACCGATACTTTTGATGAAAAGCATCCAGCCGAGATATCCCATATCCAATTGGCCGACTGGGCCGACTTGGTGCTAATCGCTCCTGCAACCGCGAATATTATCGGCAAAATGGCGGCGGGGATTGCGGATGACATGCTGTCCACGACTCTGCTTGCGACGCAGTCACCGATCATGGTTGCTCCGGCGATGAATGTCCATATGTATTCTCATCCGGCGGTTCTGCGGAATATGAATGAACTGGCTTCCAGGGGGGTTATGTTCGTGGAGCCGGGTGAGGGGCTGCTTGCTTGCGGCTATGTCGGAAAGGGAAGGCTGGAGGAGCCGGAGCAAATTGTGAGCGTGGTAAAGAATTTCTTTGAACGCCGCAGTGCTCAGGCACAAGCTCCCTTGCGCGGGCACAAGGTAGTGATTACTGCCGGAGGCACGCTGGAGCGGATTGATCCGGTGCGTTATATTTCCAATGACTCCACCGGCAAAATGGGCTTTGCCCTTGCAAAGGCCGCGCAGCAGTTGGGGGCGGAGGTAGTGCTGATCGCAGCCAATACGGCCTTGCCTTCCCCGGCTGGCGTTCAGATGATTCGCCTGGAATCGGCACAGGAAATGTACGAGGCAGTCCAGGAGCACTGGAGCAATACCGGCATTCTGATCATGGCTGCAGCCGTGGCGGATTATCGGCCGAAGAAGGCTGCTGATCGAAAGATCAAGAAGGCCGGAGATACGCTGACATTGGAGCTGGTCAAGAATATCGATATTCTGGAAACCATGGGGCAACAGAAATCGTCCCAGTTTATGATCGGCTTTGCAGCCGAGACGGACGATCTGGAGCAGTATGCGATGGATAAGTTGAAGCGTAAAAATTGCGATCTTCTTATTGCCAACGATGTAACCCGTGAGGGGGCCGGCTTCGGTACAGATACGAATATCGTTCATATTTATGACCGGAACGGGCTTGTTGAGGCAATGCCGATGATGTCCAAGGATCAGCTTGGATTGTACATTCTTGAACTGGCCGCCAAGCGGCTGGAGGAGTATAAGTCATGACTTATACCGTGGCTAAAGTAATTGTTGACGTGCCGAGCCGGGAGACCGATCGGCCTTTTGATTATTTAATTCCGGAAAGCATGAGCCACTGGATCGAGGTAGGAAGCAGAGTTGGCGTTCCATTTGGGCGGAGGACGGTGCAAGGGTTTGTCGTCTCCCTTCACACGGAATCGGAAATGGATCCGAAGCGGATGAAAGCGATCCAGGAACTGCTGGACCTGACGCCGCCGCTGCCGCAGGATCTGGTGGAGCTTGCCTATTGGATGAGCGGAAAATATGCATGCAGCAAGATCGCGGTGCTTCAAGCGATGATTCCTACAGCATTAAAGGGCCGGGCGGAAGTAATGGTATCGGTGGCAGAGACCGCTGCTTCCGAAGCCGAGACTGTTAAAGCGGAGTCCGGTGTTAACGCCAGACAGGCACTGCTCTCTCTGTTAAGCGGCGAGGAACGGGAAATCATGGATTACGTTGCTTCGGCAGGACAGACAACGCTGGAGCATCTAAGCAAGCGTTATCCTGAGCGAGCGGCCGAGATCAAAGGCTTGATCGGACGCGGCCTGCTTACCGAAAGCCAGATGATCAAAGACAAGATCCGGAAGAAGACCGTGAAGACTGTAACAGCAGCTGTGACCGGAGAAGCGTCAGTAGCTGCCTTGGCGTCCTTCAGTACGCAGGCCCGCAGGCAAAAGGAAGTGCTGCAGTTCCTGGTGGAGGCAGGGATTACTCTGTCCTTGCAGGAGGTACTGTCCGAGCTGCGCGTTACCGCGGGAACTGTAAACAAGCTTGCTGAGAAAGGCTATGTCGTTATTGAGGACAGGGAGGTATTCCGCGATCCTTACGCAGGCCGTAAATTCAAGGGAACAGAAGCGCTGGAACGAACGCCGGAGCAAGAGCAGGTGTACCATAAGGTGAGCGAGGCGCTGGATGCCAGGGAGTATGGCGTATTCCTGTTGCACGGTGTAACCGGAAGCGGCAAGACCGAGGTGTACCTGCAGACGATCGAACGTTGTATTGCTCAGGATAGACAAGCTATCGTGCTTGTTCCGGAAATATCGCTCACACCGCAAATGGTGGAGCGCTTTAAGGGACGCTTTGGCGGCAAGGTGGCTGTAATGCACAGCCGCTTGTCTACAGGTGAACGCTATGATGAATGGCGTAAAATCAGGGAAGGGAGAGTACAGGTCGCGATCGGAGCGCGGTCCGCGATCTTTGCTCCTTTTTCCGAGCTTGGACTGATTGTGATTGATGAGGAGCATGAGACCTCCTATAAACAGGAGGAGACGCCGAAGTATCATGCCCGTGATGTGGCGGTTCGCCGTGCCAGACAGCATGGTGCCGCCGTTATTCTTGGCTCCGCTACGCCGTCGCTTGAGAGCTATTATGCAGCGCGCTCACAATCCGACGATCTGTTCGCCCCGTTGCTGCTGGAGATGAAGCAGCGGCCATCCGGAAGCAGACTGCCGGAGGTTCGGGTTGTCGATATGCGTGAAGAATTGAAGGATGGCAATCGCTCGATGTTCAGCCGGGCGCTGCATGCAGGGATTGCCTCCAGGCTTGAAAAGGGCGAGCAGACCGTACTGTTTCTGAACCGGAGAGGGCATTCTACCTTTGTGATGTGCCGTACCTGCGGCTATGTCGCCGGATGCCCGGAATGCGATATTTCGCTGACCTATCATCAGAAGTCGAACAATTTGCGTTGTCATTATTGCGGGTACGCAGCACCTGCGCCGGCCGTATGTCCGGAGTGCGGAAGCGAGCATATCCGGTATTTCGGAACGGGTACCCAACGGGTTGAGGCGGAGCTTGCCAAGCTATTCCCCGGGATACGGGTGATTCGAATGGATGTGGACACCACAACCGAGAAGGGCTCGCATGAACGCCTGCTCCAGACGTTTCGGGAGAAAAAGGGAGATGTGCTGCTCGGCACGCAGATGGTCGCCAAGGGGCTTGATTTTCCTGACGTGACTCTCGTGGGTGTAATCGCAGCCGATACAGCTCTTAATTTTCCTGATTTCCGCTCGGCAGAAAAGACGTTCCAGCTCCTGACCCAAGTAGCCGGACGCGCTGGCCGCCATCAGCTTCCGGGCGAAGTATTCATCCAGACCTATATGCCGGAGCATTATTCGATTGTCCATGCAAGCGGACATGATTATGCTTCGTATGTGCGCGAGGAGCTTAAGCATCGCAGGACGCTGCATTATCCGCCGTACAGCCGGCTTATTCTGGTGACGATGTCTCATGAGAAGCTGCCGCTGCTGCTGCGAATGGCGGAGAATTTCGCCGGGGACTTGCGCTTGAAGGCGCAGAGGCTTGGCTGGTTCGGCAGCCTCGATCGCCTTTCTGCGGAGGCGCTGGATATTCTGGGGCCGGTTGCTTCGCCGATTCCGCGCATCAAGAACCGCTACCGCTTCCAATGCATGGTGAAATACCGCGGTGACCTGGATGCAGTTGCGTTGGTGAAGGAGATGGCGGAGGCGATGCTGGGCCAGCTGAAGGATGCTTCGCTGCAAATCAGTATCGATGTGGATCCGCAAATGCTGATGTAATCATAAATATATATATAACATGAGCGATTTATATAAGTTGAACTAATTAAAACGTATTAGAGCATAAGTGTGAAGTGTACTGAAGAAGCAGAGCGTTCGCCTTTGTGAGTGGAATTCTACCCTGAAATGGTTTGATTCATTCAAGAAATCCGCGAACAACAGCGATCGTAAGTACACTTCACACGTTGCCCCAGCACGTATAACCATTATTCAACTTATAACTTATCGAGAAAGATGGTGACCTAAATGGCAGTCAGAAAAATAGTGCTTGAGCCGAATGAAGTGCTGCACCAGGTAGCGGAAAAGGTAGACCGGGTTACACCAAGGGTGAAGAAGCTGCTTACCGATATGGCCGATACCATGTATGAGGCGGATGGAGTCGGGCTGGCCGCCCCGCAAATCGGTGTATTGAAACGGCTGATTGTGGTTGATGTGGGGGACGATCATGGGCTGATTGAGTTGATTAATCCGGAAGTGGTCTCCGCAGAGGGCGAGCAATTCGGACCGGAAGGCTGTCTCAGCATCCCGGGCTTTCGCGGGGATGTCCGACGTGCACAGACGGTGACCGTCAAAGGCCTGGACCGCAATGGCAAAAGAGTGACCTACACGGGTACGGATCTGCTTGCCAGAGCATTTTTACACGAGATTGACCATTTGAACGGGGTATTGTATACCTCGCTTGCTGAACGTGTCTACGAAATTACGGACCAGGAGGAAGAGAACGAAGAGGAGGCGGAAGCGTGAGCCAGACACCTTCATCAATAAGCATTTTATTTATGGGAACCCCTGCCTTCGCAGTTCCGTCTCTGGAGGCGCTCATCTCCACCGGCTACAAGATCGTCGGGGTAGTCACCCAGCCTGACCGCCCGCAAGGGCGGAAGAAGGTGCTTACGCCGACTCCGGTCAAGGAAGCGGCTCTGCGTCATGGCCTCCCGGTATTGCAGCCGCAGCGGCTTCGCGCTCCGGAAGCGGTAGCGGAGGTGGCTGCACTGGCGCCGGATTTGATCGTGACAGCGGCTTATGGTCAGATTTTGCCCAAGTCGGTGCTGGATTTGCCGCGATTCGGCTGTCTGAACGTACACGGCTCGCTGCTGCCCAAATATCGCGGAGGGGCGCCGATCCAGCGCGCTATTATCAACGGCGAGAAGGAAACGGGCATTACGCTGATGTATATGGCGGAGGGCCTGGACACGGGCGATATGATCGCAAGAGCTGTTGTCCCGATCGAAGACGAGGATACCTCGGGCATGCTGTTTGAGAAGCTGAGCGAAGCCGGGGCTAAGCTGTTGGTGGAGCAGCTGCCATCCATTTTGGCAGGAACGTCTGACCGCATTCCGCAAAATGACGAGGAATCAACCTATGCGTCCAACTTGACGCGTGAGGATGAGCGAATTGACTGGTCAGCCAGTTCGCGTGCCATTTATGATCGCGTACGGGGGTTGGTTCCCTTTGCCGGTGGATTTACGACCTGGAACGGCGAGGTGTTCAAGATCTGGGCGGTTGCCAAGCCTGATGCAGAATACGGGAACGCGGAAGGGACAGTTGCCGGTAATGGTGGCGGGCAAGCTCCGGGTACCGTGCTAAGCCTCTCACCGCAAGGCATTGAAGTGAAAACAGGGGACGGCTCGGTATGGCTGACACGGGTTCAGCCTGCCGGCAAGAAGGCGATGGAAGCGGAAGAGTTCATCCGCGGCGGGGTTATGAAGCCAGGGACGGTTCTATCATGAGCAGCGGCGGGCGCAGTCCGGCCAAATCCACGTCCCGAAGTGTAGCGCTGCAGGTGCTGACCGCCGTAGAACAGGAAGGGGCATACAGCAACTTGCTGCTCAATGGGGCGTTGCAGAAATCCGGCCTTTCCGGGCCTGATGCGGGGCTAGCTACAGAACTGGTATATGGGACAATTCAGCGGCTTAACACGATTGATTTCTTGCTGGAGCCGTTTGTGACCAAGGGGATGGGGAAGTTGGCCCCCTGGGTCCGCAATTTGCTGCGGATGAGCTTCTATCAGCTTTATTATCTTGATCGTATTCCCCCGCACGCCGTAGTCAACGAGGCGGTGAACCTGGCGAAGAAGCGAGGCCATCAAGGTATCTCGGGTATGGTTAACGGAGTGCTCCGCAACGTACTCCGCCGTAAGGAGGAGTTGAAGCTGCCGGAGGGACTTCGCCCTGTTCAGCGCATCGCCCTGGAGCATTCTCACCCGGAATGGCTGGTGGCACGCTTACTGGAGCAGTATGGCGAACAAACGGCGGAGGCGATTTGCCGGGCCAATAACGAGCCGCCTTCGATCAGTATTCGCGTGAACCGGGCGAAGACAAGCCGGGAAGACATGCTGCGATTGCTAAAGGAACAAGGGCTGTCGGCCGCTCCATCCAAGCTTTCCCAAGACGGAATCGTAGTGGAGGGCGGAGGGGGCAACATGGCCCTTACTCCCTGGTATCGGGAGGGTTTGATTTCTGTACAGGACGAAAGCTCTATGCTGGTAGCCGAAGCGCTAGATCCGGAGCCAGGCATGTCCGTGCTGGATTGCTGCGCAGCTCCTGGAGGGAAAACCTGTCATATCGCCGAGATCATGCAGGGCAGCGGCCTGGTGCTGGCCAACGACATCCATCCGCATAAGGCGAAGCTAGTCGAGGATCAAGCGAACCGTCTGGGTCTGACCAATATCGATATTTCGACGGGAGACGCTTCGAAGCTGGGTGAGCGCTTGGAGCAGAATTCCTTTGACCGCATCTTATTGGATGCCCCTTGCTCCGGACTCGGTGTGATTCGCCGCAAGCCGGACTTGAAATGGGCCAAGACGGCTGGCGATATTGCGGAAATTGCCGGCATTCAACGTACGTTGCTCGACACGGCTGGAGACTTGCTTAAACCGGGCGGCCTGCTGGTCTACAGCACCTGTACGATTGAGCCGCGTGAAAATGTGGAGATGGTGAGTAACTTTTTAAGCCGCCATCCAGAGTTCGAATTGGCTGCAGACAAGCCGTCAGCCTGGGAGACTGAGCCAATGGCTGCGGCATCGGCGCGTGGGAGCATCGGCTTGCAAATCCTGCCTCAGGATGCTCATTCCGACGGTTTCTATATCGCACGGTTACGCAAGAAGCATGATCAAGCGTGACGATAACAGAGTAGCGAATAAGCCGCCACAATTCTAAAGCAAGGAAAACAGGGCCAGGCCTCTGCCGTTTTAGGGAGGCCTGGCTTTTTCTTGTGGCCGGTATTCGGTGAAAATAATGAGGCTGCACTACCCTTAAATTATCCCACCGCTAACTTGCATTGCAAAGTAGTATGTGTTACACTTCACTTATTATCTAACTTGTAATGCAATATAGTGTGCTTTTGCGCCAAGGTATCTTGCATTGCAATATAGAGAAAGGGGAATCGGAAGTTGGATAGTCAGAGCCAGATGCTGAAAGGGCTGCTTGAGGGCTGCATGCTTGCTATTATTTCAGAAAAGGAAGTATACGGGTATGAATTAAGTGAGAAGCTGCATGAAGCAGGATTGGTCATGGTCAAGGAAGGCAGTATTTATCCGTTGCTGCTGCGTATGCAGAAAAATGGGCTGATCGAGGGCACCATGAAGCCTTCGGCAAGTGGACCAGACCGCAAGTACTATCATCTTACTAAGCAAGGAGAACAGGCCTTGCAACTGTTTGACGAAAGCTGGGCCCAGTTGTCCCAGGCCATCACTTATTTAAGGAGGAAACGCGATGAACACAACTGAAATGATTAAACGCAACAATGAACGACGTGAACTTCTGAATAAAGAAAACCTGAAGGTGTATGAAGACGCCATGATATACATTCGATTAAATGCCCGCTCTGAGTATGCAACGGAAAGCATCTTGCTGGAGCTATTGGAACATCTGATTGAAGCTCAGCAGCATGGAAAATCCGCACAGGATGTTTTCGGCGACGATCTGCATGCCTATTGCGATGCCTTAATTGCCGACATTCCCCGGCAAAGCAAGCAGTCCTGGCTGCTGGATATATTGAGATACACAACCCTTTTGTTTTCAACTCTTTTTGCGGTCTATACAGTTGTTCAACTGCTCTCTTATTTCATTCCTTCGCTCAAAACGGAAAGCATTAGCTTGCTGCCCTTTGTGGTCATTATTGGCCTATCAGGGATTACCATCCTTGTTGTTCTATACGCCCTTAAAGCTTCCATATTTGGCACCAAAACCTGGTTTATTCTTGGCATAGGAGTCTATCTCATAGCGATTGGCGGGTATGTCTATTCAACCATTTTGTTCAAGGGCATCTGGACTGTTCCAATTAATTTCTGGTCCTGCCTTGCCGTCACGATAGTTATGTTCCTCCTGCACCAGTGGTTCAAGAGGCTCTCCAACAAAGCCGATTTGAAGCTCTCCCGTAATTGACATCTGTGGATTGTGGATAGGGACAATATAATTATGCTGCTATGTAAAATAGAGCGAGCCAGAAAGTCAGTTCTTACAGACTTCTGGCTCGCTCTATTTTCTGATAGCATGCTCAAGGAAGGGATAACAGCTGCGGCTTCCTCGCTGTCTCCTGCAGGGAATGTTGTGCGGGTAGGGGGGATATGGCTCTATCCTCCTGGTATAAGGACGGGCTATTATCCGTGCAGGATGAGAGCTCGATGCTAGTTGGTGGAGCGGTAACGCCTGAGCCGGGAATGAAGGTGCTTGATTGCTGTGCCGCTCCCGGCGGGAAAACTATGATCATGATTTCGTCGAGCCTCGGCGGACGACTCTGGATTCCAGATAAATTGTCTCATTATGTCTGGCAGGCTGCTCAATCCGCGTCAGCAGGCATTCGACGACTCTCGTCCCGAGCTCATATGGATAGGTATGAACCGTTGTAAGCGGAGGGGAAAAAATCTCTGCATTTGCAACGTCGTCAAATCCGGTTACCTCGATCTGCTCAGGCACCGTGCGGCCAAGCTCCTTGAGTGCCCGGATTACGGTAATTCCGATGTCGTCATTGGTGCACACAAAGGCAGTTGGCAGAGCCTTCAAGCTTTGCAGCTGCTTCTTCATCCATTCCACCGATAGATAGGGATTGTTATCCTCCAAGGTAATGTTGTAATCGGAGCGTGGTTCCAAGCGATAATCCCAAATGGCGCGATTGAATCCGACCCATCTTTCATGGAAGCTTCTGCAGTGGTTATAGTCTCCGATAAAACCGAGCTCTGTGTGTCCTTTTTCCAATAAGGAACAGGTCAATGAATAGACGGCATATTCACTCTCCATCAAAATGACATCGTAGTGATAGTCCGCGTAGACAGTATTCGGGATGAAATCGATAAAAACCGTCGGGATTTCCGTGTCCAGAATCGTCTGGATATAATCCCGGTCAAAGATTTCGATACAGACGATGCCATCCACATTAAATTGATTGATATTGGCCGGGAGCGTATTTGAGCGAATATCCTCAGGCTTGACCAGGGTGAGGATCAGATTGTATCCCTGTGTGCTTAAACGGGTCTCCATTCCCTTGATCGTCTCGGAGTAGAAGCTGATAGCATTGATGTCCCCCCTCGTTAACAGGGCGATGTTGCCTATTTTTATAGGGGATATTTGCGAAAAATTTTTATATTTCAGTTCCGCCGCTTTTTGCAGCACCTTCTCCCGAGTCTGTTCCGGGATCTGCGGGTGGTTGTTCAGCGCCTTGGATACCGTATTCCTGGACAATCCCAGCGCGTCGGCGATATGTTGGATGGTAATCTTCTCTGCCATTCGTAAACTCCTTCTTGGCCTTTGCCCATTGTTCTAACATTCATAATAACTCAAAATTGTGCATTTGTAAAATTAAGTGTAAACAAAAAAGCGAAATTCATTCATGTGATAACGATAGTTTTGAAGAGGTAGGTTGTAATGCTCTGATACATATTATAAATGGTATTCCAGTGTATGGAAAGACCTTGGCCATGGCGGGAGAATAACTAAATTAAATAGTTATGACACTCAAACAAACGCTCATTTTAAAAAGGAAGATATAGGCCGAAATATAAAAAATTTAAGTAGCCAGGTAATTGACACCCTATAATGAAAGCGCTATACTGCACTTATGTTAATTATTTTGTTTGTATTTGTAATCTAATATGTAAACAAAATAATTGATTTATACACAAATTTGCACAATTAAGAAGAACTTGCAGTGCGGGGGTTGACCGAATGAAGAAATGGATATTGGGCATTACGGGATGCGCTGTGTTGGCGTTATTGCTGGCTCTTCTCAGCGTACTGTCTTTTAAGGAGGAGGAGCTTCCGCCACCATCGGCGGCAGCGTATTCCGATGTGGAAAGACAATTGGAAGATGGAATCGCAGTTTCGGCGAGCCTAAGCACAACGCAGAAGGAACAGCCTTCTTCCCTGATCGGGGAATGGAAAGGGCGAAGCGATGTTTTGAAATGGGGGGAAGGAGATACGGCAGCTTGGGAGATCGAAGTCCCTGCCGAAGGGGAATACGAAGTATCGCTTGGATATTACCCGCTCGAAGGCAACGGCATGGACATCGAATTTTCGCTTCAGGTCGATGGACAGCCGCTGAATGATTTGGTGCCGTTTACCCTCAACCGGGCCTGGAGAGATGCTTCCACGCCCATGAGAAAGACGGACGGAAATGATCTTCGTCCGAGACAGATTGAGCAGGGAATGTGGATGGAGACCAAGCTGCAGGAGCCAGGCGAACTGAGTAGCGGCACTTTGAAACTAAGCCTGTCTTCGGGAAAGCACCGGTTTGAGCTTAAAAATTCAAGGGAAGCCGCCATGCTCGATTATCTGAGGCTTGACCTTTACCGAAAGCCGGCCGATTACAAGTCCTATGCTGCAAATAAACAAGAGCTTGGTAAGAAGGCCTCGCCGGAGGGCTTCGTCTATAAAGTTCAAGCCGAGAACGCTTATCTCAAATCTGCGGCAGGCATTTTTCCAACTGTGGATCGATCCAGTCCGTTATCGGAGCCGTACAATCCGGTCCATATCCGGATCAACACGATCGGCGGCAGCAATTGGGAGGTCGCAGGACAATGGATCAGCTGGCAGCTGGAGGTTCCGGAGGACGGCTGGTACAAGATCGGCATGAGATACAAGCAAAATGAAGTGAAGGGTGCATTCGTATCCAGGAAAATCATGATCGACGATGCTGTTCCTTTTGCCGAGATGGAAAAGGTGCGCTTTCTCTATAATACCTCCTGGAGCGTGAGCGAACTGGGAAATAGCGGTGAGGAGCCTTATCTGTTCTATCTGACGAAGGGGCTTCACGATTTGAAAATGGAAGTCACTTTGGGTGACATGGCTTTGCCGCTTCAATCGGTACAGGACATCGTGTTCGATCTCAATCAGATGTACCGGAAGATTGTGATGATTACCGGTGTTACGCCGGATGCTTACCGGGACTATGACCTCGACAAGAGCGTTCCCGAGCTAATTCCTGAATTTGAACGCCTGTCGCTACAGTTGAAGGATACGGCACAGCAGCTTGATCAATTGGCCGGGCAGCAAAATCCCGGTTCATCCACCTTCCGGATGGTCGCGTATCAGTTGGACAGCTTCATCGAGCGTCCCGATACGCTGCCGAAGCGGCTGGACGCCTTCAAGTCCAATATTACGGGTCTGGCCGATTGGGTCATGACAATAAAAAATCAGCCGCTTGAGCTGGACTATCTGTATCTTGCTTCTTCGGAAGTAAAGAAGCCGCAGGGCGATGCCAATGTGTTTCAAACGGCGCTTCATGAGCTCCGGACCTTCACGGGCTCATTTTTGCAGAACTATGATTCCATCAGCGCGGATCAAGGAGAAACGAACGGCAAAGAGCCCCTGGACATCTGGGTCGGTCTCGGCCGTGACCAGGCTTATGTGTTGAACCGGATGATCGAGGAATCATTCACGCCGGAGACGGGAATTCGCGTCAATCTGAACATTGTGAAGGACGCGCTCGTCAAAGCGGTGATGGCCGGCGTAGGACCGGACATCAACCTGTTTACTAACCGGGGAGATACGATGAACCTGGCGATCCGCGGCGCCCTGGAACCGCTCGACGAATACGAAGGCTTCGATGAGCTCGTTCCGCAGTATATGGATTCCGCATTTGTGCCTTATCAATACCGGGGCCATACGTTTGCGATTCCCGATGAACAAGTCTTCTTTATGATGTTTACCCGGGATGATGTGCTCTCGGATCTCGGATTGAGCGCTCCGAGCACCTGGGATGATCTGATGAAGATCGCGCCGGTGCTGCAGAACAACAATCTTCAGATCGGCTTGCCGTATGAAAGCCTGGATGCCTACGGGCTGCTGAATCAGGGCATGGGGCTCCTGAATCTGTACCCGACCTTGCTGATGCAGTACGACAGCGGCGTGTATAACGAGGAGCATACCGCGACGCGGTTCCATGAGCAATCGGCTTATCAGGCGTTCAAGCAATGGACGGACTTTTACAACTTATATGACTATCCGCTCTACAAGAACGATCTTAACCGTTTTTGGTCGGGTGAAATGCCGATTGTCATTACTAGCTACAAAATGTATAACACGCTGACCTCCGCGGCGCCGGAAATCGACGGCACCTGGACCATGCGGCCGATTCCTGGCGTATTGCAGCGGGACGGCGAGATCAATCATGCCAGCGCGGCGAACGGAACCGCAGGCATTATATTGAAGAGCGCCGAACACAAGGACGATGCCTGGACTTTTATGGAGTGGTGGAACGCTCCGGAGATCCAGAGCCAGTTCGTGAAGGAGCTGGAGAACGAGCTGGGGGTTCTCGGACGCCGTACTCCTGCCAATATTGAAGCCTTCGCAACCACCGTCTGGAGCCGGTCGGAGCAAGAGGTGCTCATGAACCAGTGGAAGCAGGTGCAGGAGGTTCCGGAGCTGCCGGGTGGCTACTATACCTCGCGGAATATTGACAACGCCTTCCGCGGCGTTGTGTTCCAGTGGGAAAATCCGCGCGAAGCGCTCTACTATTGGAACAAGCAAATTAATGAAGAAATTACCCGCAAGCGGTATGAATTCGGGGTGAAACCATGAACACGGGATGGACGGGAAAACTGAAAAAACATAAGGAAAGCTATTTGCTGATGATGCCGTATCTGATCTTCTTCATCTTGTTCACGATCCTGCCGGTCATTCTCTCATTCGTGTTCAGCTTCACTTATTACAACATGATCGAGCCACCGCGATTCATCGGCTGGTATAACTATATCCGGCTGTTCTTGGATGACGACATCTTTATTACGGCGTTGAAAAATACGATGCTCTTTGCCTTTATCACCGGCCCGATCAGCTATGCACTCAGCTTCCTGGTGGCCTGGATGATCAATGACTTGTCCAGGACACTTCGCTCGATCGCTACAGTCGTCTTTTATATTCCAGCTATCGTCGGCGCTTCTGTGTATCCGATGTGGCGGCTTATTTTCAGCTCTGATGCTTACGGATATTTGAACGGCTTTCTGATGAAGCTGGGGATCATTTCCGATCCCATCGCCTGGCTGGTCGACAAGAAATATGTTCTGATCATTCTGATTCTGGTCCAGCTATGGATGAGTCTCGGGATCAGCTTCCTGGCGTTTGTGGCGGGTCTGCAGACGATCGACAGAAGCTTGTATGAAGCGGGCGTCATGGACGGGATTAAAAACCGATTCCAGGAGCTCTGGTACATTACCTTGCCTTCGATGGTGCCGCAGCTGGTGTTCGGCGCAGTGATGCAGATTGTCACTTCATTCAGTGTAGCCGAAGTATCGATTGAGTTAGCCGGTTTTCCGAGTACGGAATACGCAGGGGAGACGATGGTGACGCACATTATGGACTACGGAACTATTCGTTACGAGATGGGATACGCCTCTACGATGGCCGTGGTGCTCTTCATCATGATGGTCGCGACAAACCGGATCGTCAATAAGCTCCTGAACAAAGTCGGATTATGACCGGAGGGGGGAAAACTATGTTCAAAATACAGAAAAAGAAATCCGGAGCGAAAGCAAGAAGATCGCTCGGCGGCAATATTGTCATCTTCGGGTTTATCGCCCTGCTTGGTATCTTCTCTGCATTTCCTTTCATCTTTGCAATTGTGACTTCGCTCAAACCGCTTGATGAGCTGCTGCAGTTTCCGCCAAAGCTGATCGTTCAGAGACCTACGCTGGATAACTTCGAAGGGTTGTTCCAGCTCGCTTCAAATATGTGGGTACCGCTATCCCGGTATGTGTTTAATACACTGATGATCGCTGTGCTGGGGACGCTGTTTCATGTGCTGTTTGCTTCGATGGCGGCCTATCCGCTTGCCAAGCACAAGTTTCCAGGAAAGGGCATTATTTTTTCCGTTATTTTAATGGCGCTAATGTTTGTGCCGCAGGTTACGTTTATTCCCCAGTTTATTTTGATGGCGAATTTGAAGCTGGTGAATACTTACGGAGCGCTGATTCTTCCATGGATCGGAGCCTCCCTCGGCCTGTTTCTAATGAAGCAGTTTATCGAGCAGCTGCCTGACGCCATTCTGGAGGCCGCCCGGATTGACGGGGCAAGCGAATATCGGACCTTCTTCAAAATGGTGCTTCCGAACGCGCTTCCTGCAGTCATGACGGTCATCATTTTTCAATTTATCAACCTGTGGAACTATGCCCCGAAGGAGCTGATCTACAGCGAGTCCCTGAAAGTGTTCAAAATGGCGCTCGATCAGATTGTAAGCAGCGACCCGATCGCCAGAATGGGCGTCGGTGCCGCCGCTTCCGTCATTCTGATGATTCCGCCAATGATTATATTCGTCTTGCTCCAGCGCAAGGTCGTCGAGACGATGACCTTTGCCGGAATCAAGTGACAGGAGGAGCTATGAAGAACCGACTTATTGCTTTGACTGCCGTTCTCCTGGCACTGCTCTCTCTGGGCTCAGCTTCAACCGTCTATGCCGAAGCGCCGTACCGGGCTTATGTATATAACGAATGGGACCAGTCGAAGGCTGCTCCGAACAGCTATTTGCCTGACAAGGTATATACGGGCATCGATATGGGAGCCGGTCAGTTGGTCGAGCCGCAGGATTTGTTCGTGACTTCCGGCAACCAGATATATCTGGCCGATACGGGAAATAACCGGATCATTGTCCTGGACGAGAAGCTGAAGTTATTGCGGGTAATCGACAAGCTAAAGCTGAACGGGCAAGAGACCGCTTTGAATCAACCGACAGGCCTGTATGTGGATGCAAGCGGCGTTCTGTACGTGGCGGACAAAGGGAACGGACGCGTGCTCCGCATTCAGGGTGATTATACTGTGGATCTGGTCATCAAGGAGCTGGATCATCCGCTCATTCCCGACAGCTTCGTATTCAAGCCGGTCAAGGTGGCGGCAGACAGCGCCGGCAGAATCTACGTGCTGTCCGAAGGCCAATATTACGGCTTGATGCAATTCGATATGAACGGAGGGTTCACCAGCTATTACGGCAGCAACAAGGTAGAAGTGACTCCGGCCGTCGTTCTCGAAGCGTTCTGGAAAAGCATTTTGTCCAAGGAACAGCGGGAGTCGATGGTAAAGCTGCTGCCGATCGAATACTCCAATCTCGATATCGGCACGAATGATTTCGTCTACACGTCGACGATTGTATCGAAGAACTCCGCGGAACAGATCAAGAAGCTGAACCCCCTCGGCAACAATGTCCTCAAGGGACAGAAGGGAGCCGTCCGGTTCGGGGATCGGGAGTACACCATGAAGCAGAACGTCAAGGTCGATACCTCCTTCGTAGATGTTGCCATTGATGGCGACGGCTTTATTGCGGCGCTTGACCGTACGAGAGGACATGTCTTCGAATATGATCAGGAAGGCAACCAGACGGCGGTATTCGGCGCACTGGGCAATCAGGCAGGAACCTTCCTGCAGCCGGCGGCGGTAGCCTACCAGAATGGTGATATTCTCGTGCTGGACACCGGTAAAAAGAACGTTACCCGCTTTACATTAAGCGAATACGGGCAACTGGTGCGGGAAGCAACGGTGCTGTACAGCCAGGGGCTGTATGAGGAAGCGGCCGGGCTGTGGGAACAGGTATCCAAGTCTAACCGCAACAGCAATGTCGCCCACGTCGGCATTGCCAAGGCATTGGAGAAGGAAGAGCAGTATGGTTCCGCGATGAAGAGATACATGCTTGGCGCAGAGCATGCTGGCTACTCCGATGCCTTCGCGCAGGTTCGGATTCAGACGGTGCGGGAATACCTGCCTGTCCTCATGACGGTGCTGGCTCTGCTAGCTGTTATATACTACGCGCTTAAATGGGCCAGAATCAGAACCGCGAAGAAGAGAAAGGGGGCGAGAGGGTGATAGCTTCTATGCTGCAAGGGAAAATCAATCCGCTGCGTTGTCTGCTCCATCCTTTTGAGGCTTATTATTCGGTCAAGGACGAACGCAAAGGCTCTATGATTGCCGCGTCACTGATCGTTCTGCTCTTCTTCTTCTCGGCTCTGCTGCAACGGCAAAATACGGGCTTCATTTTCAATTACGCCGATTTATCCGCTTTGAACATCTGGCTCATTGCTACCAAGACGCTGGTGCTGTATGTGCTGTGGGTGACCTGCAACTGGGCGGTGGCTACCTGGATGGACGGAGAGGGAAAAGCGGTTGAAATCGTCATTATCAGCGCTTATTCGCTGCTTCCTTATGTGTTCGCTTCGATCATCTCAACCATGTTAAGCAATGTGCTGCTTCAGGAGGAAGGGGCGTTTCTGCACTACTTCGCCGTGATCGGAATTTTATGGAGCGCGGTGCTGATGATCATCGGCATGATGATTATCCATGATTACGGCTTCGTCAAGACGCTTCAATCCCTGCTGATGACCTTTATCGCCATGGGAATCGTCGTTTTTCTCGTGATTTTGTTCTACACGCTGTTTCATCAACTATACGTATTTTTTTACACCATTTATAACGAATTGTTGTTCCGCTTGTAGACGGATCACGCAGAGAAAGGAGGAACATGCATGAAGAAATATGCTTGGGTGGGAGCGATTTTGGCCTTGATCGTCGTAATGACTTCGGTCGCGCCGATCTATGGCGAACCTGCAGCCGGGCTGGAGAGCGAGGCTCCTGATCACAGCAAGGACGGAGCCAAGACATTAAGCGGAGAAGTGAAGGCCGGATTTGAACGCGTTGCCGAAAACGAATATCTTGCGCTCGACTTCAATCCGGAAACCGCAGAAATAATAGTCACGGAGCTGAAGAGCGGCGGGATCTGGCAGAGCAATCCGGAAGGCCGCGAGGAGGACCCAGTGGCCAAGGGGAGCAAAAAGATGGATCTGCAGTCCCAGCTCCTGCTGGATTATGTCGATCCTCAGTCCAAACCGTTCCAATTGAACAATTATACCGGAAGCATCAAAGACAAAACCTTTGAATGGAGCAAGGGAAAAGACGGAATAGATGTCACCTTTCAATTTCCGAAAGCGGGAATCACGATTCCGGTGCGTTATTCGATTCAGGAGGATGCCTTTTCCGCAACGATCCTGACAGAGGGCATTCTCCAGGAAGATAAGTTCCGGTTGGTGAATATCAGCCTGCTGCCTTTCTTCGGTGCCGGCGGTCCGGAGGATGAAGGATATATGTTCATTCCCGACGGGAGCGGCGCGCTGATTCATCTGAATAATCGCAAGAGTCATTATAAGTCTTACAACGAGAGGGTATTCGGCGGAGACCAGGCTCTGACGGTTACAGGGCAGACTGCCGTGAAGCAGGATATCAAGCTGCCGGTCTACGGATTGAAAAGCAATGACAATGCCTTTCTCGCCGTGATTCACCAAGGCGCTTATCAGGCCGGGATCGCAGCCGAGGTCGGCGGAAAGAGCAACCAGTACAACAATATATACAGTTATCTGAATGTGATGGAATCCGAGACGAACTTGATCATGGAAGGCACGCTCAATGAAAAGCAGGTGCTGAGAACCTCGGAGACGCTGATCGGCAATATTCCCTACGAGGTAAAGTACTACTTCCTGTATGGGGAGGATGCGGATTATGCCGGCATGGCTCATCGTTACCGTCAATATCTCATGGAGGAGCAAGGTATGGGGCTAGAAAAGGCGGTATCTTCGGAGCATGTCCCATTATTGATTGATTTTATAGGCGGGATCAAGAAACGGAAGACCTTCCTGGGAATTCCTTATAACAGCGTCGAGACGCTAACCTCGTACAAGGATGTAACGGAGGCTGCCTCAGAACTGCAGGAGAAGGGCGTGACGAACCTGTTCATTCGCTACGAAGGCTGGATGGCCGACGGTCTGCTCGGCAAGGTTCCGACAAAGGTCAAGCCGGAGTCCAATCTGGGCGGAACCAGAGGCTGGCGGGAAATGATCCGGGATTTGAAGGATGCCGATGTGGCATTCTATCCCGCCATGGATCCGGTGCATTTCTTCAAGGGCGGAAACGGGTTCAATAAGTTTTCTGATGTGACCAAGGGGATCAGCCGGGCGCCGGTGCTTCAATATGATTACCGCCTCAGTGACGGGGCGAAAAACCCGGAACGCAAGCCTTGGTATCTTCTGAAGCCCGAAACGGTGCTTGAAGCACTGGGCCGGTTCACGAAAATGGCCGCCGAGAACGATTTGCAGGGAATCGCTGTTCAGGGCATTGGCAGCATGGTCTATTCGGATTTCCGAAAGGGCTCCCTGTCCAAAAATGAAACCGGTCAAATCTGGGAAGACAGCTTGGAGCAGGCACAGAGCCATGTCGGCGGTTTGATGTTCGATCACGCCAGCGCCTATACCTTCCCTTATGCCGAGGCGATCAGTGATGTTCCATTGTATACCAGCGGATTCGATGTCGAGGATGAGAGCGTTCCGTTCTACAGCATCGCGATCAGCGGATTGATCCCGGCATTCAGCGAGCCAATCAACCTGTCCGGTGATCCCAGCAGCTACTTGCTGAAGCTGATCGAGACGGGAACGTACCCGGCTTACCGACTCATCGCGAGCGACGGGGAATTGCTTGAGGGGACGCCGCTTGATTCGTTGTACAGCGCCGAATTCGGCTTGTGGTCCGAGGAGCTTTCCCGTCAATACGGCGTTATTAACGAAGCGCTTGACCAAGTAGCCGGCAAAGCCATCATGGAGCATGAGAAGCTGGACGAAGGGGTGTTCCGTACGACTTATGACGGGGGAACGAAGATTATCGTGAATTATAACGATGAACCTGTCCAGGCCGGCGGTAAGCTTGTCCAGGCCAAGAGCTGGCTGGTTGAACAGGAGGAACGGTCATGATCCGAAGATTTAAGACGATTCCATATGAACGCAAGAAGCAGCTGTACGGTTTTTTGTTCGTACTTCCTTGGATATTGGGCTTCATTCTGTTTTTTGCCAGGCCGATGCTCGTTTCCATGATATATTCGTTTCAAAATCTGGAGATGACGCCACAAGGACTAAAAGGGACTTATATCGGACTCGAAAATTTCAAATATGCCCTATTTAAAGATCCGTCCTTTATCCGGGAAGGCGTAAACTCGCTAGTGAACATGATTTACAGCGTGCCTCTAATTCTTGTGTACAGCCTGTTCGTTGCCGTACTGCTCAAGAATAAATTTCGCGGCAGAGGGCTAATGCGGGCGATCTCCTTCCTTCCGGTAATCATCGCCTCGGGCGTATTGATGCAGATTTTGAAGGAGGATGTGTTCTCTCAAGGCATGCGCGGAGGCGTAGAGAGCGTCTACTTATTCTCCGGCGGCGGCCTTAACGGGATTTTGACTGAGCTTGGCTTCGGCCAGCAGTTGATAGACATTTTTAACAATGTAATTGCCAGAATATTTGATTTGACTTGGCGCTCGGGGGTTCAGGTCCTGCTGTTCCTGGCCGGACTCCACGCCATACCGGATTACCTGTATGAAGCCTCCTCGCTGGAAGGCGCGCGTAAATGGGAGCAGTTCTGGAAGATCACGCTTCCAATGCTGACGCCGATGATGCTGCTGAATATCGTCTACACGATCATCGATTCGTTTACGGACTACGGAAACAGCGTCATTCTGATGATCTATAATGCAGCGTTTTCCCAGGTTCGCTTCGGCTACAGCAGTGCGATGGCCTGGCTGTATTGCTTGGCAATCGCAGTCTTGCTCGGTCTCGTATTCCTGTTCCTGAAGAAGCGAATTGTCTACATGCAGGATTGATCCGGAAAGGGGAGACACAGTATGAGTGAAATCATTCGCAACAAATTCTCCAAGAAGACAAAGGCAACGCTGATCTCGATTCTGCGGTTTGTCGTATTTGCTACCTTGGGCTATCAACTGCTCTATCCGCTGCTATACATGCTCAGCATGGCCTTACGGGCACCGGCCGATGCGCTTGATCCGAGTGTGATCTGGATTCCAAAGACTTTTACTCTTGATAATTTCCTTGATGCGCTCCGGGTGATGGATTTCTGGGGGGCGTTCAAGAACAGCATGCTGATCGGCCTGGGCTGCGGCATTCTGGACGTATTATCCTGTGCTTTTGTCGCCTACGGGTTTGCAAGATTTAAATTTTTCGGTTCAAATGTGCTGTTCGTCCTCGTCATTTTGACGCTGGTCGTGCCCGTGCAGACGATTATTTTGCCGATGTACGCCGATATGAAGTACTTTGATGCCTTTGGTCTGATGAACGTAGTCTCTGCCATTACCGGCGGTCCAGACCATATCAGTCTGGTGGGCAACTATGCATCCTTTTACCTGCCTTCGCTATTCGCGCTGGGTCTGCGTTCCGGCCTGTATATCTTTATCTTCCGGCAATTTTTCAAGGGGATGCCTGCGGAGCTTGAGGATGCGGCTTACATCGATGGTGCAGGACCGTTCAAAACCTTTTTTCGGGTCATGTTCCCGAACGCCAAAAATTCGATCATCACGGTATTCCTGTTCTCCTTCGTGTGGCATTGGAACGAATACTATATGTCGAACCTGTTCCTGGGCAACATGAAGAAGAATTTCGCCATTGCGCTTTCCTCGCTGCGTGTAGATTTGCAGGCCGTGGTCAACGTGCAGACGATTAGTGATCCATTGGCCGTAGTCACACGGATTCAGGCCGGAGCGCTGTTGTCGATCCTGCCGCTCCTGATCCTGTATCTGCTGACACAGCGCTATTTCACGGAGTCGATCGAGCATGTGGGGATCAAATAGCAGCTTCTATATCGAAACCTGCAGCGTAAAGGTGGTGATGCCGGAACAGTTGAGCTTGGGCTTCATATCGGGCATAAAAGGGAGTTATGCAAGACCGAAACTATTAAATTCCAGGGAGGACTATGATTCATGAAAAAGAGAACAAAATCGTTCTGGACCACGCTGCTCACGGCGATGACGACGATCGCCCTGATCTCCGGCTGCTCCGGCGGTAACGGCAATGCAGGCAACACCGCAAATCAAGCTGTAAATGAGAGCGGGAACAACGCGTCCGCCAATGAGGCGGTCCAGGAAGAAACCAAGCTGGATAACCCTAACATTACGATTCTCTACCATACGTCCAAAGAGCAGTATGAAGAGACGAAAGCAGGAAATCCCGATGCCTATGATGTGCTTTGGGAGACTGTTCCCGAGTTCGAAGCCAAGTTCGGCGGCAAGGTGAATGTGATTGCAGTGCCCTGGGGTGACCAAAAGTCGACTTTGATCTCGATGGTGAACGCGGGAGACCAGGTAGATGTCGCTCAAGCAAACGACCAGAACTTCCCGGTATATCCATTGAAAAATATTGTGCAGCCAATCGACCAATATATTGACCTGAGCGATGAAATGTGGAACAAGGCCGTAACCAATGCATTTTCATTCGGCGGCAAGCCCTATGCGGTCGGTTCTACTTCTACCCCCATCGTAATTTTCTATAACAAGACGATGTTCGACGATAACGGGGTCAAGACGCCTTCGGAATACTATGCGGAAGGCAACTGGACATGGGATACGTTCCGCGAAGTTGCAATGGAACTGACTCAGGATACGGACAGCGACGGTCAAGTCGATCAATACGGCTTCGGCTGGTGGGATGCCGGGTATGCCTTGATGGTGGGCTCGAACGGAAGGACGCTGCTCTCCTATAATCCAGATGGTACGATTACGACGAACTATGATTCGGAGAATGTGAAGGAAGCAATGCAGTTCACACAGGATGCCCTGCTGAAGGATAAGTTCATTGACAGCAGCAAGGAAGGCGATTATTTCAATGCCGAGTTCAAGAACGGCAAGCTGGCGATGAGCGCAGAGTACGGCTTCGGCGGATACAACGTATTCAAGAGCGACTATGAAATCGACTTCGTTCCGGTTCCTACCGGTCCTAAGGGAGAAAAGGACGCGGGCCCGGGCGGACTTGGCGGCTGGTCTATTCCGGTTGTCTCCAAAAATCCGCAAGGCGGTGCCGAATTGATTAAAATGATGTCCCGAAACGAGCTCAACAAGTCGATGGAGAACAATGTGAAGCTTTATGGGCAGGAGAAAGTAGACATGATGAACTACCTCGGCAGTAAAATCCTGTTTGCTCCGATCGGCGTTGAGCAGTATTGGGACGCTAACGCAGCGGTCTTGACCGGTATCAAGGAAGGAACTCCAGTAGGTACTTTTGCGGCGACGGCTAAGGGAATTATGGAGGAAGGCATCAAGATTACGCTGACCCAGTAATTATGACGCAGCACTGATTTCTATTTATTAGCAGGCCCGATCCTGCGGTTTATGCAGGATCGGGTTATTTAGGAGAGGAGAGAGCGGCATAATTATCTCACGCAAAGCCATGAAGCTGTGGTTTCCGCTCTGTTTGATGATGACGATCATTTCGGGATGCAGCAGTTCCGGCGAGGAGAGTTCCATGCAAGAGAATCAGGCGAATAACACACCGCCGACAACAGCTGATATCGTTCAGGAACAGCCCGTTACCCGGACCCCTGACCGCCTGTTCTGGAAACCGCCCGAAGGATGGGTTGGGGACGTAATGCCGTTCAATAACGGTGATCGGATTGAGTTGTTCTATTTGCAGGATTGGCGGGACGGAGCTCCGGGGTTCCATCCCATCTTTCACGTGACCACGAGCAATCTGACGGATTACACGTATCACGGAGAGGTAATTCCGTTCTCCGAGATCGGCAAGCAAGACCTGGCGATCGGTACCGGCAGTGCGATTCAGGTTGGGGATATGTACCATTTCTTTTATACCGGTCATAACTGGATGTTCCCGGATGAAGACAAACCGAAGGAAGCGGTCATGCATGCTGTGAGCAAGGACTTGAAGAGCTGGACAAAAATTCCTGAGGATACGTTCTATGCGCCGGAAGGCTATGAGCGTCACGACTTCCGCGATCCGTTCGTAATCTTCAACGAAGAGAAGCAGGAGTACTGGATGCTCGTCAGCGCGAGAAAAGAAGGGGTGGCCGGCGGTGTACTGGCTCTGTTTACTTCCAAGGATTTGAGCCATTGGGAGGTCGGGGAGCCGCTGAAGGTGGAGGATACCGACAAATACTTCATGCTAGAGTGTGCGGATCTGTTCAAGATGGGTGACACCTGGTACATGGTATTTTCAGAGTTTAGCGACATGGGCGCTACCCATTACCGAATGAGCAAATCGCTGGATGGTCCCTGGATTAAGCCGGAACAGGATATGTTCGACGGCAAAGGCTTTTATGCCGCCAAGACAGGAGCGATCGGCGACCGCCGCTATCTGTTCGGCTGGGTGCCGACCCGTCAGAACGAGAAGGATTATATGAAATGGGACTGGGCAGGCAATATGGCGGTACATCAAATTGTTCAGCATCCTGACGGTACGTTGTCCGTAAAGGCCCCAGATGAAGTTGAAACCCTGTTCTCCAAAGAAACGGCGATCCGGCAAAAGCTTGTCCTGGGCGAAGCAAGCGGCGAGTCGGAGAACATGACGATCAACGCTCAGGGCGGCATGTCAGGCATCGTATTCGATCAATTGCCGGCCACCGCTAAAATCACGGGCACCGTGACCTTTGACAGTGATGTATCCTATACCGGTTTCGTTGTCGGCGTAGGCGAAGAGGCCGAACGTGCCTACGGCATCCGGCTGGAGCCAAGCGAGCGGCGCCTCCGTTATGATGCGGCGCCGGGCAAGGAACTCCGCTCCCTGAAGCCCGATCTGCAAGTCCCCGCAGTCCTGGAGGCGGGAAAGCCGTACACTTTTACAATAATTATCGAAAATGATGCTTGTTCCTTCTATATCAACGGTGTGTCATTGACGGCACGCATCTATAAGATGCCGGGACATTCCTGGGGCTGGTATAGCGGCGGAGGAACAACGACTCTGGAACAATTGAAATTGTTCCTTCCGGAATCATGAACAAGAACAATGGAGGGATCGGATTGACACCACTGTACCGAGAAAAGTATCGCCCGCAGTTTCACTTAACGCCTCCGGAAGGCCCGATGAGCGATCCGAATGGCATGGTCTATTTTGACGGTGAATATCACCAGTTCTATCAATTCACCGGCCGTTGGGGGCACGCGGTCAGCAGGGATCTCGTTCATTGGGAGCATCTGCCGCTTGCGCTCGATACCGACGAACTGGGCGACATCTGGTCCGGAAGCGCCGTGGTCGATTGGCAGGACAGCAGCGGATTTTTTGACGGAGAACCCGGACTGGTTGCGATATTTACCCACTTCAAAGACGGGCTTCAGTCGCAAAGCATTGCGTATAGTGCCGACCGCGGACGGAGCTGGACCAAATACGTCGGGAATCCGGTCATTCCGAACCCCGGACTGAAAGATTTTCGCGATCCCAAAGTATTATGGCACGAAGAAACAAAACGCTGGATTATGGCTGTATCCGTTGACCGCCGTATTTATTTCTACAGTTCGGCCGATTTGAAAAGCTGGCTGTTTGAAAGCGAGTTCGGCGAAGGGATGGGCTCCCATGCCGCGGTATGGGAATGTCCCGACCTGTTCAGACTGCAGGTAGAGGATGAAGAGGGTGCCGTCAAATGGGTGCTTCATGTCAGTATCGGCGACAATGAGGTGACGGATGGGTCAAGCGCCCAATATTTTGTCGGAGAGTTCGATGGGCATCGCTTTACGGTGGATGAAGCAGAGCGGGGACAGAGCCAATGGACGGACTATGGGCAGGATTATTATGCGGCCGTTTCTTATTCAGATCTCCCCGAATCCCAGGGGAGACAGGTCTGGCTGGGATGGACCTCCAACTGGAAATATCCCTTCTCTTCGCCGACCGCCCCTTGGAAAGGCGGGATGTCCATTCCGCGCAGCATTTCCTTACGCCGCGGTCGTCAAGGGAGGCTTGTACTTGTGCAGGACCCGATCGAGGAATTGAAGTCGCTTCGATTAACGCCGCGCACGTTTGAACCGATTGTTCTTGAAGACGGTGTGCAGAAGCTGGATCTGGATCTGCCTGTCTCCAATTCCTATGAATTTTCGTTGGAGATCTCCTGGGAGGAAGCCGCAAGCTTCGGTCTTCGCCTATGTTCCTCTCCGCGGGAGAGACAATACACGGAAATAGGTTGCATACCTTCGGAATCAATACTGTATCTGGACCGGACTAATTCGGGCTTCAGCGGCATTGCAGACCGGTCCGGCGGGAAGGCGAACTTTGCCAAACGCTTTGAAGCGCATTGTAATATGGAGAAGCGTACGCTGAAGATGAGAGGCTTCGTTGATCAATGTCTTGTGGAATGGTTCATAGAGGACGGAGAACATGTGTTTACAAGCTTGATCTATCCTGACCCGGAAAGCACAGGCGTGGAGCTGTTTGCAACAGGCGGCAAGGCTGTATTTTCAAGGCTGGAAATCTTTCCGCTTCAATCAATCTGGAATAAAGATTAATATATTTCATTGGAATCATAGGATGGTGACATACTGGTGAGCAATAATATACAACTGAAGGAATCTGCTGCTGTCGTGAGCGATCAGCGTTACAGACTGAATTACCATCTGATGCCGCCATCGGGATGGATGAATGACCCGAACGGCGTAGTCTATTATCAAGGAGAGTATCACGTATTCTACCAGCATTACCCCTACGCTCCGATTCAGGGAGCCATGCACTGGGGTCATGCGAAATCCAAGGACCTTGTCCATTGGGAACACTTGCCGATTGCGCTTGAACCGTCGGAAGCTTATGACAGCTGGGAAGGCGGCGGAGCCTCGGGATGCTGGTCGGGAAGCGCGGTAGAGGACGACGGAGCCCTTGTGCTGATGTATACCGGACATGTGGACGGCAATACACCGGCCGAAGTGCAGTGTATTGCCCGGAGCACGGACGGGCTTTGTTTCACGAAGGAAGGCGCTAATCCGGTCATTGCAGCGTCGCCGATCGCCGATTGCTTCGGCTTTCGCGATCCGAAAGTGTGGAAGCATGGTGAACATTGGCACGCTGTGATCGGCTCCGGTGAAAACGGGATCGGGAAGGCCCTGCTGTTCCGTTCGCCTGATCTCATGCAATGGGATTATCTCGGCCCGGCGGCAGAGAGTGACGGAACGATGGGCGATATGTGGGAATGTCCGGATCTGTTCCCGCTCGGAGATCATCCGGAGGACCATGTGCTGATCTTCTCGCCGATGAATATGGGCAAGACGAAGACGATGTATTGGACCGGCCGCTTTGACCCCGAGCAGGCGGCGTTTACCCGCCGGGTAGCGGAGCGGGTTGATTATGGCTTTGATTTCTATGCGCCTCAGACGATGGTTGACGATCGCGGCCGCAGAATTATGTTCGCCTGGATGAATATCTGGGGAGCGAAGATGCCGGAGCAGGAAGACGGCTGGATGGGAGCTTTTGCCCTGCCGCGCGAATTGAAGGTTGCGGAGGATGGAACTCTCCGTTTTCTTCCGGTGGAGGAATTGAGGCAGCTGCGCTCGGGCCATCGTCATATTGGAGAAACAGTGCTCCGAAGCGGCGAGGCTGTCAGCTACCCTGGGCTTCAGGGGGATTCGCTTGAGATTGAAGCTGTTTTTCGAGTATCGCCGGGTGCATCGGAGGAAGCGTCCTTCGGGTTCCAGGTGAGATGCTCGGAGGATGGCCGGGAATATGCGGAAATTGCTTATCAGCCCTCCAGCGAAAAGCTGATTATGGACCGCAATCATGCGGGTGCGGGAGATGGGGGGATCAGCGATATGCAGATATCTCCGCTCGGAGACGGACGCATCAAACTTCATCTCTATATAGATCGCACGTCATTGGAGCTGTTTGTTAACGACGGCATTAAGACGATGACCAACCGGATATACCCGGATGCCGGCAGTACCGGGATCAGGCTGTTCTCCCGAGCCGGGGATGCGGTGCTTGAATCTCTGGATGTATGGACCCTGTCCTCGATCTGGAACGGGAAGGAAGGGGAAGCATAGCTATGGCGGATATCGTCTCGATTGGAGAATTACTGATTGACTTTACGCCTTACGGGATGTCAGAATTCGACCAGCCTCTCTACGAGCGCAATCCCGGCGGGGCCCCGGCCAATGTATTGGCAGCGCTGGCCAAGCTGGGGAGTTCGACCGAATTTATCGGCAAGGTAGGCGACGATGCATTCGGCAGGGAATTGGCAGAGATACTGAATGGAGGCGGAATCGGTATTTCGGGATTGGCAAGAACGGAAAAAGCCCGTACTACCCTTGCCTTCGTGCATCTGGATCACCAGGGAGACCGCTCCTTCAGCTTTTATCGCAACCCGGGAGCAGATCAATTGCTTGAGCCGTATGAGGTGCCGCTGGATATGATCGCCAGGTCGAAGGTGTTCCATTTCGGATCGGTGTCCATGAGTGCGGAACCTTCCAGATCGGCGACGCTAAGCGCGGTGCGTTATGCCAAAGAACAAGGCATCGTGGTCTCTTATGATCCCAACCTGCGGCCGGCACTTTGGAACAGCGCCGATGAAGCAAGAGAATGGATCCTTGAGGGCATGAAGTACAGTGACATCGTCAAAGTGTCGAAAGAGGAGCTGGAGTTTCTGACGGGGACCGAGGATTTGGACCAGGGCAGCCGGATGCTGGCGGAACGTTATGGAGTATCCTTGCTGCTGGTCACCCTCGGGGGGCAAGGCAGTTACTGCCGCTGCGGCTCCGTTACGGCAGCCGTCAGCGGATTTCCGGTGAAGGTCGTCGACACGACCGGGGCAGGGGATGGCTTTATGGCCGGCGCTATCTATACGGTGCTGAGCAAGGGCCTCGCTCTCAGTTCCTGCAAGCAAGAGGAGATTGAGGAATTGCTTCGTTTTGCCAATGCGGTTGGGGCTTTGGCTACTACCCGCAAGGGCGGAATTCCGGCGATGCCTTCGCTGGAAGAGGTATTGGCCTTGAAGTCCTCCCGCAATGAACCTCTGTAAAAGGCGGATAGAGAAATTTCAATAAATACTGTTATGTAAAAGGGAGATCCAGCAGTCTGTGAGAACTGACCTGCTGGATCTCCCTGTTTATGTTAGTGCCCACCCGGCATGCCTAGTCTTCTACTCCGTGACAATTCCCCTTAATTGAACCCGCCGTTGACTCTCAAGGTCTGCCCTGTGATCCAGCGGGCCTTGTCGCTGACAAGCAGTTCGATAGCGCTGGCGATATCTTCGGGCTCACCCAGTCGGCCAAAGGCGTTCATCCGCGTAAAGGCTTCGATTTGCTCCGGAGATTTTCCGGTCAGGAACAGCTCCGTAGCTACTTGACCTGGGGCGATACAGTTAATTGTAATATTCCGCGGTCCGAACTCCTTCGCCAGTTGCCGTGTCAGTTGCTCGACGGCTCCTTTGGTGGCCGCGTAGACGCTGTAAGTTGGCAGCATCGCACCGGATACAGAGGTGGAGAAATTCACGATAGCTCCGCCCGGCGCCATATGCTTCATAGCTTGCTGGCAAGCAAAATAGGTTCCTTTTACATTAATAGAGAAATGGCGGTCGAAAAGCTCTTCCGTAACCTCCTCAAGAGGGTAGTTGTTCATGATCCCGCCGTTATTAACCAGAATGTCCACGCGGCCGAACCGGCTTATGGTCTCTGCGAATAATGCCTCCACCTGATTAACTTGACTGAGGTCAGCCTGAATGGCCAGGGCTTCGCCGCCGCTTTTTACGATGCCTTTCACCACTTCTTCCGCCTCTTCCTGCCGGGTTGAATAATTGATCACGACCTTCGCCCCCGCCTGGGCGAGTTGAATGGCTGTTTGTCTCCCGATGCCCCGTGAGGCCCCGGTGATGATAGCTACTTTTCCATGCATAGTCCTTCTCCTCCGCTTCGATAATTAAGGCCAAGCTTAGATATGCCTTCCGGGCCCTTGTGAGATGATTATATCCAGAGCGAAGGGCTGCCTGTTAGCTCATTCATCTTCCGTTCTTGCCTAATCCTCTTTCACACTTCTATAATAAAACAACGAATAAATACGGTAGCAAAGGAGCCCCTTGATGAAACAGATAGCGGATGAAGCACAATCCAGAACGGAAGCGTTACAGCAGTTAACACATCTGTTGTACCGCCATGCTCCGGCTGCTGGAACGTATCAGACGGCGATTTCTTCCTTGTCACTAATGCACGCAGTGCAGCCGTCGGCCCCCTTTGAGTCGGTCTACAAGCCCTCGGTTTGTATTGTGGCGCAAGGAGCCAAGCTGTCCACACTCGCGGGTCAAATCTATCGGTATGATTCCTCGGCGTACTTCCTTACCTCTGTACAGTTGCCTGTAGCAAGCAGTATTGTTGAAGCGTCGCCCTCGGTTCCGTATTTAGGGTTGAAGCTGTGCTTTAAGCCCGAGATGATTGTGGAGATTGCCATGCAAGCGGCTTCGCTCCGTTCCGCTCGCGAGGAGGCTTCCCGAGTGGAAAGCCATCGGGGACTCTCGGTGCAACAAACCTCTTCGGCGTTGCTGAATGCCGTCGTCCGGCTGGTAGGTCTGCTGGATACACCCGGCGATATTCCTGTACTGGAGCCGTTGATTATACGTGAAATTCTGTATCGTATCGTTCAGGATCAGCCATCAGGCAGCCTTGAACAGTTTGGTATCCATGGCAGCCATGCTTACAATATCGCTCAAGCAATCCGCATTATAAACCGGCAATACGACCGCATGTTGACCGTAGAACAGTTAGCTAAGTCGGTAAATATGAGCGTATCTGCATTTCACAAACATTTTAAGCAGGTTACCGCATTTAGTCCGCTGCAATATCAGAAATCGGTTCGCTTGCACGAAGCCAGACGTTTAATGCTGGCGGAGGGAACCCAGGTGGCGGATGCCGCCTTCCGGGTGGGCTACGAGAGTCCGTCGCAATTCAGCCGCGAGTACGCTCGCATGTTCGGCAAGCCGCCTATGCTGGACGTCCAGCAATTGAGAGAGTCGCTGCAGGCTGCGAGCGGATCAGCTTCAACATCTGCAAGCGGGGGAAACGGGAGTTAGAACTGCCTTGACCCAGACATGCTTTAGTAGTATAGCTATTTATGTTAAAATAGAAAGAATGAGTGGCTATTTGTACTAGTTGAACTCAATTTTTATGAAATGGTGTGTGAATAAATGAAACCTTTTATATATGACTACAGCCTGGAGGAACTTCAGGAATGGGCCGTAGAGCAAGGGGAGCCGGCCTTTCGCGGAGGGCAGATTTTTGACTGGCTGTATGTGAAGCGGGTGAACTCGTTCGAAGAGATGACGAACCTGTCCAAGCGGCTGCGCGAGCAGCTGGACGAGCAATTCGCCTTCGTCACGCTGAATGAGATTACGAAATATGAGTCGAAGGACGGCACGGTCAAATTCTTGTTCGGCCTGCATGATGATCATGCGATCGAGACCGTTATTATGAAGCATAATTACGGCAATAGCATCTGTGTGACGACCCAGGTCGGCTGCAAGGTCGGCTGTACGTTCTGTGCCTCGACACTTGGAGGGCTTAAACGGAATCTGACCGCGGGAGAGATTGTTGCCCAAGTGGTTCAGGCACAGAAAATATTGGATCCCCGTGGAGAGCGGGTCAGCAGTATCGTAATCATGGGAACCGGCGAGCCGTTTGAAAATTACGAAGAGACTATGAAATTTTTGCGGATAATGATCCATGAAAAGGGCTTGAATATCGGACAACGGCATATTACTGTATCAACGAGCGGGATTGTCCCGAACATTTACAAGTTTGCCGACGAGGACACTCAGATCAATCTCGCGATTTCGATTCATGCGCCTAACGATGCGCTGCGGTCCAAGCTGATGCCGGTCAATCGGAGATTTCCTTTTGACGATGTAATGGAATCTCTCCGTTACTATATAGCCAAGACCGGACGCAGAGTGTCCTTCGAGTATGCTTTGATTGGCGGTGTGAATGATCGCCCCGAGCATGCGGAGGAGCTGGCGCAGGTTCTGAAGAACATGCTCTGCCATGTCAATCTGATTCCGGTCAACCATGTTCCTGAACGCAAATACGTCAGAACATCCAGAAATGACATTTTTCAGTTCCAGCGGATATTGGCGGAGAAAGGAATTAATGTTACGATCCGCCGTGAGCAAGGCCATGATATTGCGGCAGCCTGCGGTCAATTGCGGGCGAAGCACATGGAGTCTGGTGCGAGGTGATCAAGTGTGATTAGAACTGTGTATGTAAGCGATGTGGGACATGTCCGTTCGGTCAACGAGGACAGTTCCTGGGTATCCTCTCTGGAGCAGGGTTACACCCTGGCCATTGTCGCAGATGGAATGGGAGGACACCAGGCTGGCGATCTGGCCAGCAAGCTGACGGTGGAGACCATTGTGAGCCAATTGCAGCCGCTCCCTCCAGGGCTGGAAGTCGAAGAGCTGGCCGAGCAACTGAAGCAAGCCATTCTGCATGCGAATGATGTAGTCTATCAGAAGGCATCGGAGAGCGACGAGTATCATAACATGGGAACGACGGTTGTAGCGGTGCTGCTGAACGAGAAGGACGGCATTATCGGACATATTGGAGACAGCCGGGTATATAAGTACCGCAGCGGCAAAATGGTACAGCTGACCGAGGATCATTCGCTGGTTAACGAGCTGCTCAAGACGAAGCAGATCAGCGAGGAGCAGGCGAGCGTCCATCCGCACCGCAATGTGGTGACCCGGGCGGTCGGAACAGATCCCAAGGTGGAGGCTGATCTGCACTTTGTTTCCCTGGAGCAAGGGGAAATGCTGCTGCTCTGCAGTGACGGGCTCAGCAACTATGTAACGCTTGACCAGATGATTCTCACGCTGCAGGCTGACGATCTCAGCCTCGATGAGCGGGCAGGCAGACTATTGCAGTTTGCTTTGGATGCCGGGGGCGATGACAACATTACCGTTGCGCTTCTGGAGCAATGTGCCGAGGAATTGTCAAGCGGAGAGGAGTGGAATTCATGATCGGACACGAGTTGGGCGGTCGCTACCAAATTATCGAGCGTATCGGCGGAGGCGGAATGGCCCTGGTCTATAAGGCGCAGGACATTCTGCTGAACCGTTACGTTGCCATAAAAGTATTGCGTCAGCAATTTGTGAATGACGAGGAGTTTATCCGCCGTTTCCGCCGTGAAGCGCAGTCAGCTGCATCATTGTCACATCCGAACATTGTCAGTGTCTACGATGTAGGGCAGGAGGAAGACGTCCATTATATCGTGATGGAGTACGTAGAAGGCCAAAATCTTAATGAAATTATAAAAGAACGCGCACCGCTGCAGGTGGAAGAGTCCGTACGAATTGCTTCCCAAATTGCAGATGCGCTGGATCATGCCCATCATAACCAGATTATTCACCGGGACATTAAGCCGCATAATATTCTGATCGGCCGCAATGGCCGGGTGAAGGTGACCGACTTCGGCATTGCCAGAGCGGTGACCTCTGCCACGATTACACAGACAGGCTCTGTGGTCGGATCGGTGCATTATTTCTCTCCGGAGCATGCCAAGGGGGTAGCTACCGGTGAAAAGTCCGACCTGTATTCGCTCGGCATTGTTCTCTATCAAATGCTGACCGGGCAGCTGCCTTTTCTCGGAGAAAGTCCGATCAGCGTAGCCTTGAAGCATCTGCAGGAGCAGTTCGAGGAGCCGAGGCTGGTCAATCCGATGATCCCGCAGAGCGTGGAAAATATTATTCTGAAATCCATGCGCAAAAATCCGGCCGAGCGCTACCAATCCGCCAAGGAAATGCTTCGTGACCTGGAGACCAGTCTCTTGCCGGAGCGGCGAACGGAATCCAAGCTGTACTTCTCCGATGAAGAGGATGCCGACAGCACTCGAATTATTCCCGCCATTAAGCCGACAGGCAAAGCTATGGGCGGAGCCTCCAAGCTGTCGCGGGATTCCCAGTCAGCGGATGAGTACAGATCTCCCAAGAAATCCTCGGGCAAAAGCAGAGCCGTTCTGTGGATCAGCTTGACAGTCGTTGTGCTGCTCGCCATGCTGGGTGTGGCGCTTTACGTCAATAAAATGGTCACTGTACCTGAGGTGCCGGTCCCTAATGTGGTGAATCTCAGTGAACAGGAAGCCACGTTGAAGCTGTCGGAGGCCGGCATTGAGATCGGCACGATTGACAGAGTGTATAAAGAGGGTGTCGAGGAAGGCATCGTATTCGAGCAGAGCAAGCCGGAAGGCATCAAGGTGAAAAAGGGCTCATTGATCGATCTGAAGGTGGGTATAGCTAAGCCGCTGGAGAAAATGGAGTCTGTTCTCGGACTGGCTTACGAGGATGCAGTGGAAAAGCTTATTCTCGAGGGAATTGACAGATCCCGCATCAACATGAAGGAGGACTTCTCCGATACCACAGAACCAGGAAAGGTATCTATGCAATTCCCTGAGGCTGGCGAGGATTACGATCTGACAACCGTAGAGGTAGAGCTTATCGTCAGCAAGGGGAAAGAGAGCACGACAATGCCTGACCTGTACAATAAGACACTCAAGGAAGCGCAGGCTCTTCTGAAGGAGCTTGGCATACCGATTGCAAAGGATGGAATCAAGGAGAAGCCTAGCTTTGAGGTGGAGGCCGGCAAAATTGTAGAGCAATGGCCGTTTCCGCCAAATGAGCAGGTGCCTGCCGACTCAGAAGGGGTTACATTGTTCGTGAGCACCGGTTATCCTCCGGAAGCGGTGGAATATACCTTTGAAGTGCCGGTAGCGCCGGCCGCAGAAGGCCAAATGAGCAAAATCCGTATCGTATACACGGATGCACGCGGAGAAAACCAGGAATGGGGCACCCAGACGGTAGGCAAGCCGCAGTATTTGACCGTCAATCTCGTTCTGGCTCCGAACAAGGATGCTGCCGTATCCGTGCATCGGGACGGGGCCTTCCTGGAGACCTATCCGGTATCCTATATCGATGCGAAGCAAGGCACCGTACCGACCCTGCCGCTTCCCGGAGAACAGGTAGATGATACGATGGGGGACGGAGAGGAAGAAATTCCGGATACGGGAATAGTTGTGAACCCTTAAAGTGCGTGTTCAAAAAGTCAGGTTTTTAGCACCGAGAAGGTTGCGAGAACCCGAAGAAGGAGGAACGGAGTGTAGGCAGACCTACAGGAGCGAAATGCTTCCAAAGGAAGCATACCTCGTAAGCATATGCTTGGACTTCGAGGGTGAACGCAAGATTCGATGTCGAATCAACTCCTTGGAATACTTCGTGATCAAAAGATGACTTTTTGAACAACCTCTTAAATCGAGTGAAAGCGAGGCCGATTATGCCTGAGGGCTTGATTGTAAAAGCACTAAGCGGATATTACTATGTTAAGCCGGAAGGTTCCGCTCCCGGGGAAGTCATTCAATGCCGGGGGCGGGGCATTTTCAAAAAGAAGGGACTGACTCCGCTCGTGGGCGACCAGGTTATCTATACGCCTACGGAGAATGGGGAGGGCACAGTGGATGAAATTCTGCCGCGCATGACGGAGCTGGTCCGTCCTCCTATTGCCAATGCCCGCCTTGCCGTGCTGCTCTTCTCTTTGAAGGAGCCGGATTTGAACTTGTCATTGCTGGACAAGTTCCTGGTACATATTGAACACGCCGGGCTGAGGGCGCTCATCTGCTTGACCAAGGAGGACCTGCTTGGGGAAGCGGATAAGGCGGAGGAAGCCGATCCAACCGAACAGGTGAAGCAGCTCTATGAAGAGATTGGCTACGGTGTGATCGTTACCAGCTCGGTAAGCGGACTCGGCACCGATGAGGTCCGATCCCGACTGGCCGGCGAGATCAGCGTATTCTCGGGACAGTCCGGGGTTGGCAAATCCACCCTGCTGAATACCATGCTGCCGGGCTTATCGCTCGAAACGAGCGAGATTAGCCTGAAGCTGGGCCGGGGAAGGCACACCACCCGTCATGTGGAGCTGATCGAATTGGATAACGGGGGATATGTGGCCGATACGCCGGGATTCAGCCAGCTGGATTTCCTGGAGCTGGGCGTAGAGGAGCTCTCCTCCTGCTTCAGGGAATTCCGGGAGCTTGCGGACGATTGCAAGTTCCGGGGCTGCAGCCATCTGCACGAGCCGGGCTGCCGGGTCAGAGAAGCGTTGGAGCGCGGTGAGGTAGCTTCAAGCCGTTATGAGCATTACGTGCAATTTCAACAAGAGATGAAAGACAAGAAGAGGAGGTACTAGCTGATGTCGCAAGTGTTTATTGCACCTTCTATTTTATCCGCCGACTTTTCGAGGCTGGGGGAGGAAGTGGCCGATGTGGAGTCCGGTGGTGCGGACTGGCTGCATGTCGACGTCATGGACGGACATTTCGTACCGAACCTGACCTTCGGGCCGCTGGTGATGGGAGCTATCGCACCCTTGACCCAGCTGCCGCTGGATGTTCACCTTATGATTGAGCGGCCGGAGCAATATATTCCCGCGTTCGCAGCGGCGGGCGCACATGTGATTACGGTTCATGCCGAAGCTTGCGTGCATTTGCACCGGGTCTTGCATTTGATCAAGGAACAGGGTGCAAAGGCCGGGGTAGCCATTAATCCGGCAACGCCTGTATCCGCGATCCGCGAGGTGTTGGAGGATGTGGACCTGGTGCTTGTCATGACAGTGAATCCAGGCTTCGGAGGACAAGCCTTTATACCGGCAACCTTGCGGAAAATCCGCGAGCTCGATGAGCTGAGAACGCAGCGCGGGTATAACTACCGGATTGAGGTTGATGGAGGAATTGCCGCTCCTACCGCTCCGCTGGTCGTAGAGGCCGGCGCGGATGTGCTGGTAGCAGGCAATGCGGTATTCGGGCGCAGTGACCGCCGCGCAGCGATGGAGGAGATCAGGACCAGTCTTGGCCGGTCGTAGCGGCCTCGATCCAATACATTCCGCCGAATCCATGGCATAGGCCAAAGAAGCGGCGCATACAATGGGTTACATGAGCAGGGTTCTCATGTAGCCTTTTTTTTGCGGTGAGAATACACTGAACGAAGGATCGAATCATACAATAAGGTAAGGGCATGAGAATGATGGGGAGGGTGAACGATGAGATTTTACACATTCAAGCTGCCTAAATTTCTTGGAGGCTTCGTTAAGGCCGTACTGAACACATTCCACAAAAATTAATACACACTATACTTCTGCGGCAGGCCTTCATAGAACACGAAAAAAGCACCTCTAATCAGAAAAGGTGCTTTTTGTCTATATGCTTATTCGAACCCTTACACGCGGGTCACTTTACCGGATTTCAAAGCCCGGGTACTAACGTATACGCGCTTAGGCTTACCGTCAACCAGGATGCGAACTTTTTGCACGTTTACGCCCCAGCTGCGACGATTGCGGTTGTTAGCATGGGAGACATGGTTACCGCTGCTTGGTTTCTTGCCAGTTACATAACATTTGCGAGACATTCCTTACACCTCCTGTTCCAATACACCATTCTTGAAAATAACAGCTCTAAAGCGTACTCACGGTTATTGTTCAAGCCGGCCTGAAAGTGCCGGTCGATTCCTGATGATTCTTGCCCTGAGCGGGATGAAGCCATAAGAAACCGCATAAAACAATACTTTTATATAATATCACAGTGAAAAAAGCGGCGTCAACAGATCATGGAACTTTATTTCATAGTCCGATTGTATCTTTTATTTATTTCTCTGTATTCTTATAGTACAATATTGTTTAGTCCATAATAATTTCAAGGGAGGAGTGAGTGCAGGCGTGGCTATACAATTGGATACCGAATATGGACACATCGATATCTCGGATGAAACGATAGCGGTTATCGCCGGATCGGCCGCCATGGAGTGTTATGGACTGGTAGGAATGGCAAGCCGAAAGCAATTTAAGGACGGCATCGCCGAGTTGATTGGTCGCGAGAATCTGACCAGGGGTGTGGAAGTGAACCTTGAGAATAACCGATTGGCAATTCATCTTTATATTATAGTCAGTTATGGGACAAAAATTTCCGAGGTCGCACACAATATACAGCAAAAAGTAAAGTACGTATTGAATGAAATCGTTGGACTCGATGTAGCTGAGGTCGGCATCGTAGTACAAGGCGTACGTGTATCAAGCTAGGAAGGGGAATTCTCTTGAGTAAGCGTTCTTTAAATGGAACAGATTTTACCGCCATGGTACTTGCCGGGGCGCAGCGTCTCTCACAGTACGCCGAGCATGTCAATTCACTTAATGTCTTTCCGGTTCCCGACGGGGATACGGGCACGAATATGAACCTGACGATGACGGCCGGCGTAAATGAATTGAAAAGCAACGGAACAGGCGGTCTTGGCAGCCGTGCAGGAGTTCTGTCCAAGGGATTGCTGATGGGCGCCCGCGGAAACTCCGGCGTGATCCTTTCGCAATTGTTCCGTGGCTTCGGACGGTACGCAGCTTCCTATGAAGAGCTGAATACGGTTCAATTCGCAGCGGCTCTGCAGAGCGGGGTGGATACCGCTTACAAAGCTGTGGTCAAGCCGGTAGAAGGCACGATCCTTACGGTAGCCAAAGAAGCTGCCAAGCATGCCGTGTTTTATGCCAGACGGACAACGGACGTCACCGAGCTTATGACGGAGGTGCTCGCAAAGGCGAAGGAAGCGCTCGCCAATACGCCTGAACTGCTGCCGGTATTGAAGCAGGTAGGGGTAGTTGATTCCGGCGGTCAAGGTCTTGTCTATATTTATGAAGGATTCCTGGCGCAGCTTACAGGACAGGTACAGCCTGATCCAGCCGTACAGGGACAAGCTGTGGAATTTGCACCGGCTCAACCGGTTAAATTGGCAGCGGATCATGTGCACGCTTCTTCCGCGCAGGCCAAGCTGGAAACAGAAGACATTGAATTTTTATATGACATGGAATTTTTTATCAATCGTAAATTAGGGGGCGTTCCCGGATCTCTCTTCGATGAGGATCAATTCCGGAAAGCGCTGTCACAAAATGGAGATTCCATCATTGTAATTGCAGACGATGAAATCATTAAAGTACATGTTCATTCTAAAGCTCCTGGCGAAGTACTCAATCTTGCTTTGCTTTACGGAGAAATAACGCAGATTCATATTCTGAACATGCGCGAGCAGCATCGAGATTTGCTTACAGCGGGCATGGATGCGGCTCCGATGCCGGAGCTGTTTGCCGATATCCCTGCGGAGCCGGCACGTTCGGCCGATCCGGCCAAGCTGCCCGCCGACGAGCTCGCTCCTTACGGATTTATTGCTGTGGCCTCGGGCCAGGGCATTACTGATATTTTCACGAGTCTGGGTGTAGACGTGGTTCTGTCAGGCGGACAGACGATGAATCCGAGCACGGAGGATTTCGTGAAGGCGATCCACTCGATTTCCGCCCAGCATGTATTTGTGCTTCCGAACAACTCGAATATTGTTCTGGCAGCCCAGCAAGCGCGCGATTTGCTTGAAGGCGAGCGCAGCGTAACCGTGATCACAAGCAAGAGTATTCCTCAAGGCATTGCGGCCGCTTTCGCTTTCCAGGAGGATGAAAGTGTAGAGAACAACACGGAGAACATGATGAACGCGGTTGCCCATGTGAAGACAGGACAAGTGACTTATGCGGTCCGTGATACAGTTTTCGACGAGCTTGAGATTACTGCAGGACACTATATCGGCATCGCCGACTCCAAGATTGTCAGCACGGAAGCGGGGCTGCTTGAGACCAGTCAGGCACTGCTTGCCAGGATGATTGTGAACGGGGATGAAATTGTGACCATGCTTGTTGGCGAAGAGGCGGATGAGGCCATTACGGAACAGCTTCAAGCCTGGATAGAGGAAACGTATCCTGAAGCCGAAGTAGAGATTCACAGCGGCGGACAGCCGATCTATTATTATTTGTTCTCGGTTGAATCCTGATCGGAGCCATGAAAGGGCGGGGATATCTATGAAGCAGATTATTATCGTTGCTGACAGTACCGCAGACGTGCCAAAGGCGATGGTCGAGGAGTATGGGATTCATATCGTGCCTATGCGCCTCGCTTTTGGAGAGGAGACCTTTATAGAAGGAATTAACATCACCGTAGAAGAATTTTATGACAGGCTGTCAAAATCGCGGGATCTGCCAACGACTTCACAAACCTCTCCATCCCAGTACGTTGAAGTGTATCAGAACCTGATGCAGCAATATCCGGAAGCATCGATTATTTCGATTCATATTTCATCCGGCATGAGTGGCACGTACCAGTCCGCGGTGCTGGCCAAGAGCATGGTCGAGGAGGAGCACGGCGAGGCTGTTGACATTACCGTCATCGATTCCTTGTCCGCGACCTATGGCTTCGGTCTACAAGTCGTCCTTGCGGCGCGGATGGCCAAAGCCGGAGCTTCCGTTCCGGAAATCGTCGCCGAAGTAGATCGTGTCGGCAAGGCGCGGCAGGTTTATTTTCTCGTCGATGTCCTGGATTATCTGCAAAAGGGCGGTCGGCTGGGCAAAGCCGCTGCGATTTTTGGTACGCTATTGAATATTAAGCCAATCCTGTCCGTCAATGACGAGGGTGCGATCTATGCCGTCGACAAGATCAGAGGACATAAGAAAGCTGTATCCCGGGTCGTTGAATTGTTCGTGAAGGATTACGGTGACCAGAAGGACATTAATATTGCGGTCTGCGATTGTGTGAATCCGGAGGGAGCCGAGGAAATCCTCAGACTGATGGATGAGCACTTCACGATCCATGAGGTCGTGCGGACCAGTATCGGCGCAGTTGTCGGCACTCACGTCGGGCCGGGAACGGTGGCTACCTTTATCTGGCCAGCAGAATAAGATAGGAGAGTCTTATGGAATTGCATGAGATTCCGGTAAGGCAGGTCAGCGGCGTGAGCGCTCTTAAAGAAGGAGAGCTTCACGCCTTTGGCGTCTTTACGGTAAATGATCTAATTGAATATTATCCGTACCGGTATGAGGATTATCGTCTCCGCTCGCTGACCGAGGCGAAGGATGGCGATAAAATAACGGTTCAGGCTAAAATTATCGGGGTTCCGGTCCTGCAGCGGTACGGTAAAAAGTCAAGATTGACCTGCAAGATGGTGGCGGAGGACTGGATGTTTACGGCGACCTGGTTTAACCGTCACTTTTTACGGGAGGAGTTGACGGCGGGGCGGGATATTATATTGACCGGGAAATGGGATCTGCGGCGCAGCCAGCTTACGGTATCCGAATCGGAGTTCCCCGATAAAGGGACGCTGCGGAGCGGAAGCCTGCAGCCGGTCTATTCGGTTGGCGGAAAGATTACGCAGGCCTGGATCCGCAAGACGGTCGGACAGGCACTCCGCCAGTATGGGGAGATGATTCCGGAGAATTTGCCGGGCGAGCTGCTGAAGAAATATGATCTGATGCCGCGCCGCCGGGCCATTCAGTGCATCCATCAGCCTACGGACAGCGAAGAGGGCGGGTGGGCCCGGCGCCGGATGGTGTATGAAGAGCTATTCCTGTTTCAGCTTAAGCTGCAGGCTTATCGTGCTATGAATCACGAGCGGCAGGACGGCGTAAGCCATGGAGCCACCAATTCAGAGATTCGCGAATTCGTGCGCAGTCTTCCCTTTGAGCTGACCGATGCCCAGAAGCGGGTGGAGCTGGAAATCCTCAAGGATATGCGCTCTTCTTACTGTATGAACCGGCTGCTGCAAGGCGATGTCGGCTCAGGCAAGACGGTTATCGCGGCTATCGCGTTGTTCGCAGCGGTCAAGTCCGGTCATCAAGGCGCCTTCATGGTGCCGACCGAAATTTTGGCAGAGCAGCATGTCCGCTCGCTGACTCGGATGTTCGAGCCATTCGGCATCCAGGTCGGCCTGTTGACCGGCAGTGTAACCGGACGCAAGCGCAAGGATCTGCTGGCTTCGCTCCAGATGGGGCTGATTGATATTGTCGTCGGTACGCACGCCCTGATCCAGGAGGATGTGTTCTTTCGCTCGCTTAGCCTGGTGGTAACGGATGAGCAGCACCGCTTCGGCGTGAATCAGCGCAGTATTCTGCGCCGCAAGGGCTTTAGCCCTGATGTGCTGACGATGACAGCAACGCCGATTCCGCGCACGCTGGCGATAACGGCTTTCGGGGATATGGATGTATCGACGCTGTCGGAGCGGCCCAAGGGCCGGAAGCCGATTACGACATATTGGGTCAAGCACTCGATGATGGATCGGGTGCTGGGCTTTATCTCCGGCGAGATTTCGCAGGGGCGGCAGGCTTACCTGATCTGCCCGCTGATCGAAGAATCGGACAAGCTGGACGTGCAGAATGCGATCGACCTGTACGTGGCGATGCAGCAGGCATTCCCTGATTATAAGGTCGGCCTGCTGCACGGAAGGATGACCTCGGCGGAGAAGGACGAGGTTATGCGGGCATTTTACGATGGCGAGGTGCAGCTGCTTGTCTCGACCACGGTGGTGGAGGTCGGGGTCGATGTGCCGAATGCGACGCTGATGATTGTGATGGATGCCGACCGGTTCGGCCTTTCGCAGCTGCACCAGCTGCGGGGCCGGGTCGGCCGGGGCGAGCACGCCTCGTACTGCGTGCTCATCGCGGATCCGAAGTCGGAGGTCGGTCAGGAGCGGATGAAGGTCATGACCGATACGGACGACGGCTTCGAGGTGGCAAGGCGGGACCTGGAACTGCGCGGTCCCGGGGATTTCTTCGGCACCAAGCAGAGCGGGGTGCCGGAGTTCCGAATCGCGGACATGGTCAGCGATTTCGCGGTGCTGGAGGCGGCGCGGGACGATGCCGCCCGGCTGGTCGGCGAGCGCGTCTTCTGGACGTCGCCGGAGTATGGGCCGCTGCGGAGCTATTTGCAGCGGGAGCAGATTTTGCAGGGCGAGATTATCGACTAGCGGATCGTTGTTGTCACATTGTACAGCCCTCCCTTCATACACTAGAAAGAAGGCCCATTGAACGGGAGGTGTCGCTGTCTTTGAGTTATAAGCAATTCGGAATCAGTCCCCAGCTTGTGGAACGGATTAAGCTCAAAATGAAGAATCCGACGACCAAGGAGCGGGTGAAGAAGCTTGTCGAAGGTTTGACCAAAGCCGATCTTCAAGACAGAGTGAAGGTAAGACGGCTGGTGAAGAAGTCTGCCGCACTGATGGGAGAGAGGCTGACCAGCGTTCAGGAAGAGCAGATTGTCCAGTTTGTGTTGTATCAAAAGATCGATCCCCAAAGCACGCTCCATCTCATTCGTCTGTGGAGTATGTTCCGTTAGGGACATAACGGAGCAGGCAAGCTGAGATGAGAGTGCGGCGGGCGAAGCTGTCAGCCGGAAGGTTTCGGCTGATTTTTTTTGTCAAAAGAAAACCATACCGATTGAAGATCCGGAGAGCCCCTTGGGGCGCGGCCTGAGCAATATTAGACTTGAACAATTATAGACCGGACACTTATTCGAACACTTATAGATTCGAAAACGAATACTTATGATGAAGCACAAAGGGATTTGTACGATTTTCCACACAAGTTGTTCCAAAACCTATCCTGATTGATGTATGTTATACGAAAAATCGTATAAACAATAAGGCCCGGTACCCCAAACTTAAAAAGTTGTACGGTTTTTCGTATAAAACACTATTATTACCATGAAAAGGAGGTGCTTTGTATGAAATATCGTACAAAACAGACCTTTCCTCCTTGCGGATTCCAGTCGATATCCTCATGCTGCGGGTTCTGTTTTAGGCTTATGAGACATTTTAAAGCACCAGTATATTATTTCTTTACATAATCTGTTATACTTTTTATATCGACATGAGAGTATGTCAAAAATAAGCTTGTGGGAAAAGTGAGGTGCCTGGTCTATGACACCGCGAACGAAAGAACAAAATGAAGAGATTCGGCTGCGTCGTATCCGCGAGATTTTACAGGCTGCGGCGGAGGTATATCTTGATAAGGGGATTCTGCTGGAGATCCGCGATGTGGCGGCTGCGGCAGGACTGGGTTATGGCACGGTATATCATTATTACAATAACAAGAATGATCTTGTATCGGATATGCTATATCAGGGGCTGGAGAGAGCTGAGGAATTATGGGTTGGTGAGCTGTCCCCGGACGGGAGATCAGACCCTGGCGGCATGGCAACGGCTTCTGTTGGTGAGGATAGGAGTCCTCGTAGCGAGGAAAGGGTTTTTTTGCGTGTTATGGGGCGGCTGAGAGAGGCGTGTTCAGTATTGCTCCATGCCTGGGAAAGGGATCGGGCTCTTTTTCTGGCTTGTTATCTGGGGACGGATCAATACCGGATGCTTCAGCCGGAGACAGCAGCGCGATTATCCCCGGTTTACCGTTCCGCCGTGCTGCTGCCGCTGGTTTCCCAGGTAGAAGCTATTCTGGTACAGGAAGCAGCGCATGCTAGTAATGTACAGCATAGAGCTGAGGCAGAGCGTCAGGCGGAATGGTTGCTGGCCGCGCTTGCTGCCTGTGCATTGCCTTCGATCCGGCGGGGCACCTTGAAGGGTGAGATGGAAGAGCTTATCCGTTTTGCGGCAGGAAGAGGATTTGTATGAAAATAAGCGGACTGATCAAGAATTGAATCAGAAGTAGAGTGGGGAGATGAACCAATATGATCACATTGAAATCCATGCGGGAAATTGAAGAAATGAAGCGGGCCGGCGAGGTCGTGGCGGCCTGCCACCGGGAGATTGCCAAGTGGATCGTTCCGGGAAGAACTACACGGGAACTGAATGATATGATCGCCCGGCATATCGAGGAGCTTGGCGCCAAGCAATTTACGAAAGGATACAACGGCTTTCCGGCGGAAACCTGTATGTCTGTCAATGATGTGATTGCGCACGGCTTTCCTTCTTCCCGTCCGTTGGAGGACGGGGATTTGCTCAAAATCGATATTGTAGCTGAATATGAAGGCTGGTTCGGTGATTCATGCTGGTGTTATACGGTTGGCACGCCTTCCCCGGCCGCGGAGAAGCTGCTGCAGGTAACCTATGAATGTCTGGAGCTAGGGATTGCCCAGGCTTTTCCCGGCAACCGGCTTGGCGATGTGACATCGGCTATTCAGCGGCATGCTGAATCCCACGGCTATGGGGTGGTAAGGGATCTGCTCGGGCATGGCATCGGCCGACACCTGCATGAAGAGCCCGAATATGAGCATGTTGGAGCACCTGGAAAAGGCATTCGTTTGAAGGAGGGAATGGTGTTCACCATCGAGCCGATGATTAATGAAGGCACCTTCCGAATCCGGATTGATGAGGATGGATGGACAGCCAGAACGGCTGACGGCAAGCTGTCGGCGCAATTTGAACATACGATTGCAATTACTAGCGAAGGGCCGTTGATTCTGACAGCTCAATAAAAAGACGATCAAAGACCGTCCCGAGGCAGCGTGATGCTGTGGTCGCGGCGGTCTTTTTTTTTGCATATCGGCGTATCCAGTATTAACCTGTTGACGGATGAGAATATTTGTTCGTATTATGAATATAATAAGAACAAGTGTTCTGGGCGGCGAACAACTGCCTTAAAGAAACCTCAATACGAAAAAGCTGGTGATTCGGAAATGTCTAACATCATTTTTCTTGTGGACGGACAGTCTTTTTATGCCTCCATTGAAAAAGCAGCTCATCCGGAATATTACAACAAGCCTGTAGCTGTAGGTGATCCGTCTCGCCGATCGGGAATTATCTTAGCAGCCTGTCCTCTTGCCAAGTCAAGAGGGGTTACTACCGCGCAACGTGTCGGAGAAGCATTAGCCCTCTGTCCTGATTTGGTAGTTATTCGCCCCAGAATGCAGCGCTATATCACCATATCTTTATTAATTACGCAAATATTTGAATCCGTAACAGATCAAGTTGAGCCCTACAGTATTGACGAGCAATTTTTGGATGTAACAGGTTCTATATCCCTATGCGGGTCTGCAGATGAGATTGCTCAATGGATTCAGTGGCAAGTAAAACTATCGACGGGGGTATGGTCCAGGGTCGGGATGGGTCCTACAAAAATCCTAGCCAAAATGGCAACGGATAATTTTGCGAAAAAAAGGCAGGACGGTATTTTTAAATTAGGCTTTGAAAATATGGAGAGGGATTTGTGGCCCTTGCCGATTCACCAGATGTTTATGGTCGGCTCCCGTATGACTAAGCATTTTCGCCATATGGGTCTAAACACCATAGGTGATATTGCCCGTCTGGAGTTAGGCCAATTTAAGCAAATGATGCGCAGGGAGTTCCGAAAGCAATCCGATATTCAATCAGAGTACTACTGGCAAATTGCGAACGGTAAGGATTCCAGCCCCGTAGTCTCCTCCATTCGCGGGGCATTGAAATCAATAAGCCACGGAAAAGCCTTGAGGAGCAGCTTGTACGGGCGCCTGGAGGATATTGAAGTTGTCTTGCTTGAGCTGGTGATCGAGGTTTGCCGGCGGGCGCGCAGGCATGGTTATCAAGGCCGGGGCGTGTCTGTTGGAGCAGTGGAGACGGACGGGGAGAAGACTTTCTCGTTTAGCCGTCAGATGACGTTGCATCAACCCACCTCATTAACCCATGAGGTTGCCCAGGCCGCTCGAAAGCTGTTCATGGATCACTGGAACGGGCTGCCGGTAAGCCGTTTGCATATTTCGTTAACACAGCTGTCGGACGATCGAATTGATCAATTGACTCTGTTTGAGGATAGGAATGCTGCCTATGCAGTTGAGCGGGCAACCGACCGCATTAAGGAACGGTATGGCAGCGATGCGATTATCAGAGCCTCTTCGTTGGTGGAGGCTGGTGTAGCACGAGAGCGTGCAGGTCAGATTGGGGGGCATTTCAAATGAGCAAGCTTGATGGAAATGAGAGATGGAAGTCGAAGATGCTTTTAACGGAACACCAGGAGCAGTATGAGAACCGGAATAAGCATCCTCAGACAGGAAGGGTCACGACGGAAGAGCTCACGATGATTCGGGACGCTATTATGTTTCCCTATATGTTGACCATGTGTGAGAAGAGTTTGCAGGATCTTCGGATTTCAACTCATTTATTCAAGCAAATCCATGAACAATTCATTCAAATCATAATGAAGGACATCTCCAGAGATTTGTCCAACACCAATCGGGAATTAAGGCAACGGAACATAAAAATATTTAGCGATGAGACCCATGACGGAATTATTTATCATCGTTATATTTGCCGCGGCTATGAGGATCGGTTTGGTATTGTGAGAGAAGTATTGCGGTCCGAGATCAGCGTCCGCTTTACGAAATACTCGATGCGCATTCTCTCTCAATTAAAAAGGGAGGAGCAGTCTATTTAACTAGGTTGCAAAGCTGATTATAGTGCCGCCGATAGCGCCGGCAATGACAATAACCCACGGTGGAGCTTTCCAAAAAACGAGCATCAAAAATAAAATAGACGCCAGCGCAAAATCGGCAGGGGCTAGGATCGCCGTAGTCCAAAGCGGATTATACAGCGCCGCCAACAAGATGCCTACCACTGCTGCATTAATTCCGATTAATGCACCTTGAACTTTAGCGTTTTTGCGCAAAGTGCTCCAGAAGGGAAGTGCTCCTACGATTAAAAGAAAGGCAGGAAGAAAAATGGCTGCCGTAGCAATTAAGGCGCCTTTCCCTCCGCCTATCATCATTCCCAAATATCCGGCAAAGGTGAATAAGGGTCCGGGCACAGCTTGAGCCGCACCATATCCTGCTAAAAAGTCGGATTCGCTGATTAAGCCTGTAGGTACAACTTCCCGTTCCAGCAACGGAAGAACGACATGGCCGCCGCCAAAAACAAGCGATCCTGACCGGTAAAAGCTATCGAACAAAGACAGCCAATCCGAATCAGCAAATTGCCTCACGAACGGCAGAAAAATCAGGAGTCCAAAAAAGACGGCCAAGCAGAAGAGCGCAAACCCGCGGCTAACGGGAATGTTCAAGTCTGCCGTTTCAGAGATTAGCGTTTTCTTGTACAACATGATGCCGATTATGCCTGCAATAGCAATAAGCAGAACCTGATTAAAAGCAGTCTGCCATAAAAGAGTTATGGATGTGCTAATAATGGCAATGGTTGCTGTATTCCGATCAGAAATAAGTTTTTTACCCATGCCAAGGATGGCTTGAGCGACAATGACAACAGCGACAATCTTAAGACCATGAATCCAGCCTGCACTCCCAATATCAAACCCTTGCAATAGAAGGGCGAACAGGACGAGCGCGATGACCGATGGAAGTGTGAAGCCAAGCCAAGCGGTCAGTCCGCCGAGCAGTCCTGCACGGATGACGCCGATTCCGATGCCTACCTGACTGCTGGCAGGACCAGGAAGAAATTGACACAGTGCAACCAGATCGGCATAGCTTCGCTCGTCCAACCATTTGCGGCGGCGAACATACTCGTCATGAAAATACCCCAGATGAGCGATGGGGCCTCCGAATGAGATAAGACCAAGTTTAGTTGATACAGCCAGCACTTCAAGAAATGACCGCAACTTATTTCTATATCCCTGACGGGCTGTGATTTTATGATTATTCACGCCTGTTACTCCTCCATTATCGTCAATTCCGAGGCGGACGCAAGCTGCCTAATGTGATTCTACGTGAAAATAAATTATCAGACAATCATAAGTGGATAATCCTATGCCCTCAGGAAGTGATTTTTGTTATAATAGGGTCAGAGTACGCAGAGAAATGGAGAGATAGCATGATATTACATAAAGGAGACATCTTGTTCCGGCAAGGAGATGAGGGGAATTATTTATATCACATCAAAAGCGGATTGTTCAAGGTGACCCGACTTCATGAGAACGGAAATATCGTGCTGTTTAATATCCTGTATCCCGGGGAGACGGTTCCCCATCATTCTCTGATCTCGCCGCAGGATGCGCACGGAACGGCTATCGCCTTAATCAAGAGCGAGGTAGAGATGATCCCGGCCCAGAAATGGTACAAGGAGCTGGAGGAGGATCCTGCGAAAACGATGGATGTAGCTCGTCTGCTGCAGGAAAAGGTCAGGTTCATGCAGGAACGGCTTGATCATTTGACGATCGGTACCCCTGCCGAACGACTGGAGCTGCTATCGGGCTGGCTTGGCCGGCATGCGAACGGAGCGCCGCTTACGGAGTATTTGACACAGGAAGAAATCGGACAATTTATCGGCGTGCGGCGGGAGACTGTCAATCGGTTATTGCGCCATCATAACTAAAAAAAGATGGAAGCTGCTAAGCTGTTTAGTCATTAAAATTTTTGTGTTATAATAAGATAAGACAAAAACAGAAAGGATCAGGATACCATGTGTTCCCGAAGGACAAATTCCCCAAGGACGATTTGGAAACGTTATGATCTCTCTTACACTTAGCTTGTTTCGTGGAGCGTCGGTTTATGGCCAACAATCCTACGAAAGAAGCGTGTAATCATGCGAAGGATGAATTCCTCAAGAGCCTTCTTACACGTAGGGTTGGACCATAAAGTCAACCAATCTGCGATAAGAGGGATATCAAATGAGGAACATAACAGAATGGAAAATTAACAGTAGACAGTTACTCATCATGTTGCTAGGCTCGTTTTTATTGGCATTTTCTTACTATCATATCAATTTTCAGAATGGGCTGTCGGAGGGCGGATTTGTCGGCCTTGCGCTATTGGGCAAATATTTGTTTGATTTGCCGCCTGCGCTGACAATGCTTGTGCTGGATATTCCGATCTTTATACTAGCTGTATGGCTGAAGGGCCGGAAATTCATTGCGCATACGCTTATTGCCTCGATGTCGTTTTCGTTATTTTATGAATTATGTGACAGCTTCTCGCCGCTGCGGATGGACTTTGGTTCCAATCTGTTGATGGCGGCGCTATTCTCCGGATTGCTAACCGGCTTGGGTGCGGGTCTGGTTATCCGTGCAGGGGGCGCAACAGGCGGGGACGACATTTTATCGCTCATGATAAGTCAGTGGACCGGTTTAAAGATCGGCACCGTGTTCATGGCGATGGATGCCATCGTGCTTGTTGTCTCGTTGTTATATTTACCATTGAAAGAGACGATGTTTACAATATTGGCGGTCATGATCGCCGGACAGATGATTACATGGACCGTACAGTTTGGACACAGAGCGGCTGCTCCGCGGCGTCCGGTTACTTACGGCATGAAGAAGAAAACGGCTTAAGCCTTCTGGGCTTGAGCCGTTTTTTTGTGACTACAGAGAAGATCATAGAACAGGACCTAGACCACGGCAACGATAAACAGCACCCATCCGGCAAGAAAGCAGAGTCCGCCAAGCGGCGTAATTGCACCCAGCTTCCGGATTCCTGTCAGACTAAGCACATACAGACTCCCGGAGAACAGCACGATTCCGGCAGTCAACAACCAGCCGGAGACAGTGATCTGAGAAGTATTCACTGTATCTCCCTGCACAGTACCGAGAAGAAGCAGGCCGAGTCCATGTGCGATCTGGTATTGGATTCCTGTCTGGTAATTCTTCATACGATCCGGAGTCAATTTGTCTTTCAGGGCGTGGGCCCCAAAGGCTCCGAGCGCTACGGCAAAGAACATCATGATTCCGCCGAGCACAAGCAATGTTTGCATCGATCATCACCTCATTGCTATCTTACTTTCCCGGAAGGACGAGAGCAAGAAGACAGAGATAAAAAATCTCCTGAAAACAGTTAACGCAAAGCTGTCTTCAGGAGATTCGGTTTATTCACTTAGAACTGAGCTATTTCTTATCCTTTGGATGATTTTCATCCCATTCCTCCGCCTTGGCCGTAGCAATAGCGATGGCACGTCCCTCCTCATAGCCGTCTTCAAGCAGGGCATTGGCGATTTCTATCGCCTTGTTTCGCACGCGGGAATCCAAATTTTTCATGGATGGCGGGTAATCTCCTTTACTCCAAGGCATTTCGCTTCATCCTTTCCTGGTGTAATAAGAACAGCTACCCGTCATTACCCGGTTAATGAAGAGGCCAAACGCTCAGGCTTCACAGATGTTGTGGAGGGAACGGTATATACGATCCTGATCAGGCTTGAAAAAAACAAGCTGGTGGAGACCACCAAGAAGCCCTCCGATATGGGACCGCCGAGGAAGTTTTTCGCCATCAACGACGCGGGGCGTGAGGAGTTGCAGAGATTTTGGGAGAAATGGGCGTTCGTATCATCAAAAATCGGGGAGTTAAGGGAGGGGAAATAATATGAACTTTTGGGAGAAAATCACCGGCAGCGACATGACTAAAGAGATGAAAGCTTTTGAATCGCGGGTCAAAGAGCTGCCAGCTGATTATCAAGAAGCATGGAATAACATTAATGTTGCCTCGGAAGATTTACCGAGTCTAATGAGACAGCGGCAGTCCGGGACTTTACTTTCTCGTCCAAGGCTGCCGCTGTCTTTGTCTTTCCGCAGTTAACTAATCCTGTTGCTTGTTCTCGAATAAATACAGGTATTCGCCGTAGCCTTCCGCCTCCATCTTCTCCTTCGGTACGAAGCGAAGCGCGGCGGAATTAATGCAGTAGCGAAGTCCGGTAGGTTCGGGGCCGTCCTCGAATACATGCCCCAGGTGGGAATCTCCCTCCCGGCTGCGCACCTCCGTGCGGATCATGAAATGGCTGGTATCTGTCTTTTCCTTGATGCTGTAAGAACGCAAGGGACGAGTAAAGCTCGGCCAGCCGCAGCCGGCATCATATTTGTCGAGCGAGCTGAACAGCGCCTCTCCGGATACGATGTCCACATAGATTCCTTCATCCGTGTGATTCCAGTACTCGCCAGTAAAGGGACGCTCAGTAGCATTTTTTTGCGTGACCTCGTATTGGATAGGTGTGAGGCGCGTCTTTAACTCCTCCGGATTGGCGGGACCCGACCAATGACGATCAATGAAGTCTTCCCGGCCGGAGCCCTTGCGATAGCGTTTGTAATGTCCTGGATTCTTACGATGGTAGTCTTGATGATAGTCCTCAGCGGCATAGAATGGGGCAGCCGGCATAATCTCCGTTACAATCGGCTTGTCAAAACGGCCGCTGGCGGCAAGCTCTGCCTTGGAATGCTTTGCTTCTTCCCGCTGTTGCTCATTATGGTAGAAAATAGCCGTCCGGTACGATTCTCCCCGATCATGGAATTGCCCGCCTTCATCCGTCGGGTCAATCTGCTGCCAGAATAGCTCCAGGAGCTTTTTGTAAGGAAAGATGGCCGGATCGAACGTAATCTGTACGGCTTCATAATGGCCCGTATCTCCGGCGCAGACTTCCTCGTATGTCGGATTGGCGGTACGGCCGCCGGTATAACCGGATACGATCCCGTGAATTCCGGGAAGCTCTTCAAAGGGTGAAACCATGCACCAGAAGCAGCCTCCTGCAAAGGTGGCCAGCTCGCGGCCGGAAGATTGCGGTATATTCATGCTGATCCCTCCATTTTCATTTGGCATCATTAATAACAGGCTGGAACTTGCTCCGGCTTCCAGTATAACGTTTTTTGCCCCAAAACTGAAAGCTGTCCAGGGTCTTTTTTTAATATATACCCAAAATACAGTTACCAGCAGAAGCACCAGCATATATCCGAGAGCTGCCTTTAATGCCGTTTTCGGCTCCTCCCATAAAGATGCGCCCAGGAAGGCGTAGAAAAACACGCTTGGCAGCTTGCCCACAACAGAGGCGGCCAGATAGGTGAAGAAGGGGATGTTATAAGCTCCCGAATAGATATTGATTGCCGTTTGGGGGAATACCGGCGTTAATTTACACAAGACGATTGTGGCAAATGGACGCTGTTCGATAACCTTGCTGATCCGCTCCAGCGGCTTGAGTCTTTCCGTCCAGCGTGAGGCCACATCCCGGAAACCGTAGGCCGCTCCGGCGTAGACTAGCGCTCCGGCTAGCGTAGAACTGATCAGGGTGATCATTCCCCCGAATAATCCTCCCAGCATATATCCGGCAGCGGCAATAACGACGCGGTAGGGCAGGATTGGAACAAAGGCGAGCAAGGTCGATAGAGCTAACAGGCTCCAGAGCGGAGGATCGCCCGTGATCCATCCATTAAGCTCCTCCTTGAACAGGTAAGCCAAGGCAAAAGCAAGGGCATACACTGTGAGTACGATCCATTTTCTCATAACGGCTCCTTTCCGCCCATCCATGATACAAAGTCTTCCCTTAATTAAATCTAGCGTATTCTTCATGGCCATGCTATAATTACTAAGAATTTTATATGCATGGTTCCCAAAGGGGAGTAGCTTACTACAATAAAGTCGTCATGACGGGTTCACACCCCGGCTTTATTGGCAACCTGTCGTTGTTAGCGAGACCTTTGCCTGATGCGAGTATTGGGTGAAGGTCTTTTTATTTTGTATAAAATAAAATGCACCTGTGCCCGGTTTAACGAGCAAAGGTGCATTTTTTCATATCGAAAGCCGGAACCAGATCGTAGGAGAGGAGAGAGAATATGGAGTTATTGACGTTGGAGTTCTGGACAGCCTTGCTATCCATCGTTCTGATCGATCTTGTGCTTGCAGGTGACAATGCGATTGTAATCGGGCTTGCCGCGCGCAATGTTCGAAAGGAGGACCAGAAGAAGGTTATTGTATGGGGAACTATAGGGGCAATCGTGGTTCGGGTGATCATGACCCTGCTTGTTCTGGAGCTGCTCAAGCTCCCGGGGTTACGGCTTGCCGGCGGACTGGCTTTGATCTGGATTGCTTATAAGCTTCTGGTTGACGATAAAAGTCATGATATTAAAGGCGGGGACCGCATGTGGACGGCTATCGGCACGATTATCGTCGCCGATACCATGATGGGTCTGGATAATGTACTCGCGGTTGCGGGCGCTGCGGATGAAGACATTCTGCTGGTGGTATTTGGCCTGGCCATTTCCATACCGATTATGGTGCTGGGAAGCACGATGATTCTGAAGCTGACAGAGCGCTTCCCGGTCGTCATCACGATCGGAGCGGCCGTGCTGGCGTGGACGGCGTCCAAAATGCTGGTTGCTGAGCCGTTGATTCTCGACTGGTTCGCTAGCGGCTGGATCAAATACGGATTTGAAATGGTTATTATAGCTCTTGTTGTAGGCTTGGGACTTTTAATGAAGAAGAAGCTTGAGCGCGAGCGCGAAATTCAGCAAATGCTGAATCAAGGCAACCTCCCGCTGTAAGTTATACGTGTTACAGGGAAGAACCTTTCTCCATTCCGGGGAAAGGTTCTTCTTATTTTTGGAACATAGACTCCGCAGACAAAGTCAGGATTCCACTGGCGTGCGGGCATGCTGGCGGAATTGTTTGGGCGACATCCCGAACCGCTTCCGAAATACCCGGTGAAAATAATTGTAGTTTGGAAAGCCGGAGCTTTCCGCTACATGCTCCAAGCTAAGCGGGCTGAAAATGATTCTTTCCCGCGCCATATTCAGGCGGACCTCGAGCGTGTACTGAATAATGCTGGTGTCGAATGTTTCTTTAAACAGATGCACCGCCCGCGAGACGCTAATACCGGCATAGGCCGCCGCATCCTCCAGGCGAATCGGCTCAGCCGCATTCTCTTCAATATAATTCTTAATCCGGTGGGCAAGATAAGTGGGATAGGTCCGGGTTGGCTGCTGGAGCAAATTCCGGTCAATATCCGTACACAGAATCTTTAAGTAATACTCTGCGATTTCAGGAGAAGGATTGGAGATTCGCTGCCGCTCCAGCATAATTTGCCGGAAAGCCCCGACAACCCCCTCTGACAGCGGAAGCCGGATAATGCGGGGACGGGGCTGTTTCTGCCACCATTCCTCAATCCATTCCCCAGAAGGGAAGATATGATAGTCGCCGCTGTTAATCAACGGAGGTCCCTGTGACTGAACGCCGATGGCAGGCTCGCCTTCAATCCGCAGCTCGTAGGGCTGTCCGGGGGCGACAAGCAGCAGGTCGCCGGGCTCCAGCCGCTCCAGCTTCCCTTCAATACGGGTGCGGCAGCGGCCTGTAGTCTGCAGTCGTATTAGATAATTCTCCAGCCCTTCCGGCTGGAAAATATGAAACGGTTTGCTGTGAAGAGAATAGCCAGCGGTCAGAATTTGCAGTTTTTTATTGTCCAAAAATGCCACTCTCCCAAGTGCTAAAAAAAATAATGACCAGATTGTTCATGTTTCAATCATATTATTCATTTTACTGTAAAGCAATTTGGAATACCATGTAGAAGAATTGATCAATTCGTTTAATAAAAGATTGAGGTGATAATTTTGACACAAGTTGGTCTTCAGCTTTATACAGTTCGCGATGCCATGGAACAGGATTTTGAAGGAACCTTGCGCAAGATTGCAGCACTGGGATATCAAGGGGTGGAATTTGCGGGATACTTCGGCCGGACAGCCGAGCAGGTCAAGGCTATTCTGGATGAAACCGGTATGATTGCTTTGGGAGCGCATACACCTTTTGTTAGATTGCGCGATGCGCTTGATGAGGAGATTGCGTTTAATAAAGCGATCGGCAACACTACATTGATCATGCCTTACTTGGGAGAGGAAGATCGTCATCGCTGGCATGATATTTTTGAGGATATGGATAAGATCGGTCAACGCTGTGCGGATGCGGGGGTTACTTTCTGCTATCATAATCATGAATTCGAGCTTACACAGCATCTGGATGGCCAGCCTGTATTGGACGTAATGTTCTCGAAGCTGCCTGCAGAACGTCTGCAAATGGAGCTTGATACCTGCTGGGTTCATTATGCAGGGCTTGATCCGGTTGCTTATATAACCAAGTATGCGGATCGTCTGCCGCTGGTTCACTGGAAGGATATGGCGAAGCGCGAGGATGGCTCGGCCGAGACGGTAGAGCTGGGGCATGGCGAAGTCGATATTAAGGCGATTGCGGATGCCGCAATTCAAGCGGGAGCCGCCTGGCTGGTGGTTGAGCAGGATTACTGTGCCGGCAATCCGCTCGACTGTATTGAAGAAAGTATGAAATGGATACGCAATTATGCGAATAACGGGGGGAACATTCATGTCTAAGAAGTTGAAGGTAGCGGTTGTAGGTTGCGGAGGGATTGCTAATAACAAGCATTTGCCGGCTTTGGCGAAGCTTGAAGAGGTAGAATTGGTTGCATTCTGCGATATCGTTGAAGAGCGTGCGGAGAAAGCCGCAAAGGAATTCGGAGAAGCAGAAGCTAAAGTATATACGGACTTCCGCAAGTTGCTTAGCGAGACGGATGTCGAGGTTGTCCATGTGTGCACTCCGAATGATTCCCATGCGGAAATTACGGTAGCCTCTCTGGAGTCCGGCAGACATGTCATGTGTGAGAAGCCGATGGCCAAGACCGCCGAGCAGGCGAGACAAATGCTGGATGCGGCGAAGCGTACCGGCAAAAAGCTCAGCATCGCTTACCAGAACCGTTTCCGCAGCGACAGCTTGTATCTGAAGCAGCTGTGCGAGCAAGGAGAGCTCGGAGACATTTACTACGGGAAGGCGCTTGCGCTCAGACGTCGTGCAGTACCTACCTGGGGCGTATTCCTTGATGAAGAGAAGCAAGGCGGAGGTCCGTTGATCGATATCGGCACCCATGCCCTTGACCTGACACTTTGGCTTATGGACAATTATGAGCCAAAGAGCGTTACCGGTTCAGTCTTCCACAAGCTGGGCAGGCGCGAAAATGCAGCCAATGCCTTCGGTCCCTGGAATCCGGAGGAATTCAAGGTTGAGGATTCCGCTTTCGGCTTCATTACCATGAAGAATGGAGCGACCATATCGCTTGAATCGAGCTGGGCGCTGAATGTCATTGATTTTGGCGAAGCAAGAACACTGCTTTGCGGAACCGAAGGCGGAGCAGACATGAATGATGGTCTTCGTCTGAATGGCGAAAGAATGAGCCGCCTGTATGAGACGAAGGTAGACTTCGGCAGCGGAGGCGTGGCCTTCTTCAGCGGCGAGCAGGAGACCGATTCCTTGCGGGAAGCCAGATCCTGGGTTCAAGCCATTCTGGAAGATAAAGAGCCGCTCGTGAAGCCGGAGCAAGCATTGGTCGTTACTGAAATTCTAGAAGCGATCTATGAATCGGCAAGAACGGGCAAGACCGTATATTTTGATTAATTCGGCGGACACGCAAATGACAGGAGGCTATTGAAATGAAATTAGGCATATTTCTGGTTCTATTCGGAGGCCGGCCGCTGGAGGAAGCGCTGGACCTGGTTGCATCCAAAGGAGTTAAGGCTGTGGAGATCGGGACTGGAGCGTATCCAGGGGATGCGCATTGCAAGCCGGATGAGCTGCTGGAGAGCAAGACAGCGCGTGAGAACTTCAAGAAGGCCGTTGAAGCTCGCGGCTTGACGATCAGTGCATTGAGCTGCCACGGTAATCCGCTCCATCCTCAGAAGCATATCGCTCAAGGCTTTCATGATACCTTTGTAAAGACGGTGCAACTCGCCGAACTGCTGGAGGTTCCGGTGGTGAATACGTTCTCGGGTTGCCCGGGAGATCATGAGGATGCCAAATATCCGAACTGGCCTGTAGCGCCGTGGCCGAATGATTACCAGGAAATTCTGGACTGGCAATGGACGAACAAAGTGATCCCTTACTGGACAGAATGGGGAAAATATGCGGCTGACCACCACGTTAAGATTGGTCTGGAACTGCATGGGGGCTTCTCGGTACATACGCCGGGAACACTGCTTCGTCTGCGCGAAGCGGCAGGTGAAGTCATCGGAGCGAACCTGGATCCAAGCCATATGTGGTGGCAAGGCATCGATCCGGTTCAGGCGATCTCTATCTTGGGCCGTGCAGGCGCGATTCATCATTTCCATGCCAAGGATACGACGATTGACCCGGTCAATGTGCATCGTCATGGAATCACGGACATGCAGTCCTATACCTTGATGCAGGACCGCGCATGGCAATTCCGTACGGTCGGATATGGTCATGATCTGAAGACCTGGGCGGACATGATCAGCGCGCTTCGTCTCTATGGCTATGACTATGTCGTGAGCATTGAGCATGAAGACGGCCTGATGTCGATTGAGGAAGGCTTCTCGAAGGCTGTTAAGAATCTGCAGCAGATTATGATTGAAGACTCAGCTGCGGAGATGTGGTGGGTCTAATTCGTTCTATTTCTTCATTTGGATCATGGCGGCTGCCTTTCGCAGCCGCTTTTTCATGTGCGGATGAATCGGGTATAATAACAAATACTGGAGCGGTTAAAAAGGGATTCACCTGTATGCATTCCGCATAAATTGTGGTACTATGAAATATACTAACGATTCGTAAGTTATTAACCGGCTATGTAGAAAGTATGAGGTGAGATTAACATGGAAGAGCATCATACGGCGATGTGTCCCCGGTTTGAATCCGCTTTCGTAATTTTGGGTAAACGCTGGAATGGCCTGATTATCCGCACCTTGCTTAGCGGCCCGAAGCGGTTCAAGGACATCTCTAACGGGATTCCAGCGATGAGCGACAAGATGTTGTCCGAGCGTATGAAAGATTTGGAGACCGAAGGAATTGTTATTAGGCATGTTTATCCGGAAACTCCCGTAAGAATTGAGTATGAGCTTACAGAAAAGGGAAGAGCGCTGAATCCAGTCATGGAGCAAGTACAGTGCTGGGCAGAGCAGTGGATTGAGTAAGCTGTGACGTGCCGTATTCGTGTGGCGAAGCGGCACGAAATATAATGAAAGTAGGTGTACTTGTGGCTGAGGTAATCGTAATCGGAGCGGGACCTGCAGGTTCAAGCGCGGCATTGTTTCTTGCCAAGGCGGGCAAAGAAACCTTGGTGCTCGACAGCAATGCCAGCATGACAAAGCGGGCCTGGATTGAGAACCACTATGGAGCCAAGGATATCAGCGGCCCGGATTTGCTGAAGATCGGCCGGGAGCAGGCTCAGAAGGCGGGGGCAAAGTTCATTGAAGAGAAAGTGACCGTTGTCGATACGAACGGAGGCTCCAAGGTGACCGTGAAGACGGAATCCGGAAGAAGCTACGAGGCCTCTCATGTCATCCTGGCTACGGGTGCATTGACAGAGTTGGCGGCTTCGATCGGTCTGGGGCTGAAAGAGGGCCGCGAGCCGCGCATTAAAGCGGTGGTAGAGACCGACGGTTACGGAAGAACGAGCAACCCTCGGGTCTGGGTTGCAGGCACGCTTGCCGGCGTAAGCGTTCACACGATTATTACAGCCGGAGACGGAGCCAAGGTGGCGATCGAGCTATTGAGTGAATTGAACGGCGAACGCTACGTAGATCACGATATACTGAAATCATAAAAGTACGTACCAGACTTTCCGTAAGCTAGAGCTTGCGGAAAGTCTTTTTTTGTCAAAAGAAAACCATACGCTATGCGTATGGTTCAGGAGAGCTTCCAGCGATGTACCAAAAAAATTCCTCCCGATGTTACAATAAATTTGGTTCGCCAACCGAATTTATCGAACAACAGGAGGAA